>NZ_JAQYWQ010000047.1 GCF_029379315.1 Nostoc sp. S13
AAACCTCTCCGTATTCTCTCTTAGTCTTGTTCAGAAATCAAATAGGAGTCCTATATATCTTCATATTATCGAAGTCAAGAATCAATATTTCGATTTTTTGACTCTTGATAACCTCTACAAAAAAAATATGACACTTACGCAAGTCGTAAATATAGGAATCCCTCCTTCCTCTTTCATCGCCATCTTAAAAGGCGCAATCCAGGCACAATTAGGTAGTAACTCACTCCTAACCAGAAGCTGATCAAGAAGCCCACAGAACCAAAAAAAGTCAGAGGTAAGTATAACTCTGACCAGGCTGGTTGACTAGAAAATTGGAAGATCGGAGGTGCTAACTTCAAAAGAATCAAAACTGCATAGGCGATCGCACTGCCAAAGGCAGCGAACACAGCGTACACTATGTGATGGCTGCGAAGACCTAAACTCAAGGTGAGTAGGCAAACTGCTACTAAAATCACTGCCACTAAGCCCTCGCCGCTGTCTTTTGGTGTGATTAATTGCAAAATCAACCAGCCGAAGCCATAGCTAATCATGCCCATTAGCGACGCCACTAAAAAGCGCCGCCGTTGACCAAAACACCCAGATACTGTTAGTCCCCATGCGGTTCCCCAACCTGCGGCGACGAACACCAAAATATCTGCCCCGAAGACGGGTTGAGTATTTGGCACTAATTGGTTTAGCTGACTCAAAATCAATTCCACAACCTGACGACCCAAGCTGGTGCGATATGCCAAAATAAAACCAGCGATCGCACCAAAACAAGCGCCGATACTAGTCAGGATCATCGCCCAAATCGTCGCTAAACAAGCTTGGAAAGTTTTGATGATTGCCTGAGCAATAAAAATAACGGTTTTGGTTATAGCTTGGCTAAAGTTAGCTAAAGCTTGTTTAATAGCTTGTGTTAGTAATGTAAATCTCTGGGAAGCTTGCGTTGAGGCTTGCTTAACGTTGTTCCGTAGTTGGAAAAATAACCCTGACGGCGGTAATGGTCGAGAAATCTTCGCCAACCGTTTTTGAATCATAGCTGCATTTGCTGGACGCGATCGCACATCTGCCTGCACCATCTCATCTAGCAAATCTGCTAATTGGGGGTTGACATTCACCGCAGTTCGCCAGCGCAATTTCCCAGTTTGCTGATCTTCTAACTCTAGCGGGTACTTGCCTGTTAGTAGTTCAATAATCGTTCGACCGAGGGCATAAAAATCGGCACTTGGCCCAACAATACCTCCAGTCACTTGTTCTGGTGGACTGTAGCCAGAAGAAAATAATCGGGTGGAACTAGACTGAGAACGCAGCTTAGAGGCGCTAAATTGTTTTGCGCCGCCAAAATCGATTAGTACCAGGCGATCGCCCTCTGTTTGACCTTCAAGTGAGGTTTTAGTTGGCGAAGAAGTGCCCAGCATCAAATTAGAAGGTTTGATATCCCGGTGAATAATCTGACGTTTGTGTAATTCCTGTAAAATTTGTACAGCTTGGGCGAACCAGTTTAAAACCAAATCCTCTGAACACCCTTGGGGAAACTTTTTTAATATCTCCTCTAAAGTCCGCCCATTGATTTTTTCCATTACCAGACAAGGCAGTTGGTGCGGTTTGGGATTAAACAGGTTTACGTGAAAATACCCATCGGCATCGACCGTGGGGACACCTGGATGCTGCAAGCTAGATAAAACTGCCGCTTCTTGGGTAAATAATTCCAGTGCCTTTGGCGAATCTTCTACCAACACTTTCAGCACTTTCTCTGTTTGAGTTTTTTCATCCCAAACCGTGTATATTTGAGCAAATCCTCCCGACCCCAAGGGCTGAAGTGGAACATAGCGGTCTAACAACTCTAGCGGTGCGCCACAGCTGTTGCAAAATTTGTTTCCCCAAGGCTGAGGATAAGGACGTAGACAATCAGGATTTATGCAGTGAACCGCACTCTGAGTGATGTGGGACACAACCGCTACAATACAAAGGCTGACTTGATTTTAGCGTTGATTGAGAAAATACCATTCTGACTTTTTGATTACTCGTGCTGATTCCCATAAAGAAAACCCTCATAAAATCTATGAGGGCATTCGTTTATATCTATGTCAGTCCTTAATTACGAAAACTTCTCTTACTCTGTCTATGCTTGGCAACTTCTTTGCGCTTACGTTTTTCTAGGGGCGTTTCAAAATGGCGATGCTTTCTCATGTCTGGAAAAATTCCAGCCTTGGAAACTTCTCGCTTAAATCGTCGTAAGGCTGACTCAATATGTTCATTGTCACCTACAATTACTTGGGTCATTATCTCTCCTACTAAGTTGACTTAATCAATGAGTATGCAGACGGTAAGAGTGCAAAAAAAAGACAGACTCCTTGTCTGACCTTAAGACTCTAGGTAAATTTTTTTGGTTCCAAGGTTAGTAGCGGGAGCGCCCGCCGCCACCGCCACCGTATCCTCCTCGATTACCACCAAAGGAACCTCTATCACCTCTATCTTCCTTGGGTTTAGCCTTATTCACTTTCAGGTCACGACCCATCCACTCAGCACCGTCGAGAGCTTCAATGGCAGCTGTCTCTTCAGCTTCAGTTCCCATTTCCACAAAAGCAAAGCCTCGCGGACGACCTGTTTCACGGTCAGTAGGTACTTGAACTCGCTTTACAGTTCCATATTCTGCAAAAATACCACTTAAATCCTCTTGTGTAACGTCATAAGAGAGGTTACCTACATAAATTGACATCGATTCTCTCCAAAATCATCACTGTGTAGAGATTTTAATTTCTCTGAGAAGTCTGTAAATACTAAAAGGAAAAAGCCTTTCAATACTAAAATCAAAGACATCACTAAATTAACTCTCCTAATCTAGGATGACATACGAGCCAACTCTCTGCATCCAGTAGATAGTTAACCGGTGATGCGATCGCACCTAAGCGAGATCGTCTGCCCCCACCTACCATAAGTACAGCCCACCGCAAAAAAGGGTTGGAAATGGAAGAAGATAAATTCTGTAGAGTGATACAGGAAATCAGACATGCAGGGGCGCATCTTTGAATATCCGAATTGAACGTTTGACTGCATTAACCATGAAGTATTACTCCCAAATTTTAATATGAAAGGCAAAGTCAGGCAACAAATAAAGGCTATGCATACTTGTACTCTTTTGGAGAACCCGCTATGAAAGCAACTGCGATCGCGTACCTGTCTGCCGTCATGGGTGTCATCGTCAACAAAATGAGAACTCAGTCGTTGTCACAAGTTTCACTTATTGTGAGGCAAAATATTTAAAACCCTTCTGCCTTCTGACTTGAAAGTGCTGAGTGCTGAGTAAAAATCCCAGTCACTAGAACATTTTCATGCAGTCCCAATAAAACTAGTTTCATCGGGACTGCCTTCTGCCTTAAAGCGCGTAACCTTCAATCATTATCAAAAATTGCCAAGAACCGAATTTTTGTGCAATATTACTTGGCAAAATTGTTAAGTAATGTTTCGCCAACAGTGTCTACGCTATATTTACCCCTATTTAGGGAATTCGCCAACGGTATCCGGTATCCGGATCTCGGCTCAATACCAATTAAGGTTCTACTAACACTGGTGTACCAAGTTTGACCATTTCATACAGTTCACGGACATTTTCGTTATACATCCGAACACAACCACCAGAAACTGCTTTTCCGACAGATGATCTATCAGGAGTGCCATGAAATCCGATGTATTCTCTACCAACATTCCAAAATGCAATCCAGCGTTCTCCCAATGGATTATTTGCACCAGGAGGAACTAATTTTCCAGTTTTAGGATTTGTCCAATCGGGGTTTTTCAACATCTCAATAACTTTAAACTTTCCTATTGGCGTTTCCAACCCTGATTTACCAACCGCCACTGGGTAGCGAGCTTGTAAACTGTCTCCTTTATATACATACACCTGCCGTGTACTTCTTTTAAGTACTAGACGGATGTGTTGTTCAGAAGCTATTGGAGTAGTTAGTTTTACTCTAGGAGGTGCTGGCTTCTCAATTGTCTTTCGGAAATCTATACTTTGGCTAACAGTTACGTTAACATTATGTTGTGATTGTATCCAGAAAAACAATCCAATTGCACTAAAAATAATACTTAAACCAGTAGGAAGATACAGGCTATTCTTTGTTATCTTGATCTGCATAAGCTATCTGTCTTGATAATAGGACTAGGAATGAGGATGCTCTAAATAAATCACGGCTATCAGATTCTAAGTAAACCTGATAGCCAATTTTTGGTTTCTTGTTGCACCTTCCCCCCGATTTTACCTCCCGCCTAAACTCCTATTGGATTAATAAAAAATACTCAGAATTCAAGAATCAACCAGCTTGATTTCTAACTTCTGATTTTTGCCTTTCTAGTTTGGTCATTTTTATCAATTTTTTCAGAAATGTATTTTTACCCCCGCCTGATTGGGAAGTTTTGAGGTATTGAAGGTATTTTGGGAGATGATCTGACAGGTCTTCTTATCTTCCTTTCTTGAATACTTTCTCTCTCTGGTGTATATATTACTGACCGAACCCGTGGTTTATATTCTCGTCTTGTAATGACTCTCTCTCTTCGTCTAGTCCGTGTTGTAGATTCTCCTCTACCAACTGATTTATTTGGTCTAAAAGCGAGTTGGTTTCTTTTTGGTCGGCGTTGTGATTCCTGTATCGCAAGTCCTGCAACAGGCGGTTCACTAAATGTATATTTATTTTCTTCTATTGCCTTACCTGCGACAGGTGCATCTTGCGCCAGTAACCTTTGTGCTGGAAGACAACTCAAACTCACGAAAACCACTAGAGTAGTGGCAGACAGCATAAGTCTCATCTTCTTTAATAACCTTTGGTCGATTAATTCATTTCAGTTTAACATTGTGAGAATGCCAAATTAAATCAATATTTATGTCGGCACTATCGATAGTTGCTGTTCAACTCCTTGCATGAAAAATTATCACTTCCTTCTAACTTATCTTCACGCCACGATCCGTCTTGCTCAGTCTTATCTTTAAACACATATATTCCTTTCCCTTGACATTTATTGTTGGCAAAGCTTCCTTTATATTCATTTTGATTTCTCAATTTCAAATGTCCCAGTCCTTGGAATTTATCGTCTTTAAACTGACCTAAATAATAGTTAATATTACTTTCTACCGGATATGATAATCTCCCACATCCATCACGCTTATTATTCTTAAAGTCTCCATAGTATTGATAACCCTCATTATTAAAAACCATCAACCCTCTACCATTAGCTTCTTTTGTTTTTGGATTTATATCACCATAGTATTTATAGGTGCTATTTTCCCACGTTGGCTTTCCTTTAGCTGTAGGAGGTGAAGATAGTTGTTCGTCGCTATCGCAAGGTAATTGAGAAAATTCTAAAGAAGGTGGTGGGGTTGTTGGTGTTGTATCTGGTGTTGTTGTGGGTACTGGTACAGTATTTGGTTCAGGTGTTGTTGGAGATGTTTGTTGCCCTAGTATTTTTTGTATTGGAAGAACAGTTAAACTCGTGGAAATCAATAAACAAGAAAACGGGAGTATGAATTTTATTTTCATAAAGAACCTTTCTTTTTGTTAGATGTACACGACCTGAAATTTATTTCGCATTATTAATTAGTCTAAACCTAGACTAAGTATAAGGTAAAGAATCAGGACTTTAGGGAATTATATTACAGAACAAGTGTAACTTGATTAAAATTTGGTATAATTATTTTTAATATATCAAAGTAATCAGCTTTTAGTTCATAGAAGTTAAATTTGTAGGGATAATCATCACCTACGTCAATAAACTGAAATAATTAAAAATGTTTAAGGATAATAAAGCTGTTTTGGAAATAATAGGTACTGAAGAATTCTTACATAACAAATTATCACTTCCTTCTAACTTATCTTCACGCCACAATCCGTTTTGCTCAGTCTTATCTTTAAAAACATATATTCCTCTTCCTTGACATTTATTGTTGATAAAGTTTCCTCTATATTCGTCTTGATTTCTCAATTTCAAATGTCCCAGCCCTTGGAATTTATCGTCTTTAAACTGACCTAAATAATAGTTAATATTACTTTCTACCGGATATGATAATCTCCCACATCCATCACGCTTATTATTCTTAAAGTCTCCATAGTATTGATAACCCTCATTATTAAAAACCATCAACCCTCTACCATTAGCTTCTTTTGTTTTTGGATTTATATCACCATAGTATTTATAGGTGCTATTTTCCCACGTTGGATTTCCTTTAGCTATGGGTGGTGAGGATAGTTGTTCGTCGTTATCGCAAGGTAGTTGAGAGAATTTTTCGATTTGAGGAGGTGATTCTGTAATTACTGGGGAAGGGAATTCTGTAATTACTGGTTGTGGATTTAGAGTATCTTGTCTTCGAGTAGAAACAGACACTATATACATAAATGAAACAAATATAATTAAAACTGCTCCACCTGTCACTATCACTTTCCAATTAGAGAGGAATTGCCAGCTTGCTGGCTGTTGTTTTGGCAATGGTAGAGGTGATGGTAATGCAGTAAGTGCTTGCAATGCTTCTGTTGATGTTTGGTATCGCTGACTAAAGTTGTAACGTACCATTTTGGTTAAAACATCAGCCAGTTTCTTGCTAACATTTGCCTCATGTTGCCAAATTATTTCTCCATTAGTAGGGTCTTCTTGGAAGTTTTGAGGTAATTTACCTGTCAAAGCTTGGATACCAATCACTCCCACTGCATAGATATCACTGCATAGTCTTGGCTTAGAATTAGCTTGCTCATTTGGCATATAACCATTGGAGCCAATAGCAATAGTGGAAGTAACTCGACCTTGAGTATTCGCAGCCAAACCTTTAATTTCCTTGACTGCGCCAAAGTCAATCATCACAATCTTGCCATCATCACGACGACGGATCAAATTGGCAGGTTTGATATCACGATGGATGATATTCTCTTGATGAACCACAATCAAAACTTGGAGAATTTCTTGTAATAGTTTGACAACTTCACCTTCACTCCATTGAGTACCAGGTATTATTTCTGCGGTCAATTCATACCCGTCTATAAATTCTTGCACCAGATAAAATTCGCCATTTTCCTCAAAATGAGCAAATAGTTTAGGTATTTGGTTGCTAAGGTTCCCTAAACGGTATAAAAATTTTGCTTCGCTCTCGAATAGTCGTCTAGCAACGAGCAAAACTTCCTCCTCGGATGTTTTAGGCTTAAGCTGTTTCACGACACATTTGGGATTGTTAGGCAAATCTAAATCTTCAGCTATATAGGTGTCGCCAAATGAACCACTCCCTAAAAACTGTATGATTCTATAGCGGTTACGGAGAATTATGTCTTTCACTATCTATTGTCTTTCGCAGACTATTTCATTTGTATCGTAGAACTTTTATCAAACTTGGGGTCAATGCATTCTCAATTTTGTATCTCTAAAGTTAAATTGTCTTCTTGACAACTAAACTTTGCCTTTGTATAGCCACTTCCGCTTGGTTGATTATTGAATTTAAATGCGTAAAACTGGACTTTATCGATTATGTCTTTTTCGTCTTTATCAAAAAATAAAGGGTTTTCGATATAATCAAAGTCACTAGGAAAAATAATCTTCCTTTCTACTAAACCACCGATTCTAATAATGGCACCATTTAGATTATCTCTCTCCGCTTCTGGTTTAGATATTTTCTTATCTATTAAGTTCCCATTATGCTCCCATCTGAAAGCAATTACCCACTGCTGTAAAGGAAGTGTGTTCATGGTTTTGCTCTTGTAAGTCTTTATAGGATACAGCTAACTACATTTCTTCACAGTGTTATTCCTGAAAACACTATACACAAGTGACCAAATTTTTACAAGTTGTGATTACTTCTGTAACTTCTTTACTTTAGACAAATCATTGATATTAATGAGCCTTAGATAGGGGTTTGTTTTACTTTCAATAGAGAAAATTATAAAAACAAAAGCCGTAGCTTTTTTAAACGGAGACGGAGGCTGAGTTTTGACAATTTTAGTTCGCTATGAACTTATGAAATTCTGTACTTAATATTCTTACATTTTGTAGAAATCTAAATTCACTAGCTCGAAAATTTCTGCGATGCCTACGGCGGGCTACGCCTACGCTAAAAAATAGTAGTTTATTTGACTATGTGAAGTTGCGTATCATCACCTTTCCAAGTTATTTCCAATTCGGCTTTGACAACTTGAGCAGCATCATCTTTGCCCAGTGCCTGCAAACTTGCCTGCAAGCCAGATAGAGAACGCCCATTATGGGGATACTTTTTTAAATCAGCACGAAAGATTTTCTCGGCCTGTGCATAGTCACCCTTAGCCAAAAGCACACCGCCCAAAGATTCTCGCGTGGGAAAGTACCAGTCTGGTGGTTCTAGATAATCAAAGGCATCTTCTGCTACTACTGCTTTTTCTAGTAATTTGATCGCAGATTCATAATCATGCTTTTCTTTAGCAATTTTGGCGTCTAGAACTTTTGAGGCAATGTCTAAAATACGACTAGCAGAACTGAATCCAATGGTTGCTTCGCTGGAAATTACCTGTTTGGCAGCTAGTAATGCCCGACTTTCGCTTGCTGCATCTTCAAGTTTGCCGGTGGCTGCGTTCGCCATGCCGCGAGCAAAATGCCAAAGTGCTGTCTTAGTGGGCAATTTCGCATCGGGGGCAGGAGTTTTCAAGATGGCATCCCAGTCACTAAAGCGTGTCTGAATCAGCATTTTGCTGCCCAGGAATCCCTCAAGCATTGGTGCATAGGGGTCAATGGCAGTAGCATTTGCGACTAACGTCTCTGCCGCTTGGAGAGCATCTTTATATCTTCCTGCCATGCTGCTGGCCACCATGAAGAAATGTATGTTGTGGTTGTAGTACATCATGGGGTAAGTGCCCAGGACTTGATATTTTTTAATGTATATATCATCTTGAGCGATCGCCTGCCTATTTGCCCGCATTGCCCCTTCATAATCTCCCACACGAAAAAAAATATGGGAAGGCATATGTACCAAGTGTCCTGCCGATGGCGCTAGGCTTGACAGTCGTTTGGCACTCACAAGCGCCCGCTCTGGGGAAGGCGAAGCTTCCACTGCATGGATATAGTAATGATTAGCTCCTGGATGATTTGGGTTACGTTTAAGAACTGATTCTAAAACAGCCACAATTTCTTCAGTATCTGGCTGTGGTTTGCCATCTTTAGTCCAGTGCTGCCAAGGATGTAAATCCATCAAGCTTTCAGCGTAAAGCGTCGCCGCATCCAAATCATCAGGATAGCGCTTGACTAAGTTTGCCATTGCTTTTGCGTAGTCTGTCGCTAGTTGATACAAGTTGACATGAATATCTTGGGTGTAACGTTTTGCTAAGGCAGTAATGTAGTCTCGTTCTTGGGTAGATGCTTCGGTAGAAAGTGCCAAAGCTTGCTGTACAGCTTGGTAAGCAGCTAATTCCCGGTTGGGGTCTATTTCTAAGTTAATATTGGGCCCCAGAGCTAGAGCAATACCCCAATATGCGATCGCCAGATGTGGATCAAGTTTGGCAGCGTGTTGAAAAGAACGCACCGCCTCATCATGATTGAAAGCGTAAATTAAATTTAATCCCTGATCGAAAAACTCTTGCGCTTGGGGATTAGAAGTGGAAACTGGATGATGGATTGTGCCAAGTCCAGATATTAAAGTATAGGGCTGTTTTACTTCAGCGTAGACGGAAAGCAGATTGTCGTCAGCGATCGCCGCACTAGGAGTGACTAAAGAGAGTATAAGTACCCAAACTAGAAATAAGTACTTCATTGTCTATATTCTTTTTCTTCAAGCTCTTTTTTTATTTATATCCAAATGCCACAGATTCTCTAAGGAAGCAATTTGTTCTTTTCTGGCTTCAGATTCCCTCCAAATAAATTAGACATCTCCAGAAATGAAATATGCGTTATCTAGAACCCTTGTAGAGACGCGAAATTTCACGTCTCTATATTCTCTTTTGGACATATCTATTTAAGTTCATCCGTAATTTCAGACATTTGACTAACCTCATTTAGTGATTAGAAACGAAAGTATTTTGAACCATCTCGTCTAATTTACCCAGGATTGAGTACGCGAACTCGCTCTCTGTGGCGCTATGACCACCAAGTTGGAAGCAAGCCACTCCACCCTGTTGACATATTTACCATATCCAGTGGTAATAAGCCAAGTTGCAGTTTATCATCATCGCTATCTACCTGAAGTTATAAATTATTTGGCCTCAAGATAGAATAATATAATGATACCTTTGCTTCTTTTGAATATTACTTGAATTCTCAAGATGAATTTAACCGTTAAATAACTATATATAACGGACACAAATATTTGTCATAAAAACATCGTCAGATAGAAGACTTAAAAGCTGTCTAAAAGTAATCTATAAACATTGCAGCGCTTTTCGAGCAAGTAACAAGAAATCAACACTTAACATACTTTAGGAACAAAGAAAATGAGTATCGAAGATAAAGCAAAAGCTTTTGCTAAAAACATCGAAGGTAAAGTACAAGAGGTAATTGGCGAAGTAACTGGCGATCCTAAAGATAAAGCTGAAGGTAAAGCTAAACAAGCTGAAGCCCAAGTCCGCCACACTGCTGAGAATATCAAAGATGAAGCTAAAAAGGCTTTAGAATAGTACAAGTGAAAATTTCCTTACTTTAATAAGTTGCTCAAGTAGGGGCAAGTCATGGATTGCCTCTACTTATCTGGTTAATTGAGATTTTAGCTGGATTTATGCCGTACTATACTAGGTGGAAATTTATTTAGAAAGAAAGGTTTAGTAAATAATTATTTACTGAACCTTTTTTATTTATTAAATCTGTGTTTTACCTAATAAACGTTTATGGGAGAATACTTCTATAAGCAATCTAAAAATTTAATCATTTCATACAATGAATGATGAATCTTCACACTCTGGCTGTTTGTAATTCTCCACAAAACTTGTTTAGATTTTGTTATCACTTCTATTGAGATTGGTAAGCTATTTTTATTTTGATTAACTTGGAAACCTGCACGTTTTAAAGCACGAATAGTCCACACAGATGCGATACCCTCACCTATCAAATTAATTTCTCCCTTGTAAGATGTATGGAGATGAAATTCGCCAGAAGTAACATCAAACTCTACACCTTCACTCTCGAAAGTATCAGCAAACGCACCACTCAACACTAAATCTTCCGGTGCGCCAACGTGTAAAATCCCATTAGTTGATAACAGCCAAACTTTATCCGCGAGACGTAAAGCTAAATCTAAATCGTGGGTAGAAAGGAGAATTGCTTGATTGGTTTCCCGCGCTAACTGACGCAACAATTGCATAATTTCCACCCGTCGCGGTAAATCTAAAAATGCTGTTGGCTCATCAAGTAGCATCACAATAGGCGACTGAGCTAACGCACGCGCAATCATAATTTTTTGGCGTTCACCATCACTTAATTCGTTAACTTGGCGTTGTATTAAGTGTACTGCTCCTACAGATTTTATTGCCCAATGTACTATGGCTTCATCTTCGGGTGTCAAATTTCCCCACCAATCAGTGTAAGGATATCGTCCCAGAGTCACCAAAGTGTAGGCTGATAGCATTCCTACATCAACTTTCTCGGTGAGTACCAAACTCAGACGTTTGGCTAATTCTTGTGGTGCTAATTTGTAAATATTTTCGCCTAAGAGTCGGACTTCACCCGTGATTGGGGGTTGCATTCCGGCAAGCGATCGCAGTAATGTAGATTTACCCGCACCATTAGGGCCAAGTAAGCATACAAGTTCCCCAGCTTGCAGAGATACAGAAATATCCGATGCAACACACCGAAGAGTTTTTCGGGATGTTTTATAACCAATAGTCAAATTGTGAGTTGTTAAAATTGTATCATTCATGACGGAAAAGATTTTTGGGAATTACGCCGCAGAATTACCCAAGTAACAACAGGAGTTCCAATTAAAGCAGTAACAGCATTTAAAGGTAAAACCATCTGACTTACCGCAAGTTGGGAAAACAAATCTGCAAACAATGCTAAGATTGCACCCATCATTGTTACGCTAGGAATTAATATCCGATGATCGGAAGTATTGAACAGACTACGGCATAGATGGGGAATTGCTACACCTAAAAATGCTATGGGCCCGCAAAAAGCAGTAATTGCTCCAGCTAATATAGATGCACTAGTAATAATAGAAAATCTGGTTTTCTGCACTGTTAAACCTAGACTACGTGCATAAGATTCACCAAGTAAAAGTGCATTCAGAGATTTTGATTGTAACACTGCTGCCAATAAACTCAAAAGTATCACAGGAATTAAAACAATTAACTGTCTCCAAGTCACCCCAGCAAAGCTACCAAAAGTCCACATAATATAACTTTGAATGCGTTCTTTTGAGCTAAACTGCAACAAAATACTTACTATTGCACTAGTAGCATAACCAAACAATAAACCTAAAATTAGTAGTGTCATCGTATCTTGCACTCGGCGAGAAACAACTAACATCATTCCTAAAACTGAGGCTGCACCGAGACTTGCTGCTATGACTAAACCAAAATCACTAATTATTCCTAAATCTGCTAATAATGTTGGTGTTGTAGCACTTGCTGTCAGCACAACTAACGCTACACCTAAACTTGCACCAGAACTAATACCCAATACAAATGGCCCAGCTAAGGGATTTTTAAATAGGGTTTGCATTTGTAAGCCACTCACACCTAAAGCTGCACCCGCTAAAGTTGCAGTTAAAGCTTTAGGTAGGCGAAATTTGAGAATAATATTAGTCCATGTAACTTTTTCTGGTTCTTTTCCTAGCAAAATTTTTATTACTTCATTCAGGGGAATATCAACTGAGCCGAAAGCCAAGTCTAATAAAAACGCAAATATTAAACCTGTAATTAAACTTGAAAAAATAATGATTTTTACAGCCTGGGCTTTTGGATTTAATAAGGCTTTTTTTAATTGAGATTTTTCGTTTAACATTATTAAATAAGTTTGCGGTAATAAAATAACTGATGATTAGGTAATATCTCTGGATGCAGTATTTTAATCAAGTCAGATAAAACTATATCTGGGTTACTAATTCCGCCTTCCCAGTAATCATTACTTCCACTTTCATTGACACGGGCATTATTATTGTAAAGATTGCCTGTTTTCACAGCCTTAAAATCAGCATAGCGATTATCTTCTGCGACTAAATCCTTTAAACTCTGCCAAGATTGGCTAAAATTCAACCAGTAGTCAGCATTGGCTGCACGTTCCAAAACAAGTTCAAAAGATAAAGGTAAACTACCAGAGGATTTATCATCACTCCAGAGATAGTTTGCTCCTGCGTCAGCTAGATATTTAGCTACGTAACTTTTACCCCCAGGCATATACCAGGTACCTTTAAAATTGAATCCAACAAATACAGTTGGACGATTTTTTACAGATTTAGCTTTTTGAGCTACTCGTTCATATTTATTGGCAATTTCACTAAATATTTTTTCTGCTTGCTCGTCTTTATTAAAAAACAGAGCCGTAAATTTTAACCATTCGCTTCTTCCCAGTGGTGTGTCTTCCATATATTCAGAATTTATCGCCACTTTCAAACCCGCCTCTGTGAGTTTGGCATAACTATCTGTTTGGGAATTTCCAGTACCAAAAGTTGTTATCAAATCAGGATTTAATTCTATTACTTTCTCTATATCCACATTTGAATTATCACCTACTTGTGCTAAGTTTCCGGCTTTGATTCTCTCGACTACATCAGGTGTATTTACCTGCTTACTATTACTAATACCAATTAGTTTATCAACTACACCTAATTTGGCTAGGTGGGGTAAATGAGTAGTAGATAGAGCAACTATGGAATTAATGGGAACTGTAATTACCTGTGCTTGATTAAATCCTTTTGGTGTGGGAGTTCCACATTGGACTAAAATATATTCAAACTTTGTGTTGGCATTCTGCCAAGGATTTTTTATAGTAACGATTTTGTAATGTTTATGATACTCTACTGCCAAGCCTGTTGCATGAGTAATCTTGATTTTATTAGGGAAGTAATTAGTATTGGGGTCATATTTTTGAATACAGGCGTTATGATTGGTATTTGTAGAGGTATCAATTCCTGTACTATGGCAAGCAATTACTAAAGTCGCAATGAGAAAAAACTGGCACAACAAAATAAGTTTGGAATGAGGCAATTTGACAAAATTCATATTATCTAACTTTTGGTCTATCGGTTGGTAGTGGTGTTCAATAACTTTATTCCTTTTCACAAAATGTTCATTTGTAGGTTGAATGAAGGCTTGCACGCTAAAATAATAGATGTAGTTATGCTTAAAAGCTAATGAATATCAATATTGATATACCTGATAAGATACGCGTTTATGTCGATGCACGATTGATAATAGGTATTTACAACAGCATCGGCGAGTATTTTCTAGACTTGGTGCAGCAAGACAAAAAACGTAAGGCGCAAGCGAAGTTAGAAATGCTTTTACTTGAAGGTATTAACTCGGACACTCAGGAAGTAACACCAGAATATTGGCAAAATTTGCGTTCTACGGTTTTAGATGAAAATCGTACAGCAACATAAAGCGACGCATGAACTATAAGTTAGTTGAAACAGATCAAGCAACGCAAGATTTGCGGCAGCAGGCAAATTACATATTGGTCACTCGATTTTGGATTTTGGATTTGCGATATTTCGACAAGCTCAGTACAAGTTTTAGATTAATCTCTTCTTTAAAGAAGAGGCTTTAACAACGAATTTTTTTCTTTTTTTATCCATGAATGGAGAGGCTTGAAATCCTTAATTTTAGATTTAATATTTTTATTTTAATCCAAAATCTAAAATCTAAAATCTAAAATAGCTCGGTTAATTGATACATTGCGGTAATCGAAACCATAAACTAGGGTTTGATTATTAGCAAATTTCCAACTGTGTTGTGTTTGCAATCCATAAGAAGTTTGTCCGTTATCATATCGTACTTGGGATGAATAGCGACTATCATAACGAGTGTTAAGAGGCTATTTATAAAGTAAATATTAAGTAGGGTGTGTTACGGCTATGCAAGGATTTGGGAGTTCGAGAGAGTGAGAAGTAGCCGTAACGCACCATGTTTCTCGGTGCGTTAAGCGTTGCTATAACGCACCCGACAATTTAAGGTTTATTTTATAAATCATCTCTAAGGAAATCTGCGTAAACTCTTGCTGTTAAAAGTGAATCATCCCCACCTCCTAATTTTGAGTTCCAGCTTAAATCAGTGAGAACTTGGTCATGTGTATTTGCGATCGCTATCCGTCAATGAGTTAAAATAACCTTGGCCATATAATGGTTCAGGAATGGGGACTCCTCCTGGTACTCCTTGGTCTTTACCTAAATATAGGGTTGAGAGGGTTAAGGTGTTCCGCTTTCCTAAATCCGCCGACAACTTGACATTAAAGTTATTGTAGAGAGTATCATTCTGTATTTTTTTATCTGTACAGGGTGTGATTTTCTCGGCTGGTGAAAGATACTCACCTTCAACTCCAACAGTGATTCCTCGCGTCTGACGTAAGGCATTTATCGCTTTCGGACAGTCACAGCCAAATTTGGCGATCGCAGCATCACTCTCCTCATCTGTCATGTTCAACTCTATCACTTTTTGATTAAGCGCGTAGCGGGACGAAGTACGGTTTTTACCTTTCCCCCTTCCCCTTCTTGATAAAATAAGTTTTAGGGCATTACGCTTGGTTCAAATTCTGACCAACGTTTGCAAACTTGTTCGTAGCAATCGGGTGGAGTAATTTTTAGTTGGTGTAAAAAATTAACCTCAATCTGAGGATCAGCCTTTAGCACCAAAAGAATATCTTGATGGGGATTGTATGTTGCGACTGTTGGGAAAATTGATGAAATCATAGATGAGTTGAGTGATTGCGATCGCAAGTAAAACCCAATTAGATTAGAGGGGATAAATTGGAGCGTGAAGGGAACTAGATCAAGGTTTGTAATTGTAGAGTGAGTAACTTGAGTATCCACATCACAAATGACAACTCCCCGCCCAAATGACTGAAATCCCTTCCATCCTGTGTAACCGATTACCAACAGATTATTATGGATAAAGCTGTTTTGCCAGTAGCCAAAATTTCCTTGCCAGACACTATTAGACGGTCGCATTCACTTCTTGCCGCAAGACTTTTGTTACTTCCACCATGTTATTTAAAGCCGGAATCACCTCTGACCACCGACGAGTTTTTAAACCGCAATCTGGATTTACCCAAATTTGTTGCACTGGGAAATTAGCAATTCCAGTCCGTAATTGTTGTAAAATCTGTTCAGTTGTCGGGACAACAGGACTATGAATATCGTAGACTCCATTACCAACTTGATGTGAGTAACCACCCTCTGTGATTTCTCGCAAAGTTTGATTGTTGCTGCGACTATTTTCAATCGAAATAACATCAGCATCTAACCGTTCAATATCCTTGATGATGTCACCAAATTCGCAATAGCACATGTGAGTATGAATTTGGGTTTGGGGTTGAGCTATTGCTGTCGCCAAACGAAATGCATCTACAGCCCAAGAAAGATATTCATTCCAGCGCTCAATCTTCAGGGGTAAACCCTCACGCAGCGCAGGTTCATCGACTTGAATTACCTTTGCACCAGCCGCTTCCCAATTTTTACCAATGCGAGAATAGCCTAATGTTGCTGTTTGAATCGGCATTAATTTTTGTTCCTTTGAAGACTAGTGATTGGAAACTGGTAAATTTTACCCATTCATAAATTAACAACAACTTATGTTTAATTTTGCCCACTTATTTAGTGGCGGAATCTTTGCTAAAATACCCTTTTTTAAAAGTTCAGGTCGTTCTGACCAAGGCAGTAAACCATCGGGTTTAGCATAATATTGACTAGCACATTGCAAAATCGCAGATGCACTACTGTCAACAGGTAAATCGCCAAAGAGATAGGTTGATTTCCCTTCTGCAACAAATGCAATAACACAAGAACGGCTACAAGCACTCATGCATTCAACTCCCTGAATTATGAATTTATTTTGCAATTCCCAATCTTGTGCAAATTCCTGAAGCTGTTGTAGTAGTTGTTCACCTTTACTTTCACCAACTCGTTTACCGTCTTGCCAGACGCTAGCGCAGGTCGTGCAAACAAATAAAGTATGTTGTTTGTCGAGCATTAATTTTGAGTATGTAGGATTAAGTCCGAATCGCAGATATGATACCAAGTTGCAGTCATGCAACTGCAACATAGCTATTGAGTAAATTTGGCAGAAATGATGTTGCAAAAGCTTCCACGCCAGCGAAAAACTAGCGTAAAGCAAAGTTACATCAAAGCGTAATTGCAATTATCAATAAACTGCCTATAATTTCATAGCCATGAGTAATCCGTGGCGTATCTCTGGCACTATGAGAACGTGAAACTGATCTATCGTTGAAATATTTATGACAATGTTCACCTGTACCTCGCAGATGGATGTGAGTTTGTGTGTTACTTTCGGCGGGCATTCTGACTTTGAGGCATAAACCTCATTACAGCTGCGGGACAGCGCCGGATTTACACCGGACTTTCCCCCTTGCGTCTGATGGCTGACACCCACCAGAACCGAGTTGATACTGGACTAATAATAGCATGATTATGAATTATTATCAGTGTTTTGGAAATTCTCGCAGTTTGCAAATAAGTGACATACAAAAGCTAGGTTTAAAAATCAGATATAAAATCTGTTTGAATTCGGACTACTGAAATCTGCTTTATTCTTAATTTAAATAATATTAAGAAAATCTAAATATTCAATTCTTATCCCTATTAGGGGGATTGCTCTGGAAAAAAAATGTGGTTTTCTAAAAACGTTAGTAAGAAATTCAACTAAGTAATTAGGGGAGTTAGAATGTTTCTGCCAAAAATTAAAACGCTGCTCATAGCAGCAGCTATTTTGCCATGCTTTATCCAACCAGCATCAGCGCATGTTGTCTGGTTTGATTACAAAAATGGCGAATATGATATTTTGTTTGGACATCCAGAAGATCGGTCAGAACCTTATGAAACCTCTAGATTAAAACAAGCAATAGTTTATGATATTAACAAACAAATTCTTCCTTTTGATCTCAATCAAAAACAAGATGCTTTATCTCTAACTGCTGGTAAAAATGTAGCCGCTATCCAAGGTTTTTTTGATAATGGTTATTTTGCTAAATTATCGAATGATCAATATCTCCGCATTACAGAACAGGAAATTCCTAACTATGATAATGTTGGTCATTACCTTAAATACACCAAGGCTTTTTATGATTGGTCTGATGCTTTAGCCAAACCCTTTAGCTGTTACTCCAGGTGGAAGCTTACTAGTTCAGGTATTATCTGAAGGGAAACCAATTACCGATGCTGTTACAGTAGAATATCTTGGTGAAGTAATAGCAAAAAACTTAGATGGCACTTTTTCCATACCCATTACTCAACAAGGGCTAGAGCAACCTATTGAAGCTAGCTACTCACTTCCATCTCAAGGGAATTTGGCTATTTCTTATGAAACCAGCTTGACAGCAGAAAGCATCTCTGTGCCAGAACCTTCAGCTTTGTTAGAATTAGGTTTTCTTGGATTACTAGTTTTACACAAAAAGAAGTTACTGCTGAATAAATAGCACAGTAATTCTAATTATCATAAAAAGCAGGTACTTACAGTCTCTTTGTAAGCTCGACTTTATCAATTTTTTTGGCAACACTCAAGTTATCGCTGTAATCTTTGCGGGACAGTAGTTTTACTTTTTGAACTTCTTACAAAGTTGGGCGCAGGGAAACCGTGACGCACCCACTTTGCGCTTCATCGATAATCTGTGACGTGGAAAAAGTATTTGCCACAAAGCCGGGGTTTTTGCCGGACAAAGAAAACCAGTTCTTAATTTTGGATAAAGTCGAGCTAAGGGCGGCACCATACCAATAATTTTTTGTCTGCTTACTTTTAGTTTTCACTAGCTACAGGTAGACGTATAGTGAATGTACTACCCTTCCCTCGTTCAGATATGACATCGATTCTACCTTGATGTGCTTCGATAATGCAGCGAGAGAGATATAGTCCCAAACCACTACCAGAACGCTGGTGTTTACCTTGGCGAAATCGCTCGAATAATATTGCCTGATCTTGTTTAGAAATCCCCGGCCCTGTATCTTGAATATCAATAGTCACAGCTACCGGAGTCAGATTGCAGCGAATATCTACAGAACCTTTGTCTGTAAATTTGATGGCATTGCCGATGATATTTGTCAAAACTCGCCGCAGTTCTACGCGATCACCCATGATCGTGCTTGCAGTGTCACCTCGATCAATGTTTACAGCTAATCCTTTTTCTTCAGCTAAAGGAGTTAATTCCTGGGAAACTTCACTAACTAATTCCTGAATATTGCACGGAGAAATTTTTAAGGTTTTACAGCCCGCTTCATGACGATAAACTTCTAGCAAAGTATTTACCATTTCCAGCAGGTCTTGATTACTGCCAATCATGGTATCAATGATTTCTTGCAATTGTGGCGAAACTTCGCAAAACCTGCCTTCCAGCAATAATTTTAATACGCGGTTGGAGGCTACTAGGGGTATGCGTAAATCGTGAGTAAAACGGGAGACAAAATCTGCCCGGAGGTTAGCCATCTGATCTCGTTCGTCGATACTATGTTTGAGCCGCAGGAGCGATCGCACTCGTGCATGAAGTTCATCAGGATCGAATGGTTTACGAATAAAGTCATCTGCACCCGCGTCGAGTCCTTCAACAACGCTAGACTCATAGTGAGCCGTCAGCAGCAGAATCGGAATAAATGGCAACGCCTGATTCTGTCGGATACGTCGAGTAAATTCATACCCATCTATCTCCGGCATCATCACATCTAGGAGAATTAAGTCTGGCGGTGACTCCTCAACCATAGCCATAGCAATTTTGCTATCTTCCACCAAGCTAATTTCATAGTCCTCATCTTCTAGGACTGCTTCTAAGACCAGTAGATTGTCAAAAACATCATCGACAACGAGAATTTTATCTTTTTTGACAGTTTTAGTTAAAGGCATGGCTAAATAAAAAAAGAAGTGCTTGGCTATCCCTAGCAAATCTAGTAATAGCTTACTTTACCAGCGTTGAGATTATTAAGGATTCAGATTTTGCTTTAAAGTTTCCTAAATTAAATATTATATCAAACAGAATTCAGGAGTCAGGAACCAGAATTCAGAATGAATTTTGTGCGACTGGTGGATGAATAAACGGCGTTTTTGCACCCCCACAAAACAAGAAAATTTGGTGGTCTTCAAGACGCTCGATGACTCGCTACCGCTACGCTATCAGTGGCAGGTCTGAATCCCCCACTAATTGCATTCTGACTCCTGAATTCTGACTTCTGAATTCTTCTTCAATTATTTAAGTAATTATACTGTTATTTTATTAACTAAATGTATGAATTAATAATCACAGCTATTTTTAGTTAAATAGACCACGCAGTAGGGAACATTGCTCATTGTTATATCGAAACTGTTACCTTAGAAAAGCTTAGGAGATAAGGTTATTTATGTCTAATGGTAGATGAAGTTCAGAGAACAATACCAAAGGCATTGCTTTTTGTATAAGATCCCGAATAGAACAACGAGATTATTTTAATCTGTACTTTAGATAGATAACAGTAAAGTTAAGCAACTATGAGTGAAATCAAGATCCTCGTGATTGAAGATCACAACCTGACAAGAATCGGCTTACGGTCTGCCTTACAAACCCAGCCAGAGTTAAATATTGTTGGTGAAGCAGCCAATGCAGCCGACGGTATCAAGCTTCTGAAAACTCTCAAGCCGGATGTTGCTACTATTGACATTGGTTTGCCTGACATGGATGGTATTGAGCTAACACGCACATTTAGGCAATATCAAGCAGAGAATGAAGATTATACAACAAAACTGCTAATTTTAACGATGCAGAATAGTGAACAGGCAGTTTTAGCAGCTTTTGCAGCAGGTGCAGATTCTTATTGCATGAAGGATATCGAAACTGAGAAACTAGTAGAGGCTGTGCGAACGACCTATGCAGGTAGCTCATGGATCGATCCAGCGATCGCAGACCTTGTACTACAACAAATACGTCAAGATTTCCCCGATGGTAGCAGAGGGGCAGCTGGAAAAAGAGTCTTAATTGAAGGTATCGACCCAGATGTTGAGAAAAGTATAGTCAGCTATCCTCTAACTCATAGGGAAATGGATGTTTTAGAGTTGATTGTCGCTGGCTGTGACAATGCAGAAATTGCTAAAAGGCTTTATCTAACAGTCGGTACTGTCAAAACTCATGTTCGAGGTATTCTGAATAAACTCTGTGTTGCTGATCGTACACAGGCTGCTGTCCGGGCTTTGCGTGCTGGATTAGTACCGTGAGCAAGTAAATAGCCATCATAAACTGCGTACACAAGATCAGGTGATAATCTTTCTTCCCCAGTCTCCAGTCCCCAAAAGCGGTTAGCTGGAACAAATATTTATGAAGAAATTGTTACAAAGTTTAGTAGAATGACATAATTAACAAATAAGTATTTTTCCTCATATACATGATAGCGGATCAATTTCCCTGGCTTACCGCAATTGTCTTACTACCACTCGTTGCTTCCCTGCTCATCCCTGTGCTGCCTGATAAAGATGGCAAGCATGTGCGGTGGTATGCACTGGGTGTAGGTATCGCAGACTTTGCTTTAATGTGCTACGTCTTTTGGAAGCATTACGATGCCAGTAGTGCTAGTTTTCAGCTGGTTGAGAATTATGCCTGGGTGCCTCAGTTAGGTTTGAACTGGGCGGTATCAGTCGATGGACTTTCAGTGCCACTTGTGCTTCTTGCAGGATTTGTCACCACACTCTCGATTTTTTCGGCTTGGCAAGTTTCACACCGACCTCGCCTCTTCTATTTTTTGATGCTGGTGCTGTATTCCGCACAGGTAGGGGTGTTCGTTGCCAAAGACTTACTGCTATTTTTCATTATGTGGGAAGTAGAGCTGATTCCCGTATACTTACTAGTCTGCATTTGGGGTGGGCAAAGGCGTCGTTATGCGGCTACGAAATTTTTGTTGTATACCGCAGCAGCTTCTATATTTATTTTAGTGGCAGCCCTGGCAATGGGGTTATACGGCGGCGGTGATATGACATTTGATATAACCGCCCTCGCCAAGAAGGAATATCCCCTTGGTTTACAACTGCTACTTTATGCAGGATTGTTGATTGCATTTGGTGTCAAGCTTGCTGTTTTCCCGATGCATACCTGGTTGCCTGATGCCCACGGTGAAGCATCCTCTCCTGTATCGATGATTTTGGCTGGTGTATTGCTGAAGATGGGCGGATATGGATTGATTCGCCTAAATCTTGAACTACTCCCGGATGCACACATTTACTTTGCGCCGGTTCTAGCTATTCTGGGTGTTGTCAACATTATCTATGGTGCATTAAACTCCTTTGCTCAGACTAATATGAAGCGGCGTTTAGCTTATTCGTCGATTTCCCATATGGGCTTTGTATTGCTTGGGATTGCGTCCTTCACTGATTTGGGAATCAACGGCGCGATGTTGCAGATGATTTCACATGGTTTGATTGCATCGGTGCTGTTCTTTTTGGCAGGCGTTACTTACGATCGCACCCACACAATGGTAATGAAAGATATGGGCGGTATTGGTCAAGCCATGCCCAAAGTCTTTGCCCTGTTTACAATCGGAGCAATGGCATCCTTAGCACTTCCCGGTATGAGCGGCTTTGCTGGCGAACTATCGGTATTTGTTGGTCTGACTAGCAGTGACGTTTACAGTTCAACTTTCTGCACCGTAACGGTTTTTCTAGCCGCAGTTGGAGTCATCCTCACACCAATCTATCTACTTTCCATGCTGCGAGAGGTGTTTTATGGTGACGGTGCAGCACTTATCTGCGACATTAATAATGCCGGCTTGGAAAATCAAGAAGATAATGGAACAGTTTGTTTTGGTACAGACTGTCTCGTGCCAGAAGATGCAGTCTACGACGATGCTAGACCCCGTGAAGTGTTTATCGCTGCCTGCTTTCTGCTGATGATTATTGGTATTGGTTTCTATCCCAAGATGGCGATGCAGATGTATGACGTGAAGACTGTTGCAGTCAATGCTAATCTTCGCCAGTCTTATGCCATAGTCTCGCAAACAAATCCCCAGATTTATGCTAAGGGTTTCTTGGTTCCGCAAATTTCAGAGGTTGAGGTAGCGCCCGTTTTGGGAACTTTTTAGACAGTTAGGGGAAAAAAGCGATCGCTTTTAATGTTGAGGCGATCGCTTTTACACTAAGATTACGCGATCGCACGAGATAATAAAAGATCAGTTTGGTGGCGTAAATGAACTTAGAAAACTGGTCTTGACAAAATAAAACTTTTACAGATTAGATTTTCAATTAAAAAAGAATGTATTAACATAGGGATTAAAGTAATATTTATAACATTTATTATGGCTATGCGAGACGCAGACAAGGATCGTCGCAAAAATCGCCCTGTCAACAATCCTAACCCAGGTGGAAAAGAACCACCTTCTTATCATGAGCTTAACCATTTTTTGAGGAATGCTCGTGCTGATGCGATTCGATGGGAACGACTTGCGAAAGAAAATCAAGAAGCTGCGTCTCAATTTACTCAAGTTCAGCAAGATATCCAAACTTACCAAGTTGAAGTTAACGAGTTAAAACAGATATATCTGAATGAACAAAAAAATTATCAGCAGGCTTTATGCCTCTACAACGGAGAAAAAATTAGGGCAATTGAATTAATTGCCCAACGTGATGAATGCCAACAACGTGCGAAAGAAAATCAGGAAGCTGCATCCCAACTAACCCAAGTTCAGCAAAATATCCACACTTATCAAGTTGAGATTAACGAATTAAAAGAACGCATAGCAAACAATTATTTAATTTATCTTCATGAACAAGAAAATTATCAGCAGGCTCTAAATCGTTACAATGAAGCAAAAACGAAAGCAGTTGAATTAATTGCCCAACGTGATGAATGGCAACAACGTACGAAAGAAAATCAGGAAGCTGCATCCCAACTAACCCAAGTTCAGCAAGATATCCAAACTTATCAAGTTGAGGTTAACGAATTAAAAGAACGTGTAGCACACAATTACCAGATATATCTTGATGAGCAAAAAAATTATCAACAAGCTCTACATCGTTACAATGAAGAAAAAGCAAGAGCAACTGAATTACTTGCCCAATATGAAGAAATGAAGTCTGAGCGAGACAACTATTTAACTCTATATAATGAAGCACAAACACAACTTAAATTTGAGCGACGTTCCAAGGCTGGTATTAAGGGATGGGAAACTCGCCGTAAAACCGAGAACGAAAGGCTAAAACGGGAAATTGGGGAGATGGTCGTTCTGCTGCGTCAATCCCTCGCAAGTAAGGATGATGCTATAAATAACCTCTACGTTGTAGCAAAACGCATGGATCGTATTCAATCTCTAGTAGATTCAGTGGAAGAGGAAACAACAGGTAATCCTGTCGGTCTGGTACAAAAGTTTAAACGTATCTGGCTTGCTATTAAAGAGATACTTTCGGAATAAACAAGCATCTTTATGAGCAAAAAATCAGCAACAAACATAGGAAATAAAAGTAAAGCTAACTTAGGGGAGCAAATTCGTAATATTGCCGATAGACTTAAACAAGAAAATGAGGTGCAGATCAAAGCCACCTCCCGTATTTTGGGGGCTGCGGCTCAAATTTCCGAAAATCATGACCGACTCATTAATGAGGTAGTTGATATGGTTCAGGAAGACCTTAATAAACAAACCCAGACGTATCAAAAGGATATTCATACGGTTGATATTCTAAAGCAACAGTTTAAAACATTACGTGAAGCAAAAGATTACTTTAAACTGAAAGCGACTAGTTGGGAATCCCTTGCTAAAAAATTAAATGATTCATCTTCTCAAAAGCTTGTATCTGAAACTAAAACTCAGTCATATCAATTTTTTGAAAATAACGGTATGGGAAAATTTGAACCTGATGGCAAAATTTATGAAGGTTTGACAGTTCATTTAGAAGAAGATGTTGCAGAAATATTTCCCAATGCTCAAGCAGTAAATGAAGCTCTACGTTTTCTAATTAGAGTTACGAAGAAAAGTTGCTAAAAAAGTAAATTTAACAGTCTAATATTTATAATTAATTTTATAGGAAAGTTGCATTAGTGCTTTCCAAAACTTACTCAATATCAAACTCCAATAAACGTTTTTTCTCAGGAAATTAACTTAATCTTTATGTATTTTAAATTACTTTTGAGGCTGACATTTGTAGATTGAGTACAGCAATCGCACAATTGAACCATTTAAATTCCCATAGTATAATTTTGCACAGCCACAATCACTCCAACTCAAGTCTCAGAGGATGGATTAAGGAACAGTAAATCAAAGTATCCCCAACAGCGAGCAAAAACTAGCCCCATGCTACCAATACATGGGATGCTAATTGATGATTACTGAGTTTTACCAATGTCTGTTGTTTCTGCCATCACTGTTACCGTTCCCGCCACAACTGCGAATTTAGGGCCTGGTTTTGATTGCATCGGTGCAGCATTAAAGCTGTACAACGAGTTCAAGTTCACTCGCCTAGAAGAAGGTGGGCTAACTATTCATGTCACTGGTACGGAAGCTGCACGAGTCCAAACTGATGAGAGTAATCTCCTCTACCAAGCGTTTCTCAAATTCTATCAACATATAGAGCAGACACCGCCGACTGTGAAAATAGAGATTAAGTTAGGTGTCCCGTTAGCGAGGGGTTTGGGTAGTTCGGCGACAGCAATTGTTGGTGGCTTAGTTGCTGCTAATCAACTTGAGGGTGCTACTCTCTCTCAGTCGCAAGTGATGGAGTTAGCGATCGCAATGGAAGGGCATCCTGATAATGTAGTTCCAGCCTTGTTGGGTGGATGTCGTCTCGCTGCTACCAGTGGTGCAGCTTGGGAAATTTGTGATGTTCCCTGGCATCAAGATGTTGTACCAGTTGTGGCTATTCCTAATTTTGAACTTTCCACTTCACAGGCGCGGAGCGTTCTCCCAACTCAAGTGAGTCGCGCCGATGCGATTTTCAATATGGCACATCTGGGGTTATTGTTGCGCGGACTGGAAACTGGTAACGGACAATGGTTAGAGACAGCTTTGCAAGATAGATTGCATCAGCCCTATCGCAAAGCTTTAATCCCTGGTTATGATGCTGTCAACATCGCAGCTGTTAGTGCTGGTGCTTATGGTATGGTAATTAGTGGCGCAGGGCCGACACTGTTAGCTTTGGCGGATAAGTTACACTCAGAGGCAGTGGAGGCGGCGATGTTATCGGCTTGGCAACAAGAAGGAATTACAGCCGAGGTGCGATCGCTTTCTCTCGATACTCAAGGCGCAAAAAGCTAGAAGATAAGGGAGATGAGGAGCAGCAGAAGAATTTTTAACTCCCCACTCCCCACTCCCCACTCCCCACTTAGCTACAGCATATGGTTGCATAATTCCTAGTTTTTAATACTTCTTAAAAAATCATCTGTGGATGAATTAACTGGTATCCAGCCTCTTTAAGCTTTTCATTCGACACCCAAGCATTATATGGGCGGGTACTCTTGATAGAAGTATCCCATTTCACTTTGGGTAAATTATGTTTTTCAAATAAGCTATCTAGCAAGTCTCGACTGGTGAGATGTGCATCATCTACCAGATTGTAAATCCCTTGCAAACGACGATGACGGGCAAATTCTATCGCACCAACAATATCATCCAAATGAATCCAGTTTGTGATATCCTCGCCATTGCCAGGACGGGTTGCACCAGAATATCTGCTAAATATTTTTAACAGTTCCCTGCCAGTCCCATAAATCCCTCCTAAACGGAAGATACAAACACGAAGATTTTCGCTAGATGCTGA
Source organism: Nostoc sp. S13 (assembly GCF_029379315.1). Taxonomy (GTDB): domain Bacteria; phylum Cyanobacteriota; class Cyanobacteriia; order Cyanobacteriales; family Nostocaceae; genus Nostoc. The sequence goes on from NZ_JAQYWQ010000047.1 coordinate 26,817, forward strand.
TAGCAACACATCCTCTGTTTTTCGGAGGATTTGTGCATTTAAATTAGCAGGTGCAAGCGGTGTTTCTTCATCTACCCATACACCATTTCTATCACCATACACTGCATAACTCCCTGTGTATATTAATTGTTTCACACTCTTAATCTGCTGCAAGGATGAAACTAAACTTTGGGCAGTTTGTAGATAAGTTTCTTCATAAACTTCCCCACCTTTTGCACCAACACTCAAAAGTACAACATCTTGATTATGTAAAACTGATTTTAGACTATCTAGGTCATTCCCACGGGTAACTACAACTCTTTGTGATACTGATTCTAGTGCCGGGACACGCTCAGGGGAAGTTGTGGTTACACTGACAACAAAATCCATTTTTTGCTGCCAATATTGAGCAAGTTTAGAACCAACATAACCACAACCAATGATTGCAACGTTCATGACAAATTAGACACAAGTAAATTAAACTACTCATCGAAACTATATTCTCAATTAAGGGAATATTGCCAAGTCTCCCATATTACAGGTACTCTAAACCCGGTTTATTTAAGGAAATTAGGTTTTTTAGTCTTATTAACCCTATTTTCGGCAAATATTCTGGGCGGCAGTGGCTCCCCTGTTGCCGAGCTGCCTTCCCTTTGCGTTTAAATTTCAACCCTCAATTGGGAAAAGAGGAAGAATGTAGAATCCTTCCCCAAGAGGTGTAAAGAATAGTAAATTTATTTATTCAGCACTGTTTCAGTAATCATTCTACCGCGTGGTTCATACGTCATCAACTAGGACTGAGGGCAGGGCTGGAATTGAGTTTGATAACCTGTCCCTGAACCGTTGAAGCAGAAGGAACGCCCAGTAAATTATTGATAGTTGGAGCCACATCAATATTGTGAATCGTGCCGATACTGCCACGACGACTGATATCGGGGCCAGCCGCGTAGAAAATCGCACTCAGTTTGGATATATTCGGATCATAGCCATGCGCTCCGTAGAAATTAGGTACTGAAAACACTAAATTGTTGGCATCCCCCAAACGAGTCACCACAGGACTTTGAATTCCGTCAAAGTTATAACCATCGCTCATAATTGCGAAGACATCACCACTATCCTGACCAACAAATTCGCTAGTATCCAGTCCAAATTTTGGCTCGTTTAAATTCGCTGGCAACGGACGAGCATAAATCTTATCAAAAATGGCTTGCTGTTTTGACGATACATATTTATAATTCGTGTCTACCAATTCCTTAAGAGCGGCGACAATTTGTTTTTGGATAGTGACATATTCAGAGCGACTGACGATGCCGTTAGGTTCCCGTCCCTGAAGATTAATATAAATGTTAGCTGCTGGCCCCGATGTTACACTTCGGACTTTATTTGAGTCAAAACCTTTACTCTTGAGGAAGTTATTCAGGTTAACCGTGGTGTGAAAGGTAGAAAAACCATGATCCGATACTACAATAATGTTACTGTTTGGTCTCCCCTGACTATCCGTACCTACTGCATTAATGATCCGTTGTACAGCATCATTAGCTGCCCGATAAGCAGTTTGTACATAAGACTTATATCGAGCGACTTTTGCTTTGTCTTGCGCTGCACCGATTGTATTAGGATTGCTCGGATTAGTTGCTTGACGTAAATCAGTTAAGAGAAACTGGTGTTCAGAGCCGTCTGGCTGCTCAATATAAACCATCACGAGTGAAGCATTGGGATTTTGCTTGATTGCTCTCAAAGCAATCCGCGTCTGATAATCTACAAAACCTCGAACTTGGTCTTCATAGATAGCTTCTAGTTCCATGTCCGGGAAAGTGTTAAATCCCGGACTCAATCGTTCCATAATTCGGTAATCAGACTGAGGCGACCAGAAACCAACGTTATTATTAATGTCATCAACTATAGTTTGGACTGCGGGATTATTAGGAATAGCGTTAGCACCGTAACGCGCAATCCTCACACTACTCAAGTCAGGAGCCAGATTAGTGACATAAAAAGCAGTTCCGGCTTTGTTGGAACTACCTTCTAAATAAAATAAGCTGGATCTTCTATCCTGCGCTCTTACGTATGCTGGCCCAGTTGATGGTAAATTGAAAGGTTGATGTTGAATCCCAATATTAGAATCAAAAAATACTAGCGTGTCATAGTCCTTTTGATGATTATTGCTGGTATCAAATGCAGCAACTTGGATATCATAGTTAACACCACCAACAAGAAATTGATCGCCAAGAGTTGCTTGCAAAATTGGGCTGTAAGAAACTTTTCCTGCTGTTTTGAGTTGACTGACAGTTTGACTGGATGCCAAGCTGAAGTTGGCTGCCGTCAAACTAAAACCTTTAGCACCTGCACCAGCAAAAGCTCCAAAAGGGACTGTATAAGATACGGTTCTCTTACTAGCGGGTTGAATAATTGGGCTGTTAGTTAAACCTGGTAGTGCAACATCAACTCCATCTGCTCCGGGAAAAGTTGCAGTCACAACTTTCTTCCCATTTTGCTGGAGTCCAATCCACAGTGGTTCAGCAGTTGGGTGCAAACTTGCAGCAGGGCCAGTAGTCGAATATCCGCCGATCGGAGCCGCAAAACCACTTATGTTAGAAGTGAATGGGCTGGCTACTAGGTGAAATGTGTTGGCATTAATATCATTACGTGCAGCCGTAGAACCCGTACTGATTGCAATATGGCAAGCAGCAGTCAGAGATGCGCTACAGGTTATGTTTCGCTCTGCATAAACTCCCTTGTTTTTAATCAGTCCCAATCCTTGTTTTGGACTCAGGACACCACTCTTAAGATACTGTTCGACAAAATCTGGGGTGGCTCCATCTAGAGAAATCAAAATCACCTTGGGTTGTGATTTACTTACTCCTGGTTGCACTGCTAAAGAATGCACACTTATAGTTAACAAACAAGCCACAAGTAAAACAACACTTAAGCGCAGCAGCCATTTATGCTTTAACCATCGAAATATTTTATTTAACTCAAAACCTCTACTTTTTTCAACTGAATAAAATTTTCTCACATTTCCTCCCTAAGCATACTTTCATATTTTTAACTTGATTACTCCTATTAATTTACTAAAAGTATGTTAAGTAAAAACTATGAAAATCTTAAGTAGAGCGATTTTTACATCCAAGTAGTAGATATATTAATCTTGGCAATCAATACCTCCCCTGCGTTCCTCTGCGCTTTCCTCAGCGTCCCTTTGTGTTAAAAAAAGATATCAGCTATGACGACAACATTAAATGCCCTGATTAATTCTCTAAAAGGCATAGAAACCATTACCGACTCAGCCCAAGTCGCAAAATTATCCCAGGATTATCACACCTTTAGCCCCGTACTAGTACCCAAACTAGAAGGAAAAATTGGGGATATAGTAGTGCGTCCCGCCAATGAAGCAGAGGTTTTAAAAGTTGCAGCCGCCTGTGCGAAACACCGTGTACCCGTAACAGTGCGGGGTGCGGGAACTGGGAATTATGGCCAATGCGTACCGTTGCACGGTGGCGTAATTTTAGATATGACGCGGATGCAAGAGATTCCTTGGGTAAAACCGGGGGTAGCGCGGGTAGAAGCTGGGGTGAAGTTGGCGGCTTTGGATAAAAAATCCAGAGAAATCGGCTGGGAAATCCGCATGGCACCCTCGACTTACCGCACAGCTACAATTGGTGGATTTATTGCTGGGGGAAGTGGGGGCATTGGCTCGATACAATATGGGTTACTAAGCGATCGCGGTAATATCCTAGCACTGCGAGTAGTAACTGTAGAAGATGAACCCCGTGCGATGGAATTACGCGGGGACGATGTACAAAAGGTGAATCATGCTTGGGGAATTAACGGCATTATCACCGAAGTAGAAATTCCCTTAGCACCAGCTTATCCTTGGGTAGAAATCATTGTCACATTTGACGACTTTATGACAGCAGCAAAGTTTGGTCAGGCTCTTGGCAATGCTGATGGGATGATTAAGAAGTTGATTTCTGTCTTTGCATCCCAAATTCCCCAATACTTTCACGCCCTACAACAGTACATTCCTGAAGGAACTCACCCAGTATTTTTGATAATTTCCGAATCGAGTTTGGAATTCTTGCCGGGTTTGGTGCAGCAATACGACGGCCAGATTACCTATGAAAAACCAGCCGAGGAAGCAACCAAAGGTATACATTTAGCAGAATTTTGCTGGAACCATACCACCTTACACGCCCGGAGTGTAGATACTGCAATTACCTACTTACAAAGTATGTTTCCTAGCGATGCCTGCGGCGAGCTGCGCCTACGCAATTTGCAAATAGTAGAGCATATGTATCATCACTTTAGCGATGAGGTAATGATGCATTTAGAATTCTTTCGGGTGAACGGTGCGGTAGTTCCTGGTGCTTTGCAACTTGTGCGCTACACCACAGAAGAACGCCTCAACGAGATTATCCGCTATCACGAAGAACAGGGTGTGAGTATTGCCAATCCTCACACGTATATTATTGAAGACGGGGGCAGAAAAGTTATTGATCCTGAACAGTTAAAATTTAAAAAAATAGTTGATCCTTATGGGTTGATGAATCCTGGTAAAAGCAAGGTTCTTCAATTCCAAATTCAAAATTAACGCCATGTGCAACTTTTACTAGTAGGGAATGGGGAGAATTCAAAGTCTTTCTCTTTGTAGGATAGAGGTCAGAATATTAAGTTGCACATCATGTAAATTAGCAAACTACAGAAACACATATCAGAACTTTCTCTGTATATTTGTGTAACCTCCCTTCAAAAAGCTAGCTGTTGGGCGTTTATAATTTGTGTTTTAATTTTATAAAGCCGTGGGAATAAAGCAAAATCCAACATCCCAAAACCGCCCATGATTGAAATTGACGGTTCCTACGGAGAGGGAGGCGGACAAGTTCTTCGCACTTCCTTAAGTCTAGCCGCTATCACCGGCGAATCCATAAGAATTTCAGGCATTCGCGCTGGACGCAAAAAGCCAGGATTAGCAGCACAACACTTAACAGCAGTTCGGGCGGCGGCGAGAATTTGTAATGCCCAACTCCGGGGTGATGCTTTGGGTTCAATGCTGCTGGAATTCATCCCAGGTAGTGCTGTGCAAGCTGGAATTTATACCTTTGATGTTAGTAAAGCACAACAAGGTGGTTCTGCGGGTGCGATCGCTCTAGTTTTACAGACAATTCTCTTACCTCTGGCACTAGCATCCGGCAATTCCCAAGTAACACTAAAGGGTGGAACTCATGTGAACTTTAGCCCGACAGTGACGTACATTGAGCAAGTTTATCTGCCGATATTGCAACGTATGGGTGTAGAAGCTCAACTTAAGTTAAGCGCTTGGGGGTGGTTTCCCCAAGGTGGGGGAGAGGTAGAGTTACAGGTGAGTGGCGGTGGTAAACTCGGCGGAATCCACTTGTTGGAACGGGGAGATTTACAACAGGTACGGGGACTAGCAGTGGTAACGGAATTACCTTCGCATATTCCGCAACGAATGGCGAATCGTGCGGAGAATTTGTTACGTTCAGCCCATTTGAAAGTTACTGTACAGGCTTTGCGAGAAAGAGGTGTGGCACCTGGGGCTGGTATTTTTCTAACTGCTGAGTATCAGAACAGCTTGACTGGCTTTGGTGGGTTTGGGCGATTACGGATGTCGGCGGAGACAGTTGCAGAGATTGCTTGTCAGCAACTACTTGAGTTTCATCAAACCGGCGCAGCCGTGGATGAACATTTAGCAGACCAATTATTATTGCCAGCCGCTTTAGCTTCACAAGAAAGTCAATATCGAGTGGCTGAGGTGAGTAGACATTTGACGACAAATGCAGCAGTAATTGAACAGTTTGGGCTAGCGCAGATAACGGTAGATGAAGCTGAGAAAATAGTCTCAGTGATTCCTGTAATTGGTGGATGAGATTAAAGATTAAACACTTTCTTAAGAGCCTTGATTTTTATAGTATCAATGCTACATTCAAGTTTGGAGATAGGATTTAAGCTTTTCCACTTGCCTTTACTAGCACTGAATATAACATCAGATGATTTTTCTACATCAATAGCTTCAAAGCCATTTATTTGGGATTTTGATAAATAACTCAAACGAGTAAATATTTCATCTCTTGATGCAGATTTAATACTTACAATTTCTGGTGGTGGTAACGGTGGTGAAGCTGGTAATGATGAGATAAAGAAGACTTTTGCAAGTGCGTCCAACTTTTTGCTTTTAGTAATTCCACATTTCAAGGTAATAATCGGGTTAAAATTAGACCAAGTTTTGCGATTAGACTCCGCAATTCGGTTTGTCGCAACAATAGGATCTACATCCTTTAATGCACTACTTGGTTCTGTATTAAGTATCTGAGTGCAGCTAAAATAGTATTTCGTGATGCTGTATTCAAATTTACTTTAGGTAAAACTTCTCTAGCTAAAATTTTTGCCTGCTCAATATTTTGAGATTCCGGCGAGACTACTATCGATAATTCAATAGCAGTTGGTATTAAATATATTAAAGATAATCAAGAACAATTTGCTAACGTAAACAAGGAAGTTATTTTGAGTGTAGGTGCGATCGCAAGTCCAAAAATCTTAATGCTCTCAGGTATCGGCGATGAAAACGAATAAAAAAAACTTGGTATTCCTGTAGTTGGGAATATTCTGCAAGTCGGTAAAAATTTTCACGATGACCTTTTTCTCAGAGTCGCATTTTCTATACCCAGTAATCGAGATTTGCCTTTTTATTCTTACGGGCTACCACCAGCAGTTATCTTTGACTCTACACTCCAAATCACCGTAAATCTGTCAGCATATTCTCGGCATTACCCCAGAAATTCGCTTCTGACTTAATCTTTCCTGCTCGTTGCATACGGTTAGCACCTACTCAGGTATTCGACCATCTGAGAGCATACGAGAGGTTACTTCGTTCCGAATGACCATACTATGTACCTTTAGAGTGATGCTATTCGCCGGGTTTACGGGAAGTGCTGATTGGTCAATATTTGATTTGCCAATTCCCTATCCCTTGCCTTTTGGCTCTAGGGAGAGCGGACAGCCTTATTTCGCTGGTTTAGACTGACGACGATTCAAGTGCATCTTCAAGCCGAGGCTTTTACTCATGGGTACTCTGCTCGATGGATTATTAACTTAGGCTGTTAGTAGAGCCACCTTTCGTCCCCGCTTTACAGATTGATGGCTAGTCGCTACCGTAGGGGAAGTGCTTTCAGCCCTGCACCTGGGCGGTAGGATTTTCACCTACAAGGTCATTCAGTTGTCTGGCTAATGGAACCAGCTAACTGTCCCTAAGCATTTCTACTTATTTAGATTAAACAAATCGCACCAAAACCCCCCTACCCAGTAAACCTAAGTCTAAGCGAACAAAAGCTGGCTACTTTAGAAAGAATATTTGCGCTTCCGTTCAAATCTGCATTCACAATTGAACCATTCGCTGACCGAGAAGATCCTCACCACGGATAATATACAAATCGCACAGTAAATTCATACCTAATTAATTTAGAGACGCAAAACTGCACTGGGCTTCTCTACGAGACGCTATCGCAAACGCCCAGCTACGCTAACATAGCGCTCCATTTCGCGTCTCTAAAATCCAAAATATTCACAGCCTGACTTGGTTCAAATGACTGCGGGGATTATAAGTACGTATAGCCCTGATTTTTTCATAATATTCCCGCTCTTGTTGGCTGAGGTCTTTTGGTGGAATGATCGCCACCTTGACTAACTGATCGCCGCGTCCACCCTTGGCGAGAGGCCAACCTTTGCCACGTAAACGCAGGGATTGACCAGAACGCACTCCCGCAGGCAGCTTCACATTAACTGAACCATCAGGAGTGGGTACATCAATAGACGCTCCTAAGGTAGCTTCATCTGGTGTGATTGCCACTTCGCAAACAAGATTATCGCCTTCCATTTGGAAGAACGAGTGCGGCTGAAGTTCGACTTTTAAGTATAAATCCCCTCGTTGTTGAGTCATCGGGTTAATTTGACCTTTACCCCGCACACGCAGGCGAGTACCAGTTTTAGACCCGGATGGGATACGAACATCTATTGTTTCGTTACCTAAACTGAAGCGCTTTTGCACACCGTTAAATGCTTCAGCAAAAGTTAGAGCGATCGCAGCTTCACTATCCTGGCTAGTAGCCGCACCTGCATCTTGAAACCCAAAATCGTTAAAGCCGTTAAAACCACTTGGCGCACCTGTAGGAGGGCGGTAAGAGTAACTTTGTGAGTAACTTTGTCGCCCACCACGAGGGGTAGCACCACCAAAGCGTCCTAACAACTCATTGATGAACTCATCAAAATTACCGTATTGACTAAAGTCAAAGTTACCCATATCGGCACCAACACCGCCGGATGGGAAACCTTCACCAGCTTGTTTCCAATATTGACCAAATTGGTCATACTTTTTGCGTTTATCTGGGTCTGACACCACTTCGTAGGCTTCGCTAACTTCTTTGAAGCGTGCCTCTGCCTGTTTGTTGTTTGGATTAACATCAGGGTGATACTTGCGGGCTAGTTTCCGAAAGGCTTGTTTAATTTCCTCTGGAGTGGCAGTCTTACTAACTCCCAAAATAGCGTAATAGTCTTTGAAGTCGGTTGCAGCCATCTACCAGCCTCCTATAAAAATTCCCGTTACGTTTTTTTTTAAGATCAGAGATGTTTGATGTTTAGTTTGCCCGGTGTAGTGCCAAGCAAAAGAATCTGATTTTAAATTAACAAACAATATACAAAATCAAGTGTGGTTCTTGCTCACTGGGCGATCGCAATTTCCGTACTCCGATTTTTCTGATAAGCGGATCAGGTTGTCTAGTCCTTCTTCCAGGCTTGGGGGGGCATCCCGGAGTTGACGGTGCATCCGCAAAATAATTTCTTCGGGAACCTGGCGCGATCGCCTTTTATTGCGTGCCAAACACAGCCAAACTGGCGTATCCACCCAAATTCCCGTAATCTGGGTAAAACCCAAGTTACGGGCTAAAGCAACGACTTCGCGACGATGGCGGCGCTGGGCATTGGTGGCGTCGAAAATAGCTGTATTATCTGTGGAAATAGCTTGCTGAAATTGCCGCTCAATTTCGCGCCAAATCGGCAGCCACGCCCCCTGAACGGCTTGGGAACCGAACAATTGCCCCCGGATGGCATCCGTAGAAATCAGCGACATCTGGGGACATTCTGCCAGTAATTGTTTTGCCAAAGTTGACTTACCGCTACCTGGAAGACCAATCAGTAAAATGAGTTTAGTCATTTGTCCTTTGTCCTTTGTCCTTTGTTATTTGTAACTATTAACCAATGACTAATGACTAATGACTAATGACTAATGACTAAATGATCGTTCCATCAGGAATTACAGCATTTTTCAGCACAACTACGATGCCACTACGGATATAGAAACCTTGACTTTCACGGTCAGCTTCTTGCACGTTATCTTTATTGATAATTTTGACATCGTGACCGATACTGGCGTTTTTATCAATGATGGCACCGCGAATAATTGAGTCAGTACCAATACCTACGGGAATGTCACCTTTTTCAACGTTACATTGCCGTTCTACAAAAGCTTGATAAAAATCTGCACCCATGAGCAAAGACTCTTCAATGACGCAGCCAGATTCAATCCGCGATCGCACTCCTAAAACTGAATGTTGAATGCGGCAATTCTTCAAAATACAACCTTCGCCAATAATTGATTCTGTGATCTGGCAATCTAAAAGTTTACTTGGAGGTAAGTAGCGAGCACGGGTATAAATTGGCGCTTCTTCATCGTAGAAACTAAAGGGTGGCTGGGGTTGCTGAGTTAGTGCTAAATTTGCTTGATAAAATGCCTCAATTGTTCCAATGTCTTCCCAGTAGTCATCAAATAGATAAGCTTGAACGTTGTAATCTTTAGAAGCATCAGGAATAATTTCTTTGCCAAAATCTGTCCGTTCTAAAGATTCTCTCAATAACTTGAACAAAACCTCTTTTTTAAAGACATAAATCCCCATTGAGGCAATGTAAGGCTGTAATTTGGCTTGTTCTTTTGTTAATCCCAGTACGCTTGTATCAACTTGCATTCGGGTTAACGCTTCGCCTTTGGGTTTTTCGCTAAAGTCAATTACCCTACCAGAATTGTCAATTTTCATTAAACCAAAATCTGAGGCGCGGCGCTCATCAATGGGGATGACTGAGAGAGTAATATCAGCATTGGTTTCTCTATGGCGCTGGATAAATAGACGGTAATCCATGCGGTAGAGGTGATCTCCTGAGAGGATCAGATATTCGTCAGCATTCCATTCTTCCAGCAACCATAGATACTGACGCACAGCATCGGCTGTACCTTGGAACCAGTTGGGGTTTTCTGGCGTTTGCTGTGCGGCTAGGACTTCCACAAAGCCTTCGCTGAAGCCACTAAAATTGTAGGTGCGGGCGATGTGACGATTCAGGGAAGCTGAGTTGAATTGTGTCAGGACGTAGATTTTGAATATTTCGGAATTTATGCAGTTACTCACAGGGATATCGATTAAGCGGTACTTCCCCGCTACTGGCACTGCTGGTTTAGCGCGGAGTTTGGTTAGTGGGTAAAGTCGAGTACCCGCGCCACCACCAAGAATGATTGATAATACTTTTTTCACAAAATTTCTCCCGACTGCCTGTTCAACTCTCATCTTAAGTTTAGGACTGTCTGCCACCACAGGTAAGGGGGATCGTCTGATTCTTTGGGATGAATTTTACAGAATGCTGCTTGTGATGGGTAGTGCGGCTGATCGGGAGAGAAAATAGAACATCTGTATTAATTGGAATGAAGAATGAGGGGCGATCGCAAGACTACACTTATGCTGAGAGACATAACTAAATTTCAGGTTATGGTAAAAAAACATAAGTTTAAAGAGATTAGACCTCTTGCATAAATGCTTAAATTGTCATATTGAGCGGAGCTAAACAAAGTAGTGAGATTCTTCTGTCCACTGCGTTCCGCTCAGAATGACATTTTTAATTTTTTGACTTTTGCAAGAGGTCTATTTGCTAATAACCCATTTGCTAGTTATGGTTATGGATTGAGGCGATCGCTTGAAATCAGTTAAGCAATAAAATCCCCTCCAAAGAGAATTGTACGAGAAGAATCTAATTAATGAAATAAGTGCCATTTATGCGATCGTCAAAGTCCTGCACTGAGAATTGCTTAGATTATTAGGCGGCTATTTATCGGCTTTTTTTGGGCTGTTATGTGTTGTTCCAGAGTGAGAAGGTCCAGGTTCTGGTGAGTCAGAAGGTGCAGGTCCTGTGTGAGAAGGTCCAGGTTCTGTGTGAGAAGGTCCAGGTTCTGATGGAGATTGTTTGGAGTTGGTTCCTTTTCCTCCAGCATCCTGACTTTGAGACTGGGTGGGTTCGGAATTATCGGAATTAGCTTCTAAGTTTTCCATGCTCTAAATTTTTATAATCGTCATCAGTATTATACACTTAAATTATGTATTTTAATCATATTAAATCTTTTTATTTTTTGGCATTTTCACAAATATGACGAACATCAACATATTTTTGGTGTGCCTTATCATTATTATTTAAATATTCCCATAGCCAACTACAGCCTTTTTTTAATAAACTAGTAGTATTTGTCTGGGATGTATTTTCCGAGTGAGAATCTAAACTCCATATTCTTAGAGTTTGGTCGCGACTGGCAGTAACAATCCATTTACTATCATTACTAAAGCTCAAGTCTGTGATTTTATCTCTGTGTCTTCCTATAAAATATTGTTGAGTGAGTTGAGCATCTTTCCATAGTTGGATATTTCCGTCAATATTAGTAGCAGCGATCGTTTTATAGTCTGGGCTAAATTTAACTTTGTAGGCAGTATTAGCCTCTACTATTGTCACATTTGACCACGTTTTTTTGTCATTTCCCCTTCGCCACATTCTAACTGTATTATCGTAGCTAGAGGAAATGATAGCATTGTTATTAAGACCAAAACTTGCATAATGGACTGCTGCAATATGTCCTGGTAAAGTAGCAACAGGAGTGCCATTTTTGGTGAATATTCTAATGTTTCCATCATCGGAGGCAATGACAATATTTTCACCACTATTATTATGACTAAATTCTGCACTCCAAACTTTGTCTTTGCCATTTCCTAGTATGGTTTTATAAGGTTTTTTTATGATTTTTGATGAGTCATATTTCCATAACTTTACAGCACCATCTTCCCCAGTAGAAATTATTTCCTTATCAGGACTAAAATTGACAAAATAGATATTTTTCTCTTCTGTAACCGAATCCAGGAAAGTACCATCTTTCTTCCAGAGTTTCACTTTTTTATCAGCACCAACAGAGACTATATACTGACCGTCAGGACTAAAATTGACACTATAGACAGCAGCATCATGTGTCATAGTTTTAACTAAAGTGCCATTAAACTTCCAAATTTTCACAGTTTTATCTCTGCTTCCAGAAACAATAAGGTTTTCTGTAGGACTGACACTTACACTGGTAACAGAATCCGTATGTCCCTCTAAACGGTTATGTTCTTGCACTTTATCAATTACTAATTTAAATTTATTGAGTGTGTTAGGATCTTCAAGACCTATATTTTGTAATTGCTTGAGTGCTTTAACACTTTCTATAACTGCTTCAAGTTGAGAACCTGCATCTAAAAGTAGGTTAGGTGTTGAAGTTAAAGCAGTAGAAGCTATCGTATTTTTGACTGTATTCTCTGTTCTTAATCGCCATACAAAAAATCCCAATCCTAGAGATAAGACTACAAGTGTTGCAGAAGCGATCGCGAATCTAGTTCTTTGTGATTCAGCTTTGGCTTTGGCTTCTGCTTCTTGTTGAAGTTTTTTTGCTTGCTCTAATTCTGCCTGATTTTGGCGATCGCGTCTCTCCAAACTCTTATGCAAAAAGTCTGATTCTAATAGCGTAAGTCTTGGCTGAGTCTTATTCACCCACTCAGAAATTACAGCCAAGTTTGCACCTGTTAACAGTGCATCATCCGATTTATTAAATCTTTGTACCCATTCCTGGCAATCTTCCTCTAAAGAACGACTCAGACGAATATTATCCAGATTTTCAGCAATCCAAGTATTTAATAATTTCCACTCAGATAAAAGTGCTTCATGAGCAACTTCTACAGTATTTTGATCAGTGATAATTAAACGTTGTTGAGAACCTGCCAGTAATCCTACAACCCTTTGCAATTGTTGTGGAGAATCTGCAACTACTTCTAATCTCTCCCAGGTAGCACGCCGCCGCGTCACTTCTCCAGCTTCACCTAACTGCACCAATTCCATAAACAAGCAACGCGCAAAGGCTTGATCTACAGTTGTTAAACTTTGATACAAAATTGTCGCTCGTTTATCTAAAGCTCCTTTAACTCCGCCAATTTCCTCATAACCTTTACGAGTTAAAAGTGGTTCTGGCGATTCAGGTTCTTCAATGCAAACTCGCCATAATTCCTTAAGCGCATATTGCAGTATGGGTAATACACCAGGACGGTTGAATACATCGGCGGAAATTTGAGAAACTAAACCACTCTCAAATGTTACCCCATGTAATTTGGCTGGTTTTTCAATTGCTTCTTCTAACTCAGCAAAAGACATCGGTGTGATGATGAATGATGTGGGAGGAATATTATTAATGAGAGTAATAATTTCTCGATAGTCAGCACAACGATTTAAGAAATCACCGCGAATTGTCAAAATTATCCGCGTTTCTACCTCAGCCTTTTTTACTTCCTGTGCTATTAAGCGGATAAAAGTTTTGCGTTCCTCATCGTCTTGACAAAGGGTAAATATTTCTTCAAATTGATCGATAAATAATAGATGCGGCTGATTTTGCTGTTGTCGAGCTAAAATATCAACCAATTTACCTAAAGGATGCTCTCCTGGTGTAAAAGATGCGATCGCCCATTCACTGCTTCCTGGGAGGCGATCGCCTTTCAGTTGCGGTAACAAACCCGCTTTTACTAAGGAAGATTTACCACTACCTGAATAGCCAATTACAGCCAAAAATCGACTCTCTGCTAAACGCGAAATTAGGGTACGAACTGCTTCATCTCGTCCACAAAAATATTGCGCTTGCTCTGATTCAAAAGCATAAAGTCCCCGATAAGGATTTTCCTGATTGAAAGCAATTTTTTCGCCTGTGGGAATATCTAATTGGGGATAAGTAACCAGAGTAATCGAACGTCCCCAACCCATGCGAATCGGCTCTTGTACAGAACCTTTAAGTTCGTTGCTGACAAAATCAAACAAGCGATCGCCACTTATTCGCCTACTACTACCTACATTTTCAGCCGCCAGTCCCTTAACAACTGCACCTGTGAAAATACTATATTCTTCACTTTTAATCACTCCGGCACCCTCAAAGCCCCGACAAGCTGTAATTAAGTAATAATCTTTTTGTGTACTGAAAGCGTTAAGAGTTTTTTCTATTAACTGTCTTTCTAAGAAATAGCCACTATGACAGCAATCGAGTAGCACCACTAAACTACTCAATTGCGAATCTCGAATTAAGTCGTTAAGGCTATCTAGGGGAATGCCATATTTTTGTTCAATATTTTCGTTTTCTTTAAATTCAATCTGACAATCGGAACTTGCCAAATATCCTTTTTGTTGTCCCAAATTGTCGGAAATGGTAAAACCGTGTCCGCTAAAATAAATCAGCGCTTCATTATTAGCAGCTTGCTCTAGTAAAAACGTTCTCAAATCTTGACCAAGTTGAGCGCCAGTAACTTTTTGCGCTGCCATTTCATAGCCGTTTTTATCTTTATTCCAGCGCTGAGGTAGTCTTTGCACAGACTGGAAATCACCATACTGCTCTAAGAGTTGCGCGATCGCCTCAGCATCATTTGTTGTCTTCGACAAACGCGCTAATGATGGGCTGAGATACTCGGCAATGCCAATAACAAGCGCGTATCGTGCCATTTCACACACCTTGGGTTGGTAAATGCGGGATAATCTTGACAGACACAATCAATGGCTGTGTTACTAGAAACAACACCATCTGTTATTTTTCCGCAAGCAAGCTGAAATTTATTCAGATACGTTACAAAATTTAATCGAGGTAGCTCATGTCAGAAGTACAGCAACTATTTTTCCAAGCAGATGGAGAGATTGAGCAGATTGAGATTAACGTCACAGCCACGGAAATAACTCAGGAAATTCAGGAGGACGACGATGGCATAGAATACAAAGATGTGCGAACAGATGCGATCGCTCGGATGCAACAAGCTCGTCAAATGATTCGCTCTTATACTATCTATGCTCTTAGTGCTTTTAAAGACTTTAATACTGCTGAAATTGATGAGGTAACACTTAAATTTGGCATTAAGTTGGGTGGCAAGGCCGGCATTCCTTACATTACCGAAGGCTCAACTGAAAGTAATCTGGAAATTCAGGTGAAGTGTAAGTTTCCAGAAAAACAAAAACCTGATTCACAGTAACAGCAAAAAATTATCCGTACATTGTCGGGTTACGCAATGCCTATTAAACACCTAACTTCCCTGTATTTATCATCTTATTAACGCCCTGTGCAACCGTGTGCAACTTTACTCTCAAACCTAAGCCCCAACCCCTTACGCCAGGTGCTTCTCCCAAGGGGAGACGCTACGCGAACAAGCCGGCAAACCCGTCCAAGGCACTGGCTCCCCTACTAGCGTTGGGGAGTAAAAATCAAAGCCTCTCTCCTTTTAGGGGAGAGGTTTGGAGAGGGGTTTTAAGGATAAGTCGCACATCGGGTTTATTAACCAAACGTAATTGCTGCGATCGCTTCAAATACATCACCCAAGGTTGCTCTGACAACTGGGAAATCGCATTTGGTGACAGGGTTGCTGTGAAAATATCTTTGCCACTGGTAACACCACTCACGCCTAAACTTTCTAAAACCGCAGTTGCAGTAGAGTTTAAAACTGATTCGGTATGGATGAAAACCGCCAAACTAGTTTCATCTGAATCTTGAACATCATTTAGGGCTGTAGCAAGAGCAGCATCTAGCTTTTGATAATTCATCAGCAATTCCTTGGTAAAGAGGATAGGCAAAAATCGCCTACTTTAACTTATCAAATTTAGAGGTTATTATTGCCTACCCTTGTACAGAAATAATATCTACCTTGATCAGTCTAATTACAGATTTAAAGCATTAATCACTCCATAACCCCATTTGTGATCAAATGTGCCTGCGGGTTTTCCGGGAATGGCACTATTTTTATGTAGCAATTCTTTCACAGCAGCCGGATCAAGTTTAGGATCACGTTGCAACAGCAGTGCTACTAACCCACTGACTAACGGTGTCGCCATACTCGTACCAGCCTGAACCACAAACTTGGAATTAATCATCGATGAGCGGTCAAAATTTGCATCGGCGGAAAGCGTGGAAACAATCATTGCTCCTGGTGCTGCTACATCCGGCTTGTGTACATCATTCCGTAGAGGCCCTTCACTACTGAATTCCGAAATAGTATCCAATTCTAAGCCCATTTCTCGCACTTGGTCGTCAATATCTATATATGTGGCTTTAGTAGTATAGGCGGCAACTGTAACTGCACTGCTGGCGGCTCCTGGGGAACCAATTTTTAACGCATCCTTTACACTTTTACCTGTAAAAAACACTGAGGAACTGTCATCTAGTGTCCACACATCTAAACGTGTGTCAGTTGAAGAAGTGTTGCGGACTCGCAGCTGCCAAACACCTCCCATTACTGGCGAGGGATCGATACCACGTATTTGCACAAAGAAATTATGATCGCTGTTGGCTTTATCTGGCCCTGGTGTCGCTAATTGCACCCGCGCATCTGGTAACTGGTGATCTTGTGCGGCATTACCAGCAGTAATTATTTTTTGGAAGGGGGTGACAAAACCGTTAGGACTCCGCAGCGACACTTCCAATTCGCGGTCTTTGGAATACCAACCGTTTAACCAAACTATGCCGACTTGATTCAAAGGAACATTAAAGCGCATACCACGAATGCGTCCACTGGGTATGGTCGCTTGTCCATGAATGTTATCGTTTCCTTCGTTACCCGCAGCACAGCAAACAATTCTTCCAGGGCCAGTTTCGGCATCAATGACCTTTGATAGGGAATCGCTACCATCATGGGCATCAGCGTGTCCACCCAAGCTGAGATTTACCACTGCTGCGCGTCCCAATTCTCTAGCAACTCGGAAAATGTAACGAACGCCATCAGCAATGTGGGCATCCTGTAAATCTGACCTGACGACAACTAATTCTGCTTCTGGTGCGACACCGCCATAGTTAGCATCGGCACCGGCGGCAATGCCAGCAACGTGAGTACCATGACCGCCAGTATCTTGAGAAATTGTCAGTTGCGCTCCTGTAAATTCAGCCCCATAGCCGCCCTCCGTCACTCCTGGGCCTGGCAGTGTTTGATCCCAAATGTGTAAAATTCGTCCAGCAAAAGCGGGGTGTTTCGGATCAATACCACTGTCTATAATACCGATGATTACTCCTTTACCAGTCAGTCCGGTTTGGTTCTTGAACTGCGGCAGTTTGATTTTTTCCAGTGCAGTATCCATCCTCAAATGAAGTTTGCGTGATGGCTTAATCCTCTGAATAACATCTTCTTCAGATAAGACATCTAAACTATCTAAGGGTAAGAAAGCCGTCCTCACACTCCCAGAGTTTTGATTGACTTCAATATTATATTGTGATAAATAACTCAAGTCTGCATCATGGTCGCAGTAGATGAAAACGACGCTTTTAGTAGGCTTGACTGGACTTTTGTGGGCAATAATACCAAGCGATTTTTTGTGTTGAACTAAAGCTTTATCTCCTTCATTTTGATAGTCCTTAAATGCCAAAAGTAGTCCGGGAGAAAGTTTTTCGTGCCTCATTTTTACCTCAAATTAAATTTATTTACTGTCAGCAAAACGGTGATTTTAGCAGGATAAGTCGCTCTAGCATTAATGCAGACAATGTAGTTTTTTAGCCTTGATTATTTGATGCGACTATAGTTATCTATTTTTTTCATAGATAACATCAAATAAGCTTAGGAGGTAGGTAGTTAACCAACTGAGTACTGAGTACTGAATACTCAGTCAAGTAAAAATTACTCAATACTGAAGCACTCGATATATGCCCCGCTTTGAAAGTGGGCGGTCTTTTAACTGGCACTCTTAAGAGTAACCGCGTTCGTGGTGACTTTTCCAAGGGTATCTAAAAGCGCTCTCTCGACGATAAATTCACAGGTGATTAAGATTTGTAAAAAATAATTGACATCAGCTAATAACAGTATATTAAATACTTACTTGAGGTTTAAAAGCTATACATATAGGACTCCTATTTGATTTTTGAATAACTAAGCTGCCTATAAGCTTGACATACAAAGCTTTCCTTCTCAGTATACTGAGCAAGATTCAAGTAGGATTCCTATAGCTTTCCTCACTGTCAAGAATTACAAAACAGAAAATTGGATAACTATGAGTATAAAAATTCCTCGTAGAGATTTTTTTGTAAAAGGTGGTTTAGCCCTTACTGGGTTAGCATTACCTAATCTTGTTCAGAAAGCTTACGCTCAAACAACAGGGAACTATCCTGAAGCTGGGCCTAGTCAAAAAGCTGTTATTCAGTATCAGGCTCATTTACAGGATTTGGGCGACACCAGCTTTGTCAAGCAACCTCTTTTATGTGGAACAAGTGGGCAAAGTAGAAGGTTGGAAGGATTCTTAATTAAACTTGCACCTGGTTCTGCGCAAGTGAGTTTGCAATACTTCGCGCACATACAAAACATTGGAGACACAAGCTGGGTATCTTTAGGTCAGTATTGTGGTACTAAAGACCAGAGCCTTCGATTAGAGGGATTTGCAATAGCACTTACGGGATTCTCCGTAGTGAATTATGATGTTTACTATTCCGCACTTCTTCAGGACACAGGACAGACACCTTGGTACAAAAACGGCGAGTTTTGTGGTACAAGGGGGCAAAGTAGAAGGGTAGAAGCAATTTCTATCTTAATTGCAGACAAAATTTGATGTTCTATTATTAACCCAAGTTGCTAGGGAGCATCCCAATTTGGCAAAAAGAGCGGGAAAAGTCCCACATAATTCGCGAATATTTATCGCGAATTATGTGGGACTATACTTTGGGATGCTCCGTATTCATCTGCTGTGGGTAGTAAGTCGCAAACTCACAAGTCTACAGGTAGAGTGTGTATAAGTCCTATTGCGTATAAAGCAGCAGGAGATAGACTAAATCGCTAATGACTACTGAGAAATGATAGATTTTCTATCATAAGTAGGAGCCATAAAGAAGCTAATATTTGCAACGATCGCTTTTAAAGGTACAAAAAGTTATTCATGCAAATTCAAACACCAGACTGGGTAAAGCACGCTGTTTTCTACCAAATCTTCCCAGACCGCTTTGCCAGAAGCAAAAAACCGCGCAAACGGCTGTTGCACGAAGGCCGTTGGGAAGATTGGGAAGCTATGCCAACACTTCAAGGTTATAAAGGCGGCGATTTGTGGGGCATCATGGAGCAATTAGACTACATAAAGGATTTGGGGATTAACGCGATTTATTTCACACCCATTTTTCAATCCGCCAGTAATCACCGCTATCATACCCACGATTATTACCAAGTTGACCCGATGTTGGGGGGTAACGAGGCTTTTAAGGAATTGCTAGATGCAGCGCATCAACGCAATATCAAAGTCGTTTTGGATGGAGTGTTTAACCATTCCAGCCGGGGCTTTTTCTTTTTCCATGACGTTTTAGAGAATGGCCCCTATTCCCCTTGGGTAAATTGGTTCAAAATAGAAGGCTGGCCCCTTTCACCATACAATGGGGAATTGCCTGCCAACTACGGGAGTTGGGTGGGAAATCGTGCCTTGCCAGAATTTAACCACGATAATCCAGAAGTACGGGAATACATTATGGAAATTGCCGAATATTGGATTAAATTCGGCATCGACGGTTGGCGATTGGATGTACCATTTGAAATAAAAACTCCTGGCTTTTGGCAAGAATTTCGCGATCGCGTTAAGGCAGTCAATCCCGAAGCTTACATTGTGGGCGAAGTGTGGGGAGATTCCCGCCAGTGGCTAGATGGGACGCAATTTGACGGGGTGATGAATTATCTATTTGCTGGGCCAACAATTGCCTTTGCAGCTGGCGATCGCGTAGTCTTAGAACAAGTCCAAAGCCGCGACTATCAACCCTACCCACCCTTATTTGCTGCTGAGTACGCCATCAAAATCCAAGAAGTACTGCAACTTTACCCTTGGGAAATTCAGCTAACTCAACTTAATTTGCTAGCAAGTCACGATACAGCCCGATTGATGACCATTGCCGGCGGCGATATTGGGAGTATAGAATTGTCAACTCTACTGCTACTCACCTTTCCCGGTGCTTCCAGCATCTACTATGGTGATGAAGTTGGCTTACCTGGAGGAATAGACCCAGACTCACGTCGTGGTTTTCCTTTAGAGACTAACTGGAATCAAGAAATTTTCAATACTCACCGCCAATTAATTGCCCTCCGCCACACTTATCCAGCATTGCGTACAGGTGATTACCAAGTCCTCTATGCTCAAGGACAACTTTATATCTTTGCGCGAACTTTAGGGACAGAGGAATTAATAATTGCCGTCAACGCTGGCACAAGTTCGGTAACAGCGAATGTAGATATCGCCAGTTTGCGTACTCAACCTAACAAGCTGTTATATGGTACTGCTGAGGTTGAGTGGAATGGTGAAGGAGAAACTCAGCAGTTGTCATTGAGTCTTTCTCCACGCAGTGGCTGCATTCTGGGAGTGGGGAAGGTGGGGCCCCCTCTGGGGATAAGGGATAATGGGGAGTAGGGAGTAGGGAGTGGGGAGTGGGGAGTGGGGAGTAGGGAGTGGGGAGATGAGGGGAATGAGGGGAATGAGGGGAATAACCAATGCCCAATGCCCAATGCCCAATGCCCAATGCCCAATGCCCAATGCCCAATG
>NZ_JAQYWQ010000048.1 GCF_029379315.1 Nostoc sp. S13
GAAATCCAAGAGTCGGAAACCCAGATCACAAGCGGGATAGAAACATGCCAGCGCCAGAAAACGAAGCAATCGCGGCGCGGATGGAGGAGCTATTAATACCACTGGTATACAATCAACTGTCATATTACCAACAGCTAGGACTACGCGACCGGATTCTGGGTTTACCTCTAATGGTGGCAGCAGTATTAACACTACTGTGGCGACAAGTACCATCGGTGCGCGAGTTACATCGGTTATTAAATCGAGAAGACAAATTGATTGTGCTGCATCGACTTGCGTATCGCAACAAGCGTTGTCTAAGCGATTTCTAGAGTTTCTTTTTCTCGATATTTGAACAAGTAATGTCTCCCAAAAATCGAGATTTGGGAGTTGTTAAATATCAACCTAAATCTCAGCAGCGACACACTTTGGACTTATCTCCACACCCCACTTGACATTTTGGCGTAGGCGTAGCCCGTCGTACACATCGCTTTAAGTTGTCACCAATAGTCAGAGACTGGGAATGCATTCTGAGAGGCTCCGCCTCAAAACTTCCGGCAGAGCCACGATGAGGTGCATTTCCAGCCAGAGGGCTGGAAACGAGATTTTAAAAGAGTTTTGGCTTAACTTGACACCAATGGCGAGACGCCCACCCCACAAGAAGTAATTGAGTATTTTTTTATTTGTCAGTCCCTAAGTACAGCATTTCATTAATTGGTAGCGAATTAAATTTGGCAATACTTTGCAATGCCAATGCGTTCCAATACAATGTTAATGCGTCCCCCTGCAATGCCAATGCGTTCCGATGCAATGTTAATGCGTTCGCCTGCATTAAAAAGGCTACACTTTTACACAAAATTGTAATATGTTACCATGCCACCCGATAATTTGGAGATTAATGAAACGATCGCAGCACAATTTGCTCAATTAGTGCTGGATTGTATCGGGCGGGAGTATCCCAACAGTGGTCTGTATTGGATTGATAGCGACGAGGATATAAAACCACCGCGTGAATTGACTCCTGCTTTTTATGGCTGCTTAGATTGGCATTCAGCCGTACATAGTCACTGGGTGCTAGTACGTCTCATGCGTCACTTTCCTGAAGCCTCCTTCAATGCAGCATCAAAGCAAGCACTTGAGCAGAGCCTAACACCTGAGAAGATTCAAGGAGAGATTGCCCATTTCCAACGCCTGCCCTTTTTTGAATTTCCCTATGGTGTGGCGTGGCTTTTGCAACTGGCTGCGGAACTTCACGAGTGGAATCATCCTCAAGCGAAAGAATGGCGGCTGGTATTGGAACCGCTAGAAAAGTTGATTCCAGGTAACTTATACCGTTGGATTGACGCACTGAAACTCCCAAATCGCACAGGGATGCATAACCAAACAGCTTTTGCACTTGGTTTGATGCTGGATTGGGCAAGGATTACCGAAAATACTGACTTCACTGAGTTAATAGAGAACAAAGCACGGCAATTCTATCTCAACGATCACAACTATTCCTTACAATTCGAGCCGCTTGGCTACGATTTTCTCTCTCCTGGCGTTGCTGAAGCCGACTTGATGCGGCGAGTCCTGCCAACAACAGCTTTCACTGACTGGCTGACTAATTTTCTTCCCCAAATACCGATCGAGAATTCCGCAAATTGGTTAGAACCGAACACAGTAGATAATCCTCAAGATTATATGCAATCCCACTTGTACGGACTTAATCTCAGTCGCGCTTGGATGCTTGAGGGGATCATTTCTGGATTGGCAAATAGCGATCGCCGCATAGAAACACTTCGCTCTGCTGCCGTTCATCATCGTCACAATGGATTAGCAAATGTTGTCAGTGAACATTATGCAGCTAGTCACTGGCTAGGAACTTTCGCTGTTTACCTTTTAACGAATCGTGGGTTGCAAAGGCAAATTATTTGAACAGTCTGGGCGATCTAACAATGTATCAGACTTTGTAAAAACTCGAACAATTAGCTCAAAGAGATAAGTAGAAAATTAAATGGGGGTTTTCCCAATTTCTAATCCCCAATGCCCCAAACCTTAAAAGATGCCAAGTAAACCTGGTTTAACCGACCGAGACTGTCACGATCAAAGAGTAAAGAGTAAAAGGCAATCTATTTTGACTTTTAACTTTCTCCTTTTGTTCAACTGTCCACAACGGGAGGTTTAATTTTGACTAAATTGAAAGTTGGTATCAATGGCTTCGGTCGAATTGGGCGACTTGTGCTTCGTGCTGGCGTCGATAATCCCAACATTGAGTTTGTGGGGATTAACGACCTAGTACCACCAGATAACCTCGCTTATCTATTAAAGTACGATTCAACCCACGGTAAATTAAAGCTCAAGGTTGAAGCCAACGAAGATGGCATCGTGATTGACGGACACTTTATTCCTTGTGTGTCGGTGAGGAATCCAGCAGAGTTACCTTGGGGACAATTAGGTGCAGATTATGTCGTGGAATCTACGGGACTCTTCACTGGCTATGAAGGGGCGGCAAACCACCTGAAGGCAGGTGCAAAGCGAGTGATAATTTCCGCTCCCACTAAAGATCCAGATACAGTTCCTACCCTATTAATTGGTGTAAATCATCACCTTTTTGACCCCAGCAAAGATATCATTGTCTCCAATGCTAGCTGCACTACAAACTGTCTAGCTCCCATAGCAAAGGTGATCAATGACAACTTTGGGTTAACTGAAGGGTTAATGACCACAGTTCATGCGATGACTGCCACTCAGCCAACCGTAGACGGCCCCAGCAAAAAGGACTGGCGGGGTGGTCGAGGTGCAACCCAGAATATTATTCCCTCCTCCACAGGCGCAGCTAAAGCCGTAGCACTGGTTTTACCAGAATTGAAGGGTAGGTTAACTGGTATGGCATTGCGAGTTCCGACTCCCGATGTCTCTGTAGTTGATTTAACTTTCAAAACTGCCAAAGCCACTAGTTATCAGGAAATCTGTGCTGCGATGAAGGAGGCTGCCGCAGGTTCTCTAGCGGGTATCTTGGGCTACACAGATGAAGAAGTAGTTTCCACAGATTTTCAAGGCGATACCCATTCCAGTATCTTCGATGCCGGTGCTGGTATCGAGTTGAACTCGAACTTTTTCAAGGTAATTGCCTGGTATGACAACGAGTGGGGCTACTCGAATCGCGTGATTGACCTGATGTTGTCTATGTCACAGAAGGAAAAACTGGCATCGACAGCAGCTGTGGTTTGATTAGTCATTAGTCATTAGTCATTAGTCATTAGCTTTTGAATGCTAACTCCTGACTTTTGACTCTTGACTAAAGACTTTTGGGATTTGGGATGGTAAATACCCTGAAAACAAGACTAAATCAAGTAACTTTTTTAGCAAACCAGTGATATGAAGCACGTGTGAATTTGGATGCTTTGTGCGATCGCTACGACGGTCTACGCCTACGCACCCGCATAATACCAATTCTGCAAAAGAAGGCTAAAGATTTAAACCGGGAAACCCAAATAAAATCTGAAGTCTCTTAATTACGAATTACGAATTACGTATCCAAATTTGCAAGTTATTCCTCAACCCCCAATCCCTATGCGTCGAACCAAAATCATTTGTACTGTTGGGCCGGCTTCATGTGCGCCTGAAAAGCTGCAAGCCTTAGTAGAAGCTGGAATGAATGTGGCGCGGCTGAATTTCTCCCACGGAGCCTATGAATTCCACGCCCAAACGGCTCAGTATCTCAGGCAAATTAGTACTGAGCAGCAAAAGCCGATCGCAATTATGCAAGACCTGTGTGGCCCGAAGATTCGCTTAGGAATTTTACCACCGGAAGGGTTAAATCTGGAAGCTGGTAGTGAAGTCACCTTTGTTTTGCAACAAAAGGGTGAGAGTATCGACGAACTACCCCTACCATTGCCAACTTTATTTGCAATGGTGCGACCAGGCGAACCGATTTTGATTAATGATGGCCGCGTCAAGTTGATTGTCACCGATCGCGATGCCGATCGCATTCGAGCCGAAGTGAAAATTGGCGGGTTAATTTCCACGCACAAAGGAGTAAACCTGCCACAAACTCCTTTACCTGTCAGTTCAATCACCGAAAAAGACTTGCTGGATTTGCGCTTTGGGATTCAGTTGGGTGTAGACTGGGTAGCGGTGTCCTTCGTGCGATCGCCACAAGACTTAGAACCCGCCCGAAGGATGATTGAAGCAGCTGGCGCTTCCATCCGCTTAATTGCCAAAATCGAAAGAGCAGAGGCAGTAGAAAATTTTGACTCCATTTTGAAAGTTGCCGACGCGATTATGATTGCCCGTGGCGATTTAGGGGTGGAAGTGCCAATTCACGAAGTACCCCTAATTCAAAAAGATATTATTCGCCGTTGCAATCGTGCTGGCAAGCCGGTGATTACAGCCACCCAAATGCTAGAGTCGATGATTAGCGCTCCCGACCCCACCCGCGCCGAAGCAACCGATGTTGCCAACTCCATCTTAGATGGAACAGACGCGGTAATGCTTTCTGGTGAAACAGCTGTTGGACAATATCCCATCGCCGCTGTCCAGATGATGCACAACATCGCCGTGCGGACAGAACAGGCTCTAGATGAGAGTAGCAGACATGCCTGGTGTCATGAAGCAGGCAGTCTCAGCGTTACCGAATCTGTGGCAGAATCTGTGTGTCGCATTGCCTATGAAACAGGCTCACGGGCAATTCTCTGTAACACGACTTCAGGAAGTACGGCGAGAATGGTGTCTAAATATCGGCCGACTTCTCCCATTATTGCCCTCACCTCTGACATCACCGCTTATCGCCAACTAGCGCTTTCTTGGGGTGTGGAAGCTTTGCTGATCCCACCAGTCCACAATGCCGAAGAGATGTTTACCAATGTGGTGAACACAGTTGTAGAGATGGGTTTAGCGAATAAGAGCGATAAGGTGGTAATTACCTCTGGTGTTCCAATTGGTAAATCGGGAACAACTAGTCTAATCAAAGTGCATTCCATTGGACAGCCAATTTCGGCATAAGGCACTTAGAATAGGGCTGTGGCTGTGGATAGTAAGCAAACTTCGGCAATGATTCCGAAAAATTGCCAGAATCAGAATTGAAGGAACAGTAAAGAGTGTAAAGAACTGGGGAATAAATGAGAAGTCCTGCTGAAGACAGAATTGGTGAATTCACAATACCCCAGCAGTCAAGTCAGGACGAAGAGTCACGGAAAGAATTTTTTCTTCTTCGGTAAATCCTAAACAAACATCACGGAGTATTTTATGTCTAAGAATTTACTGGAACAATTGCGGAAAATGACTGTTGTGGTCTCAGATACAGGGGATATTCAGGCAATTGAAAAGTTCAAACCCCAAGACGCCACTACCAATCCTTCTCTGATTACTGCTGCGGCGCAGATGCCAGAATATCAGGGAATTGTTGATCAAACTTTACTCCAGGGCAAGAAAGATGCTGGAGCTGGAGCTACCCAAGCACAGATAGTTTCTCTAGCTTTTGACCGTCTGGCAGTTGCCTTTGGATTAAAGATTTTACAAATTATTCCCGGTCGCGTGTCTACGGAAGTGGATGCTCGCTTGTCCTACGATACCGAAGCTACCCTGACTAAAGCACGGGAATTAATTGCCCAGTATAAAGCCGCCGGAATTGGCCGCGATCGCGTCTTAATTAAAATTGCCACCACCTGGGAAGGCATTCGCGCTGCGGAAATTCTTGAAAAAGAAGGTATTCATTGTAACCTTACCTTGTTGTTCGGTCTTCACCAAGCGATCGCCTGTGCAGAAGCTGGTGTCACGTTAATTTCTCCCTTCGTCGGTCGGATTCTCGACTGGCACAAAAAAGATACCGGACGCGATAGTTATCCAGCAGCCGAAGATCCAGGAGTTTTGTCTGTCACCAAAATCTACAACTATTACAAGAAATTCGGCTATAAAACCGAAGTTATGGGAGCTAGCTTCCGTAATATTGGTGAAATTACTGAACTTGCAGGTAGTGATTTGTTGACAATTTCACCGGCACTTTTGGCGGAATTGCACGCAACTATTGGAGAACTGCCACGCAAACTCGACCCTGCCAAGGCAGCAAACTTGGAAATTGAAAAGATATCCGTTGACAAAGCTACCTATGACAAATTGCACGCGGCTGACCGCATGGCAACTGACAAACTAGACGAGGGCATCAAAGGTTTTACCAAGGCATTAGAAGACCTTGAGAAACTTTTGGCAGACCGACTGGTTCGCCTGGAAACAGAGGTAGTAGCAAGCCATTAGGGACTTCCAATTAAAAAAATATCCAAGCAGTAAGGTGCATTAGGCTAAAGCCATAACTCACCGCCAGGTTATGGATAATTTATTTTTTGGTATTTCCTTACAACATAACGATAGTTAATGGTTAGTGGTTAATAGAACAACCACTAACCATTGCTTTGTTGTATCAGCAGTCATCAATAACGGCGTCGGTTATTTTCTTTCGTATCGTTCAAAAGACCGTCGTCGGTTATTTTCGTATCGTTCAAAAGGCCCTCGTCGGTTATTTTCATATCGTTCAAAAGGCCCTCGTCGGTTATTTTCATATAGTCTGAAACGCTCCCGTCGTCGGATAATCTGCTGTCGCCGGATATTTTCGTATCGTCTTGACCGCCATTGAGCAATTAAAAGCTCTCCGGTTTTATCTCCAACTAGGTTAGCCTCTGGCGCAGCGCTCTGTTCATTGCGAGCATTATTTAAAGAAATATCCTTCGCTTCAGCTAATGAGGGCGGATACACAAAGGCACATAGCAACATTGCTATTGAGGATAGCTTCTTGAAACCTTTCATGTTTTTGCTTCTACTAGACTTTTGGCAATAACTTTATTAAACACTCTAAAGTCCGCAAATTATTGCTCACACACTTTTTTTGAACTTAATCTAGTATGAAATTCTATATTGCAATTTCATCGTTATGGATAATTGTAAATAGGATTAAACTGTCGAGATAAATAGTCAATATCTAATAAAATATAATTTTTCATAATTGAAAATCAAGTGGGTTAATTACTAGCTGTATCAGTTTGAGAGAGCTTTGTTTTGCTACCCACATTCCAATACTTATTGGTGCATTGGGTAGGGAGAACCAAATTATCGCAAGATTACCAAAACCAGAAACTCATACAAAAAATATATTATTGATAATCCCTATTTGAACAGTACTAAAAGTTAGATAAGCAAGACTACCAGCTTTGATATCTGATTTTATGGATAGCGAAAATTAATTGTTCCTGTCAAACCATAGTCAAAGAAGAAAATTGATTCTAGATTTGACTGAAGAAGAAAAGGATACAGAGCAAATAAATTTATTTATGGTTACTGAGCTTGTCGAAGTATGAGGATTTGAATGCAAGAATTTTGAATTCCCCGTTCGCGTAGCGTCTCCAAGAGTTGGGGTTGACATTGTTTACTAAGAAAAGGGTTTTAAGGAAAGATTCTCTTTTTGTGAAACGAATACTCAGTAGTAGTTGTTAACAAACTACTTAATAAAGATTATTATAATTTCAATTTTATACAATTATTTTTACATAAACAAATATTTTGTTAATAAAATTAATACTCTTGATACGTATGTATTATGTAATATCATCAAGTTCAGTTGTAGTCTAAATTGAAATTCACTTTTCATAGGAGAAAGATTATGTCTGAGATCAAACCAGAAGATTTTAATTCACAAGCAGTACCATTCTTCGCCCGATTTCTAGAAGGGCAAAACGGTGAAGACCTTTCTGATCAACAATCAGAAGCAATTAGCGGCGGACAGACGTTTATGACTGAGAAGTACCCTTCTGATAGTGAAGACGGCGTTGTAGCAACAAAGAAGTACCCTTCTGATAGTGATGAACACGCTGTTACTCAGAAGTGCCATTCTGATCATCAAGATGGGCATGTAGTAACTTTGAAGTACCCTTCAGACGGCGATGACGCTTTGCCCACAAGATAACTGTACTCTCTATTTTCAAGTACACCAGAAATGCGGTTTTGAAAACTAGCAAAAACAAAATGCGATCTCTGCTCTGGACTTTTGAAGAATATTGAGAAATATAACAAAATAGGGAATCAGGGACAGCCAACGGCTACCCCTGATTGCTCCTGATAGTGATTGTTCATTATTTGTTAGGGAATATTTTATTTTTTGGAAGCCCCTAATCACTTGTCTCTAAAGCTTTTATTCTCTGTGTTAATGCGTGATCGCAACGATCGCTTTCAGCAAAATATACTACTACCCAAAAGTAAAAATTTCCGTTAGTGCGCCAAACTTCACACATTTCCACTCTATTTTCAACATATCGACTTATATTATCCTCTGCTTATTCTATCCCTTGAAAATCCAAACTCACCTTTAAACCATTCATCCAAGACGGATCAATTAGATGATCATGTTGCAGGCGACCTACAACAATAGCCGAATGAATACCGATACGTTCCGCAAAATCAATTACTTCAGTTTCATATTTAAGCTTCCTTAATTCTCCCTCATACTCAGGTGGGATCAAAAATTCCCGCGACCATTGATCTGCTTGACGTTCCTAGGCAACACTGAAAAATTGCAGTAACTTTTTTACCAAACCAGGCTTATTCTTCTCAATTAAACGGCACTTAGGAATTACACCTTGGTTGATCAAGTCTTTAACTGGTAACTGATCTAACCAAGATATCCACTCCTTTAAGCGGTTGTCTTCTTCTATCCGTGCTAAACCAGCGCGATATTGGGCTTGACGATTGAGCCAAAATGCTGTTGTACTCCCTAAAACTCGTTCTAGCTTCAGGGCTGTTTCTTCGTTGATAGGTGCTTTGCCGTTGATGAGTAGGCTGATATGTTTCGTAGTGTAGCCTAATCGCTCTGCTAATTGTGCTTGCGTCCAATCACGCTCTTCTAATATATCAGCGATCGCATCACCGGGAGAAGATACCCAATCTGGAGTGAATGTTCGGGTTGTCTCAATCATGGTAATCTCCAATTGAATTCAATACAAACAGCAGTAACTTTTGACCAATCAATGCTTCCATCCTCGGTAATGGGAATGGGGTCGTTGTCTGGCATAAATACAAGTCGTTTACCACCTTCTAGGTTTACTGCAAATTCACCTGCCCTATCTCCTTTTAAGGGATGGGGAACCTAAAAATCTACGCCTCGTTTAAGTTCTACACCTTGATTTGCATAGTGTTTGTGGCAGTAAACCTCTGAGTGGACGCTAGCCAAGTCGAAGTAGGCGGGTGGATTTTGGCACCGACCAGTGATAATGATTTCGGTGTCGCGGGGTTTGCGGAGTAAAGCTTGGACAATAGGTTCAACGGGGAGTAATTCTAGATCAACAGTGGGATTAAGTTCATCGAGAATAATAGTTTTATACAGACCAGAGGCGATCGCAACTTTCGCAATTTCCCAACCCCTTTCCGCTTCTACGTAGTCTAATTCTTGCCGGGAATTTCGCCAGACAATCGTATCTCCACCACAGCGCTGATGATCCACCACTTCTGGATATGACTGCTGCAAGGCGGCGATCGCTGCGTCTTCTGTGTAGCCACTACCACCTTTAAGCCACTGCATAATCAACACACGGGTAGACCCTGGATGATTGATTCCCCTACCAATCGCTTGCAAGGCTTTGCCCAAAGCACTAGTAGACTTGCCTTTACCAGCACCAGTATAAATTTCAATCCCTTCAAGTAAGAGGGCTTTGGCTGTTGGGTGGTGATGAGGTTTCATTTCTGAGTGCAAATCTGCAATATCAAGCAGCTTTTGCGGTGCGGCGCGTCCGGTAGCAATGATTTCCAATTCTTGGGGTTTGGATTTTAATGTCTGCACGACTTCATCCACTGGTAGCAAACCCAAATCCAGAACGGGGTTAAGTTCATCCAAGACCACAACTGAATATAAACCACTGGCGATCGCACCTTTGGCGACATCCCAACCCCGTTCCGCTTCATCTCGGTCAAAAGTGGTAATTTCTTCTGGGCCAAAAAATTCGGCTCTCCCAGTGCGAACCTGGTCAATTAAATGGGGAAAACCGCGCTGTAAAGCTGCGATCGCCCCATCTTCGTCATAATCACGTCCCGGCCCTTTTAAAAACCGTAACAGTAAAACGCGGTTAGAATTGCTAGGCATATTTATCCCCAAACCAATGGAGCGCAAAACCACCCCTAAAGCCGCTTGAGACTTACCTTTACCCACGCCATCGTAGATGTGAATTTGACCAATGAGCCGTTCTGAGCGCACTTGCGCCGTGCGAATACCGATACCGTTCCTTGTCATCTCTGGAAAAGCTATAACGTGGCAGTCTTTAATCTTACCTAACGTCTTGTACTTTCATCTTAGAAACTGTCCTTCTAGCGCGTCCGTACAAGTATTAACAATATTAATAGAGGAATACTGGCACACCAGCATAGTAAAGGACAAGAACAATGGGATAATTTCCCCCATCACCCTCACTATCCCAGTTATACTCACTACAGTTAACCCTTACCGTTGACCATTTATGCCCGAAAATTGGATGCTTCCCAGGATTTTTCCCATTGGTGGAATTCTGTTTGACTTTTTATTTGTACTAATTGCCATCCCCATCGAAGCATATGTTTTGCACTATCGACTAAAATTTGATAAAAAATCCAGCACTTTTTATGCTATTTCTATCAATCTGTTTTCTAGCGTGATTGGCTGGTTCATATTTTTTGTATCAGAACCAATGTTGCCGATACAAGTAAAATCAGAATTAATGAACTATATGTTTTTTAATAATTTTAAATCACCGAAGTCCCAAAGTTTAATTATATTAACTGCTTTTGTAATTTTCTTTGCTACTTTTTTGATGAAATTTTTCATTCTCAGGGTATTACTACTATCATTGAATGAACCAGTTGTTAAAAAACAAGAAGAAGAAGAACCTGAAACATTTCAACGGCGGCGATGGCGTAGTTTTACCAATCTTAAATTACAAAGTACAAGTTTAGTTACTACTATATTAATAGCGAATTCTCTGAGTTATACTCTGATCACAATTATTTTATTATTTCGCTCAAAATAGCAAGAACTGACTTGTTGAATTTC
The DNA here is from genome assembly GCF_029379315.1 of Nostoc sp. S13. Classification (GTDB taxonomy): domain Bacteria; phylum Cyanobacteriota; class Cyanobacteriia; order Cyanobacteriales; family Nostocaceae; genus Nostoc. Next base: position 11,018 of record NZ_JAQYWQ010000048.1, read on the forward strand.
GATGAAAATAATGATTAATTAGGTGAAACTAAGAATATGAATACGCTACTTAAAGATGTATTTGGGTTTTTTAAATTTGCGGAAGGGCTTTATGCAGGAATTAGAAAAGTATTAGTTCCACCCAAAGCTTATTCTTGGCAGACATTTATTTATCTGAGTGTTTTTTCTTGGGTACTTTCATTTTTTGCTATCGGCTATATCAAAGATATAATTGCCTTTTTTGGTTGGTTATTTTTAATTGCGGGCACAGCTTGGTATACAACTGAAGATCCTTTGAGGGTTCCCGGTACTTTTATGCCAGTCGGGGCAGTGATCACTGGATTTTTAGTGAGTGTTTTTGCATTTGGAAATCAACAGGATGTAATTACACCAAGAACAATAGTTTTTTGGCCGACAATTTCAGCACTAATTACGGCAATACCAGAATTTATTGAAGGAAATGACACCGAAGCTAAAGCTCGAATTCCTAAGCCAGAAGACCGCCAAAGAATCATAATTTTAGTTGCTAGTAGTATGCTACTAAGTTGTTGGATTCAGTTTTACTTTGTGATGGATAATTGGTTACGACAATATCCTAGTTTGCAGGCAGATACTTTTAAACGTAGTACCTTTGTTGTCAGAACAATAGAACCAGTAAAAATCCCCCAAAACGGCGTTATGATTCTAGAGAAACTTCAACCACTAGTAGTAGAACGAATAGCTGAACGTCCTTGGTCGGAAGTAGAGAAATGGTTGCAATGTGCGGAACAGCGTGTAGGCACTCTGGGTAGGGGAGTAATTCAAAAGAACCTGGATAAATATGAAGAGAAGGAACTATGGGGCGTTGAACCGCGTGTAACTAATACTAAGTCTGGATACGTATTAGATTTATTAAGTATTTGGATAGGGCCGAGTTCTAACCCACGCGGCTATTACTTGAAGAAATCTTGTCGGATTGAACCAGTTACAGCAGCTAATAATTCAGAGAATAAGATTACAGTTGGAGAAATTGAATGTGATCTCGGCAGTAAATTAAATCCTGGCTCACCACTTCCGCAGCCGGGAGGATGGAAAGTGTGTAGCGGGAGATGACGAGAATAACCACGCCCAATGCCCTATGCTGTATTCCCTCCTCATTGCCCCTAATCCCCAGAGGGGGCCCGAGTTTTCCACTCCCAAAGAAAAATGAATATTAACAGAATTTTTGTATTGGCAAAGAATGTGTTTCAGGAAGTGGCACGCGATCGCATCCTATATATTATTGGTTTTTATGCGCTAATACTCGCCACCGCTTTCCGCGTCCTTCCTGAATTTGCAGCTACGACTGAAGACAAAATGTTTTTAGACTTTGGTATGGCGGCGATGAATGCCATCGGGTTAATTGTGACAATATTTGTTGGTACAGGACTGGTTAATAAAGAAATTGAAAAACGCACCATTTTAATGTTAATTGCTAAACCTGTCAGTCGCACCGAAATTATCATCGGCAAATACTTGGGTTTATCCGCAGTCATAGCTGTACTTGTCGCCATTATGACACTAATTTATTTAGTATTTCTGCAATTTGGTAACATTCCTCATCCAACGGTCAGCATTCTAATTGCGGCAATTTTCTTAATTTTACAGATGTCATTAATCACCTGTGTGGCTATTACCTTCGGTGTTTTTACCGCTTCTCTACTAGCGACTATTTTAACCTTTGCGGTATATTTGATCGGAAATATTACTCCAGATTTAGTACAAATTGGGCGTCTTAGCCGCAACCCTGGTATAGAACATCTAACTCAAGGTTTGTTTCTCATCTTGCCAGATTTATCTCGATTAGATTTGAAAAATGATGCCGTTTACGGTCTGCAAGCATTACCTGACACAACTGCACTGATTACAAATGCTGGCTATGGCTTACTTTATAGTGTCATGTTGTTAGCGATCGCTAGTCTTATTTTTTCACAACGCGAATTTTAGTCATTGGGCAATTCAATTTTGGATTTTGGATTTTAGATTTTGGATTAAATTTCAATTCTTTAATCCAAAATCTAAAATTATCACCATCTCCCCACTAATAAATCACTATTTGAGGTTGCTCAATTGTGCCATCAGGCATGATAGTATCCCGGAACTTAGTATAAATCAGATTTGTCTTCCAAAGGTTTGCCTTACTCAAGTTTGCCTTGGTTAAATTTGCCCATGTTAGGTCTGCACCAGTTAAGTTAGCTTCAGTCAAATTAGCTTCTAGTAATTTTGCTCCACATAGCTTTGCTCTTGTGAGATTTGCAAAACTTAAGTTAGCTTCAATCAGCGATGCTTCAATTAATCTGGCTTCACTTAAGTCTGCTTCTCTCAAATCCACATCACACAAAGAAGCGCCCCAAAGATTACTACCTGTGAGTTTCACCCGCCATAAGAAAGTTCCGCACAAATTTGCTCGTGTTAAATCAGCATTAATCAAGTTGGCTTCACACAAAGATGCTTCATACAAATTAGCTTCAGATAAGCTAGCTTCTATCAAATTTGCCCCACTTAAATTAGCACGAGTCAGAACACAGCCAGACAAATTTGCACCACGCAAATCCGCTCCTATGAAGTTAACACCACTTAAATCAATTCCTTTTAGGTCGATTCTACTCAAGTCACATCCACTGAAATCTCGGCGCTGAAAATATTTATTTGTGATTTGACTTAATAATATAAGTTTCTGCTGTTCAGCATAATTTTTCATAAAAACATCTCCCAGATCGGGGTTGCTGACGCTATTCACCTGTGGGTGTAATTTATCTCAAAGGTCGAGCGTGATAGTTACCGTATATTGAGAGTACACCCCAAATAGAGATCAGCTCAGTAAATAATCAAAAATAAATTTCGGAAAAATCGGCAATCACCTGAAAATGCGCTTTTTCAGTGGTTTTTAAAACAAAAAATGCTGACATAGGTCAAGAAATGTTGATACAACAGGAGTCGGGAGTCAGTTTTAGTAAAACTGAATTGGTATTCTAGACCAGGAACGGCTAAGTTTTGACAAAAGGCGAATATAGCTGGGAATTCTCATGGAAACAAAAACTGCCAAACTCCTTGATGGTAAAGCAATAGCTGCAAAAATTCAGCAAGAACTTTCTGTTGCCATTGCACAATTACAACCAAAAATTGGACGACCTCCTGGTTTAGCAGTGCTGATGGTTGGCGATAATCCAGCGTCAGCCGCTTATGTACGTAATAAAGAAAAAGCCTGCGCTAAAGTTGGTATCGCCTCTTTTGGTAAGCATTTTCCCGCCCAAACTACCTTTGAGGAGTTAGAAGAGGTCATAGCTGCACTAAACCACGATGAACGAGTGGATGGCATTCTTGTGCAGCTGCCCTTACCTAACCACTTGGATGCTGTGGCTCTGCTACATCAAATTGATCCCGATAAAGATGCTGATGGATTGCACCCAGTTAACTTGGGGCGACTAGTACGGGGAGAAACCGGTTTACGTAGCTGTACCCCGGCTGGTGTGATGCGGCTTTTACAAGAATATGAGATTCCTTTGCAGGGAAAACAGGCAGTAGTGGTGGGACGCAGTATTTTAGTGGGTAAACCAATGGCGTTGATGCTATTAGAAGCTGATGCCACAGTCACGATCGCTCACTCGCGATCGCACAACCTCAAAACCATCACCCAAAATGCTGATATTCTAATTGCAGCAGTAGGTCATCCCGGATTGATCTCTGCTGACATGGTGAAATCGGGCGCTGTTGTGGTAGATGTGGGGATGAATCGTGTCACCGATGCTAGTGGCAATAGTCGCTTAATTGGCGATGTTAACTTTGAATCAACCGCTAAGGTAGCAGGATTTATTACTCCCGTTCCTGGTGGTGTTGGTCCGATGACTGTTGCCATCTTGTTGCAAAATACATTTGCCAGCTATTCTAAGACGGCAAGAGAAGAAACAGAGTTATGAGTGAGGAGTCAAGAGTGATGAGTTAAAAGTTAAGAATTATTATTGCTAACTCTTGTACAGACGCGATTAATCGCGTCTCTCCTGTACAGACGCGATTAATCGCGTCTCTAATTCCTAACTCTTCATTTTTTCCGCGCCACAGCACCTTAAAATTGTGACTTATAAGACAAAAATCCCAAAATGTCAGGAATTAAAGAATGGTAGCAACTGATAACGTTCAAAAGACACCACCAGAGGAAGCCACGTTTAACTTAGCAGCCTATCTGAAAGAGCGACAAAAGCTTTGTGATACTGCTTTAGATCAAGCTATCCCGATCATTTATCCAGAAAAGATTTATGAGGCGATGCGCTACTCGTTATTAGCTGGAGGCAAGCGTGTACGTCCCATTCTTTGCCTTGCTACCTGTGAAATGATGGGTGGAACTATCGAAATGGCGATGCCAACGGCTTGTGCTGTGGAGATGATCCACACAATGTCGTTGATTCATGACGACCTCCCAGCGATGGATAATGACGATTACCGTCGTGGCAAGCTGACGAATCATAAAATCTATGGCGAAGATGTGGCGATTTTGGCTGGGGATGGCTTGTTGGCTCTAGCTTTTGAGTTTGTTGCCATTGAAACTCCCCAAAGTGTGCCCAGAGATTTAGTCTTGCAGGTAATTGCCCGTCTTGGTCGGGCGCTAGGAGCAGCAGGTTTGGTCGGCGGTCAAGTTGTCGATTTAGAATCGGAAGGTAAATCAGATATTTCCCTAGAAACGCTAAATTTCATTCATAAACACAAAACAGCCGCTCTTTTAGAAGCTTGCGTAGTTTCTGGCGGGATCATAACTAGGGCATCACCTGAAGATGTGCAGCGACTGACCCGTTATGCTCAAAATATTGGGCTAGCATTCCAAATCATCGATGATATTCTGGATATCACTGCTACTCAAGAGCAATTAGGCAAAACAGCTGGCAAAGATCAAAAAGCCAAGAAAGTCACCTATCCCAGCCTTTGGGGGCTTGAGGAATCCCGCTCAAAAGCCCAAGAGCTAGTTCAAGCAGCTTGTGTGGAATTAGAACCATTTGGAGACAGAGCCAAACCACTCCAAGCGATCGCTCATTTTATTACCAGCCGCAAGAACTAGTACCGCTTTGCGGAATTCGTAATTCCTATACCGTAAGCGTTTCATTGATTTGGAATGGGTGGTTTATTGACGCTATGCTGTACTACTACCACCCAGAGGAATTCACTTATTCAAAATTCAAAAAGCTTACTTGATAAGCTTTTTGGCTGTTTGAATCATTGATCTGTTTTCGCCGTGATGTACTAGGTTAATTTTGGATTTTGGGTTGAATCTAAATGTTTCCTCAACCAACAACTGCTGCTAATATTTACTAACCTAACCAAAATACCATGCAGGACATAGGCAACATTTTAGACAACCGGGTGCTGCTGGTTGCTCTGGTAGCTTGTTTAATTGCTCAAGCACTAAAGCTCGTAATCGAGATCGTCAAAAATCGCAAACTAAATGTACGTGTTTTGGTGACAACCGGAGGTATGCCCAGTGCCCATTCAGCTTTAGTTACAGCTCTAGCGGCTGGGGTAGGGCAAACAATTGGTTGGGCATCTGCTGATTTTGCCGTGGCGATGATTTTTGCGATCATCGTCATGTATGATGCAGCCGGAGTTCGCCAAGCGGCTGGTAAGCAAGCTCGTATCCTTAATCAAATGATTGATGAATTATTTGATGAAAAACCAGACTTTAGCCAAGACCGTCTGAAAGAATTACTCGGACATACACCAGTTCAGGTAATAGCCGGGTCGGCTTTGGGTATAACTATCTATTGGTTAGCTAGGTCTGCTTATTAAGCTAGGGCAATGAATCTTTGTGTGAGCGGCTATTGATAATTAGTAACTGGTAATTTGTCAACCAATTTTGGATTTTCGATTTTAGATTTACCCGATGAATAAATTCAGGGGTTTGAGGATTTTAGATTTATTTCCCAAAGAAATACGTTCGGTTTAAACCTTTTGAAATTTTGAATTTAAAATCCCAAATTTCAAAACGTTCGACTGAGCGTCTTTGCACTGAGCAAAGTCGAAGTGTCACGCCGTTCGCTTAGTGTTCCGCAGGAAAATCTAAAATTCGGTTAGTTGACAAATTACCACCCTGGTAGATCCCATCAGTATTCCAGAAAACTTAATATCACTATAACCGTACAGTTGAGCGCAGCAGAATCACCTTGCGACTATCTACTATGCTGGCAATAAAACCGCGATCGTTCAGCTTCTGTAAAGTGTTATATGCTTCAGTTTGGTTGGTGGTATAAACTGCCAACAAGTAAGGGCGTTGTCCATAAGAAACAAAACCTACATTACCTCCCACTAATTGCTGCACACTATTTACTAGTTCTGGACGGTTGTAATAATCTACCAGCACTGCATAACCTTCTCCTAAGGCTTGAGGATTATAACTTACTGTCTGCTGAGGTGAGCGTGGCTGTGGCTGCACATCTGGCGTTGTTGGTCTAGTGGTAATTATGGCAGACAACCCAACAATATTGCTGATATACCTCGCCCAACGATTGGCATCGTCAATTTTGTTAAAGCCCCCGACTCGCGTCACAGTTTCGTTGAGATATTTGCAGGTGATCGTCTTAAGTTCAGACGGTAAGGCACTACGCAACTGCTTTTGATTATTTGCTGTGGGACTGACTACTAATAAAAGATACTCACCTGCATTTGGTGGTTGACAAAGGGGAATGGCTTGTTGGGCAAAGACGGAACTCGTGCCACCAATCAAAAGAGCGTAAGCGAAGGTCGTCGTAGATATCGCTAATCCTAAAACACTTGGTAAAGTCTGAAATCTATGCACAAAAGTTAGATTATGTAAATCAAGGTGTCCTAGAAGATTTTATAAGAAAAAAGCTGAAAACCCAGCTACTTCAGTATGAGGATTAAAGAAGTGTTAAAAAATATATTTTGTTACTCAAAAATAAAATTAGGAGTGGGGAGTTAAGAAGGTAATAGCAGGGTGGTTTCATACAAACAAAGGAAAACTGTAACTAGCTTTCTCATTGCCTCTCTTTGCTTGCCTAACGGCAGGCTGATGCCAACGGGGAGAGGAATGGAAGCGGGGTCAAAATCTATGGTTATACACGAGAAATAAAAACTTCCATATTTTTATTTTTTCGGATGAAACCACCCTGCCCAACGCTAGTAGGGAAGGCAGGGGATTAGGTTTTTGATTAGGGACTGAGAAATAAAAAAACATCCCAAGTTTTCTTGTCAGTCCCTTAGTGATATCGATGGTCTAGCAGAGTCAACAGTCCAAAATCCAGTGTGAAAATATTGATTCTTGACTTTTAACTATTATTGTGTTTCTGTTTGATGTCATAGCGTTTTTCTCACAGTAAATCCATAATGTTTATTTTCTACTGATTTAATGAAACTGGGGACAAAGCAAACAATGATCCAAAAATTTGCTCAATCGGTGGCTTTGATAGAACAAGCGAGAAATTTGTCCCTTTCGTTCTTGTACGGACACAGCATTGTTCCCTACCGTCTGGGGTTGATTTTTTTCTTGGTGGTGGGACTTTGTAGTTGTGGTAGTTTGCCTTCCTCTGGCTTGAATGGGGCTAACTTAAAAATTGGCACTAATGTCACCCCAATTGGAGAAATTAAACCAAAACAAGACAATCAGGCTATAGTTTATATCCAAGGTCAGGTAGAAAAGCAAGCTCCTCTGATGAAGCAGTGGGCTTATCAAATTAATGACTCGACTGGCAAAATTTGGGTTGTCACCCATCAAAAGAATCTGGCCGAGGGAGCACAAGTGGTGATTAAGGGTAAAGTTCGCTACCGAAGTATCCCCTTAGCTGGTAAAGAATTGGGGGAAGTTTATCTAGAAGAAGAGTAATTAGCAATTAAAAATGAAGATATGAACAATCAACCGGTGCATGTAGCGATCGCAATTCTCTACCAAAAAAACAAGTTTCTCATGCAACTGCGCGATAACATCCCCGGTATTCTCTACCCTGGTTACTGGGCGCTATTTGGCGGTCATATCGAACCGGATGAAACGCCAGAGGTAGCAGTGAAGCGAGAAATTTTAGAAGAAATCGGTTACACATTGCCACCTTTTGTTGAATTTGGCTATTATTCCAACGAAAGAGTTGTCCGTCATGTCTTTCATGCACCACTCTTGATGGAATTAAATCAACTGGTTTTGAATGAAGGGTGGGATATGGGGTTATTGACCCCAGAAGATATTCGCCAAGGTAACTGTTATTCCCAAAAGGCTGGCGAAGTGCGACCTTTAGGGAGTGTGCATCGGCGAATTATGTTGGATTTTATGGAGACAAATCAACAAGGCTAATCAAAGAGAATCACTGTTTGCTAAACGGCTATTAGTTGCCCAGTTTGAAGTAGTGTGGAAAATATATATATGGAAATAGATTTGAGAACCAACTATGACTCAAGTAAAATCTAATCGTCAAATATGCCGGGGGAGAATTTTACCACAAATTCAGTGGACTCAAGAACAGAAAGCCAAATCGAAAGTTGAAGGCAAAGTATTTAAAGAGCGCTGCCAACCAATTTTTGCTCAGGTACAACAGTCATTAATTAAAACTCACTATAACTGGTACATGGCAGTTGAGCCAGAAAGTGGAGAATATTTTATTAATGAGGATGCATTAGGAGTTGCAAACAAAGCACATCAAAAATACTCAAATGCTAGACTTGCAAATGCCACCACTACGATTATTCCCCAGTTCCCAGAACCCAAAATAAAGTTAAAACTCTTGTGGAGTCACGACTAATGCAATCAGCAAACAAACTGCCGCGATGGTTAACTATAGGATTGGCATTTCCCATTGCGATTCTCAATGGCTGGCTATTGCTCCAAGTTATACAGTATTTTCAACCGTTGGTGAGTATTATTGCCGCCGCCATCTTACTGGCTTTTGTCTTGAACTATCCAATCCAGTTTCTCCAAGAACAAAGGGTAAAACGCAACCTAGCGATCGCCGGAGTCTTGCTTTTGACTGTGGTGGTTTTAGGAGCTTTAGGCATCACCTTGGTTCCCCTGATTATCCAACAACTCGTAGAGCTAGCTAATATTTTGCCCAGTTGGATTGATTCTGGTACTGTGCAACTGCAAGCTTTCCAGGATTGGGCGTTAAGTCAACAACAGCTTCCCATTAATTTAAGTGGTTTATTTACCCAAGTTCTGGAACGATTATCCAACCAAGTTCAGTCTTTCACTGGTAGAATTCTTGGTTTTGCTGTTGATACCATTGGTATTGTCCTCAACGTGCTGCTGACGGTAGTACTGACTATTTATTTAATATTAAACGGCGAACGTCTTTGGGACGGAATTTTTCAGTGGTTTCCCCCTAACATTGGGTTAAAAGTGCGGGAATTATTGCGAGAGGATTTCCACAATTACTTCATCGGTCAAGCAACATTGGGAGCTGTGTTAGGAGTGACAATTATACTGGCGTTTTTGGCGCTGCAAGTTCCCTTGGCTTTACTTTTTGGCATCGGTATTGGTTTGTTTTCTCTCTTTCCCTTTGGTACAGGAGTAGGTATCGCCATAGTAAGTTTGTTGGTGGCATTGCAAAACTTTTGGTTAGGAGTTGAAGTCTTAGGTGTAGCTGTTGCGATCGACCAAGTTAATTCTAATTTTATTGCACCTCGAATTCTTGGTAATTTGACTGGTCTAAATCCCGTGTGGGTGGTGATTTCTTTGCTGTTGGGGGCAAAGTTGGGAGGAGTGCTGGGTTTGTTAATTGCGATCCCTATTGCCAGTTTTATCAAGGATATAACAGACAGTTGGCGGGCTGGAGAGTTTAATAAGCTAAATGATATCGTGTCAGAACCTGTAAAAATCATTACTGAGAGAGCAGGAACTTATAGTTAAAATTCAATCTGTAAGTGAAGGAAAACTGACAATGTTGACTATTTATAAAAATGTCTATCCTTTGCTTATTGCTTGTTTTTCCGCTAAAACTTTACGGCTTTTTTCTGAACTTGTTAAGAATTAAGTTGAACTGGAATTTGAATAATCAACTCAGTCCCTTCGCTAAAAGTCGATATACATTGCAACTGACCGCCGTGTTTTTCCACAACAATTTGATAGCTGATAGATAAACCTAATCCAGTTCCTTTCCCAACGGGTTTAGTGGTGAAAAAGGGATCGAACAATCGCTTTTGTAAACTCTCTGGAATTCCTGGGCCATTATCGGAAATGCGAATAATTACTTGCTTGTCATCAGTGAGATGAGTCCGAATGCAAATTTTTCCTTTATTCCTTACCAATGACGGATGACTCATGACTAATGACTCTTCTATAGCATCAATAGCATTTGCCAAAATATTCATAAATACCTGATTGAGTAATCCAGCGTAGCACTCAACTTTAGGAAAATCACCGTATTCCTTAATTATGTTTATGCTTTCACCGATTTGGTGATTTTGGAGACGACTTTGTAAAATTATTAGGGTGCTATCAATACCTTCATGGATATCAACAAATTTTTTCTCAGATTCATCGAGACGAGAAAAATTTCGTAAGGAAAGAATGATTTGCTCGATTCGCTTAGTGCCAACCTCCATAGAGGTGAGAAGACGGGGAAGATCAGTGCTTAAAAAATCCAGTTCAATTTGGGCGATCGCAGTTTTAATTTCCCCTTTTGGTTCGGGATAACATTGTTGGTATAATCTAATAAGATTGAGTAGATTTTGACTATATTCGATAGCGTGGACAAGGTTGCCAGCAATAAAGTTGACGGGGTTATTGATTTCGTGTGCAATACCAGCAACAAGTTGTCTTAAGGCAGCCATTTTTTCATTCTGAATTAATTGCGTATAGTTATGTTGAAGATCACGAAAGCCTGCTTTAGCGAGTCTAGATTGTTCCTCTACCTGCTGTAGTTTAACAAGTGTTAAGATATAAATTTGGGAGTAGGCTAAGAGTAATTGATGAAAATCGACGAGCTTATATTTTCCTGATGTAGTTTTAACTAAAATCGGCTCATAAGCAATTTCAGGTGGTTGTTGCAAAGTTGCCTGAGTAGCATTGATAATGCGCGTATCCTCAGAAAATGCTAATATCTCTGGCTGGAAAAACTTGTAAAGAATTTTAATCGGTCTTATAGAAAATAGTGCCAAACTATAGGTCTGGCTCATATGCTCAAAAAATTTCCGCCGCGAAATCATCCCCACATATTGTTGATTATTATTAAGGATAATTCCTGGCAATAAAGGCTCTTGCTTAAAGAGCATAGCTAAATCATTGCCCGGACGCTCTACTTCGATGTGAACTTGCCAAAATGGTAATTCTTGCAAAGTTGACTCTAATCGCAAGTTCGACTCATTAGCATTTGTTATGCCACCCATAGTTAGCATACTCGCAAGGCTTGACTGCTGAGGTAATATTTCTGGTAACATCATGAATACCCGTCTCTATAATTTCAAAGTTCATCAATTATTACAAATTTATTTTTCCCAGATTGTTACCGAAAGTTCACAGTGTAGATGTGGGAATATAGAGTCCTTCAGCAAATTCAATACTTTTCTGACTGCGTAGACGTTTAGCGCAAAGCCAGAGACGCTCCGCCTCCGGGCTTGTCGCTAGACATCGCTTCTTCACGATGATGTTTCCAAGATAAAATAAAAAAACTCTAAGCGAGCGGCAAATAAAGAATGAAGTATGAATTGCTCATACTTCATTACTTGATTTTGAATCAATTATTTATTGTTTTTAATGGGTTACTACAAACTATATTAGCTGTCCCCAAAACAAAGGTTAAACTTTAACCTTTTTCATTGATGTTGCCTTTCTCTTCAATATCCAACCAAGACCACAAGCAAAGAGAGTACCACCTAAAGTTGTAGGCTCAGGTACTTTTTCATAATAAACTTTACCAGAGAATATTTCAGTATTTGGATAAGTGCTGGAAAAAATTGTAAAATCCTCATCAACAATTTCGTAACTTGTATAACTGGAAGGATTAGCTTTATGATCAAATGTATAATTTAGTCCCACAGAAGATGTCTGTCCTGTTAAGTATGTCGTTGAAAATACTATGGGAAAGTCTGGGTAGTTTAAATCATCTTGTTCGGTGTAAACGGTGGAATCTCCATCAAATTGGAAAGAAAGCGATTTAACTAGCACTTCTGGAATGTAGTTATTACTGAAAGTTGAGTCATCAAAGCAAAAAAGCCTTTTCGTGTATTTATAGGACTATCAATGGTGAAAGCGTAATTAATAAGTTCAGCAGATGCAGATTTGGCATCTATAGTAGTCAAACTCAGAGTAATACTAGCAGCAAACACTAATTGTAGAAGCAATTTCATCTCAGTTTTCCTCATGATAAATTTCTGCAAGCAATGCAGACTGCAAAGTGGAGAAATAAGCTGACTCAAACTTTCTTATCTCTTTGCTTATTTACAAAGATTTCCTCACTAATGAAAACAGTAATTATTATTTATTAACCCTGTTCCCAGAAAAAAAATAAGTTACCAAATACTTGCAGCTAAATTATTTTGAGGTCATGAGTTTAAGCAGAGTTTAATCGAAGGTAAAGCTCAGATATAAATTAATTTATATTAAGTAATTTTACAAAACAATTCCAGATATTTTATTAACCCTTAGATAACTCAATCTTTACTTGTTGCAATAACATAATGTGTTAAACACTTATGCTGTAACACTTTTTTAGCTTGCCATTATTTAGCATGGAATCTAATCACTTATTGAAGCTAAACCGCCGGCAGTTTTTGCTGCGTTCAACGCTCACAGCAGGTGGAATTATTGCCACAAATCTTGTATCAAAATCACAAGTTTTTGCTCAAGCACCAGCAATTATCACCTCTGAGAAAATGCGTCCTGCCATACCTTATGGTGTAGCCAGCGGAGATATCTGTAACGATAGCATTGTCATTTGGAGTCGGAGCGATCGCCCTGCCAAAATGATCGTAGAATATTCTACTAGCGAATCTTTTAAAAATGTGCAGCGAGTTGTGGGGCCCAATGCTTTAAAAAATACCGACTTTACAGCCCGACTTTATCTGAGGAACCTGCCACCAGACGAAAAATTATTTTATCGGGTGATTTTCCAAGATTTAGATTATAAAGGCACCTACAGCGTTCCTGTCAAAGGCACTTTCCGAACTCCCTCCCAATCTGGGCGAGATGTATTCTTTGTTTGGGGTGGAGACACCGCTGGTCAAGGCTGGGGGATTAATCCTGATTTCGGTGGGATGAAAATTTACGAAACTATGCGTCAACTTAATCCCGACTTTTTCATCCATTCTGGCGATAATATTTATGCTGATGGCCCCATTCAAGCAGAAGTAACTTTAGACGACGGCACTATTTGGAAAAACATCACCACACCAGAAAAATCCAAAGTAGCAGAGACTCTCACAGAATTTCGTGGCAACTATATTTACAATTTGCTGGATGAAAACATCAAGCGTTTCAACGCTGAAGTTCCGATATTGGCACAGTGGGACGACCACGAAACGAGGAATAATTGGTATCCTGGGCAAATTATCATCAACGATGACCGTTATACAGTTAAGGATGTTAACTTGCTAGCCGAAAGGTCAAGACAAGCGTTTTTAGAATATCTGCCTATTGGATATACAACCGATAATCCAGACAAAACGAAAATTTATCGCTCCTTTAAGCATGGGCCATTACTAGACATTTTCATGCTGGATGAGCGCACCTATCGGGGGCCAAATAGCCCCAATAATCAGCCAGTACCAAGTAAAAAAACAGATTTTTTGAGCAAAAAACAAGTGCAATGGTTGAAAAAGCAATTGCTGTCATCAAAAGCAACATGGAAAGTGATTGCTAGTGATATGCCTTTGGGGTTGATAGTTAAAGACGGTACTACGGACTTTGAAGCTTGGGCTAACGGAAATGGCCCAACTTTAGGAAGAGAACTAGAACTTGCCGATTTACTACGATATATCAAAAACAACAATATCCAGAATGTTGTTTGGTTAACTGCTGATGTACATTACGCAGCAGCCCATTATTACGACCCCGCAAAAGCGCAGTTTACCGACTTTAAGCCTTTTTGGGAATTCGTTGCTGGGCCTCTTAACTCTGGCACATTTGGGCCAAACGAATTGGATAATACCTTTGGGCCACAATTAATATTTCAAAGTCTTCCTCCAGGTACAAAAGCAAATCGACCGCCAAGTGAAGGTTTGCAATTCTTTGGAGGAATAAAGATTGATGCTAATACAAAGGTGATGACGGTAACACTACGTAACTTGGTAGGGAAAACTCTTTACAGTGTAGATTTGCCGCCAGAAGCATAAATCTCTAAAAGCGCAGCGAAATTTAGCCAGTTAGATAGAGTAATTAGGCAATTTTTTACTCTGTCTGCTGGTTTTGTTGTTTTTGCTGAGATATTGAAGGATAAAAAACTTGGCATTACCGAATGAAGCTATGATTTAATCACGCAGAGGCATAGAGAGAAGCTTGCAGTTAAGCAATGCCAAAAACCTTATAGTAGAAGTAAAATCCTATTATTTTTGGAGTTGGTCATGCTTAAGAAACTCATCCTAGAAAATTGGAAAAGTTTTGGTTATGCAGAGCTTCCACTTGACCCGTTGACTGTTCTTATTGGTACGAATGCGAGTGGAAAATCTAATGTAGTTGAAGCTTTTGAATTTTTACAAAGAATTGCTAGAGGTGAGAATATTGAAGCAGCTTTAGCAGGAAATAAAACGCTTACTTCTATTCGAGGTGGTGTAGAATGGGCTGCACTTAAACCAGAAACTGAATTTACATTAAAGGCGCTGGTTGAGGGTAACGATGAAAATACTGATTATCTCTACAGTATTACAGTACAAACAAAACCCATTGTACAGATTTTAGAAGAAACTATAATTACTCAAATATATCAAGATAAAAATCATGAAATTACTACACAAAAGTCTATAATATCAGATTCATCTATATCAGTTAAATATCCTCATAAGAAAAGAAGTATTTCAAATATCAAAGGAATACAAGGTGAATCTATGTTAAGTATGATTAGTAAATTTGAGTTAACTGATAAAACTTTTGAAGATATTAATTTAATTACTGATGTATTCGAAAATATTTTGGTTTTAAATCCTATTACTTTTGAAATGCGGGGTTATTCACCGCTTTCTGATAATCTAGAGAGGAATGCCTCCAATATTGCTGGTGTACTAGCAGCGTTGGATGGTGAACAAAAAGCCGAAGTCGAATCAACTTTATCAGCATACATCAAAGATTTCCCAGAAGGCGATATTAAAAAAGTATTTGCAGAACCAGTTGGAAGACTTAAAACTGATGCGATGCTTTACTGTGAAGAAGAATGGAAACCTGGGGAAATAATACTAATAGATGCTAAAACTATGTCCGATGGAACCTTACGTTTTATAGCAATTCTCACAGCTCTGCTTACTCGACCAGAAGGTAGTCAACTGGTAATTGAAGAAATAGATAACGGGCTTCATCCCTCGCGTGCAGAATTGCTGGTAAGAATACTACGAGAGATTGGCAGCAAGAGAAAAATCGATATTTTACTTACTACCCATAACCCAGCTTTACTTGATGCTTTAGGCCCAGAGATAGTTCCTTTTGTGGTTGTTGCACACCGCGATTCTGAAACTGGAGAAAGCAAACTTACTCTTTTAGAAGATATTGAAAATCTTCCTCTTTTGCTAGCATCAGGGACTTTGGGAAGATTAGCGACTAAAGCCGCAATTGAAAAGAGCCTTTCTGATAATAAGTAAAGTGAAATATGAGAAAGGTTCTGATTATTGACACATCAATACTGTGCGTCTACTTGGGTGTTCCTGGTAAAGAGACTTGTGGCTCTGATAATGATAAATGGGATCAAAAAAGAGTTAAAGCCCGTTTTCAAGCAGAAGAAAGACAAAAAGCAAAGTTTATACTACCATTAGCAACAATTATAGAAACTGGTAATCACATTGCACAAGCTAAGTCTAGGCGATATGAAATTGCTCAAGCTTTCGCTGATATTTTAGTTAAAGTAGCAGATGGATTGATACCTTGGGGAGTTTTTGAAACTCAAGTAGGTGAACTTTGGAATTCAGAACAATTGAAACAGTTGGCTACGGAATGGCCTACTCTAGCATCTAGAAAGATTTCTATCGGAGATGCGACAATTAAGACTGTGGCTGAATATTACGCTAAAACCAGCAGCACTTTCCAAGTAGAAATTTTTACGAGCGATGGGGGACTAAAGGCTTATGAACCAGCTACCCCACCACCTAAACGCCGAAGCGATCGCACCAAGTAAAATATCCTTAAGCGACGTTTAACTCTTCCGTAAATCAATTGTTGCTGATTGGGTTATTTGCTTAATTGCCTCTAAATCAAGTGGTGGTGTTTCACTTTCCATTCCCAACCACAAAAGATATTCAATATTCCCAGCAGGGCCAGTGATTGGCGACCAAGTTAAGCCTTTGTATTTCCATCCTAATTCCTGGGCTGCTTGCAACACCTGGAAAATAGCATCACCCTGGTCGTTTGGATCACGCACAACCCCTTTTTTACCCACACGGGATCTACCGACTTCAAACTGTGGCTTGACTAACAACACAGCTTCCCGATTAGCTTGAGTTAATTGCCACAAAGCAGGCAGAATCTTGGCTAAAGAAATAAACGATACATCGACCACCGCCAAATCAGGAATCGCGTCATCCTCGCCATATAACTCATCTGGTCGTAGTTGCCGTAAATTGGTGCGTTCCCGCAAAATCACCCGCGAATCATTTCTTAAGAGCCAGTCAACTTGTCCATAACCGACATCAATACCGTAAACTTGTTTGGCTCCAGCTTGCAACAGACAATCAGTAAAACCACCAGTAGAAATCCCACCATCTAAACAAATGCGCTCTCCTACGGAAATGGCAAATACTGACAAAGCTTTGGAGAGTTTTTCACCGCCTCTAGAAACAAAAGGCGATCGCACCTTAATATTTATTTGAGCGGAAATATCAACTTCTGTACCAGGTTTATCAACTAACTGCTGATTAACAGTCACTTCCCCCGCCTGAATTAGCCGTTGTGCCAAAGCGCGAGAAGAACATAAATTTAACTCTACTAATAGTGTGTCGAGTCGCTGTTTAGCCAATTAATTAGACTCTCCTGGTAAGATTAAATTAAACTTGGTAATGATCCAGAACTAAAGTTTTCATTCATAATTCTTTCCGCAAGCTCAAACGAACTTTTTTATGAAACATCTCTTAATTAGTAGTTTATCAACCCTACTTTTTACAGCAGGAGCTGATGTTTTACCACTTCCCTCAATGGCACAGTTTGCAAATGTCAAACAGCATTTGAATTCTCTGACTACAACCCGTGTAGTTTTTGCTCGAGGAAAAAGTAGTACTACAATTGAAAATGCCGAAAATAACATCTATATATTAAGAGCTAAAGCTGGACAAACATTGACTTTAAAAGTTAATAGTTTAGGCGCTCGTGCCAGTGTTACTCTCTATGGTGTTAATGGTAAACCTTTAAGTCCAGTTTTCGCTGGTGCTGGCGGTGAAGGTAAGAGTTTGAGCCTGCATCTTGCTAAGACAGGTGATTACTATATCGTAGGCGGTTCTGGCCCGACTAATCATTTATACAATTTCACCATTTTTATTAAATAACAACATTACGACAAAAGCTCTGGTACTTGTACTTGTGTTATTGTGCCTGCATAGTGTTTGATAATTATCTCTGGTGAATAGTAGATAGCTGAGTTTCTAGCCTGCTGCCAAAGTATTTCTCAGTCGATCAAAGCTTTATCATCAATTGGACATCAGCGATGCCTACGGCTGGCTACACATTTGTTATATTACTGCTCTTTGGCAAGTTGGGCTTTTGCCTGTTGCCAGAGAATTTCCAACTCATCCAAACTGTAATCAGAAAGGGGGCGGTCAACAACTGCCTCCATTTTTTCTAAACGCTGGACAAATCGCTGATTCGTGCCTTGCAAAGCCGCGCTAGGGTCAAGATGATGCCAACGGGCTAGCTGAATCACCGCAAACAGTAAATCGCCTAATTCTGCTTGTTGTCGTTCTGGTGTTTCCTCAGCTAAAGCCTGTTGAAACTCTCCCAATTCCTCATAAAACTTATCCCAGACGCCCTGAATATTTTCCCATTCAAACCCGATAGCCGCAGCCTTTTGAGAAATCTTCATCGCCGCCGTCAGTGGGGGAAGGGTGCGCCCATAACGACCGAGTTTAGCGCTAAGTTTTTGCGCGTCAGGGGATGCTTCGCCTTTTTCCGCAGCTTTAATTTGCTCCCAATTTTGCCGCACCTCATCCACACTTGCCACCGACACATCACCAAAGACATGGGGATGACGGCGAATCAACTTTTGGGAAATCCCCTGAGTTATTTCTTTGAGAGAAAACTCCCCAGATTCCCTAGCAATTTGGGCTTGCAGTACCACTTGTAATAATAAATCACCCAACTCTTCGGCGATCGCACTCTTATCCCCACCCTTAATCGCGTCCACCACCTCATAAGCTTCCTCAATCACATAAGGGATCAGCGTTTCGGCAGTTTGGGCCAAATCCCAAGGACAACCACCATCAGGCTCACGCAACTTCGCCACCACCTCAATTAACTCCTGCAATGCCACCAAAGTCTCATCTTGATTCACTTCCATACCTTTGCGTACCTCTGCGCTTCCCTCAGCGTTCTTTTGCGTTAAAAAAATCATTTCTTTGTCCGAGATCGACCACCACTCCTCTTCACTTTCCGCTTCTTAATTTTGCCACTAGAAAGCAACCCCCGAACCCCCTGTTTTTGAAAGCGCTTGTATGCCGAACCGCCCCAATCGCTGAGAGAATGACTCATCGCACCCAGTTCCAAACCCAAAAACAGAGCGATATATTCAGTATCGTAATCCACGAGCGATCGCCCCACAATTCCACCCAAATCCTGCCAAGTAAAACTCAGATTCCCCAGCTTTTCGGCGATCGTCAAAACGAAAATTGCCAAGATAGCAAGCAAACACCCCAGATAAAGTACCCGCAGGATCGTGCCAATAATCGGCCCGTGAGATAAAAAAGAACGATGGCGGAGACTTTTTTGATAAGGTAGCCAAATCCAGCGCAAGAAACCCCAGCGTTGAAATTGCACAGAGTAAATATCCAAATCGGGGCCAAACATCAGCCCGCCAAAGAGAAACCCGCCTGCAACCAACAAAGTCGCATTGCTACTGCGAGTTTGCCAGAAAGTAACGCCCGCCACGAACGGCAGAGTATACATAGTAATGCGATCATGTGTCCGACCAGAGGGCATTCTAAATCCTGTTAGCGATAGCGGGGCGTTTAGCTCGTGCTGAGTAACTGAATACTGAGTCAGTATAAGAGAAAAAAAGATTTTCTTAAAACTACTAGCGCAACGTGAAATATTTTGCTATATTAATTAAGGATTGGTAAAAAGGGCGGTTAGCTCAGTTGGTAGAGCGCCTGCCTTACAAGCAGGACGTCATCAGTTCGAGTCTGGTACTGCCCATTAAATAAATTAAGGCTAGAGACACCTTAGATGCGGTTTCTAGCCTTTTTTAAATGGATTCACAATCTCTAATTGATCAGCTACTACTAACCCCTCTTGCATATCTTCAGAATAGAGAGTACTTGCTCTTGCCGATAGGGCACAAGAAATAATTAGACTATCCCAAAAAGAAAAATCCCGCAGTTTAAAAATAAGTTTGCTATGGCAACAATCGAACCAAACTAAAACTGCTCAAAAAATTAATCACTAGTTAATAGTGAAGCAAGAAGATCAGGACAAGACAGATGCGGGCAATGTCCAGAAGCTAGCTCAATGGCATCGACTCCTAAGCGCTTGCGTGCAGCGTAGCGTGACCATGTAGGAGATATTATTCGGTCATCGGTACAAACAATATATTTACGCTCAACCTTTGGTAAAGCTTTTAAAGGATTCGTTTCAAAGATATATGCCATAGATTGTTGCGAGCGACTTTTCGAGATTGCCCACTGTGCTACATCCGCTTGACAATCATGAAAGAAAAAATCCCTTAATACTGCTTCGTCTGAATAATCTTTCCCTACAGAAGCTGATTCATACATCCCAGGCTCATCGTGGAACTGTTCGAGTTTACTTGGGTCTTTTGGCTGGTAATTGAATGATTTGAGCGTATCAGAATCAAGATCATGAGAAAATTGGTCGAGTGTACTGATTCCAGGATACGGGATCAGCGCAGCCACAAACACTAGTTGACGCACTTTTACCGCTTCTGCAACCAGGGGAATTATAGTACCAGCCATTGAGTGACCGACTAACACAATATCATCATCAGTTTTTGGCAGCGCTTGAATTACTGCATCCGCAAATTGGGACAAAGTAGCAGATGCATTTTCAATTGGCAAATCCATTGCTACGGTTTTGTGACCCTGTGTTTCTAAGTAGGGAATTAGCAAATCTCAACACCAGGTGGCTTGGAAGGCACCATGAACTAGACAAAAAAGACTCATATCAATTGAATAGTGGTAATGGTGGACAAGTTTCCTAACTTCTCTTATTTTTCAACAAATTTTAAACCTTGACTAGGTAAGTTAAACCAGCACTGTGACTTTTACTGTTTATGATTACACCATCTTTTGACAAAATATGTACCCTTGCCGATTGCCTGTTATATATTTAAACAGCAGTTAAAATAGCCTGAAAAGGTTGCAATAAAATACCCAAATTTTTATCAACTTCTTTAATATAGTATTCAACCGAATCTATATAAACAGTCGTTTCTTCTAAAAATAAAAACTTCCAGTTAGTTCCACTAGTAACCGCTCCATAAATCCGCCCAACTTCATTGCCTTGATTTTGATTAAACAACTGCGCCGCAATCATTGCCGCTACACATTGACCAAGACAGCCAATAATATCTTCTTTTTTTGCTTCAAAAATAAACATTACCGGAGCAGAAATAAATAATTGCTCTTGGGAATTGCTGATAATGTAATCGCAGAAACCTTGCAAACTTTGAGTCGGCTCAACATTAAATTCATTCCCAGAAAACAGGGAAATTTTATTATTTAATAATCGTCTAACCTCTGCCAGGATTGGTGCAATTAAAAACTCTGATCTAGCTTTTTCGGTTGCGATGTCTACGACGGGCTACGCCTACGCAGTTGCTAAAGGAATGTAATCTATTAAAATCGTTCTGAGGGTTTCTGATGGTGTAACAGGTTTTGTATCAGCAAATAAATTAAGAGTTTCATTGAGTGTTAAGTCAAAACTCTTTTTCACCTTAGCGAGACTAAAATCGCTGTATGCCATCTTTCCACCTTGTAATTATCTATTTAGTCTATTCTATTAGGGTAAAGACAAGGGGAGATTGGAAGGAAGCACTTTTGCCCGAGGCTATGATCATTCCAGTTAATGTATGCCGCAAAACGGATCACGTTCTTTATCAACTTCATTAGGTTGCAACTCTAATTCAGCCAGATAAACGCATCCCTCTTCTTTGAGGCATTCTTGACTTTTTGATGTCCAGTAAGGCACTTCACCAGCGTGCATCCGCAAAATACCTTGAGCGTCGAGAGTTACACGATATTGGCAAGGGTAATCTGTGGTTACATCTGGTTTACTGAGTGCGCCAATTCGTATCCATTTTTTACCGTTGGTTTCCACGTCTGTTTGATAAACATAGAAAGTATGCTGGCCAGTTTGCGGGAAGGGAGGTAAGGGATTACTAATTAACCCGGTTCCTGGTTCCGTCACCCCATCGCGCAAATAGTGAAATTTTTGAAACGTTCTACTACCATCATTTCCTACTTCAAATACAAGATGATAGGCATCTGGTTGATCAACAGTTGCTGACTCCAGAACATTGACGGCAATATCACCATCATTCAAGTTTTTATTGAAGCCTTCCACAGCAATATTCCAGTTTAACTTACCATCAGCAAATAACGCTGATCTTTCTAAAACTACGGCTCCCAAATCAATGCCAGGAATGTCAATCAAATAATGGGGATTCCCTTGACAAAGCAACACGCGAAACTCAAGAGTTTGGTCAATTTCAAACTGGACTTTGATTTTTTTGAGAAACTCTGCCTCTTGCATCCCCAGTTTTTTCATCAGGTTTTTGCCGTCAAAGCTTCCCCAAAGTCGTAAATCTCCGTCCTCGTAGTCTTGACGATAGATAATATTAGTCAATTGTATACCTTGCCAATGAGTACGAACTTTGGCGACAGTTTCCCCAGGTGCGAGTTGATAAAGTTCTTGTCCAGCCTTAAATATAGTCAACAAATCGTTACTTTGGGTTTTGCGTTTGAAGTTGCACGGCAAATAATAAAACAGGTTTTTGACATCAATTTCTAGCTGGTTGGCTCCCTTACGCAGCAAGCTTTTAGACTCTTCTGGATCGAATCTTAATCTTCGCAGTTTCTCGGCATAGCAAGCACCAGCAGAGGTCGCTAGTTTGGTAAATTCCAACACAAAGGTAATCCGTTCTGGATTCCAGACAAAATATGGAGACTTACTAAATTCCTGGTAGATTTGGCGCTGCACTATGTCTAAATTACAAGTTTTACCAGATAGAATTAACCAATCAACTTTTTGAGAATTCCAAGAATCTTTAGTGATATCATCGGGACGCAAACGACTTTCCATCAATCCTTTAGCAATACCGATCGCTTCTTTAATTCCCGAAGCGGCGGCTCGTTCAAATTGCTGGTTATCTAAGGTGACGCAGATGCTATTTGGATCTTTAACTTGCAATTTAACGGCGCTTTGGGTGAGCAGTTCAGAAATTTGTTGCTCAGAAAGTGTGAAGGTTAATAGAGAATTCTCTGGTGGTGGCTTTTGTCCAAGTTTAAGTTTAGCTGCTTCTGCATGATCCCAGAGAAGATAAAAGGATTGCAGCCGTTGGGGTGCTTGTTGCCAACGCGTGGGCAATACTTTCTCAGCAGTATCTAGAGCATCTTTGTAAGCAACATCGCCTTCGGGATTTTCCTTATCGAGACATTTCAAAAGACTGCCACTTTTGAATTTACCTTGTTCTAAAAAGCGCTCGTTTAACTCAGAGTTAATTAAATCTTCTAGCTTTTCGCTTTCAATATCACCTGTTGTTACTGCTGTCAATAAAAAGTCTGCGATCGCAACTTTTAATAATCTAAAAATTCTCAGTGTAATTAACTCACCGCCTAATTGTAAATGACCAGATGAACCTAATAGTTTTGGGGTAAGTTTATAGTAACGTCCTCCTAAACCTCGGTCTTCATAATCAGCAAAGCTAGGGGTTTTATCTTCTAAAGTCAGTTCAATTAAAGCTAAGTCTGTGGTTCCTCCGCCAATATCCAAGACCAGAACATTTTGTGACCATTTGTTTCCTGCTTGGTGACAACGGGTTTTGAATGACTCAATGCCAATGTTGAGATTACCGCCAAATTCTCGCCATAAAAAGAATATCGCCACAGAAACGGCTTCATCATAAGCAGTTTGCACATCATCGATTCCCAACTCCTCAACTAATTCCCTAACTTCCTTCCGAACAACTGGTGGGGCGACAGTTGGGTAAGTGACAACTGCTGTTAAAAAATCTCCTTCAGAAAATCTGCGTCGTGCGCGTTGGCGGTAGTCTTCAGTTAACTCGATTAAATGCGCCCAAGCCGATTGAATCAACTGATTTGCGGTAATTGTTTCTTCTTCACCATCCAAAATAACTGAAAACGATCGCTCCTGACCAAAATAGCGTTTGGGTGAATGGTGAAACCTGCTGATAATTTCCTTTAAAGAACCGCTTGTACCTTGAGCGATCGCTTTTTTTCTGTTATCTCTAGCTTCCCTACCCATCCGCAGTTTTAAGTCCCCTAACTGCGAAATTTCCGACTCACTAGGAATTTCCGTATCGCGGCGATCGATATCCAGCACAACTGGGATCAGATTTTGTGACTCTAGGGTAGGGACGCGGAACACCTCATGATAGATTTGGTAAAGTTTTTTGCTAACAGCACGGCGGAACCTCTCGCTGTTTCCTAAAGAAAGTTCAATTTGGCGAATTGCTTCTAAAAATCGCTCTTTATTATCACTTTCAAAAACTTCACTCAAATTTCTTGGTTCTATCTCCAGGTTTTTGCTAATTTCGCCGATAAACTTTTCCCAATCATCAGCGCTGACATCTGGTAAAGCTACAGACGCGGGAGAACTTAGCCATTGTGATAAGCGATCGCGCAACCGCATTTCTTGTTCTTTGGGTAAAATTTCTGCGATCGGCACTTCAATCGGATCGAAAAGTGTAACTGTCGAATTCGATGTCCCAAAATCTAAAGCAAACCATCCCGGAAATCTTTTTTGTTGTTTCTCGCTTGGTTCTTGCTCGGTATAGTTGTTCAATTGAAAAGGGTTCATTATAGTATTAAATGATTCTGTTGATCACTGTCTTTTTTATCTAGCGCGATGCCTACGCTTTTTCATATAAAAGCGTAGGCATCGCTATGAAAATTCCACCACTTACTAAGTTGATGTTGAAGATTATTGCTCACTTGCAAGTCTTATTTGTTCGACTTGTTCGATAGTTAAATCAAATAATTTAGCAACCTCTTCTATTGAAATACCATAAGCTAAATACCGAGGTATAAGTTCACGTTTTACTTCTTCTCGTCCTTGTTCTATTTGTTCTCGTGCTTGTTTTATTCCTAGTTTTATTCCTTCTTGTCGCCCTTCTTCTTTAGCTTCTCGATAAACCCTAGTTTCTTGTAACTTAATTTCAAACATCGCCTCTACCTCTTCACGACTTAAGTTGGAAAATTCATAACCAGTAATTGTTGTGATTACTCAGATGCAAGTCTTACTTGTTCAATGGTTAAATTAAGTAATTGGGCAACCTCTTCCATCGACATACCACGAGCTAAGAACTGAGGTACAAGTTCAAGTCTTGCTTGTTGTAGTCCTTGTTGTAGTCCTTGTTGTAGCCCTTGTTCTCGTCCTAGTTGTATTCCTTGTTCTATTCCTTGTTCTAATCCTTCTTCTCGTCCTTCTTGTTTAGCTTCTTGATAAACCCTAGTTTCTTCTAACTTAACTCCTAACATTGCCTCTACCTCTTCACGACTTAAGTTGGCAAATTTAGAAACAGCAATCGTTGTGATTACATCTATTATCTCCTTTTTAGCTAAGACAGTTATCTGTTCTTGTTGCACCCGCTCAATTAAACGTTTCGCTTGTACCACCATTTGATTTTCTGAGGCAATAGTCAACTGCATCAAACTGATGCCTACTTTTTGCTCATCAGGACTACCTAACTCATCTAAATAAATCCGTTGTACTTGGGAACTATTCAGTAACGATCTATGAATAGTGGTTTTTTCCGGTTCCAAGCTGCGAGACTGTAAAATAATTACCCCATACCAGTCATCGTAAAGCGACGGGTTACGATACATATACAGCATAGATTCTGAGAAAAAGCGATGATACAGTAACTCATCCTTTTGGAATTGCACCTCAGCAAAAAAGATTATCTGAGATGTTGCATTAGGTGGAGGTAAAAATACCCCATCAATCCGAAATGTTGGTTCTTTAACTTCAACTGATTCAAAGCGATAGCTACTAGCTTCGCCTGGTGGCTGTTCTACTAACTCGAAAAACAATCCTGGAACACGCTTGAAAATTGTATAAAAAATCGCATCACGTCTCACAAATACATCCTCATATCCTTACCCGATCGCCTGGCTTATCTCAAATCATCTGAATCAGAAATCGCGGCAATTTCTGAAAGAATCTGCAACCAAGTAGGAATTGCGATCTCCGATGGCAATTCACCAGCCGCCAAATATCTCAGCAAAGTTTCTTTTTTTGAAAGGTTTTGCAAACTCGGAATAATTTGATCCAAAATGCCTTCTAGTTCGGAATTAATTCGCTGATTAACTTCACTAACATACTGTACAAGGTGGAGGCTGGCGCTAGCAGTAATTTCATCTCGTAGTCGCAGGACAAAAAGTTGGTGGTTACTTGATCTGGGTAAACCTTGGCTTTTCTCTGGTGCCCAATCAAAGATTTGACCAACGTTGTGTTTATCGTCTCGACGCGCTAGGGGAAAGATGATTTCGGGTGGAACGGTTTTATCTTTAGTACTAATTTCGGAGATGATTGCTTCTTTCCATTCGTTAGGATCGCATCCTAATAATAATTTGTAAAAGAGATCAGCATCTTCAAAACCAAATTTTTCTTCGATTTGTTGCTCCATTTCTGGATGGAAAAATGCCTGCAATTGTTCGCGTTCTGGGGCTACATAATTTGATAATTGGTTTAACAAATCTACCACTGCTTGATGAATGCGATCGCGGGCAAAATCTTCTACTTCTTTAACGGTTTTTTCAAATACTGGATAAAAATCATCACTCTTAGTCGGAAGGGAACTATTTACACGATTTCCTCGGTCAAATAATTTCCCGGCTGCACCTTTAGATTCTGCCAGAGCGATCGCTCCATTGTTGACTTTGTTGAAGAGTAAAGTCCACTGGTTCCAATTGAGGATTCTAAAGGTAAGTTCGTCTTTTACTACATCGCTGACAACAACACCGCGCCGGTCTTTGAGTGGTTCTTTGCCTAAATCTTTTTGAAAATTCCTGTAGATTTTATCTAAGCTTTCGACCACAAAACGCAATTCCATAAAAGCGGGACTATCGCCTGTGGGGATGCCTTGCTCGTGAATTTCATCTATGATGTCTTTCAAGTGATCTTGTTGCTGACTCACCACATCAGCAGCTCTTTTAGTATCTTCATGCAGTTGCTTCAGACCATGACTAGCTACGTGGGTTTGAATCAATTCTCGTAGCTTACCAAGTCCGCCATCTTGAGCAAAGTAACCTAGCTGTCTGCCTAAATAACTGCGGGGATCAGATTCTAGCAGCCCTTCACTTAATAGCTCCCATTTCTCTTGTAGCCGTTTAGACCGATCTAAGTAATCAGGATAGTCTAAGTTAGCCAAAAACTCTGGTGAGCCTGCTTTGACTGTACTAGAACGTTTCGCTAATTCAGTCAATCCCAACAGTGGCGACAGTAAAACGATGCGGTCTTTTTGGGTTGTAAACGCTTCTGCACCATCAATGATAGTTTGCAGAACTTTGAGTTTTTGGAAAACCGTTTCTTCCTGCAAATGGCTATTAGTTGGGCTATCTTCAATCAGTTGGTCAAGTTCTCGTTCGCCACCCTCGCTATCTAGGGGTAGTTGATCGAAGCGACCCACACCGACGAGAATTAAATCTTTCAGGTCTTGTCCCGGTCGCTGCTGCTGCATCATCGTAAAGATTTTATTGGCGCGATCGCTACCCGGAGATTTACCATTGAGCAATACCAAAATTGTCTGTACTTCTGCCAATTCCCGCAGTGATAAAAAGGTATCTCTAGCCCCCGAATTAGCAGCCCCCAATCCTGGAAAGTCAATCAGAATAAATTTAGCTGCGCCGGTAAAATCCCAAATTTCCCGTGATATTTTCACATCGATATCTACACGGCGGATGAGTGGGAAACTGTTTTGCAATAACTTTGTTGGTAGCCTCTGGGGTGGACTCGGTAATCGGATATGCGCTGGAGGTAGATCGTCAAATTTCAGAGTTTGGATTGCCATTGGCTGTTCGACTAGCTGTAGCCCCTCACGGGCGGTAGTAGCATCAATCTGGTAGCGCCCACCGCACATAACTTCCCCATAGGCGTGATAAGCCCGCAGGAATAATACCAACTCCCGGAGTAAATAACGTAGCTCTAAATTGTTACTACTATTCCATGCTTCCTCACACCAGCTAATAATATCTTTACCAGAGTTGAGTTTTGATACTGGTATAGGAGGAAGTCCGGCTGCTGCTGTTCGTTTATTGGCTTCTCCTAGCATGAAGCGTAGACACTCATGTACTCCTTCATGAGAAAGATACTTCACCGTAAAATTACTTAATTGAGTCGTTGCAAACTCGTTTTGAGGGATGATATGTATGGCGGTAACATTACCTGTAGTGGGGTTTTCACTGACTGGCAAAGCATCTGCATATCCAATTAAACTGCCTAGAAGTAAGGTTTTCCCACTACTGAATTCCCCCATTACACCAATTTTCACAGGCGAAGTTGCCAGGTCTACAGTTTTCTGGGCAGCTGACCGCAGACGAAGGAGACAGTCATCAAGACTAGCTGGAACCCAATCTTCTTGTTTAGAAGGGGACTGGGGCACAGAATCTATCTTTCTGAGGATGAATTCGCCGTACTCCTTAAAACGGCCCAGTTTATCTGGTTCCATAGAGTAGTTTCCGCCTAACATGAATTTCTGTGAGCTTTATAACATATAAAACGCGATTGCCAGCCATTCTGGCAACGTGTTGATATCACATTTAGCATTTCTCTCATTTAATTTGCGATTTTGCTATAGCAATCCTAAATCATTTGTGAGATTTGTGAATTCTGTTTTTGTTCTCTGGCGATTCGTCATCACTCAGATTTCTCACAACTCAGATAGGATTGCTATATAAGGCGTTTTGAATCGTCAACCCAATTTTGAAAAGTTGGGTTTTGTGGGAAACAATAAAAAACAATACATTCGTCATAATCCAGCGTTCCGAATGAATTAAGTGGGGTTTTATACCACCAATAGACTGGAAATTGCTTAGTATAAATGTGGATATCAAACCCTTTTATACCCCTGATTTTAAGCAACCTAGATCCATCAGCCGGACTCTAATTCATGCTGAATTCTTATCGATAAAAAATCAATATTTATTTGGTATGAAATTCTTGATTATTGTGAATTTTTGATAAAGAGGTCAGCGCCTCACAGATAATCATATATTTTCTGTAAACCTAAATCAGGTTTTTGAGTAATGCAATTACATAGCTATGATGAATTTATCGATAATTTGAAGAAAAAACAAAGTTAAACAACTTCACTGACACATGCAAAGTTTAAATTTTATCAAAAATACTGAAGTTAATCTTAATCATAACTTCAGCATTTTTTCAATTTATTTACAGTAAAAGAGGTACTGTTGCACATATAAAAATCAATAAAGGATTAAGATCATTAGCAGGTGGGCATAAAAAAGATTTCATGTATTAAAAAATCATATTTTCAGCCTATTACCTTAATAATTTAGGCAGAGCAGGCAGGCAAAAGTGTATTCTAAAAAGGTGCAGAGCTACATTAACCAAATCATAGTTGAAGAGGAAGACATACAACAGGATGAAAAAGTATTTTGCCAGCAGGCGGATACTGCTCCTCTGATGATTTGGATAGCTGGATGCAATGCACTTTACTCTTACTTCAATTCAAATTGGCTGGAATTTACTGGAAGATATCTAACAACAGATGCCTCTGTACCGGCGCGGGAGATAGGCAATATCTGGACTTGCAGCGTCCATCCAAAAGATAGACAGCGATGTGAAGATATATACCTGAGCGCATTTGCTGTGCATGATTCCTTCCAGAGGCAATATCGCTTGCGTCGGGCTAATGGGGAATATCGCTGGATTTTAGATACAGCCACGCCACGATTTGCAGCCGATGGCAGCTTTGTCGGTTACATCGGTTATTGTGTAGATATAACAGAAGTGTCCATAATGGTAAGCCAACCTCCCCAAACAGAAAGCGACTCGCTATCTACAAATTCCTCTTACCGTCTACGTAAAATTACACAAAGGAAAAAAGCACTGAAGCAACTGCAAACTGAAACTGCAAAACGCCAAGCAGTAGAAGCACAGTTACGCCAAAAAATATCAGAATTTGCAGCTATTTTGCAAGTGCTTCCTAATTTGTATTTTCGTCTCGATGCTGATGGAACTATCCTGGATTACAACCCAGAAAAGATAGAGAGTCTGTATCTTTTACCAGGAGATTGTCAGGGCAAGAGTTTGCGAGAATGCCTACCGACTGCTGTTGGCGATCGCTTCCACAAAGCAATAACTCAAGTACTTGAAACTCAATCTTTAGTTAGTTTTGAATATACCTTACCACTACCAGAAGGTAACAAGAATTTTGAAGCTAGGTTATTATCATTACCAAACCAGCAAATCATAGTTATTGTCCGCGACACTAGCGACACAGTACAAGCAGCATTAATAGAAAGCGATGCCAAGTTTCGCAGCATTGTTGAAAATGCTAATAATGTTCTTTTTACGTTGACACTTGAAGGGATATTTTCCTACGTTTCTCCTAACTGGACTGAAGTTTTTGGGCATGAGGTTGCAGAGATTGAGGGTAAATCCTTTATTCCCTTTGTACATCCTGATGATGTCTCTATCTGTAGCGATTATTTTCAAAGACTTTTGACAACAAGCGAAAAACTTCTGGCAATTGAATATCGGATAAAACACAAAAATGGTAATTGGCGATGGTATACAAGCAACTCATCTGTGATTAGAGACGCCAATGGTAATCTTTTAAACTTCGTTGGTATTTGCTATGACACCACTGACCGCAAACAAGCATTAGAAGCTCTAGCAGAACGAGCGCGTTTAGCAAATTTTCGTGCCGATGTAAACGCAGCCCTTACCCAGAGTGATAGCTTACAGAACATGATGCGCCGTTGCACTGAGGCTTTAGTTGAACATCTGGATGCAGCCTTTGGTCGCATCTGGACGCTGAACAAACAAGACAATGTACTAGAGTTGCAAGTTAGTTCTGGGATATACACCCATATCAATGGGCCTCATAAACGTGTGCCAGTCGGTCAATTCAAAATTGGTTTAATTGCCGAAGAGGGCAAACCCCACCTAACTAACTCTGTGCAGACAGATCCCCGCGTGAGTAACAAAGAGTGGGCACAGCGAGAAGGTATGGTCGCCTTCGCTGGCTATCCCCTGATTCTTGAAAATGAAACTGTAGGGGTAATAGCCATGTTTACCCGTAAAGCTATCACAGACTCAACTTTCACAGCACTGCAATTTGCTGCCCAGGAGATTGCCATTGGTATCAAACGCAAACAAGCAGAAGTTGCACTCATAGAAAGTGCCCAGCGAGAAGCACTAATCAATCGTCTTTCTAGTCAGATTCGAGCTTCCTTGGATCTCAATCACATTGTGGAAACCGCAGTGCAGGAGATTCGCAACTTATTCCAAAGCGATCGCTGCGCCTTCTTGTTGTATCGGCAAGACGCTGATGTACCATACTGGGAGAGAGTATATGAAGCAAAAAGTTCCTTTTTACCCTGTCTGCTCAACGACCAAAAAGCAACTAATGCAGAAATCGAATTAATCGCAGCCAAAACCTTGAACGGAGAAATCGTCCGCATTGATGATGCTGAGACTATCGAGGATGCCTGCGGCGGGTTAAACCTACGTACTACACGGGAGTTTTTACAGGATTTTGGTTTTACTGCTTTTATATCGCTGCCCGTACACACCCAATCTGGCGAAATTGGCACATTTACCTGTGGTTATTGTAGTGGCTTTCGGCCTTGGCTAGATAACGAAGTACAATTACTACAAGCAGTTACAGTTCAACTAGCGATCGCTATTGACCAAGCTAAACTTTACACCCAAAGTCGCATCGCTGCCCAAACTGCCCAAGACAAAGCCCAGCAACTAGAAGCGGCATTGCTAAAACTTCAACAAACCCAAGTGCAACTGATTCAAACTGAAAAAATGTCCAGTTTAGGACAATTGGTTGCAGGTGTTGCCCACGAAATCAATAATCCCGTGAATTTTATCTATGGCAATATTAGCCATGCCCGTGAATATACTGATGATTTGTTGCACTTGGTAGAACTTTATCAACAGAACTACTGCCCACCAGCACCAGAGATTGATCAACAAATCGACACGATTGATTTAGACTTTCTCAAGCAAGATTTGCCCAAAGTCCTGGATTCTATAAAGATGGGAGCCGAACGTATTCGGCAGATTGTCCTATCTTTACGCAATTTTTCTCGCCTTGATGAAGATGACACGAAAGCAGTGGATATTCATCAAGGTATGGATAGCACATTGCTGCTGTTGCAAAATCGCCTGAAAGCCAAACCAGGATGTCGCGAAATCCAAGTAATCCGAGACTACGGCAACCTGCCACCGATAGTTTGTCACGCCGGACAGATGAATCAGGTGTTTATGAATTTGTTGACAAATGCGATCGATGTTTTAGAAGAGTCATTTGTGATTAGTCATTTGTCATTAGTAAACAACACTGAACAAAGGACAAATGACCGAGCACAAATGACTTTTCCCCAGATTCGCATTCGCACCTTCATCCAAGAAGACTGTGTAATCATTAGCATTGCCGACAATGGCGCAGGCATGACTGAGGAAGTACGCAAACGCCTATTTGACCCCTTCTTCACGACAAAACCTGTGGGTAAAGGCACGGGGATGGGGCTATCAATTAGCTACCAAATTATTGTCAGAAAACACTGTGGGCAAATTCAGTGTATTTCAGCACCAGGAGAAGGTGCGGAGTTTGTCATCGTGATTCCACTACAGGAGCAAGCCTCAACGTAGATATCACGCAACTTTAACCTAAGCTTAATTAAAAATTAACCTATTGGTTGTTAACTAAGATTAATTCACTTTTTGCTGCAACATTTGAACCCCCAATAACTTAGAATTTATCGAAATTGGGGGATTATTTCTCCTAGTAGAGAAAATTCGGAGTAGAAATGTTGCAGTTAAATCGATTGAAAAACGTTGTAATGGTAGTACTATCTTTACGTAGGCGTAGCCCAATCCAAGCATCGCACCTTTGAAAAAAATCCCTGAGTACAAATAAAATAGAAGGCTGGGATGATACAACCCCAAAATCAAAATAGTATCACCTACACACGCGTTATCCACCTAAGTCATGTAATTGACATAGATATTCCTCAATGGTCTGGCGACCCCACAGTAGAATTTGAAACTGTGGCTGAACTAAATAATGATGGCTATTATCTACGGCGTTTCTCCTTGGGTGAACATAGCGCTACCCATATTAATGCCCCTAACAGTTTTCATAGTTATGCTGTGGGAATTGACCAATATCCCGCCCAGTCTTTAGTTGTACCTGCGGTGGTCATAGATATTTGCCCAGCCACAGAGGTTAATCCTGATTATGGCCTGACTATTGCTGATGTTCTGGCTTGGGAAGAACAATACGGTGAAATTTCTGGTGGCTGCGTAGTTATACTGAATACAGGTTGGCAAAAAAAGTGGTTTGATAAAAGCGCATTCCTCAATCATGATGCTCAAGGAATTGCCCACTTTCCTGGATTTGGCAGCGATGCAACTCAATTCTTACTGGATGAACGGCAAATAGCAGGGGTAGGAATTGATACTCATGGCGTAGACCCTGGACAGGATAACAGTTTTGCGATTAACCGCCTAGTTTTAGAACAACCGCGCATTGTGTTGGAAAATCTCACCAATTTGGATCAACTACCACCTAAAGGTACTACGCTAGCGATCGCAGTTCTAAGGTTGCGTGGTGGTTCTGGTTCTCCTGTGGGTGTCTTGGCGTTCGTGCCTTAATTTTTATATTGATATTTCTATCTCAGCCCAATTTGATCAACTTGAAGATAACCTAGAAAGCAAGCAAACTTAGTACACAAGTTTCAGTGGATCATCAGCCGGAGATTTTCAAGATGACAATACTTCGACGTAGCTCAGTAACCACTCCGCTATTTTGCCGCAATTACATCGATGGTCAATGGTTGAGTGCTGTAGGGCAAGCAATCCTGAAAAGTCGCAACCCTGCTGACAAAACCGAAGTCGTTGCCACATTCGCCTGTTCTCAAGCCAATGATGTAGATACAGCCGTAGCCGCCGCCCGTAAAGCCTACCACAGTTGGCGCAAAGTCCCAGCCCCAGCTAGGGCAGAATACATCTTTCGCGTCGGGGAAATATTACTCCAGCATAAAGAAGAACTTGCCCAGTTAATCAGTCGGGAAATGGGTAAACCTTTGACAGAAGCCAGGGGAGATGTACAAGAAGGTATTGACTGCGCCTTTTACAGTGCTGGCGAAGGACGGCGACTATTCGGGCAAACCACACCGTCGGAAATGTCCAATAAATTCGCCATGACTGTGCGAATGCCCATCGGAGTCTGTGCCTTAATTACTCCCTGGAATTTCCCAGTGGCAATTCCTTGCTGGAAAGCTATGCCAGCCTTGGTATGTGGCAATACAGTCATCCTTAAACCTGCCGAAGATACCTCCGGCTGTGCAACTAAATTGATTGAAATTTTCCAACAAGCAGGTTTACCACCAGGAGTAATTAACTTGGTGCATGGTGTGGGAGAAGAGGCGGGGAAAGCTTTAGTTGAGCATCCCAATGTAGATTTGGTGTCGTTTACTGGTTCTTCAGAAACGGGTGCCTTTGTGGGCGCTACTTGCGGACGCACTCACAAGCGTGTCTGTCTGGAAATGGGTGGTAAAAATGCCCAAGTGGTGATGGAAGATGCGGATTTAGAACTTGCTCTCGATGGTGCAGTGTGGGGAGCCTTTGGCACAACCGGTCAACGATGTACGGCTACCAGTCGGCTGATTTTGCATCGTGATATCAAAGAAAAATTTACCACTATGCTTTATGAGCGTACCAGTAAGTTACGCTTGGGTGCTGGCACTGACCCGAATACAGATATTGGCCCAATAGTCAATGAAAAGCAACTCCAACAGGTGAGCAAGTATTTGGATATTGCTCGTGAGGAAGGAGCAAAGGTTTTAATTGGTGGTGAAATTGCCACTGAAGGTTCATTGAAAAACGGTTATTTCTTTCAACCAACTATTTTGGATGATGTCACTCCTGATATGCGAGTTGCCCGTGAAGAGATATTTGGACCAGTAGTAGTATTGATTGAGGTTAGTTCCTTTGAGGAAGCGATCGCAATTCTCAACGATAGCAATTATGGTCTTTCTTCTTCAGTTTACACCCGCGATATCAATCGGGCTTTTACTGCTATGCGTGACATCGAAGCAGGTATTACCTATATTAACGGCCCCACTATTGGTGCAGAGGTACATTTGCCCTTTGGTGGTGTTAAACAAACCGGTAACGGACACCGCGAAGCTGGAACTACCGCTTTGGATGTTTTCACAGAATGGAAAAGTGTCTATGTTGACTTTTCTGGAAGTTTACAACGCGCTCAGATAGATAACCGCAGTTAATTGTATGCAGTTATACAATTTTAGATTGAAAAGAGCAATCAAAAATCCAAAATTTTGTCATTCAGGAGGTAAAAGTACAATTAATTCTCCAAGGCGCTTCAATATAGTGAGTACTTGGTGTAGTTCTGAATCACGTTCAATATTGGGCAATTGATCACACAACGAATCGCACGTCCTCTACCTTTGTTGTTTAATCGCAAAAATCAAAGAATATATCTTTAAAAAGGAGCGATCGCTTTTAAATGAATGCTGTGCTGTTTACCTCCTGACTCGCGATCGCACAAACCCCTATTTTCTCGTCAGTTTCCGAAAATTTGTGATCTACTCAATCTAAAAAGTTTGTAAGCAATTGCATAATTCCTAAAACTCAGCCGTAATTCTACATATAGGACTCTTAATTTGATTTTTGAAATATAGATAGGGTGTCTTAGGAAAACGTAACGCACCCTAAATAGACTTATCCACAAATAAACCTCAAAATAGCTGAAACCCTTACATAGCTGGCTTTTTAGCTTATATAAAACAGGAACCTCTAAAACCCTCTCCAGAGCTAGGTTTCAGCCAAATAAAGTTCTCATTTCCGGATAAGTCTAATATACTTAGACTTTTTCAAAAATTAAATCGGATTCCTACAGGTGCGTAGTTTTATCGTGCAATATTACTATGTGCAAGTTTGGTAGTGTCTTAATCAAGGAAAACAGCTATGCAACATAACACTGACTTTAATGGCGACGGCTTAAGCGACTTCATCCGCCAAGAAAAAGGTACAGCAGTGGATGGCAATCGTGATGTTGAAGTATATCTGTCCAAAGGAAACGGTATCTTTAATCCAGGCATCCCTTTAATAGATGCCTTTGCTGCCAACGGGAACGTTGCCAATCTGAT
Source organism: Nostoc sp. S13 (assembly GCF_029379315.1). Classification (GTDB taxonomy): domain Bacteria; phylum Cyanobacteriota; class Cyanobacteriia; order Cyanobacteriales; family Nostocaceae; genus Nostoc. Next base: position 46,907 of record NZ_JAQYWQ010000048.1, read on the forward strand.
TGTAGGAGACTTTAATGGCGACGGCTTAAGCGACTTCATCCGCCAAGAAAAAGGTACAGCAGTGGATGGCAATCGTGATGTTGAAGTATATCTGTCCAAAGGAAACGGTATCTTTAATCCAGGCATCCCTTTAATAGATGCCTTTGCTGCCAACGGGAACGTTGCCAATCTGATTGTAGGAGACTTTAATGGCGACGGCTTAAGCGACTTCATCCGCCAAGAAAAAGGTACAGCAGTGGATGGCAATCGTGATGTTGAAGTATATCTGTCCAAAGGAAACGGCATTTTTAATTCCGGCATAGCTTTGATAGATGCCTTTGCTGCGAACGGGAACGTTGCCAATCTGATATAGAGGCTAAACCTAGAAAAACTGTCATCTAGTCATACCGTTTCACTTTAAGAGGGTGTTTGAAAAGTCGAGCAGGTTGTAAAAAAGCTCTCTCAGTATACGCTG
>NZ_JAQYWQ010000145.1 GCF_029379315.1 Nostoc sp. S13
AAACCTCTCCGTATTCTCTCTTAGTCTTGTTCAGAAATCAAATAGGAGTCCTATAAGTAGTTTGAGTTGCGTCTATAGCTTCTTTAGCAAAAAGTCCGCCTCCAAAACCTTTGACTCCTACTTGAGGGTAGTGTTTTCCAAATAAAACTTGCTCTTGCTGTTCGTCTAGAGTAAGAATTTCATCAAGTGTAACTATCTTTGAATCTGCCAAGCTTAAATGTAAGCTAGTAACAAAAGCTTCTGTTTGTTCTAATGCTTTTTGACGAAGCGATCGCACTTCCTCAACCTTCCCCAGCAGTTCCTCAACCCGCACCACAATCCGCCGCTGTTCCTCTAGCGGTGGCAGGGGGATTTTCATCAAGAGAAATTTGTCTTCTTTTAGCCGAACCCTATTTGTAGTTCCTTCGCTAGCAGCTTTACAAAGTTCTATAAAATCCTTTGTTTTACTCATCCAGTCAAGGAACTGTGGCAAAATCTTTTGACTATTGGGTGTAAAAACAGGAAAATCATTAGTAACCACAGCACCATCAAGAGAATTTGGTATAAGACCAAAAGCACCGTGACGAGCATCAATCCTGGACAATATAAACTGCCCATAATGCACTTTTAATCTTTTGGAAGCAGCAATTTCTGCTCCAGTTACCTCATTACGTTCTACAACACCTTTACCCCAAATTTTGACAGTTACTTGTTTATATTTTTCTGTAGGGTTAATGTCTATCCAGTCTTCCGATTTTGTGAGGATTTCTTTAAGTGGCACTAAAGACAAATCTTTACTCATTCTGCCCCTGCCAACAACTGTTGAATCTCCCCCATAATTTCAGCAATGCGCCTATCTTTCTGTAAGATATCTGCCACTAACTGTTCAGGCGGTAAATGCTCAAAATCCTGCTGATTATTTGGGCTTTTCCGGTCAAGATTATAAATTGCCCCGTAAATAGCATCCCCTTTAGCATTTTCAACTTTAGCAATCTGGCGCTGACTTTGCTCCTCAGTTTGAGCCTGTTTGACCTCATCCTTGACTAACTGAATCTGATTTTTTATCTGTGCAACTTCTTTCGGTGGTAAAAAGTCCAAAATTGAATTTTGTAACCCTTGGATTTTATCAGTTAATTGCTTAACTGTCTTTGCAAGCTGATAAGCAGTTTTTTCTGCTTTTTTAGCAGCATCCCAATGAGGTGTTGCTTCTTTTCTAGCCTGCTTATAAGCTTCCCTAAAGTTATACTTATAAGCCTGTCCATTCTCTTCTCGGTTCTTCCACCATGCCACACATTCAGCAAAATCTTTATCCTGTATGGGCTTAGTTTTCGTATAAGTTTTCCGTCCTTCTGGTAAAGGTAACTCATAGTACCAAATCTCATCCGTTTGTCCAGAACGATCAAAAAATAACAAATTTGTAGGAATATCTGTATAAGGTGCAAACACCCCTTTAGGTAAACGGACAATGGTATGCAGATTAAAATCCTTGAGTAAATCTTCCTTGAGTTTGGCGCAAGTATTATCTCCAAATAGCACCCCATTGGGAAATACTACTGCGGCGCGTCCTGGTTTGGGTCTTTGTCTGAGACGACGCATAATCAACTGAAGGAATAACAACGCCGTTTCTTTAGTTTGTCTATCCGGGGGAAAGTTATTTTTAATTCTGTCTTCCTCCTCACCCCCAAACGGCGGATTTGTGAGAATCACGTCTACCCAATCCTTTTCACCCATCTCCGAAAGGGTAAACCGCAGACTATTACCATCATCAATATCGGGATATTCAAACCCATGTAACAGCAAACTCATGTGCGCTAACATCAAAGGCAAGGATTTTGCCTCACCGCCAATAATGCTTTTTTGTAATATCTGCCAATCTTGGGCGCTACAATTCTTTATTGTTCAAAAAAATCAACCTTACGACGACGCAACGCTTCAGCCCGTTGTTTGCAAGTCAGCACCGGAGCATCAAAGGCAATATGACATAGTAAATCAAAAGGGTCAGCTTCGGGAAGCTTAGTAACTTGTTTTAACTCATCAAAATCAATATCTCTATCCGCCAACAATTCAATAATTTCTGAACGCTGTTCTGGATCTGCCCAGCATTGCTGTATTTCTAGAGTAGAACGATAGAGAATCCTAACTTGTTCTCTAGTGTAGTCAATTAATCGAGACAAGCGCAGTTGATTGTCTGGGTTTAAATCATAAATTCTTTCTTCAATAATCTCTTCGCTTCCCCCGTCAGCGTAATATTTCCGAGGTAGTTCGTCATCATCACCTGGGATTCCCCGAAATCCAGACCTTTCATCGTCTTCCAAGTCGTCTGGTTCCTCTTCTAACTCTGCTGACTCCAATTCCTCCTCATGTTCAGAGAGTATTTGCCCATCATCATCTATCTCTGATTCATTAATCAGGGCGGGTTCCCCGTCAAAATCTCTATCTTCAAACAACACCGTGCTATTGGTGTAATCCAGTATATTAAACGATCGCTTCCCCCGTTCTTCTCGTACACGAGTTCCCCGTCCAATAATCTGCTTAAAGTCTGTCATTGAACGAATAACACGGGCAAGCACAACATTTTTACAGGTGGGAATATCCACGCCAGTTGTTAGCAATTTAGCTGTAACAGCGATAATGTGAGTTTCATCTAAGACATCTTTAAATTTGTAGAGATGTCCTTTACCCACATCACCAGCATCAGAGGTAATGCGAGTTATGTAGTCAGGATTTGTTCTGGTGATATCGCTGTTAAGGTTGCGTAATTCCTTAATCATTGCTTTAACGTGTTCCTCATCCACGCAAAAGACAATAGTTTTGGCATAGCGATCGCCACTTCTCAAAAAATCAGTAATGTGTTGTGCGATCGCTTTTGTCCGTGCTTCTCTCACTAACTTCCGCTCAAAGTCTGGAGTGAGATAAACTTCATTGGGAATTGTTCTTCCATAGCGGTCAATCTGTCCAGCGTTAGGTCGCCATCCTTCGCGATCGGAACGGGTAGTAATCCGATAAACTCGATAGGGAGCTAAGAAACCATCATCAATCCCTTGTTTGAGGGAATATATATAAAGAGGATTGCCAAAGTAGCGATAGGTATCAACGTTGTCATCGCGTAGCGGTGTTGCTATAAGTCCTAACTGATACGCAGGTTCAAAATGTTCTAGAATTTGTCGCCAGTTACTTTCATCCCTGGCGCTTCCTCGGTGACACTCATCAACAATAATCAAGTCAAAATAATCAGGATTATATTCTCTGTAAAGTCCAAAACTATATTGTGTATCACCAATTGCTTGATAAATAGCAAAGTAGAGGTCGCGTCCTTTTTTTGCTTCCCCCTGAATTTTGTAAATTTTCTCCTGATTAAAGGCAGAAAAATCCTTATTCATCGGGTCATCTACCAGCACATTCCGGTCTGCCAAAAACAGGATTCTAGGAGAACGAGATTCTCCAGAAACATTCCACTCCAAACTTGACAGTTTCCAAGCAATTTGGAAAGCAACAGTAGTTTTACCTGTTCCCGTTGCCATTGTCAGCAGTAGGCGCTTTTGACCTTTGAAAATTGCCGCTAGTGCAGCATTAACAGCATTTCGTTGATAGTAGCGCAGTGGTTTATCTGGAATTGGATAAAACGGAGTTAACAGTTTTTCTGCTATATCTGTTTTAATTTGCTCCTTCGCTTCCCCAGTTAATCGTCGCCAAAGTTCATCAGGACTAGGAAACGATTCCATCACATCAGACTGCTTACCCGTGATGAAATCAAACTCTACAATTCCTTGTCCGTTAGTAGAGTAAGCAAACTTTACCCCTAGAAGATTGGCATAGTCTATTGCCTGTTCCAGTCCCTCATCTGGTGTTTTATGTTTTCGCTTGGCTTCCACCACAGCTAAGGGAAATTCTCCGTTATATAGCAGCAAATAATCTGTAAACTTCCGTTTACCACGGGGTTGGCGCTTATTTTTCGGGCGAATCTTGCCATCAGTAAAGTAATACTGCTCATAGTAAGTATGGGATTCTCTCTCCCATCCTGCATCCTTTAACTTTGGCTCCACATATTTACGGCAAGTATTCGCTTCATTGCTCATTTCTTATTTTTCTTGACTTCATCATTTACTCGTCCAATTTAACCGCTAACCTCTGATAAATCTCGTCCAACCAAACGGGAATTACAGGCTTACCTGCATCTAAAGATGCGATCGCCTTTTTTGTGTCAAACTCCACAAGCTCAAGTGAGGCAGCCCCCGTCTTGGCGGTTCCCGTCGATGGGGGACTGCCGAACCCGAAGGGCGAACGCTCCTGTGCTTGGGACAACAACTTGAAGAAGAATTCAGAAGTCAGAATTCAGGAGTCAGAATGCAATCAGTAGGGGATTCAGACCCGCCAGTGATAGCGTGACGCTTTCTCGTGTCTTCTCCCAAGGGGAGACGCCAAAGGCGAACGAGCGTCTTGAAGACCACAAAACAAGAAAATTTGGTGGGAGTGACAATTAATTAGTTAAATGTGACAATAATCTGTTAACAGTGACAAATAATTAGTTAATGTACATTATTTCAAGGCGGCACCCGGATTTGAACCGGGGGTGGAGGTTTTGCAGACCTCTGCCTTACCACTTGGCTATGCCGCCACACCAGGATTCCCGGAACTACTTTAATGTTTTTAAGGTATCTTAGTAGCCATAGAGCACTAGTTAAACCATAATAGCATAGGATTCTGAGGTAGAGATAGTGGGTTAACTGGATGTTTCTGGTAGTCTTTAGGCGATCGCTAGAAAATTCTGATCACAAATTAACTATATGCTACAAACAACTCTTAGCAGATTAAACAGAGTTATAAGTTTTAATTCCTAACTCCTAACTCCTCACTTGTTACACCTTAACTTCATCGGCAAAATTGCCCCATCGGACAAAGTGAAATGGGCCGGCGATAGAACCCCACAGACGTTCATTAGTGTCTAAATCCCTTCCCCGGTCGAGGCTGAAAAATTCTTTAGCATCAATCTCAAATTCGTTATCTAGATAAGTATTTTTGCCGTCACGAACCACAATGCAGCCTTTACCAGGTTCAACCCTGCCTTTGAAGCTATTACCTGTCCACTCTACAATCATGTTGCAACCTGGCATTTTCTCCAAGTGGTCAACGGATAAAACTTTTAAACGTTCAGGGTCACGAGATGCGCCGTAAAATTTTTGTTCTTCTTTAACCGTGTAGTGTTCAATAACAATGTGGTTTTCTACCGGAATCAACTTCATTACCCGCATCCGATAGGGTTGATTGAGCATGAAATCATAAGCTTGTTCGAGAAACAAACTTACCCCTGAGAACAATTCCAAGGGAAGGGGACGGATACATACGCGAATGTGGGCATAAAAAGGCGGATTTTCAAAAGCTTGTTCTTGATTGCTAAAGTCAGCTGCCATCCACCGGGCTAAGGTGGCAATATCAGTAGAATGAGTCACGTCGCTTCGCTCCGAATTCAAAATTTAAAATTCCTCTTGGAAAGTTCTGATGCCTACGCAATTTTTCAATTAGATATGACGATCGCTTTTAGTTCCAGAGTGCTTAAAATCCCATTGCCTGGGCTACTACACCCAATTCTGCTGCAATACCCTGTTGAAATTGACTATGATTGTGTTTAATGGCTGTATCTGGGTCTTTTAGACCATTGCCGGTGAGGACACAAACCACTGTCGCCCCTGTCGGAATTTGGTCTTTCACCTGCAACAACCCGGCTACAGAAGCGGCGCTAGCAGGTTCGCAGAAGATACCTTCTGATGCTGCCAAAAGTCGATAAGCGTCGAGAATTTCGGTATCGGTAACGGCGTGGAAATTTCCCTGACTCGCGGTTTGCGCTGCAATAGCTAACTCCCAACTAGCAGGATTACCAATGCGAATTGCTGTCGCTAGGGTTTCAGGATGCGCCACTCGCTGACCGTGTACTAAGGGGGCTGCACCTGCGGCTTGAAATCCCATCATTCGGGGTAAGCGATCGCACTTTTTGGCTTGATGATATTGACAAAATCCCATCCAATATGCTGTGATATTTCCTGCATTCCCTACGGGGATACACAGCCAGTCTGGAGCATCACCCAGCACATCGACAATTTCAAAGGCTGCTGTTTTTTGCCCTTGTAGACGGTAGGGATTGACCGAATTTACCAAAGTGATCGGATAGCTTTCGGCCATCTCGCGGACAATTTCTAATGCTTGGTCAAAATTACCTTTAATTGACAATACTTCTGCACCGTAGAGTAATGCTTGGGCTAATTTGCCCAGCGCCACATAACCTTCGGGAATCAGCACAAAGGCATTCATGCCCCCACGCCTGGCATAAGCGGCGGCGGAGGCTGAGGTGTTGCCCGTGCTGGCACAAATTACTGCTTTTGCCCCTGCTTCCTTGGCTTTGGAAATTGCCATAGTCATCCCCCGGTCTTTGAAGCTGCCGGTGGGATTGAGACCGTCATATTTTACAAAAACCTGCACTTGTCTGCCAATGCGTTCGGCGATCGCTGGCACTGGTATTAGGGGTGTGTTACCCTCCAACAGAGTCACAATCGGTGTTTTTTCGCTGACGGGCAAGTATTCGCGATAGGCTTCTATCAGTCCGGGCCAGGGTTGGCGATGAGATTTAGCAGTAGACAGGCTCAAAGTCACGGGATTTAAAATTTCTTAATGTAAGGATCGGATATTTTAGAAAGGTGTAGATAGGGAAGCGCAGAATCGGGAAAAGAAAGAAAGTAAATTTTTCTTTGCCAGTTCCCAGTTGAGAGTCCCTTAATTCCAAACGTATATTTTTAAGAATATTATTTTTTGTGGTGCAGGCGTTACACTTGCGATTTTTATTTTATTTAGAACGTCAGTTTATCATAAACCGCCACGGCACTCTTCGGTTTAACGAAATATAGTCTATATCTAATTTATTAAGTAAATTCCGCAAATATGACAAAATAATTTATACAGCCGTAATTGAGAGGGTATCAATTAAGTATTACTAAGTACCGTCGAGTGGAACGAAGAGTTGCACACTTGGGGCAATGTATTCTCTGGAACACAGTCATTATGATCACTGTCTCTTATAATTAAACCTAAAATCCATTAGAGTAATTGATTGAAAATATCCAATATTATAATAAAGTTTAAAACAGGATTATTATAATATTTCTAATGGTGTGAGTTAAGTTGTGGATTTAATTAGCGATGCCTACTTGTTTATCTAGTGTTTCCGATCGCGACTCCCAGACTAGCTGGGTCAGTCAGTTAACCAAGTCTTATTATCAAGACGATCAGCAAGCTAAATTAATGCATTTACAAGCAGAGGTAGACTCCCTGTTGCAGCAGTTGGAAAACCTGAAGCACCAACGTCTAGCCGATGCTAACCAAAAAGAATAAGTCAATCTTGTAGATAGCGATGTCTACGACGGGCTACGCCTACGCTTTTCCCCTCTCAAATCTAAATTTTAGTCAGGAGCTAAATTTTGCTAAGGGGCCTGCTATTCAAAGCGCTGATTTTTCTCTGACCAGCGTCTCAAACTGTAGTTATGAGCATTTTCTACAAGTAAAGCTAAGGATTGCCCGCCTGAAAGCTTGGCGATCGCAGAGAGTTTTTGTAAGTAATTTCCTGTAAAATCAGTGTAAATAACTTTATTACTATCAGACAAAATTATAGTCCGTTCACTGAGTAGCTCTGTGTTTTTCCCCGGAATCCCAGGTGTAGACTGATTCAATGATGCTATTTCTGCTGCTGAGATAGTCAGTATTATTTCTGGTTGAGCGTTATTTGTTAAATCAATCACTTGAACCGGCCAATCACCCAACTTTTCCTGCATCTGCTCAAAGCTAGGAATCGCACCAGGCGGAAGTTCAGCAGATTGCTGTAAAGATTGCCACACACTCGATAAAATTACCTTGACCCCTTGCGGATTTTGTTGATAGACTTCTTGGAGAGTGATTGGAGATGGTTGCACCCATTCCAGCGCTGCATTTGTCAAGGCTAAAGGTTTCGGTTGCAGAACATTGTTTAGATTCGCTGGAATTTTTGGGCCAGCAGCTAATAGGCGCAAAACTTTACCCCGTAGTTGCACCGCTTTGATAGCGGCTATAGTAATTTGTTGTTCTCCATTGGGCAACCAAACCATAATCTGGATTTCTGGGTCAGAAGTGATTCCCAAAGTTTCCCATAAAAATTTGGCGGGGGAAGTTTTGGGTGGGTTGAAATTTTCAAAAGGGGAATTTAGCCAGCGTTTTCCATCATTAAATGCACTCACTTCCACCTGATACCAAACTTGGTTATCTGTAAGTTTCAAATCTGCTGGGGAATTTGGTTGCAGCCATTCGGTGTTGGTAACTTGAGTAATTGGTTGCACTGTACCAACAATTTGACTAGGGTGAGTAGAGGATATTTGCGACTTTGTACCCTCACCATTGAGTTTTGCTAACAGACCTTGAATATAAGCAAGATTATCTTTTGTAATTTTTGGTTGCGCCTTTAACCAGGAATTAGCATTTCCTTCTCCCTGCTGAACTGCTAAAATCAAAGCGAACCAAGCTTGCACCTCTAGTCTATTTGGATTCACCCGCAACGCGGCCACTGTGCGATTCCACAACCGTTTTTCATCAGCTTTGAGTAGGGTAGCAATTTCTTGGGGATTATGTGGCGACGCTTGAAATACCTGTAAAGCTTTCTCCCAGCGACCATCAATCAAATCTGCCAGCACTTCTTGACTAGGACTTACCCAAATTTTCTGGGCTTGGGTTTTAGTAAGTTGGGAATGCAAGCGAATCAAATCCATTTGCGCTTGCGCCGCCTCTGGCAAAACTCCTTTGCGCTGTTTCTTGATGAATTTCAACCATTCAAAGGCTGGTGTCCACAGTCCACTACGGGCAATTGACAGGGCGTTTTGGTATGCAGAATCCTTGAGGGCTGGTGAGTTGAGAGTAATCGCCTCCAATTGAATTGGTTTGAGGAATAACTTCAGAGGCTTGACTTGGTAAACCTGTAAGTGCGGTTCTAAACCGATAGTTTGATCAACAACTAACTCTTTTGTACCATCACCAGTTACCTGTTGCCATTTGGGCAATTGTCCATTAGGACTAGTCCAAGACAACATTTGTAGTAAATTATTGCGTTCTGGATTGTAGTATACGACGTAACCGTAAGCGATGGCTCCGCCAACGTCTGCGACGAACGCATTAGTTCCTTGTTGGCGTTGACCCCGCAAATTAAACCAAACTCCTGGTGATGGTGTCCCACCTTCAAAGCGTTGCACTTCAGTTAAAGGTAGGGGAATGTTGATATCTTGGGGTTCTTCAAGCAAGGAAGAAATTAGAAAAGATTCTTCTGCCCCAGTTACAGGCAATTGAGTCGCTAGATAGTAGTAATTTTCTGACTCAGATTTAAACTCTAATTCTTCTGAGCGTTCGTAAACCCTGAGTTCCACAACTTCTTTACAATCAGATTGACAATTAGCACGCTGTTGAAAAACTGGTAGTAAAAATGAGTCTTTCACATCCTGATTTAAAGGCAAAGTTTCCCCAAATATTTGGTTTTTTTTACTCAAATCGAGTTGAATTTGTTTGAGAGTTTGGGGGCGTTCGTGCTTACTAAGGGGGATTTGTGCCCATGCAGGTAAAATTTTATTTAGCCAGCTTACCTGATCTGGATTGAAGATGAAGAGAATGCTAATCCAGGCAAAAGCCATAATTAGACTAGCACTACTTAATAGAATTGCGATCGCTAACATTGACGACAACCAACTTCCCCGCTTTAGCTTTTTCTGGGGTTTTTTAGCGAGGCGTTTCATCACACCAGCATCAGATTGATTTCGTTTAGAGGCTTTTGGCCTCAGCTTGCGTGAGCGATTTGCCATATTAGTTTCCAATCAATGCAATAAGACTTATTAGGTATTGGGCATTCATTGGGCATTGGGCATTGGGCATTGGGCATTGGGCATTGGGACTGAATTCTTCCCAATAAACAATACCTAATCGCTAACTCCTAACTCCTAACTCGTAACTCCCCACTCTCCACTCCCTCATCTCCCCCATTCCCCACTACCTAATACCCTGTTATACTCGTCCTTTCAGAAGTTGCCCAGAAACATTAAGTCTAATTTTGGACAAAATCCGTAAATATCCTCATGTGAACGCTAACTGATCGCGAATACACTCTTCACTTAAGTATGTGAGCCGAGTGTAAAAAGTTGAAAGGTAGACTTATTAGGCGCAGTCATTGCAAAACCAGGATATTGGCATGGTTACTAATTGCCGGAGTAAATGGAGTTGCACAAAAAGCACTAGCACAACAGTACATAAATACAGTAACTACTCAAGATTCAAAAGTTAAGAACGATAATATTATTCCCTCATCCCCCTCATCCCCCTCATCCCCCTCATCCCCCTCTCTCCCCTCTCTCCCCCTCTCACCAGAAAATCCGATGGCGCAAGTTACATCGGTTTCTCAACTCAAGGACGTACAACCCAACGATTGGGCATTCCAATCCTTGCAGTCTTTGGTAGAACGCTATGGTTGTATAGCAGGCTATCCAGATAGTAGCTATCGCGGTAATCGCGCCTTAACTCGCTATGAATTTGCTGCGGGTGTGAATGCTTGTTTAGATAGAGTCAACGAATTAATCACTACAGCCACCAGCGATTTAGTCACTCGCGAAGATTTAGCAATATTACAAAAATTGCAGTCAGAATTTGCCCCGGAATTAGCAACTTTGCGGGGTCGTGTCGATAGTTTAGAAGCCAGAACCGCCGAAATCAAAGCCAACCAATTCTCAACAACAACCAAACTCAATGGATTACTGATAGTTGGCATTCAAGGACGAACTAACAATCGTGGTGATGTTAATCCTAGAGATGGAAAAAAAGATACAAATGATGCAGGGACAAACATTAATATTATATCCCTGGCGCAACTATATTTAACTAGTCAAATCACTCCCAGTAGTTACTTGTTTACAGGTCTTTTAGATGGTAATGGAAAAAGTTCGCCGAGATTTACCAATAGTGTTTCCCGAAATGATGTTTTCCTTGGCTATGAATTTCCTACAGATGGCTTGATTATAAGTGACCTGAATTTTCATTGGCTGGTGACAGATAAATTAGCAATAATGGTGGGAACAGAAGGCGTAAGTATGCCATCTGCTTTCCGAGGCCCCAATCGGGTAGAAAGTGCTGCAACCGGGCCGTTGTCTTATTTTGCCCAAAGAAACCCAATTTTAAATATGGGATATGGTCACGGCGGTATAGCTATTGATTGGCAATTTGCTAAACACGCTAGTTTGCAGGCAATTTATACTAGTTATCAACCAGGAAATCCTGGTAAAGGTAGCGGTTTATTTGATGGAACCACCACTACAGGTGTGCAATTGCTGCTGACACCAACTGATACATTCGATTTGAGTTTGTATTACGTTAACAACTACTCTTCAAATGGTTGTTTACTAACCTTTGTTGGTGATGAATGCTTAACTACAGTTAATACCACTACCGGAAAATCAGCACCTCTGCAAACCAACGCCGTGGGTGCAACTGTAACTTGGCAAATTTCACCCCGCATTAGCGCCGGTGCATGGGGTGGTTATACTAAATCTTACATTCCTGGGCAATCAGGAAATGTAGAGACGACAAATTATATGGTGTTTCTAAATTTCCCTGATTTATTTGCTAGAGGAAATTTGGCGGGAATTTATGTCGGTCAACCTCCTAAAATCACCAGTAGTGATTTACCGATAGGGAATAATGTCCCTGATTTTATCAATACAGGTTTAGGACGTGCAGGTGGACAACCAGGGACAACCACTCAAATTGAGGCATTTTATCGTTTCCAGCTAACAGATAACATCAGCATTACACCGGGAATAATTCATATCTTGGAGCCTGGTAACACACCAGATAGCGACTCAGTTACCATCGGCCTTCTGCGGAGTACTTTTACTTTTTAATTCTGCTTGCAAATAAATATTCTAGAACTTAAATAATTAGTAGTAAAGAAGACGGGGGTTAGCCCGTCCTTTGTATAAAAAGTAAAAACATCTTGGTAATTTCTGCAATATATCAAAATACTCTCATCACAATCTGCCAAGTTGCCAAATGCTTATCAATCAAATAGTGAATAATTTTGGCACTTGCCAATCTCCAGCAAATATTGATTATAGTAGAACTTTTCTGGATAATACTATATGAAAAATTACTGACGGCGAAGTTAATTATGAATCTAAGTATAGTTAATGATGAATTACAGATAGAATTTACGTTTAAAGAGCAGCTGCTAGCTGTTCGTTTGAATAAACTTTGGCAAATATCACTAGCCCATATTGAACAAGTTACTACAGATGAACCCCAAAGTAATTGGCGAGAATTGCGTTCCCCTGGTAGCTTTATTCCTGGAGCGATTAAGGCTGGAACTTATTACACTAACCGGGGTAAAGAGTTTTGGTATGTGAATCGAGAGACAAATTATTTAACCATTCAATTGCGAGATGAATCTTACAAGCGGATTATCTTAACTATTGATAACAATGAATCTTGGCAAGAAAGACTTGCTCAGATAATTGCTGTATAAGCGACTGACAAATGTGAAAAAATACTCAACTACTTATTGTGGGGTGGGCCGAAAGCCATTGGTGTCAACTTACAGCTATTTTCAGGAAATAGACCACGCGGGTAGGGGCACGGCATTGCTGTGCCCCTACGACAGATGTGGTTCAAATACATGAAACCTGACACTATCAAGTTGATTTTTTTCAGAGGACACGGAAAAGTCAGGTAAGAGAGGCTCTGCCTCTTAATGGCATTCCCAGTCTCCGCCTGGGAACGAGGCAATCTTGCAAATAGTTTCTCTAGTTAGGATTCTACTTTATTTGCTGTTCTTTGTATTAACCACCGGCGACAGCTGGGACAATACTTACTTCATCGCCATCTTTAAGAATTGTGTTTATACCATCTAAATGGCGGATATCTTCGCTATCGACGTAAAAATTTACAAACCGACGTAGCTTGCCTTGTTCATCGCACAACCGAGATTTAATACCAGGAAAGCTTTTTTCTAAGGAGTCCAATAATTCAGCAATGGTGCTACCGTTGGATTCTAGAGTAGCCTGATTATTAGTAAAACTTTGAAGAGTCGTAGGAACTAAAACTTTTACAGCCATAAAAGTAGAAATTTAGGAGTGAAAAGTGAGGATTTGCATTTGTCCTTTGTTCTTACAAATGACAAAGGACAAATGACTGATGACAAATAACTAAACGAGGACTTGTTGCCATTCCAAGCGTTCAAGAGTACGCGATCGCTCTAGAGCACGTTCAAAACTATCTATTTTAGCATCAATTGTCAAAGGTTCGCCAACGTAGCCTTGGATTGCTTCTTGCGTTTTCAGACCATTGCCAGTGATGTAAATCACGGTTGTTTCATCTGGATCAATTTTGCCCGCTTCTACCAGTTTTTTCAGCACGGCAACGGTTGTACCACCAGCTGTTTCTGTGAAGATACCTTCAGTTTCTGCCAGCAGCTTGATGCCATCAATAATTTCTGCATCATTGACTGATTCAATATTACCGCCAGTTTTCTGGGCTAACTCTACAGCATAAATGCCATCTGCTGGATTGCCGATCGCCAGCGATTTCGCAATTGTATTCGGTTTCACTGGCTTAATAAAGTCACGTCCTTCTTTGAAGGCTTGGGCGATGGGTGAACAACCTTCAGCTTGAGCACCACTGAAACGAACATTCTTGTTTTCTACCAAACCAACTTCTACAAATTCTTGGAACCCTTTATAAATTTTTGTAAATAGTGAGCCAGATGCTAAGGGAGCAACAACATGGTCAGGTAGTTCCCAACCTAGTTGTTCCGCAACTTCAAAGCCTAGCGTCTTGGAACCTTCAGAGTAATAAGGACGTAGATTAATATTGACAAAACCCCAGCCGTATGTATTAGCGACTTCCGAACAGAGACGATTTACTTGATCGTAGTTGCCCTTTACGGCCATTAGGGTGGGACTATAAATCAGGCTACCGATAATTTTACCAGCTTCTAAATCTGCGGGGATGAACACACAGCAGTCTAAACCGGCGTGAGCTGCGATCGCAGCTGTAGAATTTGCTAAGTTACCAGTGCTAGCGCAAGAAACAGTAGTGAAACCCAACTCCCGCGCCCTAGAGAGGGCAACTGACACTACCCGATCCTTAAAGCTAAGGGTAGGCATATTAACGGCATCATTTTTTATATAAAGTTTATTTAGACCCAGGCGACGGGCAAGACGGTGGGAACGAACCAAGGGAGTCATACCAGTTCCCACATCTATAACATTGTCAGTTGCAACAGGCAAAAAGGGACGGTAGCGCCAAATTGAATTGGGCCCGGCTTGAATTGTTTCACGAGTGACAGTCAGACGTAGGGCGTTGTAGTCATACTTCACTTCTAACGGCCCAAAGCATAACTCACAAACATTAGTGGCTTTGAGTTCATATTCTGCACCACATTCCTTACATTTCAAGGCTTGAAAGTAGGCAGTGCTGGCTTTGGTTTGGGTTGTGATTGCCTGAGTCATAAACTAGCTTTAATAAGTTTGTCTGTCGCTGTTGCCTGAATAGTAACACGAGCAAAAATACCAGTCAAACATACCCGACAAATTTTGTCGGGTATGCTTAGTATTGAGAGGAATGAGTATTGTAAAACTTTGACATGAGTAATTCCCGTATCTAGTATTTACATTTATCGAACAGAATTCAGGAGTCAGGAGTCAGGAGTCAGGAGTCAGGAGTCAGAATACAGGAAAGGTATTCTGTACGACTGGTGGATGAATAATCGG
>NZ_JAQYWQ010000146.1 GCF_029379315.1 Nostoc sp. S13
AACCCTTGTAGAGACGCGAAATTTCGCGTCTCTACATTCTTTTTCGGAGATGTCTTTTAGGTTTACTTGCATACAATTATGAGCTAATTTATATTGAGTATAACAAAGCACCCAAAAGCTAATTAAATAATTCTTTTAGAATCACGCCAGTTAGGACAACGCAAGGAACCTCTACCGCAGTGCTGGACTCATTGCAAGGCACTGGCTCTAAAATTGTTTTATCCTTATGTCTAAGATAAATTTGGCTTTGATAAATCAGAACTTTACTTTTATTTATAAAAAACTTCTGAAATTATTAAGTTTTTTTGACTTCAGTTACTTTTATTAAGTAAAAGTGTTGAAAGTTTTTACAGAACCTATAATTGTATTTTGTTTAGACAATATAATCTCCAAAATGTCATGGTGAATAATACTGTTAACGAAAACACAGAAAGCAATGGTCAAGCTAGCGGAATTGGGGAAAATAATAGTCAAATTAGCAAGCCAAGTAGTGAATTTAAAAAAAAAGTTAACAACCTGAATACTAAGCGTGAAGGGTTTAATATTGATGAAGTTATTGATGCTATTAAAACAGCAATAGTTGAAGTTGTTGAGTTAGAAATCACCACTTGGGTTCCAGACTCCTCTACTCAGTTGGAAGAACTTCAAGGGCAACAAATTGCTAAACCAGGTAATCGCATGTATACCACTATAAATCTAATTGATGGTGATATAAACAATGAAGTTGGTAGTCAATTTGTTGGTAGTGGCCCATATACAGAACTTCGCGAGTTTCATTTAAGTCAAATCAAAGAAAGTCGGGAGATTATGCAAAAAAATATAGAAAGTTTGCAGAAGTTGTATGGATTTTTTATAGAAATTATCAAATCTCGCAAAACTTTACAACAATCGCCATCCCGTCCATAGTAGTCGTTATTTATTAATAGTCACACTGAAATACTTACAGCATAGTAACCTATCTAAACCTATAGGTTAATTTGCTTTAGAGAAATTAAGGAAATTATTACTATGTCGAACAAAATTAAAGAACAAGCTACAGATTTGCTACAGAAACTAGTCTCATCGGTACATGGATTAGTCGATGATATTACAGCTTTAGAAGTAAATACGATGGTTGTGGAGCAAATTACTGGCGCAAAGTTTAATGCTTGGCAAGCATATCAAGAGATTTATTCAATAAATGACAAAGACTACTTTGATGTCAAAGGAATTCCAAATCCAAAGAAGTTAACAGAACCAGAAAAAACTCAAGCTCAAGAGCTACGCGACAGTTATACAAGTCTATTTTCACAATTAGAAAGAGAATATTTTTACATTCTCCTTGAACAAAGTACTGAGAATAGTGAAGACTCCAGGATAACACAATATCAGGACCGTCTTAAATATAAGGTGGAACATAAATCAAATATTATTGAAGATGATCCGGTATACATCAAGCTAGCTCGACCAATATTGCCTTCTCCAACTCCTATTGCAGATGAAGAAGATAATAATCAAAAAAATTTGCGACGAAGGTGGCAAGAGATTGAAGAACTTTTGAATAATGATAAATTTATTCGGACTCTGCGAAAAATGGCTGAACTTAGAGCTGCACTTGATGGTGGTAACATTACAAGCGTAAATATTGATGTTATTTATGCTCAAACTGTTATGCAGTTAGATGGAGATATTATCAGCCGTTACCATAAAAAGCTATTTGAATTACCTGAAGGTGATAGAGATTTAATCCTAAAAATACATAATGAAGGGATAGTTGCTGGAGAAAAACAGTGGCGTGGAACACTAGATTTTCTGATTAGTATTGTACAAAATTTCGCCAAATTATCCCGAAATGAACGCTTATAAAACATACACAGATGATCAAGCTGATGTTCACCTCTCTTTCTTTGTGCAAATTCCTCAAGGCACTCCTATTGAACTTGAAATTAAGGTTGAGCCAGGACAGTATACTTTTTATCTAAATAACGCAGTTTTAAAACAAATTGAGCAAGCGCGAAAAATAAGTTGCTCTCTGTACATTCCGCCAAAATTACTAGCTTATCTTTGGTACTACAACTGCTTTAGTAATAACATTTGCTTTAGTAATAATACTGTGCAATACAATAAATTAGTAATTAATAAAAAAAACTTTAAAATTTTTGACAATACTTTTATAGTAAATTTTATTAAGTTATTGTGGAGGAAATCATTACAAAATAAACCGATGTTGCAGTATGGACTTACTTTTAATTCTCATTATAGAGAGTATACATCAGCTCCATATTTTGGGAAAGAACAAGATATTGTTTTACAAAGTAATATCTTATTTTATGGCGACATAATTCACAAAATAAGAAGTGATTTTATCCAAAATCCTGAGTGTTTAAATATTGTTTATGTGCATTATTGGTTGATTAAACAAATACTAAACTATCTTCGGACTAAATTAAATCTATTAGCTTGGGAGTTAGCCTCGCTTTTCCCTGGTGCTTTTTTAACTTGGAAATTATCTTTACTACAATCACTAACAGTTTCATTATCAATATTTGCTGGGCTAATAATATCTTTTGTATTTGCTACTGTTCGCTATTGGCTTGTTAATCAACTCCCGAGATGGACTTATATCAGCCCTCAATATCGAAATTGGTTGGCGTGGGGACTAACTTGTCTCACTACTTATCTAACTTCTAGTCTAACTTCTAGTATTTTTCTTGCTCCCACTGATTTCTTGTTTTTGTCATTACTTGGGCTTCCATTACAATGGGTTTTTAGTTTTATACTGGGGCAAGTTGGTAAAGGTTTTATGCGTTGGTTACTAGCTTAAAAATCGGGTATGAGACACACTTGTACTGAGCTTGCCCTGAGCTTGTCCTGAGCGGCGTCGTTGGCGCATCCTAAGAAGAGAAGGGCGGCATCGTTGGCGCAGCCTAAGAGGATGTTTTAAAAGTCCTGGAAGGTATAATTTTACCGTTCTGACTTGGGTCAACTTCAACGAAAAATTAAGGTTTCAACCATGTACTATCCGATGCCCTACCACATCGATTTCTGACAACTGATCAATTACCTTAGTAGCATCATGATTAAGTGTATTGAGCATATAGGTGAGGTGTGCCTGTGGGGAATCACCAGAGATTGATTCTTGCAGTGTTGCACCCGTAGCGGTTTTCACCTCAATTTCTGCTACACCCCGATTTTGAGTCCAATTGATTTTCCCGAACCAAATGGGTTGGGGTGCTTGGGTGGGGAGAGCCTCATCTGCAATCTCATACAGACAACTCTTCTGGCTGCTCGATCCGGCATTCAGCACCAATATTTTCATCTGACAATATAAGAACATCACCTCCTGCGATCATCTCACTAAATCTAGCCCCATGCTTCTAGCCTATGGGTATAATATACAGGCTCATCAGAAAATAGCGGTAGGGCTGGAAGCCCGGTCACAGAGCGTGCGGGGTTGCTGACTCCTCATAATATTTAACTCTTAGTATTGACATCATACAACTGGCATAAGGTAAAGAGTTTTTCTTTTAGGCGATCGCGCAGACTCGTAGGTGATACAATCACGCAATCTTCCCAGTAACGTGCAACTTCTCGAATCAGCCAAAACTCGTTGACAACCTGCCGCACCACTTGACGCACATCCCCAATCATTTCGTCTTCTAAGTCATCTTGCCTACGTTGATAAGACTTTACCATCCAACCTCGAAAGTGTAAGTACACTTTTAAATAGTCTAATCCTTCTCGCCATTCGCCGCTTGCAGGAACAATTGAGCAGATTTTATCAAAGATTAAATTGCGGTTGTGCCAAAGTTCTGGCAAATCAGGAATCAAATTTTCTACATCCTCTGTCTCTTCACACCAAATCATTAAATAAAAGCGTTTATCAAAGAAGCGTGGTTCTGCATAACGTACCGTGTACTGTAGTTCTTGCCCTTGAGAATTTTCATAAAGCAGGTAAAAAGGCTGTTTATTTTGCCTATATTCATCTATTTGACTTCGCCATGCTTGTACGAGTTTACTTGCTTGCTTGAGTAAAGATTGGCGGATTGCTGCATCCAAATTTCCTCGCTCTAACAAAAGTGTAAGTATAGTTTGAGCTTCCCCTATCTGACCTGCATCACTCAGGGCTTTTATTGCTTGCTGTAAGGCATTAACTTGGTTTGAGTCAAGTATGAAGGGCTTTCCGACCTCTAGAGATTGTTGGGCGATCGCCACTATTAAGCCCGATATACTAGGTTCTTTGCCCCAAGTGATATTGAGACGGCGAGCGATCGCTTCTAGTTGTTCCTTAGTTCCTGGCGGAATTGAGAGTGTAATCGTTTCTTTTTTTCTCGGCATTGTTTAATTGTAATTACACTATTGACATGAATGGTATTTAAAGTTATTTTATATGTATACCAAGTTAATCAATAATTTCAATACCAAAAAACACAATGTTACTCGTATTTCTCACCTATCGGGGGTAGTTAGTACTACTCCCATTTCCTGAAAAAGCAGTAGTGAGGTCAACGACCATGACCGATGATTATTTGCTGTCCAGAATTTCCCTTGACTCCAATATTTATTTCAGTAAACCTTGTATTAGAGGTCATCGTATAAACTATGAACGAACAAATATTACTAGAAAAAATTACATTTAACCCCCAAATCTTTGGTGGTAAACCGATAATTCGAGGTCGTCGTCTAGCTGTTGAACATATTTTAGGAATGTTAGCAGTAGGAGATACTATTGAAACTTTGCTAGAAGCTTATCCCTGGTTAGAACGGGAAGATGTACAAGCCTGTTTAATCTATGCACAAAGGTTAGTTGGTCATGAACGAGTTGAACCTTTATTGATAGAGTACCCAAGGTGAAAATACTACTAGTGACCACTTGGGGAGACTAAGCCTGTCATTCTTTTTGCATAAAAGTTCCGATAAAGCAAGCATTTACATAGGAATTTCAAGGATATGTCTGAAAATTACAGTATTAGCCTCAAACCTGTTTATTCTAAAACTATCCCTACACCTGATGGCGTGAAATTACCTAATGGTTGGTCACTATCTTGGCATCAAGTGGAAACTCTAAAGGCATTACGCGATCCAAGTATTGATGTAATTTTCAACACTGCAATGACTGGAGATGGTAAAAGCTTGGCTGCTTATTTACAGGCTATGACAAGTCGTACATCTACTTTAGCAATGTATCCAACAAACGAGTTAGCAAGAGATCAAGAAAAACAGGTTCAAGGATACAAAGATATTTTTAAACCTCAGAAAGATCCGCAAATTAATCGCTTAACTGCGCCTATTTTGGAGAAATATATAGCTACTGGTAAGCTGTCTTCCAAACGAGATGGGATAGAATATTTTTCTACTAATTCTGAAATTCTGTTGACGAACCCTGATATTTTGCATTACATTCATAATTTTTACTACTTGATTGGAAAAATAGATAATCCTGACAGATTATTTAGACGTATAGATGAAAAGTACAAATTATTTATATACGATGAATTTCATGTTTTCTCATCTCCACAAGTAGCCAGCGTCATCAATACTATACTATTGATTAAACATACTGGTAGTTATCATAAAAAGTTCCTCTTTCTTTCTGCTACACCTAACGAATTCCTAAAGAGTTCTTTTCAAAAAGCTGGAATAGAACCGAAGATTATCGATCCGGTTGCTGTTGGAGCTTATAAATTTTCCTTAGATGCCTCAAATCATGCCTGGCGGCAGATTAGTCAACCTATTAAATTATCCTTCCCTCAAGGAATAGAGCCTAATCTTAGTTCTAGCTACAAGTGGATAGAAGAAAATGCTGAAACGGCGATTTTAAAGTTTTTTCATGACTATCCTAATAGCAAAGGTGCAATTATTCTCAATTCAATTGCAGCAGCTAAAAAGCTAATACCCAAGTTAAAGGCTATCTTTGAACCACGATGGAAGGTTAGAGAAAATACTGGTTTAACAGGAGAAACTGAAAAATCTCAATCAGTTGCCGAAGCAGATTTACTTTTGGGTACGTCTACAATTGATGTTGGTGTAGACTTTCGGATTAATTTCTTAGTTTTTGAAGCTGCTGATGCAGGAAATTTTATTCAACGATTTGGTAGACTTGGCAGACATAAAGGGTTTGAAACTTATCAAGCTTACGCTTTAATACCTAACTTTCTTGTCGCAAGACTATTTGCAGATAAATCTCATCCTTTACAAGATGGTGAAACTTACGATCGCGTTAATTTTAACAATGCCATTAATGAATTTTGGACATTTAAAAATCAGTTTGAGCGATATCCTCAACGATGGGGTGGAATACAGTCATTTTATATATATTCCATTTTGAAAAATAATGCTCACATGAAAGAGAAGTATCCAAATATTGATAATAAGTTTGGTACTAGCATTCAAAGAGCTTTAGGAATCAAACTTGAACACATGAAAGCTCAATATTATCGGTGTAAGGGTGAAAAGAAAGACAAAATTATCGAAGAGGCTAGGAGTTTTCGGGGAAGTAGCCAGTTAGATTGTGCAATTTATGACTTAACTAATCCAGATGAGCCAGAAGCAGAAAGATTTAAAATGTATAATCTTCCTGGCATTCTCAATAACTTTATTTTCGAGTTATGGGATAAAAATAGCTTTATGGAAAAAGCCGAGAAAGCTGGAGTAATCACTACTCGCTTTGATAAAGCTTTGTGTTATCTAAAGTTCAAAGGCTATCGGGATGTGCGAGAAGATTGGCACTTCTATTATCCAGGGAATCTGAGAGAATTAGCTAAATCTGGTAAGGTGCAAGTTCTACCAGATAAACAACACGAACTACAAGGTTTAGAGATTTCGCAACGACACGGCTACGGTATCAACCAAATTAGTGATGCTGTGAGTAGACGTAAACTAGTGTGCTTCATTTCAGACCGCGATCACAACTTTTTAGGCGCCACTCTCGGATTACCTATGCACTTTCAAGCTTACCCCCTTACTAACGAGCCAGAAGATAGACATCCCCGCTACACCATTACTTTTGGACAAGATGCGCTGTTGTTGGAAACCTTAACTTGGCATTGGAAGCCAAAGGACAATGAAGGATGGATATGCTGAAGTTGCTATAAACGTTTACAGCCGCCAATATAAGCTAAAGGAGATGAAAGATGAATGTTTAGATAAATTACGCGAAATCTGGAGAACTACCAATGACTAAAGATAATCTGCTTTCTCGTATTTCCATCGATCCGAATATTTGTTTTGGTAAACCGTGCATTCGCGGACACCGTATTTGGGTTTCTCTAATTTTGGATTATTTAGCTGGTGGTACAACAATTGAAGAAGTTCTTGAAGCTTATCCAAGCATAGAAAGAGAAGATGTACTAGCTTGCATTGCCTACGGTGCAGAGATGGCGCGGGATGTTTTTGTGGAACTTCCTTTGACAAAAAAAAAGGAAGCAAGTGCGTGAAATTAAAGCTAGATGAAAATATCGACTTGCGTGTTGTAACTTTATTGCAATTAGCAGGACACGATGTTGCAACAGTACCAGGACAAGGCTTAACTTCTGCACCAGATCCCGAAGTTATTGATGTTTGTCGCCGTGAGGGTAGATGTTTAGTCACTTGCGATCGCGGCTTTGGAAATCGTCTGAAATATAATCCCTCTAACTATTCAGGAATTGTAATTATTCGTCTACCCTCTGGCTACACATTTGCTGATTGGCGTGAAGCTATTGAAATATTAATCACTGGGCTAGAATCCGCCGATGTGATAGGTAAATTATGGATTATTCAACAAGGAAAAATACTCGAATCTCAAGCTATTGAAAGCGAGGAAGCAAATTAATGAACGAATTTGATGATGATTTACCGGAAGAAGTACCAGATTTTGATTCAGGAAAGGATGAAGATGATGAATCGCCTGTCAAACGCGAACTTCTCACAATTCGGTTATTTAAAGAAGCTGTAAAAAAGACAAAAGGAAATGCCGGCGATCGCATTTTAGAAAAGTTTGCGGATTATGTCTTACCTAATTTAATTCAACAGCTAGCAGGATCAACCGCTAAAGGTGGTAAATTCTTTGAAGTTACAATAGAAATCATTAATGCTAAAAGAGTAGCAGCAGGTAAAAAACCAGTAGATAGACGCAATGCAGGCGACCAATCTATACTTGCTCATTTACTTAACGGTCTATTTCCCAGCTATCGTATTTTCAAAAGATTACAAGCAGAAGAAATAGGTACAAACCCAGTTAAACGTAGTTGTGAAGACTTGCAAACCTCTGTATTTATTGTTTCTTACCTGTTGCATGACTATGAAAAATTCCCTGACTATCCAGATTGGTTAGAACAAAATTTTATCAATCACAACTGGGAAGAAGATCCACCAAAAAAAGAATATGCTCCTAACCTTGGGCGTGAATACATTGTCAAAAAGATTTTAGATTTTGGTTTATATCACTTACTTGGTGACAAATGGAAAGAACTTATTGATGACATCATTGAGATTAGTAGTAATGCAGGCGTTAAAAATGATTCTGATTTCGGTTTAACTACCCGTGGGTTAAAACCTTTAGATGATGAAAGACTGGATAGTAGAATTAGACAAGTTTTAATTGACTTAATTAGATTATCTGATTTATTTGCTTCCGTGGTCAAACATCCGCGAGATGTAGAATCTGGAGGCTTACAGACATTACTTACAAGATTAAGTAATCATCAGTTAAAACTTACTTATCACTCTCTTTCAGAGAATCGCGGTATTCTCACAAATATTTTCAATAACGCTTTAATAGCAGCACATCCTGAAGAGTTTTATACACCATTGCTGTATTTACCTGATGGTGTTGTCTATTTAGCTACCGTTGATGCTCCTCCGATTACAACTGATAAGATTTCTGAACAAGTTATTGCCAAAATTAAGCACCTGTGTTCAGAGAAGCTAAAAGAAAGACAAACAGGCTTTAATCGTGATGGTAAAGGTTTTAAGTTTGCAGATTATTATTGGTTATTTTTTGATGTAGTTGAATTAATGGAAGTTAGCATTAATGCTGCTTCTCGACTACTTCCTGACTCAAAAACTGCTTCTGCTGGTAAGCGAGGCGAAAGTTTACAGAGTTACCAAACACAAGGCGAATTAGCAGCACATTTAAATTTGCAATTTGCTAATGAAGTTCGTATTGATAGATTAGCAGAGTTTGGTGATACTCTATGTCGAGGAATTTGGGGTAGTTGGTGCGAAAAAGTTAATGATTGGCAGAAACAACAGCCAAAAAATGAGAGGAGAACTATTCCTGATTTAGATTTGACACAAAAGCTAGCTGAATATTTAGAATTATCAGCAGAGATTCCAGCTATCAGACAAATTCAATCTCTGAAAAAAACAGGTGGTGTACCTCTTGATTGGTATTATCTATAGTAATCCGCTTTGATTATTGAACTGACTTGCGTAGGCTGGGAGTAGGAAATAGGGAGTGGGGAGTAGGGAATAAGCCTTTTCGATTAGTACTTAATTTGTTCAAAAATCAAATAGGAGTCCTATAGCATCACAATACTTTCGCAATCATTCAGGATTAGATTTTGCTCAAATCCTGGAAGTAATGAAAGGGATGGTAAATCATGCTGCTGTTTTTATTAGACCAATTTTAGCAGAGTTTCAGGATGTGCCTGATGGCTGGGATGATTTAAAAACTTATGTCAACCGAGTTATTTCATTACCAACAGGCGCAGTTATAGAACCAGGGGCAGACTCATTTTTAGTTGAACTAAAACGCTATAATGCCGCCAAAATTACAGGTAGAGGACGAGAAAATGTTTGTGCAATTTCTAGTTCCTCGTATACTGTGACTGAACAAATGGAATCAGCGACTTTATTCGCGCCTCAAGTTTACAGTAATCGTCAGATTTTATTTAATGCTCAAGCTGCTAAACGGCAAATTTGCTCAATTTGGTCAATTGAAATCATGTTGAGACAAATTTTGATGAATCAAACAAATGCTGTAGGAGCAGATTTTGAAGGACGAAAATATCGCTATCTCTACCTTTACCCAACTTACTTTTTTACCCCAGAAACAAATAAGTTTTTGCAACTAGCTTACAATCAATTTTCTCGAACTCGGTTTGATGCTGAAATGCGTAAGCACTTTATTACAGAAAATCAAGTTGCAAAGTTTCAAATTGAAGATTACCAAAAAGTTGATTCTCTCTTGATTAAAGAAAATCTAAAACCAGAAGATGACCGCACTTTCAAAATTAGCTTTCCAGAACATGAAACGCTGACATTTTTCTTTTTAGGTTTACCACCTGGAAGAGAAGCTACAGATACAGAATCTTGGGTAATACCAGCTTGGCTAGCATTAGCATTACCGCTTATTCTCGATGTGAAAGTCGTTGCATCAGAGTCACCTGTACCACCTTTCATTAGTAGCGCTGACTTTGAACAAACAGTTTTAATTGATGGAGAACATCAAGCAATTCGTTCTTTGATTAGTAAAGATAACTATCGTTTAGATAGCATTCTACCTCGTAGTTCAGAAAAACGTAAATTTTCCCCCCTCAATGCTCTCACTGCTGCTTACTCCATTCACTTAGAAGTTAACCGCAAAAAAGATGGCGATCCAGATTGGGGAAAATTAGCAGATTTAGCACGGGATTTAGAAACCAGTCCTCTTTACGTTTTTCATTACCTTAATAAATGGTTGCGAAAGCAAGACAAAATTGATTCTGTACCTATGGCAAAAGTTCGCCTATACTTGGATTTTTATCACTATTTTGAACCAGAAGGAAAAGCCGTGAATCAACTGCGTAAGTTAACAGAACTCTACCGTCGTTTTTATCGTTCTAAAAGTCAATATGCCAAAGCTAATGCAATTCTCAAACCAATTGATGAGGCTGCTGATGTAATTTTGAAAATTGATAAATCTATGGCTAGTGACACTGAATCATTAATAGATGTGGTAGCGGCTCGTCTAGCCAAGCTGATGAACAATGTACGACGGAAAGCGGCTGAAGGAAAACCAACATTAATTTTAGTTGATGGTAAGTGGAAAGCTGCTTTAACTTCCGAAGAAGAACGTCAAGCAGTTTATGAGTTTTCTAAGTATTTTGTGAAAGATATTTTTGAGGAAAGTTTTAAAAGCGATCGCGCACGTTTAGCAGGTACTCAACTCAATTTAATTAGAGATACCTGTGAATACCTTTATCGCCTAGCAGATGATGAGGAACGTAAGGCACGTCCAAAAGATGAACCTGATGATATTCCTGAATTAGAACTCGAAGCATCAATCTAATTTATTCTTTTTTTTTCAAATAACTAAATCGGAGCTATCAAATTATGAAATTCTTGAAAACACTCGATTCTAAATTTTTCCATGAAGCAATTCCTGCTAAACCAATGGGGAAATATGTTCATTTTATCACTATTCGGGTTACAGAATCTTATCCTTTATTCCAGACAGATGGTGAACTCAATAAAGCAAGAGTACGTGCTGGAATTGAAAACAAAGAACCTATTAGTCGCTTGGCAATGTTTAAGCGCAAGCAGTCTACACCAGAACGTTTAACAGGTAGAGAGTTACTACGTAAATACAATATCGGTGATGCTGAAAAATGTGATTATAATTTCGATTTCAGCAAAACTACTCCTGATTGTATTCTCTACGGTTTTGCTATTGGTGATTCCGGTTCTGAAAAGTCGAAAGTAGTTGTAGATACAGCTTATTCCATCACACCATTTGATGATTCTCACCTTAACTTTACCCTTAATGCACCTTGGGAAAATGGGACGATGAGCCGTCAAGGGGAAGTAACCAGCCGTATTAATAGTCAAGATCATATCTTACCTCAAGTCTTTTTCCCCAGTATTGTCACGCTGAAAGATGCCACTGAAGCTGGATTTCTCTACGTTTTCAATAATATTCTCAGAACACGTCATTATGGAGCGCAAACTACGCGCACTGGTAGAGTGCGTAATGAGTTAGTTGGAATCATTTTCGCTGATGGTGAGATTGTTAGTAATCTTCTCTGGACTCAAAAGATATATGACGTAATGAGCAATGCAACTCCAAAGCAAATTAATCCTCCTGATCCGCTCAATGAAGACGAGGTTTTAGAAGCGGCTACACAAGCAATTACCGCTCTAATGTCTCAAGAGTGCATTTCTCATACTGATTTTATTGGTACATCCTTTACACAACTTTTGAGTGAAGTGAAGTCGCTCACCAGTGATGAAACTCGATTGCAAGAAATGTTGAGTCAAGCAAATGCTGAATCATCTGTTTATGCTCAAACATGGGTTCTTAAATCAGGTAAGAAAGACGCTAAGAAAGATACCAAGAATAATAAGAAAGCTACTGCTGTAACGGAGTAAATAAGATGGTGTTAATTTATCGCTGTCAAATAGAGCTACATGACAGCCTCTATTTTGCTACTCGTGAAATCGGGCGATTGTATGAAACAGAGGCAATAATTCACAATTATGCTCTCTGTTATGCACTGGGTTTAGTTGATAGCCAAATCTACTCTACTACCGTTGCTGAAGAACATTCCTATCGCTACTTTTGTCCAGAACAAGTGCCAAAATATGAGGAGCATTTAACGCCATTGAATCAACAAGAAATTTACGTAACTCCGGCGCGATCGCTCACTCATTCTTCCATCTTAAATACCTGGAAGTATGCTAATAATAACTACCACGTTGAAATGGAGAAAACACAGAAAAATATTCCTAGTTTTGGTAGAGCAAAGGAAATAGGAGCAGAAAGTAAATTTGAGTTTTTTGTCATTTCCCAAAAAGAACTCAAACTATCAAAGTGGATTCGCTTGGGTAAATGGATGAGTAAAGCTGAAGTAACGGTTGAACAATTACCGAAATATAAAATTACTGAAGGTATATTCACTTGTACACATCCATTAAATCCGTTAGATGTAATGTTCACTAATCAAGTGATTAGCTATGATGTTGTGAATATGCCTCCAGTTAGCTTAATTCAGAATGTCCAAATGCGAGGGCAATGCTATCAATTTGATGGCATTCAA
Source organism: Nostoc sp. S13 (assembly GCF_029379315.1). Classification (GTDB taxonomy): domain Bacteria; phylum Cyanobacteriota; class Cyanobacteriia; order Cyanobacteriales; family Nostocaceae; genus Nostoc. The sequence goes on from NZ_JAQYWQ010000146.1 coordinate 12,981, forward strand.
AACTTAAAAATTCCAGTTCGGATGGAATATCGTTTTCGGAGTTAATTAATTCCTGAAACCCCAACTATGCTTTTTCTTTTTCCCAAAGCGATGATAGTGAAAAACAATATGAGTTTTTAGCAGGATTATCAGGAATCTTAACGATGGCAATGAAGTTTAAACAGCTACGTCTTCCAGATGATGAAGTTTTGATTGCAGGATAAGTAATTAAATTCTTGTACCAATAGTCCAACAATACTTAGTCTACACCAAGTAAATAAAGTATGCCTCACAGCCTCGTCCTTTACCTGATTCCCCAATCTCCTATTTATCCCGAATTTTTAACTGGGAGACATCTGCACGCACTATTTCTGACTCTTGTCAGTTTTGCCGATAAATCTTTGGGAGACTATCTGCACTCCTCCAACACAGATAAAGCCTTTACTCTCTCTCCTCTACAAATACAGCGACAACACAAACAACATCATCACTCTTTGCAATTTAGCCATCAAAAACTTATCCCGGCTGATACTCCCATCTGGTGGCGTATTTCCTTACTCGATGGCACTTTATTTCAAAAATTAACTCCATTGTGGCTAAATTTAAACCCCAATCATCCTTGGCATTTAGGTTCGGCAGATTTGTATATCACTAGCATTCAAGGCACACCACAATCAACCCAACCTTGGGCTAATGCTTGCACCTATACACAATTGTATGAGCAAGCTAGTGATAGCGATCGCACCCTCAATTTCAACTTTGCTACACCTGTATCATTCCGTCAAGGTGGATATGATACTGTTCTACCTATCAAAGAATGTGTTTTCAATAGTCTCCTTAGTCGTTGGAACAAATATAGTGGGATGCAAATTTCTAGTATTCCCATTGAATCAATTTATCCAAGTGCTTTTGACATTAACACTGAAGTTGTCAGCAATTATGAAAGTAAGTTCATAGGTTGTGTTGGTGGAATAAGCTATCGAATTTTGGGTGATATTGAATCAACAAGTATCAAGCAAATTAATGCTTTAGCTGACTTCGCATTATATGCAGGATTGGGGCGTAAAACAACAATGGGTATGGGAATAGTACGCCGTGTGTAAATATGTCATTGACATTTAAATTGAAACCTATGAATGAGAGTGATTATATTCCTATTGCTGCTTTAAATCAGTATAGCTATTGTTCACATCGCTGCTGTCGAATGTTTTGTGCAGGAGAATTTACTGATAATCAATACACAATTGAAGGTACAAGTTTACATGAGCGAGTTCATACAGTTGGTGAAGGACAACGTGAAGATACTTGGCAAATACGAGCAATTTGGCTGAAGTCTGAAAAATATAAGCTCATAGGCAAATCAGATTTAATTGAATCAGAAAACGGTGAATTTTATCCAATAGAGTACAAACGAGGACGTAAGGGCGAGTGGGATAACGATGAATTACAAGTTTGCGCTCAAGCCTTATGTTTAGAAGAAATGACAGGGAAATCCATCAGTAATGGTTACATCTACTATGCACACTCTCACCAACGCCAACTAGTCGAGATTTCAGAACAATTGCGTCAAAGTGCGATCGCTACTATTGAAGCTGTGCAAACACTGTTATTTACAGGTGCAATGCCCAAAGCTATCAAAACCAAACGGTGTGATGGATGTAGTTTATATTCTCACTGTCTACCGCAAGCTGTAGAAAAAGTAGGGCGGTATCAAGAAGGTAGCTAATTAGAAGTTTTTGTTGAAGAAGAATTCAGAAGTCAGAATTCAGGAGTCAGAATCAAGACGCTCTCTGCGAGACGCTGCGCGAACGCGGAC
>NZ_JAQYWQ010000147.1:0-7030 GCF_029379315.1 Nostoc sp. S13
CAGCGTATACTGAGAGAGCTTTTTTACAACCTGCTCGACTTTTCAAACACCCTCTAACTCAGCGAATATGCTTAGAAGCTGCACGAGTCCGATGGCTTAGGCAAGAAGTTAGATCGCATACGGAAAGGATATATCAGAAAAGAGGGCAAAGACTCCTTACAGAGGCAGAATTGATGCAATTCATACAGCATCTTACCTCTCTGCCAGATTACGCCTACTCCCTAGATACCCTAGATAACGTAAGCAACTCCCCAGACAACACAAATTGTTAGAGTGAATAGTGTAGTAGACATCTCCGAAAAAGAATGTAGAGACGCGAAATTTCGCCTCTCTACAAGGGTTCTAGATAACGCATATTTAATTTCTGAAGATGTCTAGTAATAAACATTTAGTTTCCTTATTGGTAAAAGTGGACAGATGGGGCGATCCAGTGCTGTTACAATAAACGTCTTAGTTGGCATCATCCAGAGCCAGTTAGGCAATCTATTACGTATATATACTTAGGGGGTTGTTTGAAAAAGCGTCCATTGGGATTAGTGGCAATTGTTCTCTACAAATCATTTACCGCCTTGCTGCTGATGGCTACTTCGATTGCTTTATTATTGACATTAAAAAATTATGAAAGTCTAGAGGTTTTTTCAGAAAATTATGTTTTAGAAAGTAAATCGATAATTATTGATTGGCTTTTAAATAAAGTTCTCAACTTAAATCCGCGAACTTTGGCATTTAGCGGCATTGGAGCAGGAGTCTATGCTATTGTTACTACTATTGAAGCCGTTGGTTTATGGTACGAAAAGCGTTGGGCGCACGTCTTGGTGTTAGTACTTGTTGGTATCAGTATTCCCCCAGAAATTTATGAATTAATTCGGGGCTTCTCTGGGATAAAAATATTGATTCTTGTGTTAAATTTAGCAGTGTTTGCCTATTTATTCCGAAGTTTTCCTAAACATTCAAGGTAATTTTTTCTTCGATACTTAGGGCTTATCGTTAGAGAGTTTATGAGTGCTGAGTAACCAAAAGAGCCAAACGTGGGAATTGAAATATTTGACGGCAGGAGGCTGCGGGTTTAGGCAAAACCAAGACCCCACGTTGTACAATCGCTAGAAATATAATCTGGAGAGCGACTTGCCTAGATCGATTCAGTCTACTCAACCACCACTGAAATTTATTACTCAACGGTTTAACCGGGTTGTACTCCAGATTGTTCGGTGGTTACTACCGATCGCACTACGCTTCCGCACTCGACCTTGGCTAACGGCTGGTATTGTGCGGATTGAAGCCAAAAATGTTGAGGTATTAGCTGAACTTTATCAACAATTCCAGGCTGGAAAAATTCGCTTTTTGTTGGCATTTCGCCACCCAGAAGTAGAAGATCCCCTTTGTATGCTGTATTTGCTTTCCCGCATTGTGCCACAGGTTGCTCGTCAGGAAGGTATTACACTGCAATCTCTTGTTCACAGCTATTTTCTTTATGACCGGGGTATGACGGTTTGGGCTGGAGATTGGCTGGGTTGGTTGTTCTCAAGAATAGGAGGTGTGCCGGTTCATCGCGGTAGGCGACTAGATCGGCAAGCGATTCAAACTGCACGGGAGTTGTTTGCTAATGGCGAACTACCGATCGCAGTGGCACCAGAAGGCGGTACTAATGGTCATAGTGGTATTGTTAGCCCACTGGAACCCGGTGTTGCTCAAATGGGTTTTTGGTGTGTAGAAGACTTGCAAAAAGCTAAACGGACTGAAACTGTGATCATTGTGCCGATCGCTATCCAGTATCGCTACGTTCAGCCACCTTGGTCTAAACTGGATTCGCTGCTAAGTAAGTTGGAAGCTGATAGTGGCTTGCCGATAATGACAATTGATTCGGGCGATAGCGAAGAGTTTTACTATCAACGTATCTATCGGTTGGCTGAATATCTGATTACGCAGATGGAAGAGTTTTATCGTCGCTTCTATCATCAAGACATTCCAAAAACCATCTCAACTGATGAATCTGCTAGTCCGAATCAGGTGTTGATTACCCGACTTCATCGCTTACTGGATAAGGCTTTACAAGTTGCCGAGCAATATTTTGGAGTTCAAGGGCAGGGTAATTCTATTGATCGCTGTCGCCGTTTGGAAGAGGCTGGTTGGAATTACATTTATCGGGAAGATTTGCCAGATATCAATGCTTTACCACCCTTTAAACGCGGTTTAGCAGACTGGGTTGCCCAGGAAGCAGACTTGCGAATGCGGCATATGCGGATAGTGGAAAGTTTTGTTGCCGTCACAGCTACTTATATTCAGGAACAATCGACGGCGGAACGGTTTGCAGAAACAGCTTTGCTCATCTTTGATATGCTTTCTAGAATTCAGGATACAACACTTCCGGGGCGACCTCGCTTAGGTTTGCGACAGGTACAAATCACCGTCGGGGAACCAATTTCAGTTACCGAACGCTCTGGTAATTCTCAGGGCGATCGTCAGGGGGCTAGACAGGCTGTGAGCGATTTGACAAAAGATTTGCAAATCGCTTTAGAGAAAATGATTAGTTGAAGAAGAATTCAGAATTCAGAATCCAGAATCCAGAATTCAGAATCCAGAATTCAGAATCCAAAATCCAGAATTCAGAATCCAGAATTTAGAATCAAGACGCTCGCGGACTCGCTACCGCTACGCTATCAGTCGGGGATTCAGACCCGCCACTACGAAAGTTGACCACCAAATCTACGATTTGCTCGGGGTCTAAAAAGAGGTTATTCATCTGCTTTTTCGGTCAAAATTCATTCAGAATTCTGACTCCTGAATTCTGAATTCTGACTCCTGACTCCTGACTCCTGAATTCAGTTCGATAACGAAAATTCTAAGATTTTTTCGCTCGAATTTTGTCAAAGATTGCTCCTTCATCAAAGAATTTCTTTTGAATTTCGTTCCATCCTCCTAAATCTTCAGCTTTGAAGATAGTTTTAATTTTGGGAAATTTGCTTTCCACTTCTTTGGTAATAGTCAAATCAACGGGACGAAATCCTAATTTGGTAAACTCTCGTTGCGAGTCTGGGGTATAAAGAAATTTTATAAATGCTTCGGCAACAGAGCGAGTGCCGTGTTTATCAACATTTTTGTCTACAACAGCAACAGGATTGTCGATGGAGATATTAATGTCAGGCACAACATATGAGATTTTTTTGCCATTTTTTGTTAACAGAATCATCTCGTTTTCATAGTTGAGCAGAACATCACCTTTATTATCGTTGAAGAACAGTTCAGTGGCATTTCGAGCCGTTTTAGGCAACAAAGGTGCATTATTATAGACTTTGGAGGTAAAGTCTATTGCTTGATTTTCATTTCCGCCAGTTTTTGTCACAGAACCCCAGAGACTAAGGAAGTTCCAGCGAGCACCGCCAGAGGTTCTAGGATCAGGCATAACCACATTTACGCCATCTCGTGCCAAATCTGCCCAAGTTTTGATATTTTTGGGATTACCTTCACGAATAGCGATCGCATCTACAGATTTAGTCACAATTGCATTATTAGGCGCTTCTTTTTCCCACCCCGGTTGAATAAAACCTGCCTGAACAAGTTTATTTATATCAAGTGCAAGTGACAGGTGTACCACATCAGCTTCTTTACCGTCAATCACGGCAAGAGTTTGGGAACCTGAGCCATCATAGCTTTGATTAAAAGTGATATTTTGGTTATGTTCTTTCTTCCACTGTTCGATAAATTTGGGAATAATCTGCTGGTATGCTGCATTAGTAACCGAGTAAGAAACAAAGGTTAGGGTTACATCACTCTGGGAAGCTGCGCCAGCATTACCAGTATTATTGACATTACGTGGAGAGCAAGCAGCCATCACCATACTCAAGCTAACTCCGACCAAGAATAGGGACGCAACACCCCATGCAGAATGCTTGTACAACCATCGTATTAGTTGTACACGCCACTGTCTTGCAGCGTGTAAAGCTTTAACGATATAAGTCTGAACTAATTCAGTCAAATATCTCCTTGATTTTGGAGTACGTTGCCCCTGGTTCATCAAATTTTTCCCCTGAATCTGCGGTAACTTGAGCTAGATGCTGTAGTTAAGGGGCATTATAAAACATTGGTTAAGGATAAATAACTTTTTATTAACCTAAATTTAAACAAGTTATTGAATATATCAAGGAGAACTACTTTTGGAAGCTTCTGCACTGCGAATGATGATATGTCCCTTCTCACTTTCTTGAATAGCCAACACTGACGGTATCTCATCAAGTTTCGCATTTGGGGGCAATGCTCGGAACAAATAAATCCAGCCGCCACGTTCTAGGAGTAAGCGCCAGACTCGCGGCTGCTGTGGATTGCTGATATCATTATCTTCCCTGCCTTGCAAGTCATCGAATAGACCCCGATCGCCAATAATGCGATAACCTTTCAAAGACGGATCGGCAAATGGATCATCAAGTTTGCGTCCGACAGCAAACTTTTCTTCAGGTGTAATTAACGCTACAACAGGCAAAGTAGAATTTTGACTAGCGTCTCGTCGGGCATCTGCAATGCCTTGCCAACGAGCTAACCAAAATATCACAATTAATACCCAAGATACTATTACTATCTCATTGACTAGCGATCGCAGAAATTCCACTGAGCGCAGTTGCACAAAACTAAATTCAGCCAGAGATTTTAGCTGTTTAGCTGTCCATGAGCGTTTGTGTTGGGTAGCAGAGATAATGCGACTCAGTAGTAATTGGCTTGCAGAGACTACAGTATCACTGATGATTTTAATTAACCATAATGTAGCCTGAATGGCGATCGCAGCGACAAAAAAGGCGATCGCACTTTTGCAGATTGCCCAGCCATCTCCGAGAAATATTTGCAGGGGAACCATCAAAAAAGACTGTGCGGGTAAGTCGAGGGTATTGACTTCTAGCTGAAAAAAGTAGAAATATGACCAACGGTAAATCCAGCCTGCAAAGAAAAGCGCCGCACCTAGCAAGCCAAGTACACTCGTGAATTTACCTAAAATATTAGTTTCCTGGTTAGGGGTTTGGGTCATATGGCATATGGGGGAAAACAATGTAGAGTGTGTTACCGCGAAGCGTAACGCACCGAGTTATATAGCGTTTTTCGTTTATATGCAATAGACTTTGACCTCTCTCCAAACCTCTCTTCTAAAAGGAGAGAGGCTTTGAATCTTACTCCCCTTCCCTTGTAGAAAGAGAAAGGTTTTGAATCTTACTCCCCTTCCCTACAAGGGAAGGGGCTGGGGGTTAGGTCTATATTGCACTCAACTGCAAACTGTTATATGTAAATGATCAGTTTATTTTAGTGATTTTACGGAAATTTAGTATACGCCTCTGAAGTTTAATGAGAAAGTTAAATTTAGTCAAATATACTGTTAAAGCCATGAAAGCTTTATTCCAGGGATGGGTTGTGGCAATTTTAGTAATGACAGCAGCATTAGCAGGGAACATCCAAGCTGTAATTAGCAAGGATGTCACAACGGGAAATTTCTTGTTAGCACAGACACCAGTCAACGCAGATGAATTAGAACTTGCAGTAGCCTTGCCAGAGTTAGCAGAGGTGATACTTAAAGCGGGTGACTCAAGCAGTGGTCGGGTAATAGGAATTGATGCACAAGGGCAAGCACTATCAATTCAGCGTAGTGGCAAAACTGCCACGATTCCTCTGAGCCAAATTCAAAAAGTAGTCTTCAAGAATAGGGCGTCAGTTTACAGAAGCAATGGGCAGCAAATTATCCGGGGTGAGCGAGACCGTCCCACAGGTAAACTAGTAACTTGGAGTGGTATACCCCTAAATACTTTTACCGTAAAAAATTCTACTCAAGGTCAAGCAGTGGTGAAACTGAAACCACCTATAGTTTCTACAGCACAGTTGCAGGGTATTGAGTCAGTGGCTAGAAATCGGCAATATGTGGTAGATGAAATCCAATTCAATTTGCAACAACGAACGATCAATATTCTGGCAATACCTTATTGATTCGTGAATTATTTTAGCTGTACGCCTCTACAGCTATACATTTGTATCTACTCAACGTGAAAGTAGGTAAGTTACGCCTTTTTGGTAACAAAAACTTCGATGCTAGTGACAAATGTTTAAACGTTTGTAACAAATGCTTCGTTGCTTGCAACAAATGTTCAAATATTTACAACAAATGTTCAAACGTTTATAACAAATGCTTCGTTGCTAGCAACAAATGTTCAAACATTTGCAACAAATGTTCAAACGTTTATAACAAATGCTCCGATGTAGGCAATAAATATTTCAAGCTTTATAGGACTTACGCAAAGTTAACGTATTTTTGTCCTTGCGATCGCTCTGCTTCCTGGAAGCGTTCGTGTAGGGTAGCAATCCCAGACTTGACCAAATACTTTGATGTTGCTAACGATAACTTCTGCTAACACCCAATTGAAAACAGCTACCTCTGCGCTATTCTATGAAAAAAATTCTCACCAATTTTTTAGCTTTGGGCGTTTGTCTAACGCCTTTAACAGTAATGCTGATAGCTCAACCCACCTGGGGACAAACTCAAAACTCGCGATCGCAAGAAGCAAAAAGACTGTTAAAGCAAGGGATAAAACTGACACAGCAACAGGAACACCAACAGGCAATACAAATATTTCAGCAGGGTTTAACTATTGCACGAGAACTCAAAGACCAAAAACTGGAAGCGCTCGCACTGCTTGGGCTTGGGCGTAACTACGACGATTTAGGACAAAAGCAAAAAGCACTCGATTTTTACAACCAAGCTCTACCCCTATATCGTGCTGTGGGCGATCGCACTGGTGAAGCTCGTACACTCGATAACATCGGTGGAGTCTACAACGCTTTAGGAGAAAAGCAAAAAGCACTCGATTTTTACAACCAAGCTCTGCCCCTATTTCGTGCTGTGGGCGATCGCACTGGTGAAGCTCGTACACTCAATAACATCGGTGGAGTCTACAACGCTTTAGGAGAAAAGCAAAAAGCACTCGATTTTTACAACCAAGCTCTGCCCCTATTTCGTGCTGTGGGCGATCGCACTGGTGAAGCTCGTACACTCAATAACATCGGT
>NZ_JAQYWQ010000147.1:7040-14749 GCF_029379315.1 Nostoc sp. S13
AGTCTACTCCGATTTAGGAGAAAAGCAAAAAGCACTCGATTTTTACAACCAAGCTCTGCCCCTATTTCGTGCTGTGGGCGATCGCACTGGTGAAGCTCGTACACTCAATAACATCGGTCGAGTCTACTCCGATTTAGGAGAAAAGCAAAAAGCACTCGATTTTTACAACCAAGCTCTGCCCCTTAGGCGTGCTGTGGGCGATCGCAATGGTGAAGCTGTCACCTTGGGTAATATTGGTGAACTATTCCAAAGTACAAATCGACCAACTGAAGCTATTACTAATTTGCAGCAATCTCTTCAAATCAGCTTAGAAATGCGCCGGGGTTTACAACGAGAAAATCGCCAAAAGTTTTTACAACAAAATCATGGAAGTGCAACTGCTTTAGTGGATGTCCTGATTAATCAAAAAAAATACGCTCAAGCTTTTGAATGGGTTAACCTATTTACTACAGCCGACCTTGCTGATTATACTCGCCTTATTAATGCCAAAGTTGCCAACCGAGAAGCACAGAAAACCCTTGACGATTGGAGTAAAAAAAATCAACAATTGGAATCACTGCGACAACAACTGCAAAGCGATCGCTCCGAAAGCCTATCTCAAAAAATTCGGCAATTAGAAGCACAAGTTTACTCAGAAGCTGAAAATATCTCTCGCCGTTTTCCTGAAGTGGCAGAACTATTTGAAACTACACCCGCAGATATTAAAAACCTGACATCTTCCATCCCCGCAGGAACGGTTGTAGTTCAGCCCGTCTTGCTGACTAATGTTAGAGATATGCCCAATAATGTCGCCATTTTTATCTTCACCAAAGGTGAGTTGAGCGTTATTAAAAAATCTATTGATCCCACTGAATTTAATAAACTTATCACTCAATACTTAAAAGAGGTACAAGATGACAGTGATTCTAGCTACGTTGAAACTGGTGGCAAACTTTATGATATTCTTATTCGTCCTATAGAAGACAAAATTCAGGCTTTATCCCCCAAAGAAGTGAGTATTATTGCTACTGGTAAACTGCGCCATTTACCTTTTGAAACTCTTTACGACAATAAAACCAAGCAATTTCTAATCCAAAAATATCCTGTCAATTATCTCACTCGCACTTCCAATAATTCCCTAGAATATTCAGGTGTACAAAATGCCGTACCCCGCACACAAGCTGTTTTAGCATTTGGTAATCCAGTACCCAGTGACCCGCAAAATCTACCAGGTGCAGAGGCAGAAGTCAGAAAGATTAAAGAAATACTGCCAGACAGTGAAGTTTATATCCATAAAGAAGCTACCCTAGAAAAGTTTAGATCCCAAGCATTGCGCTTTTCGTTTTTGCACTTAGCAACTCACGGCTGTTTTCAAACTCAAGACTGCAAAAAAACGAATTTAAAAAATAATACTTTACTATTTGCTGACAAAACCTTAGATATTGCCGATGCTGCTCTTTTAGGGTTACAAGGCACACAACTGATTACTCTTAGTGCTTGTCAAACTGCTGTAGACACTAATCTTAATGGTATAGGACTTGCAGGAGTTGCTTATATATTTGAGCGGGCTGGTGCTAAAGCTGTGATGGCAAGTTTGTGGGCGGTTGATGATGAAGCAACTCAGGAATTGATGGTTTATTTTTATCAAAATCTCAAGCAGGGTATGACGAAAGGGGAAGCTTTGCAAAAAGCTAAGTTGAAGCTAATTGCAGACCATCGTCATCCTTTTTATTGGTCGCCATTCGTCTTGATTGGTGATGCACGGTGAAGTAATTCGTAATTAAGCCAGGGCAATGGAATGGGCGAATCGAATTCGCGACTACACAGGCAAAGTCCGCCTGCGCGGACTAAGGATAAATTGAGGGTTTGAACCCACGTAGGTGGGTTTTGTTTGTGTAGACGCGGTTTCTAACCGCCCAAGGCAAATGGAATTCGCGGCTACACAGGCAAAGTCCGCCTCCGCGGACTAAGGAAACATTGAGGGTTTGAACCCACGCAGGTGGGTTTTGTTTGTGTAGACGCGGTTTCTAACCGCCCAAGGCGAATGGAATTCGTGGCTACACAGGCAAAGTCCGCCTGCTAAGGAAACATTGAGGGTTTGAAACCCACAGAGGTGGGTTTTGTTTGTGTAGACGCGGTTTCTAACCGCTTTTTAATTACAAACCTATTCACTCACAGCAACTTGTCTGGTGTAATTGGCAAATCACGAATCCGCTTACCTGTGGCATGATAAACTGCATTAGATATGGCAGCTGCTACCCCAACAATCGGAAGTTCCCCCAAGCTTTTGGTTCCGAGTGCATTTACATAAGGATCGTGTTCTTCAACAAATTGCACTTCCATATTTGGTATATCTGCATGAACGGGAATCAGGTAATCTGAAAGGTTAGCACCAACTATTCTGCCCTGATTAGCATCCATTACAGTTTTCTCCATCAGCGCCATACCGATTCCCCATGTAATCCCACCTAAAACTTGACTCCGTGCTGTCTTAAAGTTAAGAATTCGCCCTGCACCATAAACGCCTACGCAACGTCTGACTTTGATTTCTCCCAACAATTCATCAACAGCAACTTCGATAAATATCGCACCAAATGAGTGTTTAGCGTATTGTTTGCTCTCTGGGTTGAGTGAGGATTCCTCTGTAACTTCTAAACTTTCTAATTCGTGACGGCGCAGAATATCGGTGTAGCTGTCTCGCTTCGATGGATCTTGTTTTAAAAATATTTGCCCAAATTCAACGGTAATATCTTCTGCTTGCGATTTATAAAGCAGAGAATTTGGATCTTTGATCGCCATTTGAATTATCTTATCCCGTGCAGCGATCGCAGCTTGATGCACCGCCGGAGAAACACTAGCAACTGTAATTGAGTTCCCTGTCATCGGCGCTTTGGGGAGATTACTATCACCTAGTTCAAACTGCACTGGTAATCCTAATACCTCAGCAGCTACCTGCGTCATTACTGTATAAGTGCCTGTACCGATGTCTTGAGTGCCACTTTGTACTTTTACTTCTCCATTGGCAAAAATTTTTACCTTGACTGATGCTGTTTGAACGTTGGTGGGAAATGTCGCACTTGCCATTCCCCAACCAATCAAGAAATGATTATCCCGCATAGAACGGGGAACTGGGTTGCGTTGTGACCAACCAAAAATTTCTGCCCCTTTTTGGTAACATTCTTTCAAGGATTTAGTTGACCAAGGTAATCCTGTGTGCGGCTCGATATCTGCATGATTTCTCAATCTTAGTTCAATCGGGTCAATATTTAAGGCAGATGCCAGTTCATCCATTGCCGACTCTAAGGCAAACATTCCCGGTGCTTCTCCTGGCCCACGCATAAAGGTTGGTGTGCCAGTATTAATGCGTGCTAAACGGTATTTAATTTCCAAATTGGGACAGGCGTACATGATTATTGTTGCTGCACCCACAGGTTCTACAAAGTCATCAAAGAGGGAAGTTAAGGATGTGCCAATGTGATTGATTAGGGTTAGCTGGCCTTCCTTGGTTGCACCTAACGTTACGTGTTGCTGAGTTTGGGATCTATGTCCGCAAGCAGTGTACATTTGCGATCGCGTTAGTACTACTTTCACAGGGCGCTTTACTTGACGAGATGCGATCGCAGCTAAAATAGTATGAGACCTTAGCAGTGCTTTACAACCAAATCCTCCCCCCAAATATTTGGAGATGACACGGACATTTTCTTGGGGAATATTCAGAACAGATGCGATCGCTCTTTGGGTTGAAGAAATGCCTTGAGTGGTTTCATACAACGTCAAATTATCCCCTTCCCACATCGCTATGGTTGCAGAAGGTTCTAGGGGATTATGATGTTCCATTGGCGTAGTATAAATTTGCTCTACCAGCACATCTGCCTGTGTTTTCCCTGATTCAACATCCCCTCTGGTGATTTTACCTGGCATCATGCCAAAAAATATTGATTCGGGTTCAAATATCTCTGCGGATGCCATTGTGGCTGTAAGCGGGGCTTCCTCGTAGATAATTTTGATCTTAGAGGCGGCGGTTTCGGCTTGTTCTAAAGTTTGGGCAATTACAATCCCCAAATGTTGACCATCGTAGTAGATGTTATTGTCTTTTTCCCTTGGCTGAGGTTGTTGGGGGGGAAAGAAGGGTATTTTTACCAGAGATGGGGTTTGTTCATAAGTAACGATATCTACTACACCAGGAGCGACTGCGGCTGCGGATGTGTCTATTTGGATAATTTTGCCATTTGCGATCGCGCTTTGAAAAATCACTCCATAAGTTAAATTCTCTATGGGCACATCGGCTGTATAAGGTGCTTCTCCCGTGACTTTCAGTCTGCCATCAACGCGATCGAGTGGTTTGCCAATAATTTCATTCATAATCCTTCTGCCACAACTGAGAGTGCGCGGATCAAAGCGCGTTTGACTAATTCAATTTTGAATTCATTGTGTGTTTGCGGTTTCGCTTCTTTGATAGCGATTGCGGCTGCATCTCTAAACGTAGCTTCATTGATTGCTTTGCCTTGAAGAAATTTCTCAGCTTCCCAAGTACGCCAAGGTTTTGGTGCTACCCCACCAAAAGCGATTCGTGCTGATTTTATCATGTCTTGTTCTACGTCTAAAGCAACAGCAACAGAAACGAGAGCAAATTCGTAGGAAGCACGATCTCTGATTTTTAAATAATGGGACTTATATGCATAATTTGCAATTTCAATGGCAACAATTAATTCTCCAGGCTGTAATAGAGTTTCTTTTTCTGGTGTCTCACCTGGTAAAAGATAAAAATCATGAATTGAAATTCGACGTGCTTTTTCTGCTCCTTGGATGCAAATCACTGCATTTAACGCCGTCAGGGCTACAGCTAAATCTGAGGGATGAACAGCAATACAATGTTCGCTAGCTCCGAAAATAGCGTGCATCCGATTGTAACCTGTAATTGCCGAACAACCTCTACCGGGAGTACGTTTATTACAAGGAAAAACCGGATCACGAAAGTAACCACAACGGACTCGTTGCAGTAAATTACCGCCCACTGTTGCCATATTTCGCAGTTGCGGTGAAGCACTTTGTAATAAAGCCTGACTAATTACTGGATAGCACTCTTGAATTTGAGGATGAAAAGCCACATCACTCATTCGAGAGATTGCACCAATGCGGATTCCATCAGCTTGAGATTTAATATCTGCTAAAGGTAAACTATTAATATCAATTAATATATTTGCTGTTTGGACTCCATCTTTCATTAATCCCAGTAAATCTGTACCACCAGCAATAAATGCAGCAGTTTTCTCTTGCTCAACTGTGGCGAGCGCCACTTCTTCTGAAGTAACTTTAGCATAACTAAATGGCTGCATCTTCCATTTCCTCTAACACATTCCGAATCGCCGCAATAATATTAGGATATGCTCCACAACGGCAAAGGTTTCCACTCATCTTTTCTCGAATTTCTGCCTCAGATTTTGGCAGTTCTTCTAATATCATCCCTACGGCGGAGACAATTTGACCCGATGTGCAGTACCCACATTGAAAAGCATCATGGGTGATAAAGGCTGTTTGCATGGGATGGAGTTTGCCATCTTCTGCTAATCCCTCAATTGTGGTAATTTCAGTACCAATGTGCATTACTGCTAGCGTCATACAGGAGTTAATTCGCCGACCATTAACTAGAATAGTACATGCACCACATTCACCGCGATCGCAAGCTTTTTTAGTGCCCATCAGACCCAGCTTTTCCCGAAGCGCATCTAGTAAAGTGACGCGAGGTTCTAGCTTCAGGGAGTGGGAGATATTATTGACATTCAAGGATAAGTCTACTTCCTCTGAACCCAATATTTTCACTTTCTGGGCAAGAGAGTCTGAAGTTATTGGAGCTAAGGAATTCTCTTTCATCTTCAATGGAGTTGCTAATAATTAGATTTATTATCTCTCTGGTGTCGGAATTTTTACAATATTTTTGATTAACGCAGTACTTGAGAACAACGTTCAACTATGCGGGGAATATTTTACATTGGAGGATTCCTTGTTACAATTCCGTCTAATAAATCAGCAATCTGGTTTTAACAAGACAGATTCAGGAGTCAGAATGGAATTCTGTATGACTGGTGGATATAACTTCTGAATTCTTCTTCTATTCTTCAAGCTGTCGCCTAACGCACTGGCTTCTCTGCGCCTGGAGTGGTAGCCTGCGGTAAGCCCTCCGGGTTCAGCAGCGCGTCTACGTAAAAAAAATTGACTTAGACAAAGTATTTTAGCCTTAACACCAAGCCTATTGAGATATAAAGCCTGTTTTATTTCTGATTCTGGATTCTGATGTATATTTGAAAATCTCTATGGAAGATTTGATATAATTCCTTACTAAATATTGTTTTAGCTCATCTAATTAACCTAATAACATGGAAAAAAGTCTAACTCAGAAATTATCCAAACCGATAGTAGAGAAAGTTGCCATTGTTGGTGCTGGCCCAGGCGGTTTGGCAGCTGGTATAGTACTGAGAAGTCAAGGAATAGACGTTCAAGTATACGAAAAAGCCCAAGAATTTCGTCCGGCTGGAACTGGACTAGGATTAGCTCCTAATGGCTTGAATTCCCTAGATGCGATCGCGCCGGGAATTGTCGAATCCCTGAAAAGTTCAGGTTGTGAGGTTCACCACACGGTTTTAAAGAATATTCAAGGTGAAACAATCCGAACTAATGCAACTAAATATTTAGAGCAATACGGACAGCCATTATTGACTATTTGGTGGTATCGTTTGCAGCAAATTTTAGCATCCAGATTACCGTCTGACATCATTCATCTCAATCATCGCTGTATCGGCTTTCA
The DNA here is from genome assembly GCF_029379315.1 of Nostoc sp. S13. Taxonomy (GTDB): domain Bacteria; phylum Cyanobacteriota; class Cyanobacteriia; order Cyanobacteriales; family Nostocaceae; genus Nostoc. The sequence continues at coordinate 13,822 of NZ_JAQYWQ010000147.1, forward strand.
GCAAGACGAAAACGGTGTGGAAATTCATTTTGATGGCGAAAAATCGGTATATGCAGATTTGCTGATTGGGGCTGATGGCGTCAACTCTGTAATCAGAGAAACTTTATTTGGGGAGGGTAAGCCTAATTATATTGGTAGTATGTGTTGGCGTGCTGTCATCAAGTATTACCACGAGCTATTTAATGACTATGAACTAGTTTTTGTCAAAGGCAATAAACAGTTTATGTACATTCTCAATGTAGGCGGTGGCTATACTAGTTGGATTAGTCGCAAATTATCGCCTGAGTACTATCTTTCCCACAGCGCCGATGAAATTAAATCTCGTATTCTCCATGAATTAGCTGACTGGGACACATCTTTTCGGGCGATGGTAGAAGCGACACCAGCCGAGCAAATTTGGGAAGGGCCAATTTGCGATCGCCCACCATTAACTCAGTGGAGCCAAGGCAGAGTCACACTCTTAGGCGATGCTGCCCATCCGATGGCACCTGCTATGGGACAGGGAGCCAATACCACTTTTGAAGATGCCTACGAACTGCGAGAGTGTTTTTCTGATTCAGCTAATCTCCAAGAAGCTCTCACCAGCTACGAACAGCGTCGCATCGAGCGCACAAAAATCATCCAAGCTCGTAGTGCTTTGGGTGAGATGCGCTACTACGACAACATTGTGGCATCTAATGAGCAGACGCAGGAGCGTCAAATGAGCCTTAATGATGATTTTCAGAAATGGCTATATAATTTTAAACCGTCTGTAACAAGTTAAATTTTAGTGTGCTATCAGCAAAGTTACTTTTTTCAAAAGTAGCAACAAAAATTTGGCTGATTAGTGCAAAAAGTTATATGAGGTGCTAATCTTATCGAGTAATTTAAGGATTTGAACCTCGCATGACTAGAAGTCACGCGATTCCTACTTCAACGAGTCCTGCCT
>NZ_JAQYWQ010000148.1 GCF_029379315.1 Nostoc sp. S13
AAACCTCTCCGTATTCTCTCTTAGTCTTGTTCAGAAATCAAATAGGAGTCCTATATTTGCTGAATTACTCACCTTTGTAGACTTTGCAGAAAAATTTACCATTGGTTTTGTAGAAATTAATTTTCCCCCAGATGCAGAAATATTAGTTGAGGCGCTAAAGACAAATCCTGAGTGTCGAGATATTCAGTTTGTTACTCTGAATTTTTATGATGCAAATTTACGATTTCTCCGGGATGAAATTATCAAAATATTACCAACAATTGAAGCCGAGCGGAGTCGAGGCTTCAACAAAAAATTAGTCTTGATTGTACTAGGTTTAGAAAAATCTATTGGCGTTTATGGAGACTATCCGCCAGTTTTACAAGACCTCAACTTTGTCCGAGATGCTTATAAAAGAACTGTTCGTCATCCGATTCTATTTATTCTGCCAGATTATGCCCTGACTCGGTTAGCCAAATTTGCTCCCGATTTTTGGGCTTGGCAATCGGGAATGTTTCGGTTTAAAACCCCTCAAGTTACCAAAGATTATGCGATTAATGAGGCTCAAAATCCTGAGAGAATTATAGACAGATTAGAACCACCAGAAAAGCAAGAGCGGATCGATTTATTACATCGCCTGCTAATGGAATATAAACCTACTGGACATCATCCGACAGGAGAAAACCTCCGTAACTGTAGTAATATTTTGCACCAGCTAGGAGTTGCTTATCTGAGTAAGAGAGAACCTACCGAAGCTAGAAAATATTTAGAAGATGCCATAAAAATAGCTAATGAGTTTCAAGATTCCACCTTTCATGCTGAAGTCGTCAACACATTAGGAGATTCTTATTCTCAGCAAAGGGAATTTGATACAGCGATCGCTTATTATCAAAAATCTTTAAGTATTTCACAACAACTTCAGAATCCTCGCGGCGAAACTGCTGCTTTGTTTAAACTGGGGAATGCTTATCTAAACTTGAGACAATTTACACAAGCGACAACTTTCTATCAACAGTGTCTAGAAATTGAACAACAACTAGGCAATCACTATTCTTCTGCTAACAAATACCACAACTTGGGAATAGTTGCCCAAAATTTGCGGGAGTTTGAGGAGGCGCGGCACAATTATCAACAAGCTTTGGCAATCTTCATCGAATTTGGCGAGCGCTATTCTCAAGCACTCACCTACCACCAGTTGGGATATGTTGCCCAAGATTTGCGGGAATTTGAGGAGGCGCGGCGCAATTACCAACAAGCTTTGGCTATCTTCATCGAATATGGCGATCGCTATTCTTCTGCCAGCACCTACCACCAGTTGGGAACAATTGCCCAAGATTTGCGGGAATTTGAGGAGGCGCGGTGTAATTACCAACAAGCTTTGGCTATCAAAATCGAATATGGCGATCGCTATTCTTCTGCCAGCACCTACCACGGTTTAGGAACGCTTGCAGAAACAGAACAAAATTACGCAGAGGCGAGGGTTAATTTGCAGACAGCGTTGGAGATATATGTTGAGTATAAGGAAGAATATTGGGGAGCGATCGCACGGAAGGCGTTAGAGAGATTACCAGAGTGATGAGAAGGCGATCGCTTGTTTAAAGCGCTTCCCATTCATCTCTACTAACTTGAGCTTGTTTTAAAATTTTTGCCAGTAAGCTTTTGCTGATATCTCCTTCGTGGGGGTTAGGAATGATTAATCTCAGTTCATCTTTAACCATAAATTGATGTTTTGTACCTGAGTAAGGGCCTTCAAAAGCAAGTTTTTTCAGGTAATAAATTAAATCCCTGCGATTAATCGGCCCAAAGTTTGGCATTAAGCCGCATCCTTTTTCAAAGCAAGAGAGATTCCGTCTAATTCCGGTAAATTATGCCCTAACTGTAGTCCGAAAAGAATCCACTCTTCTAAAGACTGTTTTAACTCTTCTCTGCAAGCTTCCAGTGTAGACGCATTCGCATATAACCCTTGCAATTCAGGTACTTCTGCATAAAAAGTACCATCTTCTAAAATTTCATAGTTTGCTCTGTGCAAAGCTGCTTGAATATACTCTGTCAGCATTTGGAGATTTTCTACAAAACTGCCTATTATGACTAAATTGTAAGCTAAAAATCAAAGTTTAGATTGGCGATCGCTATTCCCAAGCATTCACCTACCACAGTTTAGGAACACTTGCAGAAGCAGAAGAAAACTACGCAGAGGCGAGGGTTCATTTGCAGACAGCGTTGGAGATATATGTTGAGTATAAGGATGAATATTGGGGGGCGATCGCACGGGAGGCGTTAGAGGGATTACCAGAGTCATGGGGTGATGGCATTTAACAGGGGCGCAACCAGATCACACTCATTAAGCAGGCATAGCAAGTCGATACAATTGCATTGTCAGTCAATACAATCGCATTGTCAGTCAATACAATCGCATTGTCAGTCAATACAATCGCATTGTCAGTCGATACAATCGCATTGTTAGTCAATACAATCGCATTGTTAGTCAATACAATCGCATTGTCAGTCGATACAATCGCATTGTCAGTCGATACAATCAAATTGCAAGAGGTTACTAGGACTTACGCACTTGTACAGTGACTCTTTATTTGTCGCTGTGCCCTGCTTTGTGTCATCAAGGGTGTGAAGGCTGGAATCTCTAGCATTCAAACTAGAATCAGCACAGAAAACTTACAGGCTGCATCAACACAAATTGTTGCAAGCCTAAAGGGGGTAAGGCCAAACTTGATGACACGAATTTGTTTCGACGCCATTTAATTTGTCACTGTACAAAAGCCTGTACGTTTTTCGGACGACAACCTCTTGGGAAATTGTGATGATCAAAACCTTTATTGGAAGCTGCCATTGCGGCGCAGTTCGATTTGAAGCCGACATTGACCTGAGCTTGGGTACAAACAAATGTAACTGCTCGATCTGCACAAAAACGCGGAATTGGAACGCAATCATCAAGCCCAACGCATTCCGATTGCTATCCGGCGAGGGCGATTTGAGCGACTACCAGTTTAATCTAAAAGTTGGACATCATCTCTTTTGCAAGCACTGCGGCGTGCGATCGTTTGCTCGTGGGTACGTTGAAGAGATTGGCGGTGACTACGTTTCAGTCCAATTGGCTGCCCTCGACAACGCCGATCTAACGGAACTCATTGAAGCGCCCATTCGATTTGCTGATGGCCGTAACAACAACTGGGATGCGCCTCCAGCCGAGACAAGGCACTTATAGAAGCGTAGACGCCGCTTTCACGGCAGTCCAATACAGACCTAACCCCCAACCCCTTCTCTACAAGGGAAGGGGAATAAGATTCAAAGCCTCTCTCCTTTTAGGAGAGAGGTTTGGAGAGAGGTCAGATATACTATACACAACGCATCCAGGGCAATGATTTGCAAGGTAGCACATCAGTTTCCTGGCGCTAGAGTTCCAGAATTGCCAACGGGTGCTTCGGTGTATTCGCAAAAAATATTCAAGCCAATTTTGAGGATATATAAAACAATAACAGTTGCGATCGCTGGATCAATTGGCAAACCGTGTGCCGTCGCTACACCAACAAGGGAGATAATCAACCCTGTTAGCAAGGGCGAACTCCCTGGATTTTTCGTGTAATCTTTAAGTTGACCGCGAAAACCTTCATCGCCACAGAGTTCCTCACGCAATACCTTTAGTGTTACTTGCCAAAGTGATTTACTTTGCTGCATCAACGGTTGCCCATTTTTCTCAATCCATAAATCCGCAAAAGCGGTTTCAACTTTGCCATTATGTTTTTCCAAGTGATTCAATGCGTGTTGTGCAGGGTCGTAATCTTGTAAAATCTCCCGTGCAACATTCATTTCTGTATGACTTAATTGAGTAGCCATCATTTATCCTCATTTTTTAGTTTGTCATTAGTCATTAGTCATTGGTCATGGTTATTACCTTTGTCCCCTTGTCCCCTTGTCTCCTACTCCCCACTCCCCACTCCCCATTTTCCGCAAGAGTTCAAACTACGTCAAAATTTAAATAAACGCGATCGCACTTACCAACAATGCAAATTACCCAAAGTCTCCATACAGCAATTCTTGTCACTGACTTAGAACGCTCCGAACACTTTTATGGCAAAGTATTAGGATTATCCAAAATAGATCGTTCCTTAAACTACGCTGGTGCATGGTATCAAGTCGGCGACTATCAAATTCACTTGATAGTCGCAACCACTGTCCCCACCGAAAACCCCAACGAAAAATGGGGACGTAATCCCCACGTCGCCTTCTCAGTAACTGACTTAGATGCCGCTAAACAGCAATTCCTCAATCATAATTATCCCATTCAAGCCAGCGCTTCTGGTCGCGCAGCTCTGTTCACTCAAGATCCTGATGGGAATATTATCGAGTTGAGTCAGCAATGAGAGGGAGTGGGGAGTGGGGAGTGGGGGACAAGGGGGACAAGGGGGACAAGGGGGAATTATTGAAAAAGTCTCTACCTTGTTTTGTCCCAATGACAAATGACCAATGACAAATGACAATGCCCAATGCCCAATGCCCAATGCCCAATGCCCAATGCCCAATGACTAATAACTAATGAAAATCATTGCCTACTCTTATACTAATCCGCTATTAGAATCTTCTCCCGATCAAGCCGATTGGGGATGGGAGGTGGATCGGGTTTATGAAGATTTGGGTAAGCAAGAGTCTTCTGGACACGCTACGCGAGAGTCCTTTGGACACGCTACGCGAACGCAATTACAACAATTATTTACCGATTGCCAAACTGAAAAGGCAGATTATCTGTTGATTCGTCGGTTGGAAGAATTAGGAGATACTGTAGAGGAAATTAGCGATCGCTTACATAAACTCGAAGCAATGGGAGTAGCGATAATTGCTACTGAACAGCCCTACACTTCCGAAAATTACCCTCTGGGCGCTGACTTACTGAATTTGCTATACGCAATCCAACGTCAGCAACGTAGTCGTCGCATCCGTCAAGGACACGCCCGTAATCGTCTCGATGTTGCACCGCCACCCGGCAAAGTTCCTTACGGCTATCGCAGAGGTAAGGGAAAATATACTATAGACCGCAGTACTTCACCAGTAGTCAAAGATTTTTTTGAACACTTTTTACTCTATGGTTCCCTGCGGGGTTCAGTTCGTTACTTGACGAAAAAATACGGCAAAAAAATCTCTGTCACCACAGGAAGACGCTGGCTGACTAATCCAGTTTATCGCGGTAATACAGCTTACCAAAATGGTGAAATTATCTCCAATACCCATATTCCAATAATTTCTAAGGAAGAAGCAGCCCAAGTTGACCGACTTTTACGCCGTAACAGCCGTTTACCATCCCGAACAGCTAGTGCGCCGCGTTCTTTAGCTGGGTTGGTTGTCTGTGCTGAGTGTCAGTCACACATGACAGTTACTCGTGTCACCCAACGCAATCAAGATAAGGAGTATCTTTATTTACGTTCTACTAGCTGTCCTCAACGCCCCAAGTGTAAGGCTATTCCCTACCAAGAGGTTTTAGAACATACAATTGAAACCGTTTGCCGTGACTTACCCTTAGCTGTAGCAGGGATGAATTTTCCTCAGTTGGATGCAGTCAAGAATAGTTTAGGGCAAGCGATCGCACGTCAGCAAGAAATACTTGCTCAGTTACCCGCTTTAATTGAAACTGGAATTTTAGATGCCGAAACAGCAAAGTTAAGGGCTTACAAACTCCGCACAGAAATTTCTGCACTCGAAGCAAAGTTGGCGACTCTTCCCCCAGTTAACTTGCGTTCTGTTGCTCAAGCTGTTTCTATTCCCCAATTTTGGTTAGATTTGTCGGAAACAGAGCGACGATTTTACTTTCGAGAATTCATCAGGCAAATTGAGATTACTCTTCAGAATAAAGAATTAAAACTAGAAGTTATTTTTATTTTTTAAGCCTTTTTTGCCGAGTATCGACTCCAACCAACAGATTTCAATCTGGGGTATAGCAATGTAAAAGCCAGTCACCAGCTGTTGTTTCGGTTGTACGGTAGTCAGCCCAATTTGGTCTGTAGGTGAGAACAGCAATGTTCCCTAGCACAGATGTGGTTCAAATAAATGAAAACTGCTGTAAAACTCTATTTCTGAGAAGGTTGATCCTTAGTATACGTAACAGGTTTTGGCCCTGCATTCCGCACATTGATAAGTTTATTAAGGATATCAAACCAAAAAGGCGCACCCATAGCAACAGCTAAACCACTCAGTATCCAACCGCAAATTAATTTAAAACCCTGCCAAATACTGATGTAAACACTATTCGGGTATTTAGGATCTAATCGCTCAAACTGTTGATTGATGTTTTGCCATCCAATGGGTACAGAAGCATCTCCTAAAACTTGTTCAATTTCCCTTCTGGTGTCTCGATTTGTGAGAAAATCTTCTTTTTGATTTGCCCTTTGAGTAATGGCAGAGCGGATAACCGAATCCTGCGACAGTCTTTTAACGAGGTGAAGTGTATCAGTATTGGTTAATACTGCAACTAATATTCCAATTAAAATTGCAACTCCTTTGGCATTGCGCTTATAAACACCACTGGCTCGATCCATAGAGCGATCAAACCATGTTTCAACTTCATTTTTAAACTGATTCGCTTCTTCTGTGAGGTCATCAATTTTTATCCGACTACGTTGACCAATAATCCCAAGACTCGTAATTAAATTATTAGGTACACAATCAGGTAAATCATTATTAACAAAGTCTATAAACTTTTGGTCAATATCTCCATAAACTTGTTTAATTTTTTTGTAACTTTCACTATTGGGATCATTAATTCCTGTTTTAAGTTCCTTATAAGATGCTAAAATCATGTACAAGTTAGTTTTTAATTCATCACTAGGATGTTTCACATAAGTAATTAACTGGGGAATTTTCAAGGCATTTAATAAGCTACTTGCAAATGTTTCTGAAGGAAGATAGGAAGGGGCGCTTTGTTTGTTCCCTAATGCTTTTTTGGTTTTTTTGTCACTATTTTTAGCATTCTCCCGTAACAGATATTCTACTTTTCCCTTGGCTTGTTGATTTAAAGTATTAATTAAAGGATCTTGATAAAGCTCCTGCACTAACTCTTGTGCCTTCTCAAACTCTGATTTTTCAGTTTCGCTACCACCTGCTAAAAGTAATTCTATTGAATATTTTAAATGTTTAGCTCTCCATTGTAAAAATGTGGCAATAAGTTCCTGAATTTCGGAAGCTATTAAGCTCAAAATCAAGTAAATAAAAACTAAGCCAATAGTAATATCCACAACTACAGGTAAATTCATTGATAGGCTCCCATAATTTCTTAGCTATTTTTTATGATTGTCAAGTGCTTGTAGATAAAATTATAACAGAAAGATTCAAATTAAATAGTCGCTTAATTAAAATTAAAATTTGCTTATTAGATAATCTTATTCAATGATTATATTGACTTTAATTATTTATAATTAGTGGTTTTTTAAAAGCTAAATAACTATGTATTATTAAAATCAAAATTCACACAGATGACAAATAATTTTTTTAGGTGTTCAGCACACAATTAGAACTTTGTAGCAATTATTTCCTAGTTTTCGCAATTTAGCCAGATGAAAACTAAGTAGATAAAATTTCAACTAAGCGTCACATTAAAAATAAAATACAAGTTCATTTACGGATGAATCAGCAGGTAATAAATAATTTATTGGCTGTATTATTTTTATCATCTATCCGCATAAATGTTCTTTAAATAACTAAGATAAATTTTTCAAAAAGTAGCGCTAATTAGAGAAAGTTGAGTTAATCTTGGAAACTAGCAATTGTTAAGAATATACGTTGCTACTGGGTGGCAACATTGGAGATTCGCTCTGGTCTCTATGTAATCAAACCAGCAAGTAAAATGATTACCAGAGAATATGCAAGAAGGAAGCTTTATTTGGAGTCATCTAGAAAAACAGCATCGCACGGTTGGCAAATGGATTGATTGGGTATGGCTAATAGTGTTGCTGTTGGCAGCAGTGTTACTGTTTAGCATCAATCTAGGAGGATTGCCGCTGCGAGATTGGGATGAAGGTACTGTGGCACAGGTTGCTCGTGAAATTTGGCACGCACCAGCAGGTTCAATGCGTTGGCTTTACCCAACACTAGGAGGCGAACCATATCATGACAAGCCGCCTTTGATGCATTTGCTAATTGCTTGGGCTTATTCTCTAGGAGGTGAAAATGAGTGGACAACACGCCTACCGGGAGCAATTTTAACAGCAACATCTGTACCTTTACTGTATTGCATTGCTCGTGAGATATTTCGCCAGCGTTGGGCTGCTATTTATAGCGCCTTGATTTACCTAACAATGCTACCTGTGGTGCGTCATGGGCGGTTAGCAATGTTAGATGGGGCGATGGTAAGTTTTTTGATGGTGATGATGTTGTGCGTGTTGCGATCGCGCCGAGATTTACGTTACTGTCTTGGTGTTGGCGTTAGTTTTGGGTTGATTTGCTTAACTCAAGGACTGCTAGGTGTATTATTAGGTGCGATCGCGATCGTATTTCTATTTTGGGATACGCCACGACTACTCACCTGTTACTATCTGTGGATAGCAATATTAATTGGTATTCTCCCTGTAGCTGGTTGGTATATTGCTCAACTAATTCACTATGGTTATATTTTCGCCCAAATTGGCCTTGCAAACCCATCAGCAAGTCGAATTAGCTCTGTTGTAGAGGGGAATTCTCAACCACCTTGGTACTATGTAATTGAACTTCTTAAGTACACATGGCCGTGGTTATTATTCTTACCGCAAACTGTCCGCTTAACCTGGGAAAATCGCAATCTTAGCTGGGCAAAACTAGTATTGGCGTGGAGTGGTGTTTATCTACTGGTAATTTCCTTCATGATTACCAAAGTTCCCTGGTATTTATTTCCAATTTACCCTAGTTTAGCCTTAGCTTTTGGTATCCAGTTATCAGAAACCGAAAATTCACCTTTACTCTCATCCTATCCCCGTGCTTGGGTGGCTGGTTTGGCGATACTTGCGATAGTCGCTTCTGCTGGTAGCATTTATTTCAGTTGGGGTACAACACCGAAAACAGACTTACAACTGATTTTTGCAGCAGTAGCTTTAACTATGACTTTAGCAGCTATTTTGGCAGAACGAGGCGACGGGCAATTTCTGAAGATTTTGTTTTGGGGAAGTTATATTTCGCTGTTGCTGTTAATGAAATCTAATTACTGGGTTTGGGAATTATCGGAAGCCTATCCAGTTAAACCAGTCGCCGCCATGATTGTGCGGGCAAATCCAGCTACGAGAAAGATTTACACATCTTTTCCCTACCATCGTCCCTCGTTGGATTATTATAGCGATCGCACGATCATTCCCGCTTCTGTTGGTGAACTGCAATATTATTGGCACTACAACGGCCAACCCTACTTTCTACTTCATGCATCTGCTTTCAACAATCTTCAACTAGAGTCAATGAAGCTAGTTGACCAAGCTGAAGGCTGGAAATTAGTTACAAAAGATACTAATCGATTGTAAATTTGGGGCATTGGGCAATTCAATTTTGGATTTTGAATTTTAGATTTTGGATTAAATTTCAATCTAAAATCTAAAATCTAAAATTCTTACCTTTCACTCCCTTCTTCCTCATCTCCCCTACCTCCCATTACCTCATTCCCAGTCTCCGACTGGGAATGCCTATTTTGAGGCTCTGCCTCTAATTACCTCTAATTATTTAAAAAATTTTTGAGTACAAAAATCAGAAATTATGTTTTCGTTGTAAAACACTAGTTTTAAATACTTTTATAAAATACCCATAAGTATCTAACTGCACATATTGACTATGATAAATAATTTCACTAACTGGCAACCTGTGAGCGCGTAACTTATGACTATTAAAGATTCTAAGGATAATGTTCTAGCGAGTAAATAAATAATTGGAGATTCGGCAAATAAAATAGTGAGATGTATGTTATGGTTTTTATAGGAATCAAAAAAGAAAAAGCAGAAAAAGACTTCAAGACAAGTTTGAGGCAAGCTCAAAAAAGTTTTTTTGCTCTGGTAAGTCCACTTCAATTAGCTACATCTGTTTGTCACGAAAATCTAAAACTAGATTGAGTAGGATAGTAGCCTTTGTAACAACTTGAAGTCAATCGAAATTTATCTGGGTATGAGCCAATAAGAGTTGGCTAACCTAGCTAGAGCATTACCCCCAAAGGCAATTACTCTTGGAGTCTGGGAAGAAAGACTCTTAGTACAGCCTGACAAATCCATAGAAATCCAGAATATTTACTAACTTAAGTCCAAGCGGGAGCAAACATTTTCAACCGCGAACTAAGTTGAAGCAGTTGCTGACTTTTGGAATGAAAACTTCAAGCAGAATGGTGTCGTTCCACAATTTCCTGGAATTTAACCATACTGTTAAAAGTCACCAAGATACTAGTCTAAGCCAGAGTGTTAGGGATTGCCCGTGCAGACATTATATATAGTACTGCACCTGTAGCTATCACTTTTGGGCTGGAATTTATCCTGCTGCATCAATCACAAAACGAGAAGCGCTATAGAAGTTCTTGGCGACTTGACATCTGCAAAATCAGAAAAGTTGTAGCGACCATTTAAGAGTGGATTGCAATTTGGTTGGTTGTGTGGTTTAGGGAATAAATCTGCGTTGATTTTAATTCCTGCTGTAACCACTCTTGAGGCTTGAGCAACCATTTGGGATTTTGTTACAACAACTGACAATGCTGAAGTCATAGTTTCAAAGGCTTCGTTATTAGGAAATAGAGATTTCTCTATCCCTTAAGCCATCGCTTTGTGGGTAAATATATTCTGATTTTAACTGTTTTTGCCAGGGTGCGATGTTTAGCGACTGCTACACGTCAACGCCAACAGGCTCTACTTCCCAACGGCACCAAGGGTGAATATATCACATTTAGCTTCCGACCTATCAACTAAATCATTCTAGGAAAACACAACCATGACTGACCCAAAGATTAGACAAATAGCTTTCTATGGTAAAGGCGGTATTGGTAAATCTACCACTTCTCAAAACACCCTAGCAGCAATGGCTGAAATGGGTAAACGCATTCTTATTGTCGGTTGCGACCCCAAAGCTGACTCTACCCGTTTGATGCTACATAGCAAGGCTCAAACAACCGTTCTTCACCTCGCTGCTGAACGTGGCGCAGTAGAAGATATAGAACTCCATGAAGTGATGCTTAAGGGTTTCCGTGACGTTCTTTGCGTAGAATCTGGTGGTCCAGAACCCGGTGTAGGTTGTGCAGGTCGTGGTATCATTACCGCCATCAACTTCTTGGAAGAAAACGGTGCTTACCAAGACCTAGACTTTGTATCTTACGACGTATTAGGTGACGTTGTGTGTGGTGGTTTTGCTATGCCTATTCGTGAAGGTAAAGCACAAGAAATCTACATCGTCACATCGGGTGAAATGATGGCCATGTACGCTGCTAACAACATTGCTCGTGGTGTTCTTAAGTATGCTCACACTGGTGGCGTGCGCTTGGGTGGTTTGATTTGTAATAGCCGTAACACTGACCGGGAAATCGACCTAATCGAAACCCTGGCAAAACGCTTGAACACCCAAATGATTCACTACGTACCTCGTGACAACATTGTACAACACGCAGAATTGCGCCGTATGACTGTTAACGAGTACGCACCTGACAGTAATCAAGCTAACGAATATCGGACATTGGCTCAAAAAATCGTTGACAACAAGAACCTCACCATCCCCACCCCCATTGAGATGGAAGAGTTAGAAGAGTTGTTGATTGAATTCGGTATCCTGGAAAGCGACGAAAATACTGCAATGCTGGTTGGCAAAACTGCTACTGAAGCAGCAGTATAAAGTATTGCTAACTAAATAATGGTTTAGGGTGGGCAACAGTCCACCCTTTTCCCAATTTTTGCGGGCGATATAGCGGTTCTCGAATGAAAGCAATAGACTTTGACCTGAATGGCACTAAGAAAAGCCCAAAGGCTTGTGTCGCCTCCTTAAGAGCCTCCAGGCTGGGAATGTATTCAAGAGGCTCTGCCTCTGGTCAAGTTACTGGAGGCGGCAGCCCTCCCAGAATGGGTTAAGAGCCTAGAGGCTCTTAACCAGTAATTATGCGGACATGATATAACTTGTGTACTTTACCAACTTCAAATCTGTTGTAATAACAAAAAAATCATGATTTTAAGAAAAAAATCGTGACTTTAAGAAAAAAATCATGATTTTAAGAAAAAAATCGTGACTTTAAGAAAAAAATCGTGATTTTAAGAAAAAAATCATGATTTTAAGAAAAAAATCGTGATTTTAAGAAGAATAGTTTAGAGATAAGACGCAATGAGATGGAAAAGCGACGTTAGGGTATTTACAATCGAAAATATTCCGATAAATCTCATTTTTTTAACTTAATTGCCATAATGCACGGCCAAACTACAAAACTTAAAAAGCAATAGTAAAACTCTTGTGGGGTGGGCCGGAAAGCCCGCCCTGGTTATGCAAATTAAAAGTACATCAGTTTATAACAAAAGCAGTGTGTTAATAAAGAGGATATATATAGTCAAAGCAGGATATGGAACCTTTAACGACTGCGGCGATCGCGATCGGCTCTATAATTGCCACTAAAGCCTTAGAAAAAACTACCGAAAAGGTAACAGACACTTTATTAGATAAGACTGGCAAGTTTCTCGTCACGCTCAAAAAACAGTCTCCCCATACTGTAGTTGCTATAGAGAAAATACCAGAGCAACCACGCAATTATGTCAACGCTGTACTAGAGGTGCAATCTGCGGCTCAAGCTAATCCTGAAGTGGCTCAAGCTGCACAGGAATTAGCACAAGCAGCTAAAGCAGAACCAAATCCTAATTTTATCCAATCTATACAGCAATTAGCCGATACGCTGAAGTCGCAGCCACAACAGTCAAGTGTCATCAACAATCAGAAGTTGGCAGATGAGATTAAGAATGTCTTTCAAGGCAATACATTTAACGCCCCAGTCACCTTTAACTGACTAAGGTCGTCCGCAGGGGCGCGGACAAAGTTAACTCCCACAAAATATATTCCTTATCGCGGTTCCCTCCATTTCGTCGGGCGAGAAACGGAACTGACAATGCTACATGAAGACTTGCAGTGCAGACACTGTGTAGCAATAGCGGGAATGGGTGGCGTGGGCAAAACTGAATTAGCCACCCAATATGCGAGACGATATCAAGAACATTATGCCGGAATTGCCTGGTTTAACGACAGAGAAAGCAATCTCGCCGCCGAAGTTTTAGAGTTTTTTCGGTTGCAGTTCGGTTTTGAGATTCCCCAAGAATTAGAAGGAAGACTTTTAAGCCTTAAAGAACAAGTCGCCTGGTGTTGGTCTAAATATCCTAACTCTCCCTTGCCGATTTTAATCATCTTCGATGACGTAACTAACCTAGCTAACCTCCGCGAAGCCGTTCCTAAGGATAACCGGTTCCAAGTCTTAGTTACTACTCGACTGCGGGATTTAGACCCAAATTTTATTCAAGAGATTCCTTTAGATGTTCTCTCGCCCCAAAAAGAACCAGGCAAAGCTTTAGAACTGTTAAAACGATTGTTGAGGGAAAGAGATAGGCGAATTGAAAACCAACCACAAGCCGCAAGTGCAATATGTGAATGTCTAGAATATTTGCCCTTGGGGATAGAGTTAGTAGGAGCTTATTTGGTAGGCGACCCGGAAATATCTTTAGATATGATGTTTGGGCGATTGCAAGAACGTAAGTTAGCAGAGGCAGCTTTACAAGACCGGGAAACTCTTAATTCTACTCAACTGGGAGTCAAAGCCGCCTTTGCTTTAACTTGGTCAGAACTTGACCCAGTGGCGCAACAACTAGGAAGATTTTTGAGTTTATTTTCTCCTGCACTGATTCTTTGGGATTTGGTTATTTGGGTGGCGACAGGGGGAGGGGAAGCAGAAAATGATCAAAAAAGACAGCTAACGTGGTCAGAAGAAGAATTAAACGAAGCTAAAAAGCAACTTTATGGGCGCAACTTGTTGCAACTCTTAGAAGAAAGAGAAGGATGTTATAAAATTCATGCTTTAGTGGGCTGGTTTTTGCAAGAGCAGTTAGCGGCGTCTGGTGAAACCAAATCAGTTTTAGAAACAACCTTTGCCACAGCCATGATAGCCAAAGCCCAAAGCCTTCCAGTTTCACCAAATTCTAAGCAGATTGAAAGCATCAAAGATGTTGTTCCCCATCTCGAAGACCTGGCACAACGTATAATTGCAGAGATCAAGCAAGCAAAAGAGGCACAGATAATTTCTCTAGCATCAATCCCCAATGATCAAGTAATTAGGGTATTTCTGGGGATAGGAAGATTTTACGAAGGACAAGGATTATATAAATTAGCAGAACCCTGGCATGAACAATGCGTAAATGTTTGCCAAGCTTTATTTGATGGCGACCATCCCCATGTGACTAGTAGCTTAAACAATTTAGCTTTACTCTACGATAGCCAAGGACGGTACAGCGAAGCCGAACCTCTCTACACCCAAACCTTGGAGATGAGAAAGCGGCTGTTTGATGGTGATCATCCCGATGTGGCTACTAGCTTAAACAATTTAGCATTCCTCTACAATAGCCAAGGGCGGTACAGCAAAGCCGAACCCCTGTACACCCAAGCCTTGGAGATGAGAAAGCGGCTGTTTGATGGCGACCATCCTTATC
>NZ_JAQYWQ010000149.1 GCF_029379315.1 Nostoc sp. S13
AAACCTCTCCGTATTCTCTCTTAGTCTTGTTCAGAAATCAAATAGGAGTCCTATAGCAGGAGCTAGTATGGAGACAATATCAGCAGCAGTAGGAGCAATGTTGAATACAATTTATGCAGCCACCGCATCAGTTCAATTAGTAGCTATATTGGTGAATAGCATTAAAAGTATTTTGGGATGCTAATTAATTTATGTTGTAAAGCGCGATGTTTAAAGATAAGTCAACTAAGTAGTAGCAGTGTAGATTTTGGCAATAAAACTTGCAAAAATATACTGAGGCGTAGAGATGATTTGAGTATATGCAGTTTAGCTGTAACAATCAAGTGACGAGAATCACATTTATGTATGATTAGGATCGTCTCCCTGCGATCGCTAACTAGGCATAATTAATGACAACTGAACTCTAGCCGAGTCATTAATAGGGAACACACTTAATTGCCGACAGCCTTAATCAAGGACTGTCGGTTTTTTGTGTCCGTATGTCCTTCATCCTTTGAGAAATGCCCAATGCCCATATCCAATAAAATTTCCCCACAACTGGTTGATAACTTGACAGAGATTTTGCCAGAGTCACTACCAAATGTGGGGAAGGTATGATCAAATTGGGGATCTTATGCCTATCGAGCGCTAATATCTTGCACTCACTCTAGTAGACCGGAAGTATACTCCTAGAACCAGCAGACACTTTGTATTAAGACATCGCTTGAATGATGTAATCAAAGTAGGGTGATGCTTGAGCTGCGTCTTCCGTACTCAGCAAGCCAAGGGAGGCTGTTTTGAGGGAATTGATCGCTTCTACCATTCCAGGCACGGGAACGCCCAATGAATTGTACATTTCTCGCACACCGATCAAACCGATTTTTTCAATTGGTTCTTTGTCGCCAGCAAGCACACCATAAGTAATTAGACGTAAGTACCAGCCAAAATCACGGATACATAGAGAGCGCTGGCGTTCTCCGTAAGCATTACCTCCGGGGGAGATAAAGTCAGGACGCTTCTGCCAAAGTTGTTTGGTTGCTTCCTGAACTATCTTTTTTTCGTTTTCAGCTAAGGTAGCCGCAATCCGCGTCCGTTGTACGCCGGTTTGCAAAAAGTCTTTGATATTTTTAAGTTCGCCACTGCTGGGATAACGCAGTTCGTCGTCGGCTTTGAGAATAACTTGGCTAATTACAGTCATGATGATTGAAATCACCTGAAATATTATCTGTTAGTTTAGCGAGTCTGAGGTACACAAGTGAAGAGATAGGAGCTACTTATGTATTGAATTTATCTGTTTGGGGAGTGGGGGGAGTGGGGAGTGGGGGGACAGGGGAGAATAACCAATGCCCAATGACTAATGACCAATGACTAATGACCAATGACTAATGACTAAAATAATTTGGCAACAGGGTGAATTAATTGAAGTGACGATCGCTAATCTGAATGATACAGGCGATGGTGTGGGACGCGCTGATGAGCGTGTCGTGTTTGTCCCAGATAGTGTACCAGGCGATCGCGCACTTGTCCGCTTGGTACATATTAAACCCAAATACGCTCACGGGAAGCTCCAGCAGCTATTGTCACCATCCCCCCACCGGATTCGACCTAGTTGTATTGTGGCGGATAAGTGCGGTGGTTGCCAATGGCAGCATATTAATTATGATTACCAGCTAGCAGCCAAGCAAAATCAAGTTATCCAAGCTTTAGAACGCATTGGCGGTTTTGTCCAACCACCCGTAGATCCGGTACTAGCTGCCCCTTCTGCTTTCAACTACCGTAACAAATCTACATATCCTCTGGGTACATCGGCAACAGGACAGGTACAAGCTGGTTACTACCAAAAAGGTAGTCACCAATTAATTAATTTAAATCAATGTCCAGTCCAAGACGCGCGATTAAATCCTTTACTTGCTGAAGTTAAACAGGATATTCAACAACGGGGTTGGCAAATCTACGACGAACAGCGTCACCAAGGAAAAATTCGCCATCTTGGTTTACGCATTGGCCGACACACTGGGGAAATGTTGCTGACTTTGGTGGTGAAGGACTGGAATTTATCAGGAATTGAAACCCAAGCCCAGGAATGGTTAAAGCGCTATCCGCAGTTAGTGGGAGTTTCCCTCAATCGCAACTCTGATCGCACAAATGCTATCTTTGGATCAGAAACCCGTTGCATCGCTGGAGTCCCCCACCTGCGGGAAAATTTTGCTGGACTTGAATTTAAAGTGCGCCCAGATACATTTTTCCAAGTGTATACAGAAACAGCAGAGGCACTATTGCAGGTAATTCAATCAGAACTCAATCTTCAAGGGCATGAGTTGCTAGTTGATGCCTATTGTGGTATTGGGACTTTAACTTTACCCCTGGCCAAAAAAGTTCGTATTGCTACAGGATTAGAAGTGCAAGCAGCAGCAGTAGACCAAGCTATTTTGAATGCCCAGCGCAACGGAATTGATAATGTCACATTCCAAGTCGGGGCAGTAGAAAAATTGCTTCCCAAAATGGGCACAATACCAGAAGTAGTAATACTCGATCCACCACGTAAAGGGTGCGATCGCGCAGTCATCGACACTTTACGACAACTGAAACCATATAGGATCGTTTACGTCAGTTGTAAAGTAGCTACCCTGGCCCGTGACCTGAAATTGCTTTGTCAAGATGGGCAATATTCTATCACACGGGTACAACCTGCTGATTTTTTTCCTCAAACTGCTCATGTTGAAGCTGCCGCCTTTCTTGTGCTATCAGATTTGGACAAGGGTAGTAATTCCTTTCCAAAAACTGAAATTTGAAATTTTTAGTCTACTGCATACTAAAGATGCTAAAATTGAATTAAGCTAAAAATAGAAATTCATTTTGTTTAAATAAATTCAAGTAGCATCGGCTCTTAAAAATATGAAATTGGATTGTGTAAATTACAAATCGGCAATTAACTAGAGTATGCCCATACTCTTTTAAATCACTAGCATCTTTTTAAGTTGCTGGCTTCATTATCAAACTTATTACAGCCGCTATATATCTAAACAATCCCAACTCGTAACATAGAGCAAATGCTCCCTAGCATTTTCAAAATTTAGTTTTAAAGACGCAAGTTTGAAGGCAGCATGACCACCTCAAGTTTTATCAGGGTGCCTGTAATAGCAAACTGATGTCTAGCTAACTGAAAGCTATGGGGTTTCTCTTGTGATTACTATTTCACTCCGTCCAGTTGGACGTTATTGGGGCACTATTAGTTTTGCCTCAACCCTCTATCTTTGTCCAATATTAGATTTACTCTTGGCAGAAATTCCAGTAAAGTTACAAGCTGAACTGCGGCTTGGACTTCAAGAAGCCCTAGTAAACGCCGCTAAACACGGCAATAATCTTGATCCCAGTAAAACAGTTGTAGTTCGTTTTTCCTTAATAGATAATCAATATTGGTGGATAATATCAGACCAGGGTAGCGGCTTTACTCCTTCATCTACTAGTGATGAAGAACCAACAGACTATCTTCCACCAGATGAAGCAGAAAGTGGTCGTGGTTTATGTCTTCTCCATCAAATTTTTGATCAAGTAGAGTGGAATCGCAAAGGCACAGAATTGAGGCTTTGTAAACAAATGGAAAATCGCCGGAGACTATCTCTGCGGCGATAAGAGGGGAGTGCGGAGTGGGGAAAGTTATTTATTAGTTGATTGATTTTTTTATTCCCTACTCCCTATTCCCTATTCCCTACTCCCTATTTTCCATGACTCGGACAGGGAGGCGCAGAAATAGAGCGATCTAACCAACCAACTGCTTGTTCTAATCTAGCTTGAGCTTCTTGTGGCTGATTTTTTAAAAGATACACAATAGCTGCTGCCACTTGTTCATTAGCGCGGGAATTGCGGTTAGACTTGAGGCGATGCCAATCGTTAGGGGAAATGGTCAGCCTTTCCATTAAGGCTTGAGCTAGTTCCAGAGTACTAAGTTCATTCAGTTGACTGGTTTTAGGCAGCTGGGTAGATTGAGACATGACTATTGGCACATTTGCATTTACTTCTACTTTACTACTTGTAAATGAAGCCGCCAAAACAATCGCAACCGCCAGGAGAAAATTCCGAACCAGATTTTGAACAAGAACTAGAGGAAGTAGAGCGATCGCTCTTATCCTTAAAAGAACGTTATGATCAAGTCCAACGCGATCGCCAACAACAGGCACAATGGCAACAGCGTCGGGAGCAACTGAAGCACAATAAATCTCAGATGCCACAAATCAAAGCAGAGTTACGGCAAATTCAAGGGCAGTTGGAAATGCTAGAACTAAACTTAGAAAGCCAGTTATTTTCTTGGCGTAGCCTCAAAAAACCTTTCTGGCAAGTGGTTCGCTTTGGTGGAATGGGCGTTATCATAGGCTGGATATTAAAGTCTTATGCTGGGTAAATATGGTAAATCGACGGATTGCAGAAATATTGCGAAGTGGTCAACCTGATGAGTCCCTCCTAGTTCAAGGCTGGGTGCGGACGAAACGCGAGTCCAAAGGGTTTGCTTTTATTGAAGTCAATGACGGCTCATCACTAGCTAATTTGCAAGTCGTCATTAATCAGGATTTGCCAGATTACGAAGCTACATTGAAAAAACTGAATACAGGTGCTGCTGTCGAGGTGACAGGAGTATTAGTGGCTTCTCTTGGTAAAGGACAGCGAATTGAGTTGAAAGCCGAGACAGTAAAAGTTTACGGGGAAGCTGATCCCGATACATATCCCCTGCAAAAGAAACGCCATTCCTTTGAGTTTCTGCGAACCATTGGACATTTGCGATCGCGTACCAATTCTTTTGGTGCAGTTTTCCGGGTCAGAAATGCTTGTTCGACAGCAATTCATCAATTTTTCCACGAAAGAGGCTTTTTGTGGGTACACACACCGATCATCACTGCTAGCGATTGCGAAGGCGCGGGTGAACTGTTTAGCGTTACCAGTTTGGATTTAAAGAATATTCCCCGCACAGAAAACCAAGCAGTAGATTACAGCCAAGACTTTTTTGCTAAACCCACATATTTAACAGTTAGCGGCCAGTTGGAAGCAGAAGTGATGGCGATGGCGTTTTCTAACGTCTACACCTTCGGCCCTACCTTCCGTGCCGAAAATTCCAACACCTCCCGCCACTTAGCAGAATTTTGGATGGTTGAGCCAGAAATGGCTTTTTGTGACTTAGAAGGCGATATGGATTTAGCTGAGGCGTTTCTCAAACACATTTTTAAATATGTGTTGGAAACTTGCCCAGAAGATATGGAATTTTTCAATGAACGCATTGATAAATCTGTGTTGGCGACAGCCGAAAATATTATTAATAATCAGTTTGAACGCTTAACTTACACAGAAGCCATTAAACTTTTAGAAAAAGCTGATGTTAAATTTGAATATCCTGTGAGTTGGGGTTTAGATTTACAATCAGAACACGAACGTTACTTAGCTGAACAATTATTTAAAAAGCCTGCGATCGTTACAGATTATCCAGCGCAAATCAAAGCTTTTTATATGCGCTTGAATGACGATGAAAAAACTGTCCGCGCAATGGATATTCTTGCACCCAAAATTGGCGAGATTGTTGGCGGTTCCCAACGTGAAGAACGTTTGGAAGTTCTAGAACGCCGCGTGTTAGCGCAAGGATTAAACCCAGAAGAATTGTGGTGGTATCTTGATTTGCGTCGTTACGGTACTGTTCCACACGCTGGTTTTGGGTTGGGTTTTGAACGACTCGTGCAATTTATGACTGGTATGGGAAATATTCGTGATGTGATTCCCTTTCCCCGTACACCGCAAAGTGCTGAGTTTTAGTTTGAGAATTTCAATCAGGCGATTAGAAATCGTGTCTGCACGGACTTATAAAAACTTTGAAACCCGCGATCGCGGGTTTCGCTTGTATAGCCATGTGTTTTATAAAGCGATTCATGTAACGCTTTTCCAATTTCGTTCTATTTCTGCAAAATCACTTGTGTATTTTGAGGACGATGATTTGCACTAGCAGCCATCAAATGGTCGATTAAATCTGCCAATAGTGGAAAAATATTGAGTGCATATTTTCGCCAGTGCAACTCGTTAGTCAGAGGGTCATAAATTTCTTTATCCTGGGGTTCTTTACCTGTGAGCAGAAAAATAAAAGTCCGTCCCAATGCAAAAAAGTCTGACTGCTGTACCGAATAACCGTTTTGTTGCTCTGGTGGTGAATAGCCTTGTGAAATAATTCTGGTATGCGAATTTCCTGCCACAATGGTTGTCGTGACTTGTCGAACTGCACCAAAATCAATTAAGACAAGCTGCCCACTTGGTCGCAGCATGATATTCTGAGGCTTAATATCACGGTGAAAATATTGATGAGCATGTACTAAAGCGAGAATTTCTACAAGTTGTTTAAGCCAATTGAGAGCTTGAGCTTCAGAAATACGTTGATAATTACGAAATTCCATCCACTGCTCTAAATTTACGCCTTCAATTTTCTCCATTGCTAAACAGTGCAATGGAACAGAGCTATTTTTAGGTAAAACAGTAAAATAACCATCTGGTTCTACCTTGGGAATACCCGCACTGTTTAGCTGGCTCAAAACCTTTGCTTCCTGCTGAAACAGTTCAATGGCTTTAGGGTTATTCTCAGTCAGCACTTTTAAAACTTTAGTTTTCCCACACTCGTCAACTTCAAAAGTGTTCCCAAAGCCACCTTGTCCTAGTTGTTTGATTACCCGATAACGACCTTGCAATAGTATTTCTGACCCACAGTTACGACAAATAACGTTGTTTGCATTCGCTGTGTCAATAGGTTTTGGACAATGGGGATTTATACAATAGGTCATTACACAGAAGCAAATATCCTAAAAAATCGATTTTTATTAATATCTAAACAGAGGGTTAAACCTATAAGGTTCTATTAATAGAGTTCCCTAAAACTTTTACAAAGTAACATATATAGCATTCGTCTTGTCAGTATTAAATTTCATAAACAATAAATTAGGGTTACAACAATTGCTGTAACCCTACAAATCGCTATATTGAATTTGCTCGAAAACCACTATAGAATAACAATTAGGCTCATAACTACCGAATTATGAGCAATTATTCACATTTATTACATCTAGATTAATGGTTTGCCAAGGCAAATACTTTCTTGCTTGCCTGCGTGAGATAAGTGGCGCTAGTGTTAAAAGAAATCGTGCAAAGCGAAACCCCCATCCCAGAAGTCGAGTAGGAAGCTAGAATGGCAATTCCAAATAAACAAGTAAAATCTAATACTGATATTTTAGATAATAGACGCACCCAAACTCGTATCCAAGTTCGCATTCCTAAAGACTTACATGAGGAACCAGTCATTTCACGACTGGTTTCTCACTATGGCATTACAGTGATTATTGCTGATGCTCAGGTAAGCGCAAACGTGCCACAATATAGCTGCTTTGATCTTGAACTGCGAGGTACTGTTTCTCAGATTGAAAGCGCCCTAACTTACCTGGATGAACTGGATTTAGAAGTTTTGCACCAATCCAGCCCTGAAGAAGATGGTTGGTAGATTTAGTTAGGAGTTAGGAGTTAGGAGTTAAAAAATTCATAACTCATAACTCATAACTTTTAACTCTTAACTTTGTTTAAGCCATTTGATTTTCAATCGCCCACCGCGCTAGTTCAGTGCGGTTGTGGAGATTGGTTTTGCCCAACATGTTGGACACATGGCTTTCGACAGTGCGCTGACTAACATTTAGTTCTTCAGCAATTTCCCGGTTAGCTAAACCCCTAGCGACAAACTGGACTACTTTCAGTTCGGTTGGGGTTAATTGCACATCGAAGGGAACCTGGATACGGGAACCGTTTTCGCCTCCTTTTGCTTGGTGTTCTTTCCAACGGATAGTTTGTTTCAGTGAGGATTCAACTTGCGCTACGAGTTCTTCTGGTTCAAAGGGTTTGACCATATAAACATCAGCACCTTTATTCAGACCCTTAACTCGGTCTGCACTTTGTCCCTTAGCTGAAAGGAAAAGAACCGGAATCCAGCTGGTGCGTTCGTTTTGCCGGACTTGTTCCACAAAAGTATATCCGTCCATTTCCGGCATCATCACGTCGCAGATGATCATGTCTGGAACATCTTGCTCTAAAATTTCCAGAGCTTCGCGTCCATTTTCGGCGGTGATGACTTCGTATCCCCGGAATTCTAAGTAATCCTTCACCAGCAAGATGAGGTTCGGGTCATCATCAATCAAGAGAAGTCGTTTGTGATCTTTCATGCTGGGCTCTTTCATAGCAGTGGCACTTGTCGCGCTTCGGTCCATCAAAGTCTTGAATATTTATCCTCTATGGTGGGTTATTTCGATTCGAGATGTTGTCTTTTTCCTACTTAACTTACCTTTGCTGTCTCGAAGCCTCAAAAATGCCGAGCATTTTCAAAAGACTAGTAGCTCAATAGCAAAAGTCCAGCAAGGATACGTATAGCAGTAGTATCTATAATGCGCTATTATATATCGCATTGAAAGGGGCGGGCGAAAAAACACTGATTAAATAATAATCCTTCTGACTCACAAGTAAGTATTGGCTTAAAGATGACCCTACCTCAAAACTAACCCGCACTTTCTTTAAGCTTACTGCTATACCATATCCTTCGGTTGTTAAGCCTCTATGAGGTGTTCACAAGAAACTAGGGAAGTTTCTGGCAAAAGATGGGTTAAAAATCTATATTTTTCAACCGCCATTATGCCTATTAAGTGTTCTTGGATGATCCGCTCAGTAATTCCCACGTTTGCTTGGCGATACCAGACCCATCAGGGTAAACCACCATTATGGGTCTAGAACAACAAACGCGCAAGCAGTTGGCTTTAGTTCTATAGACGCAAATGGGATGACTCTGTTGCGACTCATCA
This sequence comes from Nostoc sp. S13, assembly GCF_029379315.1. Taxonomy (GTDB): domain Bacteria; phylum Cyanobacteriota; class Cyanobacteriia; order Cyanobacteriales; family Nostocaceae; genus Nostoc. The sequence continues at coordinate 8,832 of NZ_JAQYWQ010000149.1, forward strand.
AGTTTTAACTCTTTAAGTCGCTTTTTATAGTATTCCCAGGATTCCAGACTAGCTCCTTTTGAGCAGCAGTTAACAATTGTCTGGTCAGCGCAAATAAAAATGTGTCGCTGAATTTTTGCCAGTACTCAAATTTCTACAGAATAACTCAGGGCTTTATGTTCTGAAGAATTAGGGGTTTTGCGGATTTGATGGCTGGACTGGATCACTGTATTTTAATCATCGAGCGGCTCCCTGATTACAGTTTTATAACAATTTCCAAGCTTTGCAAATAAAGTTGAGTCGGGAATGGTGGAGTGGGGAAGGTGGGGTCCCCTCTGGGGATAAGGGGTAATGGGGAAGAATTCTTATAACTCCTAACCGGAGGCGGAGCGTCTCCGGCTCCGCTCCTACTCGCCACTCCCTACTCTATTCGTAACTTACAGAACCGAACCTGAAAGTTAAAATAATTAAGCATTTATACTTAAGTACACCGATGATCTTCTAGTTCGGGAACCCGTACTCAAGGGATTCTTGCCATTGGAGGCAACTTTTCGGTAGATTAGCACTCAGGGGTTGAGAGTGCTAAAACTCTGCAGAATAGGAGAATATAATATGGCAGCTTTATCTTTAAGCGTTTCTACAGTTAAACCTTTGAGCGATCGCGTTTTCGTAAAAGTGAGCGCCTCAGAGGAAAAGACCGCAGGTGGTCTGTATTTGCCTGACACGGCCAAGGAAAAGCCCCAGGTAGGGGAAGTAGTCGCCCTTGGTCCTGGCAAGCGTAATGATGACGGTAGCCGTCAGGAATTGGAAATTAAAGTCGGCGATAAGGTGCTGTACTCTAAGTACGCTGGTACTGATATCAAACTCGGTACTGAAGAATATGTACTGCTTTCTGAAAAAGATATTTTAGCAGTCGTTATCTAGTGGGGTATGGGAAATGGGGAATAGGGAAAAGTTTTCCCGATGCCCAATGCCCAATGCCCAATGCCCAATTCAAAAAAAATTGACTTACTCGCGGAATTTAGACACCTATGGCAAAGCGCATTATCTACAACGAAAACGCCCGTCGCGCCCTAGAACGAGGCATTGACATCCTGGCTGAGGCTGTAGCTGTTACCCTTGGCCCCAAAGGTCGTAATGTAGTTCTAGAAAAGAAATTTGGCGCACCGCAAATTGTCAATGACGGTGTAACCATCGCCAAAGAAATCGAATTAGAAGACCACATTGAAAACACTGGCGTAGCTCTGATTCGTCAAGCTGCTTCTAAGACCAACGATGCTGCGGGCGATGGCACAACAACTGCCACCGTTTTAGCTCACGCGATCGTCAAAGAAGGCTTGCGGAACGTTGCAGCTGGTGCTAATGCGATTTCGCTCAAGCGTGGTATAGACAAAGCTACCAGCTTCCTCGTAGAAAAAATTGCTGAACACGCCCGTCCAGTGGAAGATTCCAAAGCCATTGCCCAAGTTGGTGCGATCTCGGCTGGTAATGACGAAGAAGTCGGTCAGATGATTGCCCAAGCAATGGACAAGGTGGGCAAGGAAGGGGTAATTTCCCTAGAAGAAGGGAAATCGATGTTCACCGAGTTGGAAATCACTGAAGGGATGCGCTTTGACAAAGGCTACATCTCTCCCTATTTCGCTACCGACCCTGAGCGGATGGAAGCAGTTTTTGATGAGCCTTTCCTACTGCTGACCGATAAGAAAATTGCTTTGGTACAAGACCTTGTACCAGTGTTAGAGCAAGTAGCTCGTGCTGGTCGTCCTTTAGTGATTATCGCCGAAGATATCGAAAAAGAAGCTTTGGCAACTTTAGTAGTAAACCGTTTACGCGGTGTACTCAACGTCGCTGCTGTTAAGGCTCCTGGCTTTGGCGATCGCCGCAAAGCACTACTAGAAGACATCGCTGTTTTAACTGGTGGTCAACTAATTACCGAAGATGCTGGTCTGAAGCTAGATAACACCAAGCTGGATAGCCTGGGTAAAGCTCGCCGGATCACCATTACCAAGGACAGCACTACAATTGTTGCCGAAGGTAACGAAGCTGCTGTTAAGGCTCGTGTCGAGCAGATTCGTCGTCAAATCGATGAAACCGAATCTTCTTACGACAAAGAGAAACTGCAAGAGCGTCTTGCAAAACTCTCTGGTGGTGTTGCTGTAGTGAAAGTGGGTGCAGCGACCGAAACCGAAATGAAAGACAAGAAGTTGCGCCTAGAAGACGCTATCAACGCCACTAAAGCTGCTGTGGAAGAAGGTATCGTTCCTGGCGGTGGTACAACTCTGGCTCACCTTGCTCCTGAATTGGAAGTTTGGGCGAAGGAAAATCTTAAGGATGAAGAGTTGATTGGTGCATTGATTGTCGTTCGCGCCTTACCTGCACCTCTGAAGCGGATTGCTGAAAACGCCGGTCAGAATGGTGCTGTGATCGCTGAACGTGTGAAAGAGAAAGAATTCAACGTTGGCTACAACGCTGCGACAAACGAATTCGTCGATTTGTTAGCTGCTGGTATTGTTGACCCTGCTAAAGTGACTCGTTCTGCTCTGCAAAACGCTGCTTCGATCGCTGGTATGGTGTTGACAACCGAATGTATCATAGTTGACAAGCCTGAGCCTAAGGATGGCGCTCCTGCTGGCGCTGGTGCTGGTGGCGGAGACTTTGATTACTAATACTTTGTAGTTAGATAATTTGTAAAACAGCTGCTTCCTTTATGGAGGCGGCTGTTTTTTTGTGTCACGCAGAAGCGTAAAGAGGAAGAAGAGAGTGAGTTACGACAACGCTTGTAAATATTTATCTGAACAGTACCCTGCTGATTTTGTGCGTTGGTTGCTTGGGTAGAGGTGCAACAAATTGAAGTCTTAAAAACGGAACTCACGCTTGAACCAATTCGCGCGGATTCTGTGACATTTTTGCAAGTAGCTAACCAAATTTTGCACATTGAATTTCAAACTTTGGCGAAATCTAATCCAGCGCTTAATTTCCGAATGCTCGATTATTCGGTGAGGTTGAAGCGTCAATACCGTTGTCCTGTAGTGCAAGTACTAATCTTTTTGCAGGAAACTACAAACTAAATGGCTTTTATTGAAGAATATCGGGACAACAGACGATTCACCAATATCAGGTTGTTCGTCTTTGGGAGCAAGATTCAAGACTATTTTTAGTTAATCCGGCGCTGTTGCCTTTAGCAAGTCTGACGCGAACTGACTCGCCGCAAACTTTACTGGCACAAGTAGCTGAACAAGTCGCTACAATTCCAGATAGAGAGGAGCGACAAAATATCGCGGGTTGTGTAGAAATTTTGGCGGGTTTGCGGTTTGACAAGAATTTGGTTCGGCAATTTTTGCGGGAGGATATTATGAAAGAGTCTGTAATTTATCAAGATATCGTTCAAAAGGAAGCGTTTAAATTGATTAGTCGTCTACTTAAACGGCGTTTTGGTGATATTGATGGAGCATTACTTGAGCAGGTTTGGAATTTATCTGCGGAACAGTTAGAAAATTTGGGAGAGGCGTTGTTGGATTTTTCGGAAGTTGCTGATTTGGTAGCTTGGTTACAACAGCAGGAACAAGCTTAATCAAAATTAATAACAACCTTTTTTATTACTAAGAGCCGTTAAGAAAATCTTCAGGTTCAATACCAGCTTGCTTTAAAATTGCACGTAATGTTCCTTCTGGCATATCACCAGAATGATTTGGAATAGTAGTGTAACGGTTACTTTCAGGATTAAACCAGATTTCATGACTCCCTGCGGATTGACGATGAAACACAAAGTCAAAGGTTTTTAATATTTTGATAATTTGTCTGTAGCTAAAGCCTGCTAGCCGTCCCATGAATTGGCTACTGACCTACAACTAAAGGATAGTTAAATTGTTCAGCTATTGGTTGCAAATAATCTAGTTCTTGATCCTGAGATTGCGCTTCTAATAACTTACGCGCAACATCACGGGCAATTTCTAAAGTTTCAGCAACAGTCCGTCCTTGAGCTACTAAACCTTGAAGCTCATCGGATGTTGCTAAATAAACGCCTTCAGGCAATTTCTCAATGTGGATGTTTAGCAATCTTTCCATTATTGTATGTAGATGTTACTATTTGGAACGGTTTAATTCTTATCGTATCGCTTTTCTGAACTACAGCGATGTCTACGACGGGCTACGCCTACGCACTTCTACTTTTACATAAAGACCCCTAAGCCAAATTAATCCTGAAACAACCCCCCTACATACCTTAAACCTACTCAACCGATTTTCTGACAGAGCAGAGGATTATGTAAAACATCGACCAAGCTACCCCGCAGATGCAATGTTTATTATCTCCCGCGTGAAGGCTTGGCATACGAACAGCTTATTGATAGATTTCAAGAATTATATCAGCGCTTTCGTGATGACAGTGGTTTTGTCTATATGGTCTATCGCACTAGCGTACACCTCGGTGAAGTAATTTCAAAATAAAAATGGGAATCATAATAAGTAGGGTGTATTAATTCACTCTCAATAAATATCAGGATTCACATGGCACAACCAAAATATGAAGGTTATTGCGAATGCACTCCTACCAAATTAGTCAGAGAAAAGTTTGGAGATGTGAATGTTTATGTACAAAATGCTAAATCACTCTTAACAAAAGCTACTGGTTTTATTGGTAATTATGATTTTACTCTAAATCCTTACAGGGGATGTCAATACGGTTGTAGTTATTGCTATGCTGCTGCATTTACCCCTAATGCTCAAATGCGCCAAGATTGGGGTAAATGGGTAATTTTTAAAGAAAATGCTGCTGAGATTTTAGCGAAAGAATTAAAAAAATGGTATAAAAAAAATCCCCAGATTCCTCCTAGTATATACATGAGTAGCGTTACTGATCCTTATCAACCACTTGAGTCTAAACATCAACTGACTCGTCGATTGTTAGATGTAATGCTTGATGTGGGGATTGACGGTTATCCAACTCCAACTTTGGTGATTCAAACTCGTAGCCCAATTATTACTAGAGATATTGATTATTTACAACGATTTAAGAGATTGCGAATTAATATGAGCATTCCTACTGGGAGTGAATTAGTGAGAAAAGATTTTGAACCGCGATCGCCCAGTATTAAAGCCAGATTAAATGCCATCACTAAAATTAAACAAAGTATTGATTATTTCAAAGGTTTTCTTCCCAAAATTTCTATCACTATTACCCCTCTACTTCCTACTTTACCAACTGATGAAGCTGCTTTTATTGACAAACTAGCCATTGCCGATAGAGTTGTAATTCAAGCTTTTCATGCTAGCGATAGTCGTTCTCTTATGGCATCAACTCGTCAAGAAGCTGAAGAAATTAAGCAAAAATACGCTTGGTGGTATGAAGATGAAAAATTAAGCTATATGAAGTTTAAGGAAAAGTTAGTTTCTCGGCTTCCAGGTGTAGAAATTATGGAAGGTAAAGAAGGATTTGGTTATGAATAATCCTATCGTAAATTGGTGGCGAAGTCAGCAGTTAAAATTATCTTTAAAACGCGGAGATATCCGACGTGCAGTGCAACTATTGCAAGAGATTCAAAAATCAGGTGCAACATTCTCATGGTTAGAAAAACTATTTAGGGATAAACTTCAACTTGAACGTTATTCCCAAGAATATAAACGACAAACAGAAACTTTAGCCAAACAACTAACAGAAGCATCCCAGGACAGGGTAAGAGCATCTCAATCAGGCTTGACACAAGGAATCAGAAGAATCTAAAGT
>NZ_JAQYWQ010000049.1 GCF_029379315.1 Nostoc sp. S13
CCGTTGAGGGTAGTAATTTCCTTGCCTGTAGCCGCATTCCAGAGTTTCACGGTATAGTCAGCACTAGCAGAAGCGATGGTCTTGCCATCGGGGCTGAATGCTGCGCTCCAGACGTCATTGCTATGCCCTTCTAAGCGATTCTGCTCTTGCATATTGTAAATTGCTTGCCTTAGTGCGACTACAGCTTGGTTGTTAGCCGTTTGTTCTAAATTGACATCTTTCCTAAGTGTTCTACCTGAAAGTTGTCTGTTTGACTGTATAGCTGCAATTAAAGCCTCAATTTGCTTGTTAGATACTAGCGAAGATTCAGAACTTTGCGCCAGAGCGATCGCAGTTTGTTCTACTGCTTCCTTGGCTTTGTTGTGGGCATTGTACCATTGATAACCCGCAAAGATAGCTACTCCAGCTAACACCATACTAAACGAAGTTACAACTCGATTTTGCCGCCGTGCTGCTGCCAACTTTTCTTGTTGGCGTTGTTTCTCTTCTCGCTCAAGGCGATTTCTTAATTCTTGACTCTCCTGAATGTACTCCTCTGCCATCCCATTCAGCATTTGCCAATCGCCAAATTTAGTTAAATATGCTTCTGCTACTGCTAATCTGTCATCTTTCCTAAGAAACCCTGGCTTTTTATCATTCCTCTGCCATTCTTGGGCTTCCGCTTCCATCTGACGCTCAATGACAATTCCCACCTTATATTCCTCTTTCCACTCCCGCAACATTTGCCAGTGGCGGATTAAGGCTTCGTGGACAACATCTAAAATTACATCCTGGGAATCCGGCTCATCCGTCTTTGTAATTAATCGTGCATCTTTATCCGCTAACTTCTCGCTCACCTGTTGCAACAGTTCCAAGGAATGATGGGAATTAACCAATTCGCCCAAACGCACGCGCCGCCGTACATCTGTGGTTTCTCCCATTTGCGTCAATTCGAGAAAAATCCGCCGCGCCACAGTTTTTTCTGTTGCTGAAAGACTTTCGTAAACTGCATCAGCGCGTTTTTGTAGCGTTCCTTCAACCCCGCCTAAATCCTGATAAGTTTTCAGGCTGAGAACCTCATCGCCGTTGCTTTCTGGTTGGCTACCAGAAAACTCGTCTCAAAATCCTGAAGATATTGCCAAAGATTGCTATTATGCTTTATCCAAAGATACTTATTGGCAACCAGAAAAAGGTACTTTTTTAGATGGAAAAGTTTTTGAAATATGGTGTCCAGAAAATGAAAATTACAGCCTACAGAAAGCAACAAATGCTCTAAATAGTCACGAACATCATGTGATTATTGCTATTTATCCTAATCGAGAGAGTGCAGAACAAGCTGCGGAATTTTATAAAGATTGGATGGGATTATTTTGTTATCGAAATAAGATTTGGTGGGCTTATTGCCAAAGTCGTTTAGTCAAAGAATCTCTGCTCAATCATTATAAACAGATTGAAGCAAATAGAAAAATTACCAATCAAAGTAATTCTAGGCAAGAAAAGCATAATATTACCATCTCTCGCCAGATTTTAAATAATATTGATAACATTCTCCAACAATATACAATCGATTTACTCAACCTCTCTTTTCAAAAACAAATTATTGAAATTAATTTATCTAATTATCAACTTCGCTTGGCTTTAATTAAAGAAAAAGCAGGTCAAAATAATCAGTTAGATTTTTTAGAAAAATTTAGCGGACTAGCCAACAAAAAATATTTACTACAAATTACCAAAGATATCGAAAATATGCAGCTTGGCTTGCAACTTTTAGAAGATACAATTAACGCTACTCGCAGTCGCATAGAAGTCGAAAAATCTGAACGAGAGCATAACTTCCAAGAACTTGTAGCTGTTGCGGGTGCAGGTATAGCAACCGTATCTCTGCTAAAAGAACCCGTAAAAGATTGTAAAGAGATTTTTAAGCAAGTTCAGCCCTTTTGCAAAGAATACCCTTTCAGTTTCAGTCTAATAGTTGGAATTATTGTTAGTTTTGTGGTTTGGAGGCTAAGAAAACGATTGCGATAAGCGAAGCTTAAGCCTTGAGGTTTTTTGGTTGCGATCGCATTTCGTAATTCAGTATGAGATATATAGACAGTTATTGGCAGAACTTGAGGCGGCTCAAATTAGTACGTTTATTTGAATTACCTGTCACTGCTTTAAGTGAATATGCCCTATGTCCCAAACGGTTTGCATATCGGTTTATACAAGGTCATCCAGGGATTGGCTCAGGTGTTGGAAGGGCAAGGCGAGTCGGAACTTTGGCACACTTGGCTTTGGAACGGGATATCCGCGACTTAGAAACACTAGCAGGATTTGACATTAGTTTGCCAAAAGAATATGTTGATGAGGCTTTGCAGCTAGCACAGCGATTCGATCAGGTGGCAGATTTTGCCTTGTTTCAAAAAGGGCAGTGGGAGTTGCCTATAAATTTGAATATTGGGCGCTTGACCTTTAACGGTATTGTTGATTTGTTAGGAGAAGACTGGGTTCTAGATTTCAAAACTGACCAAGAAATAGACCCACAACATCATCGCTTTCAGCTTTGGGCTTATGCACAAGCAACAGGAAGCACTAATGCTCACATAGCTTACCTGCGGCATGATTATTTGCACTCATTTAGCATTGAAGAATTGCAAAACACTGGTCAAGACGCAGAAATTTTAGTTCAACAGATTTGGGATGGAAATTTCCTGGCTAATTCTTCCCACACTAATTGCGGCTTTTGTGCCTATCAGGAAATTTGTGACGAACGTTATCAAGAAACTGGTGAGACAGCAGATACAGAAAGCCAAGATAAGGAAGACAGCGAGGATGAAAATTCTTCTTCATGATCAAAGTTATCGTCTGAGGTGAAGACGCAGCTTGAACAACCAAATATTGCTGAATATGAATTAATATCCACAAAAATTAGCAGCTACTTTCCCCAAGTGGTAGAAATGTACTATTGGCTGATTATAGTTCCATGTGATGCCTGCGGTGGGCAATGCGATCGCACTCAAAAAATCAACTTTCAAGAAATTGCCGAATTTAGTAATAATAGATACATCAATGTCAACTTAGAATTAAGTCGAGAGTTACTAGAGTTGACACAACGGCAGCGTTCTAAACGACCAGTTCAGGTCGCGCCTGCTCATTTCACCCCGTCTTTGCAGTTCGTTTTTTCATTATTTTGCGTAAGTCCTGTTTCTTTAGCAGGCACTGGAGATAATCGATAACTTGCTCAGAAGACAGATGGCTCATACAGGGGTGGTCTGGCACAAGACAGGACTTATTGCTAAAACTATGCTCCTGACACAAGGTACATTTGAAGGTTGAAAGCGCTAGATGTACGTGAGGTTGTCTTGGTTTCCACAAATGTATTGGACTGGCTCCATCGCCGTCAACATCATTACCAAACAGAGCAATTGTATGGCATCCCACCGCAGATGCAATATGCAATGGCCCTGCATCCACTGAGATGAAGGCTTTGGTTTGAAGAAATGCACCTGCCAATTCTAACAGAGATGTCTGACCTCTGAGATCAATCAAAGCAGTAGTTTGTAACAACTCGTCCTCTATAGAACCTGCATTGTACAGCGTTTTCTGTATTTTTGGCGCACTGCCCACTAAACCGACACTCAGTCCTTGTGCCGCACACCACTGGATAACTTGCTGCCAAGCATGAATCGGCCAGAGTTTAGCTGGTCGGGTGGCTGTCACATGAATTAGCACATCGGGTACAGGAAAATTAGGTTGTTGACTGGGCAGTTCTAGCTTGAAAAAGTCGGTTTCAACATAGGCTAAACGACAGAAGATTTCCCCAATGTAGTTGCTCTGAATCACGCCTTGATGCCTTTCGACCAATTCAGAACTATTCCAATCTTGATCCTGTAGCAGACGTTGAATTGAATTCGCATTTTCACCTCCATCAAGCTTTTTCTGAAAGTCTCGTGTCAGGGCTGCTCCTGTCACATACAGGGGACGTAGGGCAGTTGTCATCACTAGGTTGATGGGGCTGAATTCATCACAATTAATCGCTAAATCGTAAGAGCCTGCAACTTGTTGCCGTTGATGCACTACTTGCGCTAACTGCGTTAAGATATCATCGCGATCGCTATACAGAGAAAAGCGCCAATCAATGTAGGGACAATAGAGTTCAAAATCTTGGGTTACGTCACTGCCAAAAAAATCCAACGTGCAATCTGGATATTTTTCTTTCAGACCTCGCAGCAAGGGGGTAGTTACTACATAATTGCCAACCTTGCTGGAGCCGAATACGGCAAGATGGGGATGGGGGCGTAAGGATTGATCGACAAAGACTTGCATATTAGGGATTTCTTATAAATTTTTCAAGTTATTTTTAGATGATGCCTGATAACAACTTTCCCAATATTCTCTTAGTTTTATCAATTTGTGATTAGTTTACTGGGTCGATTAAAAGAGTTAAGTTGTTCAAGAATAAATTCCAAGCAGTCTTCAAGAACTTCCTTGTTTTTCTCACCAATAATAACTAGATTCTGATTTTGAGGATAAGACCATCGACGCAGATGGGCAATGCTAAATCCTTCCTGTTTCTCTTCTTCTAAAGAAGCTTTTCTCACAGCATCCCATAAAACCAGTGTTGGTTTCTGAAATGCAGTGGCAATATGAGAAGGGCCAGTATCAAATCCTACATATAAATCACTTGCCCAAATCAGAGCCATTGCTTGTCTGATGGTTGTTTTTGGTGTAAAGATAGAAAACGTCTTTTGCTCAAAGTCATTATTTCCAATATGTAAAAAACTTACTTGATTTTTCAAGTAATCGACTAATTCCAGCCAATTATCTAAGTGCCAAGGTGAGTCTTTAGTACTCGATGAAGTTCCATAAGGACAGATACAAACAACGGGACGTTTGAGGTGAGCAAGGGTCTTTAATCCCCACTGCATTTCTTCGTGAGATAAAAATAAAGAACCCCTTAATTGACGAGGGCGCAGTCCATGAGCAAAACAGATATTTTCTATGATGTGACGGCTTTGGCAAAAATTATCTGACTCAATGGTTAGTTCTACCATGATGTTCGGGTCTATCTCATCGGCATTGATAATTTTCTCAATATATGGGTTATTCTCCCAGATTGAATAGCCTTTTTCTTGAGCCTTTTCATTGTAGTTCAAAGGAGCAGTCAATAATTTTATAAGTCGCCCTTTGTTTAAAGACAATGCTTCAACTAATGGCGTATAACAGATACAACTTCCTATTCCGAGATAACTAGGTATTGCCAAGTCACAATTATATTTTTCAGTATAATATTTTGATGCAACTAATGGTTCTGAATCTCGAAATCGTGGATAGAAGATAGATTGACTTGTGCTGTTGTTATTGAACATATTTGGTTATTTTGTATTTAAGGTGTTCAATTTTTAGTAAAAAGGCAGTTTTTGATTTTGCGATCGCAACAATTGAGCATACTCTGTTTAGCGCATTCAGCCACCCAGCGACTAGGAGCCACAATCGTTAAGTTGGAGTGTTGATATGCCCAATTCTTTAACTTCCACTCTAGAGATGTGGCATCTCGTTCAATCGCAGGTAACGCATTCGGATAAGGACATTTTCCACAACCAGTTTGCCATTTTGAACAGTCGTTTTCCACATCCTGTCTGCCATCGCTGACAATCATAACTATAAGCACAATGTCCAGTAAAACTCCACATATCATGAAGTGTCCAAATACAAGGTTTATCTTTTGTTAGCAAAGGGAGAGCTAAATAAGATAAAAAATCTCCATTAATATTATGTAAATGCAGCAGGGATGAACGCCGAAAAACATCTTTATTTTTAAGGAAAAAAGCCGATAAATTAGCAGCATATTCCAATTCTAATTTCTTAAAAAGTTTACTAGATAAATTCTCGAAAAAATATCTCTTTTGAGAGAACGGTAGATAGCGATTTAGATTTTGATCTGGACTAGACTTCTCCAAATATTTATTGAGAACTGTTGATTCAACCCCTAATTTTATCAAGGCTTGATGCAGGCGATCTGTAGATATAAAAGCACCACCAGTCCCTGCTGAATTATGAAGATGTAATACACTAATTGAATTATGTGAATTATGATTCATTCTTCCGACTTCTTTGATGACTAAAAATCATGCGTTCTGTGAAATCTGGTAAGCTTGCCCACAAATTGCGATCGCTCAAAACAGTATTGAGTTCGGAACTACCAATGACAACTTTCTCTGATTGTTTCCAATGGGACATCAAACCTGCATATATAATATCGGGGTTGGCAGCTACTAAGATGCTTGCTAAGTTATGTAATTTATCGCCGGAAGCTCCTACTTTGAGTTTTGCTGGCAACATGGCATCCATAGCCGTAAAACCTCGATCCCAAGTCTGCCACACCAATTTTGTGGGGTTAAAAAACGAACCGCAGAGGCGCAGAGAGCGCAGAGAAAAAGAAAAGAGAATGAGTATAAAAATGAGTTTACCCGACAAAGTTAATATGATGAAGTGCTAGTTTGGTTACTTCTACCCCTATAGGTTAAGAATTTGCTGGTACAACTGAATGTACCGTTGGGCTTGCACCTCTAACGAGTACTCTTCAACCGCAACCTTGCGGCAATTTTGATTCATACGATCGCGTAAATTAACGTCTTCTAATAGTTGGACAATCCCATTACAGAAATCATCAGTATCTTCAGGTTTTGCTAAATAGCCAGTGATACCAGGACGGACATAATCTGGAACGCCACCAACATTGAAAGCAACTGTCGGCGTACAACAAGCTGCTGCCTCCAGACCGACTAACCCACAAACATCAGCACGGGTTGGAAACAGAAATAAATCGGCGGCAGAATAGGCAACCGCTTTCAGGCGATCGCTGCTGATATAGCCAAGGTGCAGTACTTCTATTTCTGCGAGATTTGAGATTGCCTTCGCTTGATCTCCAAAAGTCAGCAACACGATTTCAGCTTTGAGTGATTTAGGTATGCGAGAAAGGGCTTTGAGCAATAGATCGCTACCTTTACGCCGATTGGTCAAGTCTTGTGCTCCAAATATGAGAACTTTTTTATGCTGGGGAATTCCCAGTTCAGATTGACACTGCTGATGATCGAGTGGTTGATAGGCTACTGTATCAATTCCGTAAGGAATGTGATGAATAGGGAAACAATTGAGCATACTCTGTTTAGCGCATTCAGCCACCCAGCGACTAGGAGCCACAATCGTTAAGTTGGAGTGTTGATATGCCCAATTCTTTAACTTCCACTCTAGAGATGTGGCATCTCGTTCAATCGCAGGTAACGCATTCGGATAAGGACATTTTCCACAACCAGTTTGCCATTTTGAACAGTCGTAACTGTAGGCACAGTGTCCCGTGAAACTCCACATATCATGTAGCGTACAGACACCAGGTTTATCTCTCGTCAATGAGGGAAGCATGAGATAGGAAAAATAATCATCATGAATTGTGTGAAAGTTGAGTAAAGAAGCATTCTGATAACAGGCTTCATGTTTAAGAGCAGCAATTGAGGGATTGGCAACGAAATTCAAGCCAACTCGTGTTGTAATTGAGTTCGCTAAATCGACAAACTGATTGTTTCTTTGGACAATCTCTACCGTATTTTTCAAATCTTTAGCTTTTTCCCGAAACACTCCCTCAATCTCATCTTTATAGGCAAAGAAAGATTGAATACCGGCTCTGGATAAACCTTGATGCAAATTGTAGGCAGCAATAAATGCGCCACCTAAGCCAAAGCAGTTATTAATATGAAGTATATTGAGAGAATTCATTTTACTTTGTCTCCAGTGCCTATTAAAAAGTTCTCAATATCTCAGCTTGCTCAATGCAAAACTCTAGTTTTTTTGCAAGTTCCTGTACATGGGGATGATGAAACATTGACAAATGATCCCCGCCTACCCAGTGCAAATTTACTTTATCTGCTTGCATTTCCCAACCTAAAGTTGGATTATTCAAAGTAGCAGGAGCATCCTCTCTAGCTCTAATGAGAGTAACTGCACCTGGATATGCTTGAGAAAAATATTTTACTGAAGCTTGGTCATGGCTTTTATTAACTTCTAAAAGACGCTTCATTCTATCTAAACCAAAATTGGGAGGAAGACGGTTTGCTTCTTTTACTTGCTCAAAAATGTAAATGATTCGCTCATTTACCTCCATTTGGCGTAGCTTTTCTATTGGAAACTCCACCCCAAATAACTCAAAGGACAAACCAATTAACAAATTTACATCATCTTGAGGTACTTGTCCTGAGCGAATGTAAGTGTCTATCAATCCCAAAAAGGCAGTTTTTTGACCTTGAGATCGCAACAATTGAGCCATCTCAAAAGCCACTAACCCACCAAAACACCAACCCATCAACAAATAAGGACCCTCCGGCTGAACCCCCCGTATAGCTTCTAGATACTGCACCGCCATCTCCTCTACCGTTTCTTGAGGCGTTTGTCCCTCCTCAAAACCCTTTGCATCCAGTCCGTAAAGCGGACGCTCAGTATCCATACAACTAATTAAATCCTTATAAGCCAAGAGATTAGCACCACCTGGATGGATTAAAAACAAAGGAGGTTTAGTACCTTGGGGCTGAATTTTCACAAGGACAGACCAAGAGTGAGAATCAGTTTTTTGATTAAGAATTTCTGCAAATTGCTCAACAGTTGCGCTTTGAAAAATACTACTTAGTGGTAAATTTTTGCCGAATTTTTGTTGAATTCGATTCATCAAAGCGAAGGCTAAAAGGGAATGACCACCTAGTTCAAAAAAATTATTTTTAATCCCGACCACAGGTACATCTAGCACTTCTGCCCAAATTTTTGCTATCTGTCGTTCTAGTTCGTTACGGGGAGCAACAAAACCGTTATCCTGACTAATATTTTTTGTTGGTTTAGGGAGAGCGCGATAATCTATTTTTCCATTAGAAGTTAGAGGTAAAGAATCTAGTTGAATCCATGTTGTAGGTATCATGTAGTTTGGTAGCTTTTGGCAAAGAAATTCACCCATACTGCTAGTTAATAAATTTTCATCAGCAGTAATATAAGCTACGAGGCGCTTGTCACTTGGCTGATCTTCTTGAAGAGTAACAGCCGTCATGCAGATTAAAGGATGTTGAGCGATCGCAGCTTCAATTTCTCCTAATTCAATTCGGAAACCGCGAATTTTTACCTGTTTGTCAATCCGACCAATAAATTCTAAATTTCCATTTAATCGATAGCGTACTAAGTCACCAGTTTTGTAAAGTTTAGTATCTTGGGTGCTATTTGAGAAAGGATTGGGGATAAATTTTTCTTGGGTTAAATCAGGACAGTTGAGGTAGCCTTTAGCCAAAGAGACACCAGCAATATGCAATTCCCCGGGAATGCCAATGGGAACTGGTTGTAAATATTTGTCTAGGACATAAACTTGAGTATTCCCTATCGGTCGCCCAATCGGGACTTCCCAGTCTGTTGGTTCTACAGATGTGGAGTCTGGGAAAGGATAGATGGTAGTCACAATGGTGGCTTCTGTAGGCCCATAAGTATTGACTAATTTAGGTGGGTTTTTTAAGCTTTTTAAACTCAGATACCATCTTTTTAAATTCTCTGTTAGTGCTTGCTCTCCACCAATAATTACTAATCGCAAACATGAGGGAATTCTGGAATCAGATGCTTGCAAATCAGCAGTTAAGTAATGCCAGTAAGCTGTTGGTAAGTCTAACACTGTTAATTGCCAATCTTGACAACATTGCCAAAATTGATGACTAGAGCTTAACAAATCCTCTGTCCGCAATACTAAAGTTGCACCAGTAGTTAGACAGGGATAGATTTCTTCAGCAGCAGTATCAAAACTGATAGAAGCAAACTGCAAAATCCGGTCTTGCTGATGAATGCCATATTCCTTGATGGCTTGTGATGTAAAGTTAACTAAAGACTGATGAGCGATCGCAGTTCCTTTCGGTTGACCTGTAGAACCAGAGGTATAAATAATATAAGCTAAATCATAAGTAGACACCGCACTCACCAAATTTTGCTTATTTTGATTCGCGCTCGAATCCCAGTCTCTATCTAAACAAACGACCTGCATCCTGTCTGGGGAGTTATCCCTCTGTTTCAAAACATCTGGTAATTTAGCCAATAACTTTTGTTGAGTCAGGAGTATAAGTACTTGCGTATCTTGCAAAATATAAGCTACCCGTTCTGTCGGTAATTGTGGATCTAAAGGAACATAAGCACCACCAGCTTTGAGAATTCCCAAAATGCCAATTATCATCTCAATCGAACGTTCAATGCAGATACCCACCAGTGTTCCTGGTTCTACACCCGCAGTTTGTAAGTAGTGTGCCAACAAATTTGCCTTTTCGTTCAATTCCCGATAAGTAATTTGTTGATTCTGGAATTCTACAGCTATAGCATTTGGTGTTTTGTCTACTTGTTCTTCCCACAAATGATGAATACATTTAGTGTGGGGATAATCAGTTTGAGTAGTATTCCAGGTAGTGAGTAACTGCTTTTCCTTTGCTGTCAGCAACGGTAATTTATTGATGGACTGTTGAACATTAGTTACAATACCCGCCAATAACACCTGATAATGTTCTGTCATTTGGGATATTGCCTCGGTCGTAAACATAGCCCCGTTGTATGACCACATCCCTTTTAAACCTGTGTCAGTCTCTATTATGGTTAAAGATAAATCAAATCTCCCCGTTGGCGTTAATGGAGCTAATGATTTTATCTGTAATCCAGGTAGTTTCCATTCACTAGAGCTTGCATGTAGCCAATCAAACATCACTTGGAACAGAGGACTGTGGTTAATATTTCGCTCTGGGTGTAAAGCTTCTACCACCTTTTCAAAAGGTGTATCCTGGTGTTCATAAGCTTCTAGGATAGTGCGGCGTGCCTGACTTAAAATCTCCCCAAATGTAATATTACCTGCTAATTTGACTCGCAGCACTAAGAGATTGACAAAAAAGCCAATTAATGAATGAGTTTCTTTATATTGACGATTGGCAATTGGGAAACCAATAGTAATATCTTCTTGATTGCTGTAGCGATATAGTAAAGTAGCAAAAGCAGCGAATAGCAGCATAAAAGGAGTAACCTCTTGACTGCGGCTCAGTTGCTCCAAAGGCTTAGTTAAGTTAGGGTTAATTTCAAAAACATAGCAGCAGTCTTGGAAGTTTTGGGAATGATGCGATCGCGCTATGGGCAGAGTTAGTTCTGGTGTAATTCCTGCTAACTTTTGCCGCCAATAGCTCAGTTCTTCTTCCAATCTTTCACCCTTAAACCACTGTCTTTCCCAAACTGCAAAGTCAATATATTGGAGTGGTAATTCGGGTATTGGGGATGGCAGTTTTTGCAAATAAGCACCATACAGCACAGATAACTCTTGCATTAAGATTCCCATAGACCAAGCATCAAAGATAATGTGATGCATATTTAGCAAGAGTACATGGGTTTGGGCATCCAGATGTACTAAGGTGAGACGTAACAAGGGTTCGTGTGCTAAGTCAAATGGTTTACTAGCATCTTTGTTGAGCAAAAATTTAACTTCAATAGCTTGTTCATCAGCAGTTAAGCCTTCTAAGTTAATAATTGGTAATGTTATTTTTTGGGGAGAGTGAATAACTTGGACTGGTGCGCCATTTACCGCTTGCAAGTTAGTTCTGAGAACTTCGTGTCGCCGCAATAGTTCAGTAATTGTTTGCTCTAAAGCTGTGATATTTAAGTCGCCAGTTAATTGATAAGCATTAGGTACACTATAGGCGGTGTTACCTGTATCAAGTTGTTCTAGAAACCATAGTCTAGCTTGAGCAAAGGAAAGAGGTAAATTTTCTGTTCGCTTAACTGGACAAAGCGGTTGGATTTGATTTTGCTGCAACCAAGTAACAATATCTGCTTTGCGGTTAGCTAGTTGTGTTTTGATTTCTGGTGTCAGCGCTCCCTTGGGAGCATTACAATGCAGCCGTCCATCTGCTAAAGAAATATAAATATCTAAACGTTTGAGGTGTCTTAAAAATTCTTGGGTACTTTTCATTGGTAAGAATTTGAGAGTCGAAGGTTAGGAGTCAGAAGTTAGAATTTATAAAATGAATTCCTCGCGATCGCTAGACTCTAAAACCGGATTTTTCATTAAGTGTTTATCTCTACCAATTTTATTAACTAAACTAGCAGCCATCTCTGCTACTGTTGGGGTTTCAAATAAACTCGCCAAAGACAATTTGACTGCTAGACGTTCCCTGAGTTGGGCAATAATTTGTGTTCCTAGTAAGGAATCTCCGCCCAAATCTAGGAAGCGATCGCCTACACCAACTGCTGCAATACCTAAAAATTGTTGCCATACTTGAGCGATCGCTGATTCTAAAGGATTACGAGGTGCAACATAAGGATTGCTAAGTTGAGGACGTGGATAAGCGTTTGCATTAGTGTTTTCTAATGTGGCATCATTTTGAAAAGCAACTGTTTGAGAAAATTTATTTTCTTGCTTAATTGATGTTTCTAAATTGACAGTTGAAACCAATACCTGAGTCAACCCATAACCAAGAATTCGGCTAAAAACATCAACCCCTTCGCTAGGTAACAACCATTTTTGCACATTGCGTTGTAACAAGTTCTTTAAGCCATTGGTGGAACCAACAGCAGAGGTATCCTCTGTATGGGACACTGCCTTAGCTGCCATACCCACTTCCTGCCAAGCATCCCAGTTAATCGCAATTGTGTTTGTACCTTGGTTAGTTTTATAGTGAGCGAAGGCATCTAAAAAAGCATTAGCAGCACAATAGTCTACTTGTCCAAATACTGCTTGAACGGAGTTGAGTGATGAACACAGAATCAGCCAATCTAACTTGATATCCTGAAGCACTTGATCTAAAACAAGAGTACCTTTGATTTTCGGTGCAAAAATCTCTTCCGTCATCGACCGGGTTTTAAGTTGAATTATTCCCCCAGCCGGAACACCAGCAGCATGGATAACACCATGAATATCACCAAAGTGGGTTAAGGAATTTGCGATCGCCTTGTGCATCTGTTCGTGATTTGCCACATCAGCAGCAATCACTAAAACCTCAGCCCCCAATGCCTCCATTTCTTGGATTTTTTGAATTTTTCGGCTGTTAATATCTTGCTCATCGTAAGTTAACAGCCATTGTTCCCACTCAGAACGGGCAGGAAACTCAGAACGTGCAATCAGAATTAGTTTTGCTTGTACTGTTTTGGCTAAGTATTCAGCTAGGGACAAGCCAATACCACCCATACCACCAGTAATTAAATAGACACCGCCTCTTTTTAAAGGTAATGTGGTTGCTTGGGGCGTTTCCAAGCGAACAGATTCAAAGGTACGTACCCAACGATAATTTCCCCGATAAGCAATCACCTGATCTTCTGACTCAGACTGTAATTCTTTTAACAGTTGCTCAACGAGTTTAGCTTTTTGCCAAGGTGCAGGCGGTAGTACAATGTCAATACTACGAGAAGTGATATTTGGGTATTCCTGGGGAATAACGTTAATCGGCCCGATCAGGGTAGCTTTTTCTGGAGACAACCATCCTTCCGAGGCGATTTCCCACATATTATTGGAAATAACCGTAAGTTGGCAATCGTCGGTAAAGTTTATTTGTCCTAATGCTTGAGCAAGATATAGCAGACTATAAAAACCTAAATTTTGCGCTTCTTCTACCCATAAAGGATGTTCAGTAAGAGGCGTTTCCCTAACACTCCAACAATGAACCAGTTCCTTAGGAATGAATTGTAAAGCTTGAAGTTCAGTCAAAAGGCGATCGTAGTCATCGCGCTGTTGAGGATTAAGGGTATAAATTCCATCACCTTTTTTAAGAAAGGATTCCCCAGGCTTGACAATTATCACTTTTTGCCCAGCTTCCGCAAGTCTGTAAGCCAGTTGTTCTCCAAAACCAGATTCATCAGCAAAAAACAACCAACATTCTGTTACCTGTTTTGTTGATATAGGCAAAATAGAACGTTTCCAAGATGGAATATAAAACCAGTCGGCAATATCTGTTTTTTTCGCCGACAAGGATTCATCAAGTGTCTGAATAGTTGTTATTGGGTGCAGATGGTTTTGATTGTTTGTAATTGCCTCAATCCAATAACGCTGGCGCTCGAAAGGATAGGTTGGCAATGGCAAGCGATGGCGGTTTTGGTTTGCGTAAAAACCAAACCAATCTATCTCAACTCCCGCTAACCACAGTTGCCCTAAAGTGGTTAACAAGAAATCCATATCTGAGCGGACTTCTTGAGGATGACGCAGAGATGTTAGCACAACTTGGGATACTGCTGTATTGAAATGCCGTTTAGCAAAGGTGCTTAATGTCCTTCCTGGCCCCACTTCTAAGAGCAGGTGGTCAGATTTCAACAATAAATCAATCCCACAAGAAAATTGCACGGGAGAGCGTAAATGTTGACTCCAATAGTCAGGGTTAGTTGCCTGCTCTGCTGTAATCCATGTACCTGTAAGGTTAGAAATGTAGGGGATGGATGGCACATTTAAAGTGACTTTTTGCACAGCTTTAGCAAACAATTCTAAAATGGGTTCCATCATCTGAGAATGGAACGCATGGGAAGTGTGCAAGTAACGAGATTCAATTCCTTGAGATAGCAACTGATTTTCCAAGGCAGCAATTGCTGACTTGGTGCCGGAAATTACACAACGGGATGGTTCGTTAATAGCAGCTAAACTAATTTCTCTGCCCAAGAAAGGTTCAATCTCTATAGCAGATAGAGGCACAGACAGCATCGCTCCAGGGGGTAGTTGCTGCATCATGCGTCCACGTATGGCTACCAGAGACAAGGCATCTTCAAGGGAGAAAACCCCGGCTAAACAGGCGGCGACGTATTCACCTATACTGTGACCAATGAAACCTTGAGGACTGACTCCCCAGGATTCCCAGAGTTTAGCTAAAGCATACTCGATGGTAAATAGGGCTGGTTGAGTAATTCCAGTCTGTTGCAGTTGTTTTGTTGCTTCCTCAGTTTGCTCTAGCCTGGGGTAAAGAATATCACGTAAATTCAGCCCTAATTCTGGTTGGAGTAATTCTGCACAGTAATCAAATTGTTCACGAAAAATGGTTTCAGTCTCATAGATTCCCCGTGCCATGTTCACATATTGGGAACCCTGACCAGAAAACATGAAGATAACTGAAGGAGACGAAGATTTTGCCTGACCTGTAAAAACCTGTTCTGATTCTGAACGCACCAAAATCCGCCGATGTTCAAAAGCTTGACGACCGACACTTAGGGTATATGCCACATCAGCTAAATTTAATTCAGGATGTTGCTTCAGGTGGGCTGAGAGATTGTTGGTTGCTGTTTCTAAGGCAGAACTCGTTTTTGCAGATAAGACTAATAACTGTACTGGTCTTGTTTCTGGTGAACTGGTTTCTAAAATAGGGGCTTCTTCCAGTACAACATGGGCGTTTGTTCCGCCAATGCCAAAAGAACTAACTCCAGCCCGTCTCTTAATTCCATCGGTTTTCCATTCAGACAACTGAGTGTTGACATAGAAGGGAGTGTTGGCAAAATCAATTTTCGGATTGGGAGTCTCAAAGTTTAAACTTGGAGGGATTTGTTGATGCTTCAGCGCCAAAACTGTCTTGATTAAACCTGCGACACCAGCTGCGGTATCTAGATGTCCCATATTTGTTTTCAGGGAACCGATCGCACAAAAACCTTTTCGCTGGCTATTTTGGCGAAAAGCTTGAGTTAAAGCAGCGATTTCAATGGGGTCGCCCAAAGTTGTACCTGTACCATGAGTTTCCACATAGGTGATGGTTTCCACATCTATACCAGCGATCGCCTGCGCCTCAGCAATGACATCTGCTTGACCTTTAACACTAGGAGCTGTAAACCCGATCTTGTTCGTGCCATCGTTATTAATGGCAGAACCTTTAATGATGGCGTGAATATAATCTCTATCAGCGATCGCATCTTTTGCTCGCTTCAGCATGACAATACCCACACCATTGCCCCGAAAAGTTCCTTGTGCTTTGGCATCAAAAGCGCGACAGTGACCGTCAGGGGATGCAATCATCTCCTCTTGATATAAATAACCTATCTTCTGGGGAACGGCGATCGCAACACCACCAGCTAAAGCCATGTCACACTCGCCATTCACCAAGCTTTGGCAAGCCATATGAACTGCAACTAACGAAGTTGAACAAGCCGTCTGAATATTGACTGCGGGCCCGGTAAGATTTAGTTTGTAGGCTACCCTAGTTGGTAAAAAATCTTTTTCATTTGCCAGCGATAATTGATAAGTACTAACTGACTGGTTGAGTTCCTGATTGGGGTAAAGATTTTTGAGTAGATAACGGCTTTCAATCAGTCCAGCATAAACTCCGATTGACCCAGTATAAGTTTGGGGGTTATAGCCAGCTTGTTCTACAGTTTCCCAAGCACATTCCAAAAAAAGGCGTTGTTGCGGATCAAGTATCTCAGCCTCTTTCGGATTAATGCCAAAGAAATTAGCATCAAATAACTCAATGTCATCAAGTACAGCACTAGCCCTAACATAGTTGGGGTTTTGCAACAGTTCTGGCTGAACTCCATTCATCAGCAATTCTTGCTCAGATAACCAAGAAATAGTTTCGATACCATCTCGCAAATTTTCCCAAAAGGCATCTATATTTTTCGCACCTGGGAAACGCCCAGACATGGCAATAATGGCGATATCTGATTCTGAAATTTCATCTGTAGAAAAATTCATCATCTCAACTCTTAAATTCTTTAAAAAAAATTTGAAATCTTGAATTTTGGCTTGATAAAATCCAATACAGTTCAGTTAAGCATTTCTTCCTTCTCTTCCTTTGCGTTCTTCTCTACGAGACGCTACGCGAATGCGGTTCGTTAAAAAATTTGAATTTGATAAAGAGTTAAGCCTTGACTGAACTGTATTGTAATAAAGTCTCCAAAATCGAATTACCCTTTTTTCTGCGATCGATACTGTTGTCTAATATTCCTTTGTGGGTTTTGAGAAACTTGATTGCTACGAATTTCCGATCGCTCTGGAGCTAATTTCTCAGTATCTGCTTTTGGTGATAGCTGTCCGTTTAAATATTGCCCCAATGCCCTCACCGTTGGATACTGAAACATCTCTATTATTGATAATTCTTTAGTAAAGATAGTTTGCAGTTGCTCCCGCACCTGAACTAATCGTAAAGAATTTCCACCCAGGTCAAAGAAATTATCATCCAGGGCAACTTTTTCTATTTGCAGGTTTTTTTGCCAAACATCAGCAATGAGTTGTTCTGCCTTGGTTTGTGGCATTTCCAACGAAGATGTTCTCACAACTGAGTTGGGGCTGGGAAGAGCGCGACGATCTACTTTACCATTAGGTGTGAGTGGCAAGGCATCAAGGATTAAAAATGCCTGGGGCATCATGTAATTGGGTAGCTTCTGTTGGATAAATTCGCGTACTTGGGGTATCAGCTTCTGAACTAACTTGCCCCGCAAGGGATTGTTTGTATAGTGATTCCAGGGTTTGGAAGTGATTGTTTGGGTATGCCAATTTGGCTTTGTTACCTCGCTGCGAGAAAACACAACATCATAACAACCCTCTTGGCTGGCATTCCACCAACTTACGTGCATAGTATAAGCAACTTGTTCGCTCAGTTCCCAAAACTGCTCAGGATCGACACCTGCTGCTGGTAGTTGCATCAGTTGCTGTTGCAGTTGTCCTACTGTCTTAGCGGCGGGGGGATTTTGTAACCATTCACGCAATTGTACTGAGTGCTGCACCCGGCTGTTAGGAATATGCCGGATTCCTAACATTTCTGGCTGCTCCTGCAACAACCTTTGATGTATCTTTGCTAAAGTCAGGTTGTCTAGCTGCCAGTCTAACCAGGAAATTGCTGTTGTTAGGGCTGATTTACCTAAATGCAGTGTGACATCGTAACGAAATTGGGTTAGCTCATTGTGATAGTGACCACGCTTGAGTTGAATTTCTATCTGGGTTATCTGAGGAAAGTGTTGTTGTAGGGCTAAAAAGAAAGCGGGAGCGATAACCAGTTCCTCTTCTGCTGGCACACTTTGATGCACCTTCTGCTGCCATTGCTCAACAGTTAGTTCCTTAGAAGCTCTAGATAACTGAACTAAGGCGTGGTAAGCATCCAGTAACGGTAAGCTGCGGACATCGCCGATAAAGATAGTGCCGCGATCGCCAATTGCCGTCATCGCTCCTTTTATAACCCGGAGGAGATAGTCTGCACTAGGGAAATACTGCACCACTGAGTTAATAATTACAGTGTCAAATTGACCATTGACAATTCCCTCGAAGTCATCAGCAAGCTTATACAGCAATTTTACCCGTTCTAAACCCGGAACCACTTGTTTAATTTGCTCAATATGCTGGAGTGCTGGTTGAGAATAATCAATTCCCCAATACTCTTGGCAGTGGGGCGCAATGCGGCATAGCAGCAGTCCTGTACCACAACCAATTTCCAATACTCGTTGAGGAGAAAAAGCTAGAATTCTGTCTACTGTGTTATTTACCCACTCGCGCATTTCTGATGCTGGAATAGGTTTCCCAGTATAACTATTGTCCCAACCAATGATATTGAAGGTTAAGTCATCAGATGCTGCTGACAGACTATCATTTTGTTCGTAGACTTTTTGCCAAGTACTAATCTGTTCGTTTTCCCATTGGTTCATTTCCCCTGATATAGTTTCACCTTTGAGATTGACGACTAAATAAGCCACAAGGCGTTTGTCACTAGGAGCAGTTTCTCTGGCAATGACTATACTTTCCTGCACCAAGGGATATTGATTCAACGCGGCTTCGATTTCTCCCAATTCAATGCGGAAGCCCCGAATTTTCACTTGGTTATCAATCCGACCAAGAAATTCCAAATTACCATCAGGTCGATAGCGAACTAAGTCTCCTGTTTTGTAAAGGCGATCTCCTTCTATCTGTTGACTCTTGAATAGATTGGGGATAAATTTCTCTTGGGTTAAGTCTGGGCGGTTAAGATAACCCTGCGCCAGACCTGCACCACCAATATGAAGTTCTCCAGGGACACCAATCGGTACTAATTGCAGATGTGGATCTAGAACATAAACTTGAGTATTGTCAATCGGTCTTCCAATTGGTACTTCGGGTAACTCCATTGTTACAGCATCTGAGTTTGCTGCTCGCCAGAGGGTAGTCACGACGGTTGCTTCTGTCGGTCCGTAAGTATTGATTAATTCTGGGGGATTGGGCAGGTGCGCCACACTCCTTTGCCAGCGCTTCAAATTCTCTCGATCTGCCTGCTCACCACCAATAATTACCAGTTTGAGAGATTCAGGAATAATCGGATCTGAATGTGTCAATTCAACGGTTAAATTATGCCAGTAGGCTGTTGGCAAGTTTAACACTGTTAATTGCCAATCCCGGCACTGCTGCCAAAAACGATCGCTAGAACTCAACATTGCATCCGTCCGCAGTACCAGTGTTCCACCTGCGATTAAACACGGGTAAACTTCTTCTATAGATGTATCAAAACTAACTGAAGCAAACTGGAGAATCCGGTCTTGCTGATTGATGCGGTATTCCTGAACTGCTATTGAGGCAAAATTCACCAACGATTCATGAGCGATCGCCACTCCCTTCGGCGATCCTGTAGAACCGGAGGTGTAAATCACATAAGCCAAGTTAGTTGGAGATACTTCAGTCATTGGATTGGAGACACTGCGATCGCTAATTTCCTCCCAATCGGTATCTAAGCAAATGGCTTTTGCCTTGAGTTCTGGAAGCTTTGAAAGTAATTTTTGTTGCGTCAGTAGTACTGTTAACCGAGTATCTTGCAAGATATAAGCTATTCGTTCTTGAGGATAAACTGGGTCTATGGGAATGTAAGCTCCACCAGCTTTGAGAATTCCTAGCCAACCAACTATCATCTCAATGGAACGTTCGACATAGATACCCACCAGCACTTCTGGTTGCACACCCACTATGAGCAGGTAATCGGCAAGCTGATTAGCTCGTTCGTTCAATTCCCGATAGCTAATTTGTTGCCCTGAGTATTGCAAGGCTATAGCATTTGGAGTTTTTTCCACCTGTTGTTCAAACAAGTGGTGGATACATTTAGAGGTAGGATAAGTATTCTTTTTTCCTTGCCCAGCTAATAGCAACTCATGGGTTTGTATTGCAGTGAGCAGAGGTAAATGAGTAAGTGGCTGCTGTGGATTCTCCAGAATTCCCGTTAACAAAGTCTGAAAATGCCCGATCATGCGGATGATTGTCTGTGCATCAAATAAGTCGGTGTTGTAATAACAAATCCCATTCAGACCTCCAGCTACTTCCCAAAAGTCCATTTCCAGGTCAAACCGCACACCCCCCAGAGACAAAGGCATCTTTTGCACAGTTAAACCAGGCAAATCCCAAGCGTGAGTCGGAGCATTTTGGAGGGCAAACGTCACCTGTACCAGAGGGTTACGATCCAAGTGCCGCTCAATTTGTAATGTTTCAACCAACATCTCGAAGGGCAAGTCCTGGTGAACATAGGCTTCTATTGTGACTTCTCGCACCTGTGCCAATAACGCTTCAAAGTTCGGTGCTTTGGATAAATCAAATCGTAGAGCCAGAGTATTGACAAAAAAGCCAATTAATGGTTCTATCTCCTGACGATTGCGATTAGCGATCGGAGAACCGATAACAATGTCGGTTTGATTGCTTATTCGTGACAGTAAAATGACAAACGCTGCTAAGAGCGTCATAAATAAAGTTGTTCCGGCTTTCTGACTCAGTTGCTTGAGTTGCTTTGTTAAATTTTGATCCAGTTGAAAATATTCTCTTGCACCGCAAAAAGTCTGTACTGCCGGACGAGGACGATCTATTGGCAATGCCAATAAAGTCGGTGCATCTGCTAACTGCTGCTGCCAATAGCTTAAGTGATGCTCAAGCACTTGACCAGTCAGCCATTGACGCTGCCAAACAGCAAAGTCGGCATACTGAATTGATAATGGTAAGAGAGAAGATGTACCGTTGTTGATGGCTTGATAATGAGCAGATAGTTCGCGGATGAAAACCCCTAGTGACCAACCATCACCAGCGATATGGTGAATTAACACCAACAGTACATGTTCCTCTTCGGAAAGTTGCCAAAGCCTGACCCGTATTACCGCATCTTGAGCCAAATCAAATGGTTGATGACCTAACAAAATAGCTTGCTTTTCCAGTTCTTGCCAGGCGTCTGGGAAATTTTGCAGGTTTACCACTGGTAGCGTTAAGGTCAAATGCGGAACAATGACCTGCACTGGCTGGTTATTTACCATCTGAAAGTGAGTCCGCAAAACTTCATGCCGCTGCACTATTTCCTGTAGGGCTTGTTCCAGCACTTTGACATTTAATTTCCCACTCATCTTTAGAGGAAAGGGTATTGTATAGGCACTACTTTCACTTTCCAATTGATGGAGAAACCAAAGACGCTGCTGTGCCCAAGACAGGGGTAAGTTTTTCTCTCGGTCGGCGGGCAAAATTGGTGGTACTGTTAGACCGATACCTTTTTGCAACTCGGCTAAGATCACCTCACTTAACTGTGCAACCGTGGGTGATTCAAATATACAGCGTAAGGGTAAATCAATTTGGAAGGCTGTTCGCAGTCTAGAAATAACTTGGGTTGCCAGTAAGGAATGTCCTCCCAATTCAAAAAAGTTATCGTAAATCCCGACTTTCTCAATACTGAGAATCGCAGCCCAAAGGTTAGCTAAAATTTCTTGAGTGGGGGTACTCGGTAGTACGAAGCTAGATTCTAATCTACTCTTGAAATTTTCCGGTATGGGTAGAGCGCGGCTATCAACTTTTCCATTGGACGTTAAGGGAAACTTTTCTAGGACAACAAAGGCAGATGGAATCATGTACTCAGGCAGTTTTTCATTGAGATAGTGGCGAAGGTCTTGAATATATCTCTCTAAACTGTTCCAAGTCGATTGGCGATCGCCTATACTTTTTGATACCGTTTTTTGAGGGAAACGCTGCTTTATTGTTGTCCGTCTCCCATAAATATTATAGAGGGGAGTTGCTTCGAGTAATTTGTCCTGAACAATGGTCAAATCATATCCATGAAATTTCAGCAACTCCGTAATTTCAGTAAGTCTGCCATTAATATCATGAACCTCAACAATAATTTGCTGGATTTTTAACCAATCTCTCTCTTGAATTCCTGTTAATACATCCCGTTCACTTTTTTCCACATCAATTTTTAGTAAATCAATGCGCTCAATTTGATTTTCTTCGATAATCTGAGAAATTGTTTTTAACTGACAGGTAAATTGCTCACTCTGCAAACGCTCAACTAATAATTCATCCAGTACTTCCTGTGATACTGTTGTCGCATTGCCTGTTCCCGCATGTTGTTTGAGCAAAAAGGATTTGACAACTTCTTTTTCCTCAGATGCATCAGCAAAACGCCCAGAAATAACGGAAACATTGGGATAATAAGTAAATTCAGCAGATTTAGTTTCCCCCGAAAGACCAATGTTAAAGACTTTAGCATCGAGATTGTAAAGTTCTGCATTCAAGCGTAACAATTCAAAAACAGGGGGAATAGGTTCAAAAGCATAGATTTTTACCTTTGGGCAAGCTTGAGCAGCAAATAAACTAAACAAACCGATATTCGCCCCGACATCAAAAATGCAGTCTCCTTCATCAAGGGTAATCCCATGCTGTAAATAGGATTGATCAGTAAATATTTCTTGATAAAGAAATTCTGTTTCCGTTTTATTGAGATGAGCGATCGTCATCCCATTGGGTAACTCATAGAGAGAGCGATCGCCCTTGGCGGCTCCTAAAGGAGCATCGCTTAGTATATCCTGCTCTCTTAAACTCACCAAATTGAAAATAGTTGAAGCTTGGGTACGGTCAGGAACAATATAGGCTACTAATCGCTTATTATTAGGTTCATCCTCTCTGGCAAGTACAACACATTCTCGTACAGCTTGGTGCCCAGAAAGTAGTGCTTTAATTTCTCCTAACTCAATCCGAAAGCCCCGAATTTTGACCTGATGATCGATACGTCCTTTATACTCAAGCTCACCTGTAGGCAAATATCGCGCTAAATCCCCCGTTTTGTATAGACGCCCTTGCTGATGATTGCTAAAGGGATTGGGCACAAACCGCTCCTCGGTGAGTTCACTGCGCCGCCAATACCCCCTCGCCACACCACCACCGCCAACATAAAGTTCTCCTACCACCCCAATCGGTACAGGTTCTTGGTATTTGTCCAGAAGGTAAATTTGCAAGTCGGAAATTGGCAGCCCAATTAAGCTACTAGTGGCTTTTACATCAGCTAAGGTTAAACGACGGATTGTCACATGAACCGTTGTTTCTGTAATGCCATACATATTTACCAACTGGGGTAGTTCATCCCCATGTCGCTCAAACCAAGGTTGCAACAAAGGTAACGAGAGTGCTTCTCCGCCAAATATCACCACCCGTAAACTCAATTTTTCTGTTGTCTTGGAGTGTTCATCAACTTGAATTAGTTGGTAAAAAGCGGATGGAGTTTGGTTGAGAACAGTCACTTGTTCAGCAACCAGTAAGTTGTAGAATGCTTGCGAGTCCCGGCTCACCTCGTAAGGCACAACCACAACACACCCGCCATACAGCAACCCTCCCCACAGTTCCCAAACCGAAAAGTCAAATGCAAATGAGTGGAACAGCGTCCATACATCCGTTTCATTAAACTGATACCAATCTTCCGTTGCTTTGAATAACCGAACGACATTGTGATGAGTGATTAATACTCCTTTAGGCTTTCCTGTAGAGCCGGATGTATAAATCATGTACGCTAGGTTATCATCCTGCACGCCACTGACTAGGTTATTTCGAGGGTACTGAGCAATTTTGTCTGCTTGTTCATCTAAATAGACAACAAAATTCCTCTGATCTAAAGTGTTGCGTAATTGAGAATTCGTTACCAACACTTGCATTTGTGCATCTTCTAGTATGTGGTTCAACCGTTCTTGCGGATTATTGGGGTCTAGTGGTACGTATGCCCCTCCGGCTTTGAGTATTCCCAATATGCCCACGATCATTTCTAGTGAACGTTCTACGCAAATGCCTACCTTAGTTTCTGGTTTTACCCCCAGGGTTTGCAAGTGATGTGCCAGTTGATTAGCCTGCTGATTCAATTCCCGATAAGTTAGCTGTTGTCCTTCAAACTTAAGTGCTACAGCTTCGGGTGTCTTCTCCACCTGTGCTTCAAACAACTCATGCAAACACAAAAACTCAGATTCAATTCCCTGTATTTCTTTCCCTAGCAACTGCTCCCTTTCTGTAGCGCTGAGTATTGACAAATTGCCGATACACTGATTCGGAGATTCAACAATTCTTGCTAGCAAAGTCTGAAAATGTCCACTGATGCGCTGAATTATTTCCTTATCAAACAGAGAGGCGTTGTACTCTAGTTTCCCTTGCAGTTCTGAGTTTGTTTCCCACAAGTTTAAGGTTAAATCAAAGGTTGCTCCGGCTGTTGGTTTACTCAACTCCAGTTCTGTTGTGATGACTCCTGGAAGTTGCAATTTCTCCTGATTGATAGTTTCTAGAGTGAACATTACTTGCAAAAGGGGATTATTACCCGATTTGCGATCTATTTTCAGAGCTTCAATAACTTTAATAAGGGGAACCTCACTATGAGCATACGCTTCTAAAACAACCTTTTGTACTTCAGTTAACAGTTCTCGAAAGGTAGGATTATCAGGAATCTGAATACGTAAGCCAAGTGTATTGACAAAAGCACCAATAAGTGGGTTTATTTGCGCTGAGGTGCGATTAGCAATACCAGTTCCAATAACTAAATCCTCCTGATGGGTGTAGCGGGAAAGTAAGATAGCGAAAGCAGTCAGGAGGGTGGTAAAAAGGGTTGTCCCAGACTGTTGACTTAACTGCTTCAACTTGCCAGTTACCTCAGCACTCACAGACAACGGTACTATACCAGGTTGAAACGCTTGCTTTACGTTATCATTGCGATCGCTTAAATAGGGCAGTTCCAAAACAGGCACAACGTCTGCCAACTGTTGCTGCCAGTAGTTTAACTGTCGGTGAAAGTTCTCAAGAGTGGTCTGTTGATTTTGCCAATGAGCAAAATCAGCATATTCAATAGGGAGTTTTGGTAAAGAAGCTGTTTTTCCTGTTGAAACTTCTTGATACAGGGCTGATAATTCCCGCAAAAATATCTGGATTGACCAATCATCACAGATAATGTGGTGCAGATTGAACATCAACAAGTGAGTCTGAGGATGAAGACGGATTAAAGTCACTCGCCACACAGGAGACTGATTCAAATCAAAAGCACGGGTACGCTCTTGCAAAAGAAGTCGTTGTGCTTGAGAAATACGCTCAGTTTCTGATAAGTTCTGCAAGTCAATTACAGGAATGTCAAAGGTCAGGTGAGGTGTAATAACCTGTACTGGCGAACCATTCACCACCTTGAACCCAGTCCTAAGAATGGAATGACGCGCAATTAGATATAGGATTGCTCGCTCGAAGCTGGGAATATCCAGGTCTCCTTCTAAGCGAAACGCCCTCACCATGTTGTAGATATAATTTGATTCTTCTAGGTGATGGAGTAGCCAAAATTGTTGTTGAGTAAAGGATAAAGGTAAACCATCATTTTTTATAGTTGCATCAACGGGTTTAATGATTGATTGTGATTCAAGTGCTGATTGATTTAGGAATGCTAAAATTTCTGTTTTGTGTATTTTTATTTGACCCAGTATATCTGAAGTTAAGATACCTTTAGGTGCTTGATAGCGAAGGTTGTTGCCATCAGTCCAGACTTTGATATTGAGGCGACCAAGTTCTAACAACAGTTCATCAAGTGTTTTCATAGCATCCCTTCTTCACAATCATCTGTGCTATTATCAGGCACATTCTTTTGTACTAATGTTATCCGACAAGTGTTTTCAATACGTTTGGCTAGTTGAGCGATCGTTGGTAATTCAAATACAGTAATTAAAGGAATATTGATTGAAAAAGCGTTAAATAATTGTGCAATAACTTCATTAACAAGTAGGGAATGACCCCCTAACTCAAAAAAGTTATCATGAATCCCAATTTCTTCTATTTCAAGAATTTGAGTCCAGATGTCAACTAGTATCTGCTCAGTAGGAGTCTGAGGCAAAACTAAACTTTCTAACTGCGCTCTTTGCACCTGATTGAAAGCGGGTAAACCCAAACGGTCAACTTTGCCATTGGGCGTTAGGGGTAGCGCTTCTAAAGTCATAAAAGTTGAGGGAACCATGTAGTCTGGTAGGCTTTCTAAGAGCAGACTTCGTAGTTCTCGCAGTGAGAGTGTTTGTTGGGAAGCGAGCGGCACAATATACGCTCTTAGACCTAAATTATCAGGTGATGCAACGACAGCAGCCTCTCGGATGAGGTTGGTATTGATCAATGCCATTTCGACTTCCGAAACGTCGATGCGGTAGCCTCTAACTTTCACCTGGAAGTCTTTTCTGCCTAAGTGCAAAAGGCAGCCATCTGGCAACATACAGCCTAAGTCGCCCGTTTTATATAACAGCTTATTTTCTTCTTGGACATTTTTTAAAAGTACTGCTTCGGTCAAGTCTGGTCTTTGCCAATAACCACAAAACAGATAACGACTTCTGACTACAATTTCACCAATCTGATTAAACTCAACTGGTTTACCTTGATCATCAATTAACAAAACCTCATGATCCTCAACTGCGTAGCCAGCTGGTACAGTACTGCCAATAATTTCCGTTTCCTGATCAACGAAGTACTGCCGAATTGGGCTAATTTCCGAACCTCCCAAATTGGCAACAAAAATACAGTCATCAGAGAAATGCTGCTTGTAAAGTTCTACATCTTTTTTGTAGACTGTCTCACTCCCTACCTGAATCAGGCGCAGTTTGGGGAACTTCTCCTGTTGAGTTAAGGTGTTGACAAAATGGCGAAACATAGTCGCCACTGCAAAAAAGATGGTTATTTCTTGCTGGTTCAGCCAGCTACTTAAACCTATTAGCCCTTCTTGTTTAACGTCATATGGCAGAAGAGTTGCACCATTGAGCAACGAGCAGAAGATATCCCTCACAGCACCAGCAAAATTTGGGGAGTACAAAAGCGCTAGCCTGTCATTGGCACAAATATGACCGCTGTTGGTATAGTTCATCGTCAGATGCAGAACATAACGATGGTTTTGGATTACGCCTTTGGGCTGCCCTGTTGAGCCAGAGGTATAAATGATGTAGGCAAAATTATCTGGTTGCAGAGGTAAATCTAGATTTTCACAAGAAATGCTGGAATCTATCTCGTCAATATTGAGTATTTCTAATCCACTAATTTGCAATTTTTTAGCAAATGAGATATTTCTGCTATCTGTTAGTAATAAACCCGCTTGTGAATCTTCCAGAATATAGCTAATCCTTGCTTGTGGCAGCGAGGGATCTAGTAGTACATAAAACTTACCAACTTTCAATACACCCAGAATTGCAGCAATTATCGGAGCACCACTCTCAAATAACATTGCAATCGGTTCTACTTGGCAATCGCGCTTGATTAAAATGGCCCTAGCTATCCGATTGGCGAACTGATTCAGGGCATTATATGTGAACACATGCTCCCCAGTCTTAACAGCAATCTGCTCAGGATGCATATCTACTTGTTTTTGAAAGCGCTCAGGAACCGATAGTTCAACATCTTTCTTGTCGAACTTTATAAAAGGGTTATTTGGGTGGACATTATGTCTCTGAATTAACTGTTGCAAAGAGTTATTCATCGTTGATTTTCATGATTAGGGCTATTTAATTTTTCTCGGCGTTAATGACTGACTGTCCTCAAATGCTGCAAGGATTTAAGTCTACTATTCAAAGTTAGTGTTACAGGATCAATAATTTCCACTTTTGATAAGAACCCCTTCAATTGCTTAGAAGAATTAGTTTTCAACCATTCCAGCAAGTAGGGAATTTCGCTACATCCAGCGATGATACAGTCAACATTAGGCTGGAGCTTGAGTAGTTCAGCGAAAAAATGTTCACCGACTTTACAAGCAAAATTGTAGTCAGAAGTTTTTACTCCTTGATAAATAGATTGCATTAATATTGATTGCAACTCATCGTTGGGTTCTAAGTAAACAATGCCCACTTTTTGAAGTGGTCGAGAGTAAACACACCCTAGTCGCGTTGCTGTAGTACATAGAATTAAAGGCTGACAAAAGTTTCGTTGTTGCAAGTGCTGTATTGTAGTGTCAATTAAAGAGATCCATTGTAGTCTGAAAAAAATCTTTGAATAATTAAGCAGGAGTTGCTGCATCACTTCAGGTAAGAAATAATGAGCGCCATTGCACAGAACGATCAACTCAACAGGTTCAACCCTAGAGCAAATATACTGCATTGCTTCTCGGATAGCGATCGCCAACATGATCGCTAAATCCGGCTCTTGAGATGCACCAATTTGAGTCTTTTGTTGAATGGCGGTAGTCCGATTAGGCAGTGAACAAGCTTGAAACAGAACAATTTCCCTACTGTTCTGGAACATCTGACAGGCTACCTCAAAAGCTCCCAAACCTGCTAGAGGCCCCATTCCGCCCAACAATAGTAAAGCAGGCGCTTGAGTCTGTTTTGGTCTCAGCACAATCACTTCATTGGGGTAACTTTGATCCTCAACAGGCTCTGAGCGTAGCTTTTTGTTTTGAGCGATCGTATACAGATGTTGTCGAAAATCTAAAGTTGCAGCAATAGCTTGTTGAGCATTGTCAAAAAAATGTTGATCTTGAGGTTTAAGACACGGATAGCAGATGTTTTGCTGCATTTATTTCTTGTCTCATCTCTATAGTTAGTGCTTCCATTACAGTACCTAACCGAGTCAGGTACTCCTTAAATAAAAGTTTTGCCTGTGTATAGTCAATTGGAGTATTAGTAGCTTTGCTATACTCATTCAAGGCTTTGACGACCACTTGAAAGTGAGCCACTTCCGTTTCGTCTGCAACATGAACACCGATATAGAACAGAGCTTTCTTTTTTTCTTCAGGGGAAAAGTGGTAATACTTCTCAATTAATTCTGAAAAAGCAAATAAGCCTCGCGTATACTCCCCGTGGTTGTAAATTTCTGAGAACATATTTGTGAATAACCCCTTGTAAATATCATTTACCACCATGTTGTGATATATCCATTTCTTAAAATCACCCGCTTGGGGTAAACAATATTCATCTAATTGCCAAGGGTAATTTCCTAAAAAGCTGTTAGCAAAATCTTCATAGAGTGCAGCGTGAGTTACACCCTCGTAGTCTAATCCCAAATCTTCATGACTAGTTTCAGCATTGAAGGCGCTAGCTAATAATAATTGTTCCCGTTCTTGAGAATCTCTGGTTAAAGCAAGACGTTGTAAACGGCAAGATAGACCATATATACCTAACATTTTCAAGTGCGTAGCTTTCCAGGAATTAAAGAATGTAGCTAGCATTTTGCTTGACCAGGAATGGGTAGGTAACAGCTCAAAAAAGTTTTCACAATGTTGCAGTGCTTCGCTTGCTTCCAAGAAACTCTGACTCAAAGCCTGTTGCAACTTTTCGTCAGAAACCATGTTGATAATACTGCTAACCGTACTGATAATGCTAGATGTTGACGCGCTCATAAAAATAGATGTTAAAGGTTAAAGACTCCCTTTTTGCCAGAAAGATTGTATCAATCTCTTTCAAGCTAATATTGAGCGTATTTTTCAGGTTGTCAGCAATAAAATCCATTACAAAAATTCATACTTACAAAGGTTTAGAAATTCTCATATAAACGAATAAAAACCAAAAAAGTAAATATGAATTTTTTGGATAACTTTTGCAAATACCCTTGCTCTAGAAGTTTATTAAAGCATTTTCATTTGAAATCAAACAAGTACATAAATGTCATATATTTATCTCTGCTGTAAAATATTTTTAGTTAGTGCATCACAGATTAGTTTTTTGTCAATATATAAGTATCACAACTTTGAACATACAATGTCATAAATATTATTTTTACACATATAATGAATAATTTGTCAATAGACAAAAATCATAATTTTAGTTAAAATGTATTAATTTTGATAACAAAAAATTAAATATAAATTATTAATTAAATATTGCTATATTGAGAGAGAATTCATTGTAGGCGGTAGTTTATTGTTATTTAAACTAGCTCAAAACAATGATTGCCCAAGAAATTATCAAACGCTATGCAGCTAAGGAAAGAGATTTTCAACACCTGAATTTAAGCCAGATTTATTTGCAGGGTGTTGATTTTAGTGGTGTTGATTTTAGCTATGCTAACCTAAGTAGTGCCAATCTCAGTGAGGCTAACTTGAGTTGTGCCACCCTGGTTTGGACAGATTTAAATCGAGCGGACTTCCAAAAAGCCAATTTGCAAAACGCAAATCTATTAAATGTGAGTTTATTGTGGGCAAACTTGAGTCACGCTACTCTAATTAGAGCGAACTTAAGCGGTGCTCACTTAAATTATGCCAAGCTTGATTCTGTCTGCTTACGAGAGGCAAATTTAACAGATACTGATTTAGAAAATGCTTGTTTGACTCAAGCAGACTTAACTGGGGCAAATTTGTTTAAAGCAAGTCTCAAAGCCACAGATTGCACTGGCGCTAAGTTTGATGATGCCAACCTTCGCCAATCCAATTGGGAAGGGGCGATTTTATGTGCTGCTTCTTTACAACGAGTTGATTTGGAAGGAGCGCAATTACAGGATACTATTTTAAAGGGAGGTGACTTAACAGAATCAGATTTAATTAAAGCGGACTTGAGTAGTGCAGATTTGAGTGATGCAATTTTACGTCAAGCTGCCTTAGAGTTAGCCTGTTTATTTAATGCAGACTTGAGTCGTGCTGATTTAAAGTTAGCTTCTTTGTTTAACGCCAACTTAGAGGAGGCGGTTTTAAATGGGGCAAATTTGAGTGATAGTGATTTAAGACACGTAAATTTCACAAATACCCAATTAGAGTTGGTAAATTTTTCCGGTTCTCGCGTTAAGGGAGCGCTATTTACTGATGCTATTGGGTTAACCCTTCAACAAAAGCAATGGTTGAAGAAAAATGGAGCATTGAATATTTCTGATTTGTAGAAAGAATCTCACACTATGCCAAGAGAGGCGCAGAGAAGAAAAACAACAGAAATATTTAGTGTTCACAAACAATTTAGAATTGCTGTATAAAGAAATGGAGCTTTAAATACCTTTAGTTTTAAAGAGAGATGAGGAGCATAGAACAAATTATCAAATGCACTGAAACATTAATTAATGATAAGACAGGAAAATCGCTATCATTTATTCAAAAAGCTGTCTTGTCAGCATCTCTATTGGAAACAAAAAAAAATTATGCACAAATTGCTATAGAAAACAACTACTCAGAAAACTATATTAGGCAATTGGTTGCTCCTAAATTGTGGCAATTACTTTCTAATAGTCTTGGCGAGAAAGTTAATCGCACTAATTGTCGTGCTGTGCTAGAGCAACGACTAAATAATTCATCTTTGCAAACAATATCTCAGCCTACACATATGTGGCAAAAGATAAATTTAGAACCTCCAGATGGACAAGTCCCGCTTTCTTCTACCTTGTATATTGAGCGGGGTTTAGAACAAGTCTGTTATCAAGCAATTCTTCAACCTCGTGCGTTTATCCACATCAAAGCGCCGCGAAAGATGGGGAAAACTTCTTTAATGACTAGAATCCTTGCTTATGGTAGTTCGCATGGTTATCATACTGTAAGGTTAAGTTTACATCGTGCTGAAACAGAAATTTTTAGCTCATTAGAAAAATTTTTACGCTGGTTTTGTGCAAATGTTACTCATCAGTTAGGAATAAAGTCGAAGCTAGA
This sequence comes from Nostoc sp. S13, assembly GCF_029379315.1. Classification (GTDB taxonomy): domain Bacteria; phylum Cyanobacteriota; class Cyanobacteriia; order Cyanobacteriales; family Nostocaceae; genus Nostoc. Next base: position 31,728 of record NZ_JAQYWQ010000049.1, read on the forward strand.
GGAATATTGGGACGAGGATATGGGTGATTTGATGAATTGTACTATCTATTTTCAAGGGTATGTTTTACAGGAAATCAATACTCCCTTAATCTTAGCGTTAGATGAAGTGAATAAGTTGTTTGAATATCCTCAATTGACTCGTGATTTCTTGGGACTATTGCGCTCATGGTATGAAGAAACTAGAGATATATCAATTTGGCAAAAGTTACGATTGTTAATTGTTAAATCTACCGATATTTATATTAATTTAGATATTAATAAATCTCCTTTTAATGTAGGATTAACAATTGATTTGCCTGCTTTTATAAGATTGCAGTTAGAGGATTTAGCCCAACGTCACGGACTCCAACTTACAGCATTGCAATTTGAACAATTAATGGCGCTTACAGGAGGATTTCCTTACTTGGTGCGACTAGCATTTTATCATAGCGTTCAACATCAAATTCCTGTGGACGATATACTACAAGATGCCACGAATGATACTGGAATTTTTAGTGAGCATTTGCACAATCAGTTACACTCTCTTCTGCAAAGTCCTGATTTTGTTGATGCTTTTCAACAGGTTATCAGGTCAACTGTACCGATTACCTTAGAGCAAGAAGTAGCATTTAAGTTAAAAAGTTTAGGGCTGATATATCTAGAAAATAAAACTGCAACAGTTAGTTGTGGGTTATATAGAGAGTATTTTAGTCATTACTTTATTAATAAAACAGCAATTTTAAATCATTCGTAATAAACAATAACACAAGATTACCGACTTATTTAAGAAGTTGGGGATCTGTAAATTTGAATAAAAAATAAGTTGACTTATGTTGAAAGTAGTAAATATTTCTAGACAGTACTCTTGGTATTTGAAAATATACATAATCTTATTTTTTAGTAATATATTTACTTATTTTCTTAACGATTTTCACCCAGCTAACGCTCAAATAATACCCGATAACACTTTAGGAACCGAAAAATCTACCATTACACCTCAAAATCTTCATGAATTAATTGGTGGAGGTGCAATTCGGGGTGAAAATCTTTTCCATAGTTTTCAAGAATTCAATGTAAATCAAGGACAGCAGGTTTATTTTACTAATCCGGCGGGCATTAATAACATCTTCACTCGCGTTACCGGAAATCATATATCTAAGATTTTCGGCACATTAGGTATAGATGGTACCGCGAATTTATTTTTGATTAATCCTAATGGGATTATTTTTGGTAAAAATGCTCGGTTAGATATCGCAGGTTCTTTCGTCGCTAGTACTGCAAATGCAATTAGATTAGGAGAAAATGGGTTATTTAGTGCAACAGAACCGCAAAATAGTAATTTACTCACAATTCAGCCAACAGCTTTATTTTCTAATGCCTTGCACCAACCGCAAGCAGAGATTAGTGTAGAAGGAAATTTAACAATAGGTAGTAGACAAACTCTTACGTTACAAGGAGATATTGTTACTAACACAGGTTCTTTGACTGTACCAGGGGGAACGGTGCAGATTTTAGGAAATCAGGTGAGCTTATTAAATAATTCCACTATTAATACTGATGCTATTAATAATGGTAATGGTGGCACTGTAATTATTAAAGCAAATGATCTAACCCGTTTTGAGGGTAATATTAGTGCTCGTGGCGGTGACAATTCTGGGAACGGTGGTTTTGTAGAAGTATCAGGTGTCAGAGTGGAATTTGCTGGTACTGTGGATACTAGTGCTGCAAATGGTTTTGGTAGATTACTGCTTGACCCGAAAGATATTCTGATTCAAGCAGGGGGCACTGTTAGCGGTCAAAGTTTGAGCCAAGCGCTAGCACTTAATAATGTCAGTTTACAGGCTAATAATGATATTACTGTTGATGATGATATCACAGGCATTAGGGCAAATAATCTTAACTTAGAAGCGGGGCGATCGCTCGTCATTAATCCCAACCGCAGTATTATTCTCAATGGTGGTAATTTTAACGCCAAAATTAACGATGAAAATGCGATCGCAACCCTTAGAGATCCTGGAGTGGCGCAGTTTCTCATGAACCCAGGTTCCCAAATCCTCACCAATGGCGGGAATGCAACAATTACATCAGGAAAGTTTGGCCAAACCAGTCAAATTCATACTACCGATGCATCTATCATTTCTGCGAAAAGTAACGGGAATGGTGGCAACATTGCCCTAAACGCCATCAATGATATTACAACTGGTAATTTAATTAGTGGGTTTTTCAACATACCCAATATCATCGACTCCATAAATAGCGGTGACATCACTATCAACAGCACCGCAGGCGAAATTACTACTACTAATTATCTGTTAGCTAATGCCCAACAGCAAGCAGGAGACATTTCCTTGTCAGCCGCAGGTAATCTTAGCCTCAATGCCGCAGGAGACTTTCCTCGTTCGGGTAATATCGCTTCTATTGGAGACACACCAGGGAAAATTACATTTACTAGTGGTAATATCCTCTCTGGTAAAAATATTCGCATCATCAATGCAAACCTAGGTGCTGACAGAGGCAATGATATCACCCTTACCGCCGGCTCAATCTTTCTGGACACTACATCTATTTTCGCCCTGGCTAGGGGTAAAGGTCGAGGAGGAAATATGATCCTCAATGCTACAGATGATGTAGTAATGCGGACAAGCGATATTGGTACAAATTCTGATGCGGCGTTGGCTGTAAATCTTCCTACTGGTGCTAGCGGCGATGCTGGGGATTTTACTCTCAATGCTCGTCGGTTGAGCATTAGCCAAGATCCAACAGCTTTTTTCCCTTTTAGAGCAACTTCCATAGGTACTGGTACTGACGCAAACACAACGGGTAATGCCGGGAATTTAACAATCAATGCTTCAGAATCCGTAGAAGTTACCGGTCGTCAACCCACAACCCCAATACTTACTCCTAGTCAATTGGTGAGCCAACTTCTACAAGGAACAGGAGTAGGTATAAGCACAAATGCTTTCGGGAGTGGCAACTCTGGCAAACTAACAGTTAATACTGAGCGCTTAGTGCTTCGAGATACAGGTGGAATTACCACGTTCCCAGTATCAGGTAATGGCGGAGATTTAACAATTAATGCTACAGAAATATTGTTGCAGAATTTTGCTGGGATTCAAACAGCAACAGCTGGTTCAGGGCAAGCCGGGAATTTGACAATTAATGCTGATAATGTAACGCTCACCAATAGGTCGATAATCGATGCAGCGGCGCTAGCTGGTACGGGCAATGCTGGCAACTTAACTTTATCAGTTAAACTACTAAATGTCCGTGATGGTTCCATCGTTTCCTCAGCAACTACAGGAGAGGGGAATGCAGCAACATTAAATCTCAACGCTACTGACAAAGTAGAAGTGGTGGGGACTTTTGCAGATAATAGCAGTCTTCCTAGTGCGATCGCAACGGCTTCCTTGAGTCCGATTGGTAATGCTGGGCCTTTAAATATTACGACTGGGGAGTTAATTGTCCACCAAGGGGGAGAGATTACCACTGGTACCGTTGGTAAAGGAAATGGCGCACCCATTACAATTAATACCCGCACGTTGCAATTAGATAACGGCAGAATTAACGCTTCTACAACTGGTGCTGGTAATGGAGGTGATATTACTATCAACGCCACCAAATCTGTAGAAGTTGCTGGAAATGGATTTGCAGACTTGCAAGAAAAAATTATCAATCCAGCTTATGCGGGTACTCTCAGCGTTAATAACTTTGACCAGGGAATCGTTGCTGTGAGTGCACGCCAAGGTAAAGCCGGAAATGTTGTAATTCAAACTCCGGATTTTCTTAGCCGCAATAGTGGAATAATTGCTACTACCGCCTTGGGTCAAGGACAGGGGGGGAATATTAACATCAATACCAGTAATACTTTCGAGTTAGATAACTCTTTTATTGGTACAGGAACATTAACCAATGCCGAATCTGGCAATGTTAACTTAACAGCGCGTCAACTTACAGCTAAAGGGGGCGCACAGGTATTTACTACTACCTTTGGTTCTGGAAAAGCAGGGGATTTAACAGTTAATGCTTTAGAGTCCATTGATTTAATTGACCCCTCCCAGCAGGGTTTTGGCTCAGGCTTATTTGCTTCTTCGGCTCAAACTGCTTCGGGAAAGGGGGGAGACATTAATATCAACATTCCCAATGGTGACTTAAATATCCGCGATCGCGCAACCATTTCAGTTAGTGCTTTAGGAACAGGTAATGCTGGAGATATCAATATTGATGCCCGTGCAATTTTTCTTGATCAAGGTTCTATCACTGCTACCAGCGTTTCTGGACAAGGAGGTAACATCAACTTCAAGGTAGCCAATAACTTATTTTTACGAAATAATAGTCAAATTTCCACCCGTGCAGGAATAGAAAACAGTGGCGGTGGTAATGGTGGCAATATAGATATTAATAGTGGATTTATTGTTGCTGTCCCACAAGAAAACAGCGACATCACCGCCAATGCTTTTGCTGGAAATGGTGGGAATATCAGCATTACTAGCCAAGGTATTTTTGGCTTACAGGTTAGTGATAAACTCACCCCAAATAGTGACATCACCGCCAGTTCTCAATTAGGCATCAACGGCATCGTTAATATCAACACTCCAGATGTTGACCCTACCAGAGGATTAACTCAATTGCCTTCTGTGCCTACCGACCCTGCAAATCAAATTGTCGCAGGTTGTCCCAGTAACGAAGAGGCGAATTTTGTGATTAGTGGACGGGGAGGCTTACCAGAAGACCCCCGCCAAGTATTGCGTGGTCAGGTAGTTTTACAGGATATGCGAGTAAGTGCAGATTCCCCAAATAAACTTTCAGAGCAAATCAGCCATAGAAAAGTACCAGATATAAAAGGGCAACCACCATTACTAGAAGCTACTGGATGGATGATTAATCAACTAGGACAGGTGGAATTGGTGGTAAATACTACTACCCAAATACAATCTGATGGTGGGAGAAATAAAAGTGATTGTGGGAATTTATCAGAATTTTAGAACACCTATCATAGAAGTTGGGCTTGGCTGCATAATCTCAGCTTTCTGACAATGCGTAACTTCTATTATATCTGAGATTTGAACTATCAAAGCTACTACTAAACCATCAACAGCTAAGTGTGACCTTAAGGCATTTATGAGACTTACGAACCTTATCGCGAAAATCTTCCCACGTGGTTTTGTGAACGTGAAACCTCTGTATAATAATCTTACCATCTGTCGCATTATTTTTTCAAATTGGTATTAAATTCTGAAACTTTTAAGATCATCATAAATAGATTCCATAAAGTTAAGAGTGTCATTACAAGCTTGGAAAAATCCTTGATGTAATCGTTGATAATCTTGCTGATTATTCAGAGTTTTTTCAATTGTATGAACTGCCATGTTAGCGTGTTCTTGTTCTCCAGTATCGCTTAGATGAATTTTAAACCAATTCGTTGTTACCAGTTGTTCTGAAAACACTGGCGACTACTTCGTTCAATCAGATCAATTTGATAAGCGCCTTCTACTTCAATACCAAGAGAATATCCTAATGAGAAAGGAATATCAGCAGTAAAACCCTTTAGTAGTGCATTAATAAATGTTTGTGCACTGACTGATTCTTCAATTTCTAAACCACAGCTATCAATAAATTCTTTTAATAAAACAAAATGTGAGCTAGGAGTTTTTTCTTCTTTAATCATAGCTTTAATATAATCGCGCCAGTTCTTATCTTTATGTACATGAAGCGCACGCGGTAACACTGTACAGCAAAAGCCACGACAAGAAGCATGATAGTAGTTACTAAAAAAAGTTTGCCATTCTGCTTGAGACATTTCACCACTAAGCAGTTTTAAATACATACGATTTATGAGTACTGGATGATTTAATATTGCAAAACGGTGTAACTCATCAACTGTTTCTTGTTTCGCAATTCTTTGTCTTGGTTTTAATCTGTGATTCAAAATTGCATGAATTTCTTGAAATACTTGTTGATTTATTTCTTTTTTAATTTGAAGATTAAACCCTAACATTTGCGAATTAGCCAAATTCAAAAAACCCATTAGTCTCACTTTAACAATAATTAACTTAGATTATCTCTAAATGTTTAATTCTTTTAAGTAATCAGCAATAAAGTTACCATATTTTTTGCTGATTTGAGTAGAACGAAACTTAAACCCCAAGGTTTTAATTCTACAGTTATAAGCGTTACAACAACATTCTGGAATAGCAATAGAAATGTATTCTGTTGTTTCATAATCCCATGTAATTTCACTTACTTCATTTATATCTATCAAGGCGACAAAATTATATCCTCCAAATTCATTATTCTGAATTCCTGTGTTTGGATTACAAGAGTGATTGATTAGTCGTCCTGGTTCATCTAGTTCTATATGTAAATCAAAGTCTATTTGGAAGGAGTGATTAGTTCTTTCTGGTAAAATCTGGACTCGGTGTCCAATCACCACCTTCTCACCTTTACAGAAATTCCGGTTGGCAAAGACTCCTCTTACTTTATTTGTAATCTCTATTTTGACTTCGCTTAAATTTTTTACTTTCATGCTTACACCAACAATAAAATGGGAAATATTTCCTTATCCTTGAAAGCTGTTTGAGCAGTCAGTCAACGCAACTCAGCTTTTCTTCTCCCCATCTCTATGATGAACTCGGTTGAGGAGTTTTTTGGCTCCAGTGCGCTCTGGAAGCGAAGTGCATCTAACGTATTGGTGACTGGCATTAGTGATTGTCATTATTTGTAAGTACTGCTTCTTACAAGATATTATCCCACTTTTCGTCCAAGTAAAATACATAAAGATCATATTGTGATCGCAAAAATATTGATCTGCACACAATAAAATAGATTTGTCAATATAGTAATCTTAGATTAATTTTTAACAAAAATACAATGAGTTTTTAAAAATAAAACAACTATATTATTAACATTATTAATTGACTAATAACAAATTAGATGCATCAAAAAAGTATAAGAATGATATATTGACATAGGAAACCGAGTGCAATTCTTTTATAGTGTCTAATTTTAGAATGTTAATAGCATGATATTAACCTTGTTTTATCGGTTTAAGATAACTCAATTGCTGAAAGGCTTTCAGAGCTTTACTTTTCAATTTTTGGCTATAAATTTTAGTTAATGTTAGAAAACAAAGTCTCAAACCTTGGTTAAATCAAAGTTCCAGAATCTAACTTCGATTCTGACTTTCTAAGAGTGGAAAACAAGATTAAGTACGGCTCAGTAGCGTTGTGGATGCTCCACCCCGCAAGCTCCAAGTGATGTCTACTAAGTTTTTACTAATACCTCTTATATAGATGCTCTCTAGCATTATGTGTAAATATTAGCCAGATATATTTACTTAAGCAGACTGGATGTGATTAATCAACGCTAAAATTCCGAACAAACAGTTATAAATCGTAAATTATTATGACCATTTATGCTTATTCATCGTCACCTAATTTTAGCCCTACTAATCTTTTTCTTAATCACAACTGTTTTACCAGCCACTGCTGAGTATTCTCTTTCCCCAACTCAATCCCCAGTCACCCTACTCGAACAAGGAAAACAACTTTATGATGCCGGAAAGTTGGTAGAAGCTGCACAAATTTGGGAACAAGCAGCCCAGATATTTCAGCAAAGCAAACAGCAGCACTATGAAGTATTAAGTTACAACTATTTAGCGATCGCTTATCAAGACTTGGGCAAGTGGGAAGCAGCGCGATCGCTAATCACCCAAGCAAAGAATATCCTAAAAACAATAGATGATTCCTTCCTTTACGCCCAAGTTCTTAACACCCAAGGAAGTTTACAATTAAATACTGGTCAACCAGAAATAGCCTTAGAAACTTGGCAGCAGGCAGAGAAAATCTATCGTTCCCTCAAGGATGTAACAGGGATTGTGCTGACGCAGATTAACCAAGCCCAAGCATTGCAAACTTTAGGAGAGTATCGTCGGGCACAAAGGCAACTAGAACAAATCAATCAAGACCTTGCTATTTTACCTGATAATCTCCTAAAAGCCAGGGGATTGCGGAGTTTGGGGGTAACTCTGCAAGTAGTGGGAGATTTAGAGCGATCGCAACAAGTATTATCGCAAGGTTTAGCGATCGCAAAGCAAGTAAATTCTACCGCAGATATTGGGGAAACCTTCTTAAGATTGGGGAATACCGCTAGAGCTAGGGAAGATTTTAAAGCCGCCTTAGAATTTTATCAACAAGCAAGTAGTAGTGGTGGCGAGCGTACTCAACTAGAAGCACTCCTTAACCAACTTAGCCTTTTAATAAAAACTGAGCAAAATCCAGATGCACTAGTATTATTACCCCAAATTCAAGAACGTCTTGCTAATCTTCCTCCCAGCCGTTGGGGAATTTACGCGCAAGTTAATTTAGCAGCAAGTTGGATGAAACTGTCATCATCAAAAACAAAAGACATTGCTCAACTTTTGGCAACAGCAGTCAAACAGGCCAGCGAATTAACAGATGCAAGAGCGCAAAGTTATGCTTTGGGAGAGTTAGGACATCTCTACGAACAAACTCAGCAATTCTCAGAAGCCTTAAATCTCACCCAAACAGCACTATCTTTGGCACAAGGAGTGCAAGCAGATGATATTGCCGTCAATTGGTTGTGGCAGCAAGGACGAATTGAAAAAGCTAAAGGCAACATTGAGACAGCAATTACAGCTTATGAACAAGCTGTTGATTCCTTAACATCTCTGCGTCAAGATTTAATCCAAACGAGTCCTGACGTGCAGTTTTCTTTCCGCGATCGCGTTGAACCAGTGTATCGGCAGTTAGTACAATTACTTTTACAAGATGTAGACAGCCTACCACAAATCATCAAGCAACAACACTTAGAGAAATCTCGCAAAACAATTGAAGCACTGCAATTAGCAGAATTAGAAAACTTCTTCCACCAAGCTTGCTTAACTTATAAACCGCAACCAATAGATAAAATCGATCCAAAAGCCGCAGTGATTTACCCAATTTTGCTAGAACGTCGCTTGGAGGTAGTTGTTTCTCTCGCTGGACAACCTTTGCAACATTATGGAACAAACCTTTCATTACAAGAGGAATCAAAGGTTTTTGATGAACTGCGCCAATCTTTAAACCTTGCTTTCTTGCCTGATGAAGTACTACCTTCTGCTCAAAAATTGTATGATTGGTTGTTGCGTCCTGCCGAAAAAGAGATAGAACTTCAGAAGATTAAAACCTTAGTGTTTGTCTTGGATGGTTTTTTACGCAGTGTACCAATGGCAGTTTTGCACGATCGCCAGCAGTTTATCATCCAAAAGTACAGCATAGCATTGACCCCTGGTTTACAACTATTAGAGTCTCGGCATCTTCCTAACCAACAATTTCAAGCCTTAACTGCCGGTTTAGCAGAAGCACGGCAAGGCTTTGCTGAGTTACCTGGTGTCAAGCAAGAAATTAAACAAATTACAAACTATGTCCATGCAAAGATACTACTAAATGAAAAATTTACTCGCGCCAACGTCCAAAAACAAATAGAAGAAGTTCCCTTTTCTATAGTTCATCTTGCCACCCACGGAGAATTTAGCTCCAAAGCCGAAGACACATTTCTTTTAACTTGGGAAGACCGGATTAATGTTAAAGATTTAGATAGATGGTTAAAAGGTGCATCTTCAAAACTGAGCAAAAATGCTCCACGCCAACCAATTGAACTGCTAGTTCTCAGCGCTTGTCAAACTGCTAAAGGCGACAACCACGCTGCTTTAGGATTGGCAGGAACTGCCGTCCGTTCTGGTGCTAGGAGTACTCTAGCAACCCTCTGGTCAGTACAAGACAAATCAACTGCTGACTTGATAGCAGAATTTTATCGTTTGCTTGCTCAAAAGGTCGTCAGCAAAGCCGAAGCATTACGTCAAGCGCAGCTATCTCTATTAAATTCTCCTCAGTACAAACATCCATACTATTGGTCTCCATTTGTATTGGTAGGAAATTGGCGTTAACTCAGGGATGAGGGAGATGAGAGCGGAGGCGCAGGGGAGGCAGGGGGAGATAAGGAAGAAATAATAACTACTTCTGCCTTCTGCCTTCTGCTTCCACAACTGATAAATAAATTCTTTATTAAGAATTTTCAGAAAATGATAGTAAATAATGCCTCATATCAATTTAAATTCTTCACTCTTGGCTTATCCCTACAACTGTTAATGTTTGCCTTACCTAGTTTGGGACAATCAGAATCAGTCACATCAAAAGTCAACCTACCAGAGCAATTCGTTTTTCAAGAGAATTTTGAACCACCGGGGGAGCCAGAACCAAAAAGTGACACTGCTGGTGCAGGTTCTCGTGATGGACTGAGGTGTTCTGAGAATGAACAGCCCATTAGACCTTTGATGCCAAAGCGTAACTTTGGGTTAACCTTCCAAGACCATCCTTCCGTATTCATTTCCTTACCCAAAACTTCAGCACAGAAGGTTGTACTGACCTTTAGAGATGAAACGGGTAACTATTATGAAAGAACTTTTTTACCTATTACTATTAGTGGAGGGATTGTTAGTTTCACTCAACCTAAAGAAAAAACGCCGCTAACTGTAGGTAAAAATTACGAATGGTCATTGGTAGTTGTCTGTGGAAAAACTGTGCAACCAGACAATCCTATATTTAAAGGTTGGGTACAACGAGTTGCAAAAACGACCAAAGTAGATAGGGAGTTGAGCCAGTTGACTACCATCGGTCAAGCAAACTGGTACGCACAGAGAGGATATTGGTATGAAATGCTTATGGCCATAGAGAAAGCTAGAAAAGCTGAACTTAAGAATACCCAATTAAAATAATTCGTAATTATTTTGTTGTAGTATCTTGTCAATCAACTGCTGATTTTCTTTGCCTTCTGCTTGTTTGAAATATTCAATCGCGATTTTTCCAGCAGCAGGTTGCTCTTTTGCAACCGCAAGTAGTAACTTGAGAGTTTGCTGGAGTTGGATTTTCTCAAGCTGCTTAGTTGCAAACATAGGTAGGATAATCGGAGCAAGTATTAATCCCAATAATGGGGGAATAATCGGAATCCACCAACCTTGTAAAAATGCCAGATAACTAAACACGATTAATCCTAGTCCAGTGCTAGTGACGACAAACATCAATTGTCTAGGTGATTTTAATCGCCAAGCAATTAATGTTCCTATCCCAGACCAAAGCAAAATCCATAATATCTCCCATATCTCAGACCAAGTTTGCAGCATTGCTCTTCCTTGCAGCGCTGCGGTTAATATTTGGCTGGTAATATTAGCATGAACAAATACTCCTGCCATTTGTTTTGATGACCCAAATAGCCGATTGTTATAAGGTGTTTGAAACAAGTCATTAATACTTTCAGCTGTTGCACCAATTAAGACAATACGATTTTGGATTTTTTCTTTTGGTATCCGTTCTTGCAACAAATCTGTCATGGAGAAGCTTTGAAAATTTTGTTCTGTGCCGTGATAACTAAGTAAAATTTGATAACCTCCAGTATCAGCTCGAACATAGCCTCCGTCAAAAGGCTGCAAGGGTGTTATTAAGGCTTTGCCAAGCTGGATATGATGGCGATTTTCAGGATGAGGATGGGGAGTGATGCCAACAGTTTTTAAGTATTGTAATGCTAATTGTAAACCCAAACTCTGTCGTAATTGATTTTTTGGCGATCGCGCAGCGGTAAGGCAGTCGCAGTCCTGGACGCCACTTGCTTCTCCTAAGGGAGACGCTGCGCGAACAAGTCGGGAAACCCGACGGCAGTTGTTACAACGGAGGGAACCTCCGCAACGCACTGTCTCCCCAACGCAGTGGCTCTGCTTCCCGTCGGTTGCGAACTGCCGAACCCGAAGGGTGGCGAGTCTGCGTCCCTGGCGCGTCTCGTAGAGAGTGTCTGGCTGCGCCAACGTCTGCGATGAACGCACTGTCAATAAGGCACGACGTACCTTACCGTCTCCATCCAATACTTGGTCACTAAAACCCACCTGACTTAATTGGGCTAATACTCTTGGCGGTGCAACCTTAGTACCTACAACTTTATCAACACCAATAAGATTGGGAGTAGCTTTGAACAATTCTACTAATTCTTGATATCCTGGTTCTACTGGCAAATCTCGATATAAATCCAACCCAATTACTTTAGGTTGATAAGTTTTCAATTTGTTGAGCGCTTCAACCAAAATATTATCGGGTATGGGGTATTGCCCTATTTTTTGCAAATCTGGTTCATCAATTGTAATTACAACAATACGAGAATCAATTCCTTTTTGGGGTCGTTGTTGCAAAAAGCTATCAAACATATTCCATTCCATTCCCTGCAACAAACCAATGAAACGTAGCAGTATAATAAAACTAGTAATACCGATTGCAAAGCTGACAATACACGGTTTACCAAAGTGTAATACAGCATTTAATTTAGCAGCTTTTCGGGCTTGGTTCAAAATCCGATTCGCTTCCTTCGCAGCTGTCAGAGTAAAATGTGCTTTTTCTAATTCAACTTTTTCGGCGTTTAAACTTATTTCAATTTCTTGTTTATCCAACTGCTGACTAGTAGCAATAAACCGATAATCTATATTAGAAAGTTTTTTAGTTTCTGACCAAGCTACTGCTTCTTTTAATTTCATGCCTCTTAATAATTGAGTGTTATCTTGCTGATTACTAGCAACCCAATTTTTGAGGCTTTGAGAATATGGACGTAAATTTTCTAGGTTTTTAGCAACCCAATCTAAATTAAATATAGCTTGACAAATTTTATTTTTTACTTGAATTTTCCCTTGATATCTGATAATTAAACCCGATAAAATTAACTCATTTTTTTCTCTAATATCATCAATTGTGACTTCTTCACCCATTAAAATTTGCTGATAGACTCCCAACAATCTTCCTGCTGTTTGCTCATTCTCTAGAAGACGTGAGCTTATAGTTCTTAAATGTTCGGGTTCATCTTGAAACTCCCAATTATTTATAATATGTGACCTAACTAAATTACTAATAAATAATTGAGAATTATTTATTAGTAATTTATCTCTATCTTTTAATTGTTCATTTACCACAATTTGACATAGCTTTTGAGTAAGAAATGGTTGTCCACCAGTCCAAACTAATATCTCTTTTAAAATAAGTTTTGGATTTACTACTTTTCCTTCCAATCCTTTTATTAAAGCGAGAGTTTCTTGTAGCTTAAAACCCTGAAGTTCTATTGATTTACCAATATTAAATGGTGTACGTCTTTTATCTTGAATCAAATCTAATGGAGTTGCCACTCCGAAAATAGCAAAGGTAATACGTTTATATTCAGGATTGATTGCTCGTTGATTATAGCAAAACCGAATCAGTGCAAAAAAATCATCAACTGAGAAATCTAAACTCAGAATACTATCAATTTCATCAACAAAGATAAATAATCGTTTGTCAGGAAAATGAAGCTGTAATAATTCCTCAATAAACCACCTTAATCTTTCCAGTAAAGATATATCTTCTTGTTCACGCCACCAAGTTTTTAAGTTGATTTTATTTAATAAATTAAAACCTAACCATAAATCACCAACTACACTCTTATACCACTGGAGTGGGGTGATATGTGAAGTACCAATAATCGACATATCAATGCTACTGCATTTAAATCCTTCTTGTTCCAAGCAATGTTTTGTACTTGCAAGTAGAGAGGATTTACCCATTTGTCGAGAGTTCAGTATATAGCAACACTCTCCCTGCTTGAGAGCCTCATAAAGCAGGGTATCTGCTTGTCTTTGCACATAACTAGGTGCATTAACTGTCAAACTGCCACCGACTTGGTATTTATAATCAGTCATAGGTTTAGTAGTGACTTCACTATCTACAGGACTTACGCAACTGTCATAAGCAATGGCGCGGTTACACCGCGCCGCGCGCCAAAAAACTACGCGATAAACATGGTAACAGCAGGACGTTTTAGTTGCTGAACTAAATAATTTGATAACAATCCATGCTTGATTTGATAGATTGTTTGACCAGTATATGGCGCTAAATCTTTGAGTCTAAACTAGACTAAAATAGCATAAACAATATGGTTTATTTGAATAAAGATAAAACACCAATTGGTATCCAGGTACTGTAGCGAGGTTGGTTAAAATTACATGACCTTTGTGTTCGCGTAGCGTCTCGTAGAGAAGGTTGGCAGCTTGCAAAAGAGACTTAACGGGAAAAGTCAGGTCGCTTAATTTGTTCGGTTACATAAACCCAGATTCCGCACTTTATCGTGTAATACACGAAGATTTCCAACATCTGGCTAATAGTGGTTAAATAGCAATCATAAATCCCTAACAATTCTCAGTATTAATACTTAATAAATGAATATTATTAGGAAATATTCTTGAATATCGATGTATTACATCTTGAAGTGCGGAATGTCGGTTATTTATTTCTGGGAAATACTCTTAAACTTTTATTGGCTAGTAGTCAAAACCAGCTTTAACTTGCGTTTCCCTTTCTCTTCACTGGCACAAAAATGCCACAGCCCATCTTACGCTTTCCCCCAATGCCATATCTCACTAATGTTAGCGAATCTTCATTGCTGAGATTAATGATTTCTAACCCAAAATCCACAACCGTAAAGCGCTTGATTTTGATACTTCTACGTTTTGGGCTACCATCAGTATTTTTGGTAATAAAGGCTTTTCGCTGGATACCCAGTTGTTCTAACTGACGCTGTGCTGCTGCTAAGAATGACTCCGGTTCTTGATAACCCTGGATAATCACTATACGCGATCGCAATCTCTCAGCAGGCTCAAGCAAATAAATTTCAGGAATCCCCAAGCGAATTGTATGCTTGCCAATTCTCAGAGGCTTACCTGCTAACGGATAAACCAAACGCACTTGATCTACTGGTAGCCGAATCCGAAGCCTAGAATTTTTAGTTAGCTAATTACGCCTTCCTTGGGAATACCTGCAATAGTATGAATTCCAACTGTATTTAACTTATGAAGTTCAGCTTCAAAATGGGCGATCGCAGAAAATAACTCATAGCCGTGGTCGAAAGGTACTGCCTCGCCAATCAGGTTACAAATTAAATCTATGTATGGTAACTGAGATGTTAGAAGGACTCCTACAGTATTGTCCTTAATTTAAAATTTTTTCCACAATTTCCTGGCATTTTGTGACATTTCTGAAGATATTTGCCGGATAGGAAGTTGGAAATAGGTTGCTACTTTCACTCATAATACTACCCAAAAACTCTGAGGTCATAGATTGAATATCATCAATTTGTACTGGGGTTAAATCAGATGATATGCTAAAAAAATTCTCTGGTAAGGCTTTGTAAACCAGGTGTAGTAGGAGACGTTTACTATGAGTAGCAAATAACTTTTCTCTTCCATCTCGTTGTTTTTGTACTTCTGATAATTTATTCTCTACTACTCTTAAGATTTGAACTAATTTCCAAAGGTTAGAACCATTTACTGATCTCTTAAGTAGGTCAACTTAATTAAATATAAGATAGAGATACTCTTCCCGTTGTATGTC
>NZ_JAQYWQ010000150.1 GCF_029379315.1 Nostoc sp. S13
TGGGCATTGGGCATTGGGCATTGGGCATTGGGCATTGGGCATTGGGCATTGGGCACTTGTACTGAGCGTTCGCGTAGCGTCTCGTAGAGAAGCCGTTGGCGTAGCCTCTCGTAGAGAAGTATTGGGCATGGGGCATTGGGCATTGAGTTAGAGACGTAGCACTGCTATGTTTCTACAAAGGTTCTGAATAACGTTTGCTCTTTACCCTTTACCCTTTACCCCTCTTGTTTATTTTTACTTTGGTCTTTTAGATTTTCATTTGATTTGCGCCTGTTGTCCAATTCCCCATCTGTAAAGACACAGGGTTTTGTTATTCCTACAATGTTTTGATAAAAACTCGGTAAAATGCACCCGGCTGAATTTACTCTTAGATTCTACCAGTACCCTTTGCTACAAAGTTTTTAATGGAGGAAACTGTTCCTGGGATTTTGTGTTGCTAAATAAGACTTTCACAAAGTAGAAATCACAGTATTTGATGAATTCTACTTACTGCTTAGTTTCTATTGCAACGGGGGTATGGGCTCAAGATTTGATTTGATACCCAATTCACGTTTTGCCAGTATTTAAATTACACCTTCAGGTCTGTGGATTCTCAGCAGCATTACGCAAGCGCATTAGCTGGCGTCGCATTTGAGGTGAGGCTTTGAACTCAGATACTTCCTGCGCTTTAACGGACGCTTGCAGCGTTTCTAAAAAGTCGTCAGAACCTTCGGTTAAAGCATCAAGTAGCACCTGTAATAATTGTTCGCGATCGCCCAATAGACTCTTTTCCTCAATCAACCGGAATTTGAGATGTATTTCGCACTCATAAACACCGACTTCAAGATTATTTATCTGGCGTGGTAATGCTTTGGAGTTCATAGCTATTGAGATTCCTTTACTTGGTGGTCATGAGGGTAAGGAGGTAGATGTCCAGCAAAATTCTTTATATCTTTTTTGAATCCAAAGTGCTTGAATTAAGAATTTTTCTTCATCAATCACCTTTGTATTCTATTTCACTCTCCTGTGTTTTATTTTCAAGGTAGATTTTCACTGCCTAGATTTTGATGTGACTGTGCCAGATATAGCTTATGTTAAGCCATAACTATTATTCAGTTTTTAAGATTCTACACAATAAAGTTTCTGTAAGAAGTTGTTCGCCCTTTTTAAAGGTTTTTACATCAACTTTATGTTAACGTCAATAACAGTTTTACTTGTTACTTTAAATATGGTGTTTATACGTAAGTAAAATCGCTGGTTTTTTTTGAACTTATTAAAGCCAGAGGTCGATGTAGCTCTATTCAGTAAAATTACTAGATGTGCGTTTTTTTCAGCAGCAAATTCAGAAGAGATTTTTAAGCATAATTATTAAAGTAAAAATTTTTGTTCTCCATGAAAAAATGTACACAGATTAAATTATTCCTACTAAGTGCCCGACCCTACTGTGTTTTGGGCTTGATGAGTAAAAAATATTAGTAGTAGGTAAGATTACCACACCGGTAAGAGGGTGTTTATATGCCTCAAAAGAAAACACTCTACCCAGTAATTTTTGGAGAAAAATAATTGGACTACTGTCAGTACTAACAGCTAGCTCCCTCTTCAACTCCTAATAGAAGTAGCAACCTAATCAGTACAAATGATATTTTTACTTATGCCCATTCAATATACTCTTTTGAAACTGCCTTCAAAGCTTGTAAATTGAGAGCATTCAAGCTCAGATATAACGTCTACAATAATTTCAGTGTAATCCACCCAAATCTTGCACCCTTTTATGGATAACCCGATGCTGCTCAAGTCTACAACCCGGCATGTTCGCATTTTTGCAGGTGAAATTGACCGGGATGGCGAACTAATTCCTAGTCAACAGGTCTTAACGTTAGATGTTGACCCAGATAACGAATTTAACTGGAATGAAGATGCGCTGCAAAAGGTTTACCGAAAATTTGATGAACTAGTAGAAGCATCTAGTGGCGCAGACCTCACAGAATATAACTTACGCCGTGTGGGGTCAGACTTAGAGCATTATTTGCGATCGCTCCTGCAACTGGGCGAACTCAGCTACAATCTTTCTGCGCGTGTTACCAACTACAGTATGGGAGTCCCCCAAGTAGCAATTGATAACAAACAATAAGCTCAATAGTTAGTAGCGGGCTGGCTGAACCCTTGTGACAATTCAGGTCATCTGGAAAAGCCCACGAAAAACCTAACCCCTTTGCGACGCTCTAAGGGGGAAAATTTCAAGTCTCTGACGCAGTGGCTCCTCCTACAAGGCTACAGTGTACACACATCTCAAAAATTCTCTATCTAAATGGACTCTAGCACCCAAAAATTAAAACCTCACTCTCGATTTACCCTGTAGGTAAATCTTTCCCTCTCCTTGCCAAGGAGAGGGATGTCCGGTAGGACTCTTTGAGGTTTTATCAAGATTTTTGGGAATTCGATGACTTGTGTGTAGACTGTAGCCTTGTAGGAAAGAGATTTTCCATATAGCCTGAAAAGTCAGATAAACCACTTCCTTCGTCAGGTAAGTAGGTAGGCATAAATAAACCTAACTATGTAACAAAATATTAAAGTAGTCAAAACCATTGCGATTGCTTCTCTACGAGACGCTGTGCGAACGTTACACTGCGTTCCACTCGCAATGACATACTGATAAATTTTTCTGCCCACCAACTTACTTTTGCCAAAAGTATATTTAATTATCTTAATTCTTAATTAAAGTTAATTATTGCTATCCTACTTATAAACTAAATAAATACCAAGATTATCTGCATCTTGATGATGGGGTAATTCAGCCAAAGCAAATAACAGAGTCATGCTTGGGTTATGCTTTGGGGACAGGGTTGGAGTTAGTTGCTTTATTGATGGAGAGTCACAGGGCAACAGAAGCTATGATGAGGCTGTAGGGTGGACTTGGGAGCGTATTCTTTGGATAAGTTAAGTATTAGCACCTGCTGATATCCGCCAGCTAAAATCATCATCTAAAGTCTGGGTATGTCAAGTTTCAGAAAGATGAGCGGTCTAGATTGTCCCTACTAATGTTGTTAAAGAAATTGCCAATCGCTGATCGGTGCGAAAACTATGGAAAATGACGCGGCAACGCTCTACTGTCCAAATGAAAATTGTCAGGCTGCCAACCCCCTGACCCACAAGTTTTGCCAGCGATGTTCCACGCCCTTACCCAAAAATTATCTCTGGGCTGTGGTAGATGGCCCGAGTGTGGGTAGCCCTGGACAAATATTAGCCGATCGCTATTTAGTCCTTGATAAATTTGTTCTTTTAGATACAAAGCCTGGTTTATTAGCGCTAACGCCTGAGTTAGATAATTTCCAGCCTCTCAAAGCTTATTTGAGACTCATTCCCTACCGCTTACACGTACCGCAGGTATATGGAGTCCTTTTTGTCGCTGACGGGCCCTCTCCTGGAGAAATATTACTCTTAGAAAAACCGCCACTATTAGTAGATGACACAATCCCACAAGTGCATTTATGCAGCGAGTTAACTACCGCTTGGCGGGATGCAACATCGATGCGCCAACTCAATTGGTTATGGCAAATAGCTCATCTGTGGCAACCTCTTGCGAGTGAAGGTGTAGCCTCTAGCTTACTTGACTCTTATGTATTACGAGTAGAAGGATCATTAGTACGTTTGTTGGATTTGCGTTTCGACACCGCAACATCACCAGAATTGCCCCAATTAGGTGAATTTTGGCAGCAGTTGGTCAGTAATACCAAACCAGCTATCACTCAATTTGTTGCTCAGGTTAGCCTTTCCTTAATTCAGGGAGAGATGAATTCAACCGATCAATTAATCACAGTTTTAGATCAGGGATTGGCACAATTAGGGCGATCGCAAACACCCACAATCAAAATTATTACCAAAACCGACACTGGCCCAAGTCGCCAACGTAACGAAGATGCTTGTAGCCCATCCAGTGGTACTCTGATCAGTAAACCACCCCAGCCAACAGCTTTAGCAATTGTCTGTGATGGTATCGGTGGCCACGAGGGCGGTAATGTCGCCTCAAATTTAGCGATTGAAACGATCCAGCAGCAGGTACAGCAACTAACAAAAGTTCCCTACGACCACATAGACCCCTCACTGCTGCTCGATGACCTAGAAAAGGCAGTGGCGATTGCCAATGACAAAATTAGTCAGCGCAATGATAGTGAAAATCGCCAAGGGCGTCAGCGTATGGGGACGACATTAGTCATGGCATTGCCTGTTGCTCACGAAATGTACATTACCCACGTTGGCGATAGTCGTGCCTACTGGATTACACGCCACGGCTGTTATCAAGTTACCCTTGATGATGATGTCGCCTCCCGCGAAGTCCGACTAGGTTATGCCATTTACCGCGAGGCTGTGCAACAGAGTGCTGCTGGCTCTCTCGTCCAGGCTTTGGGCATGGGGTCTAGCACTTCATTGCATCCGACATCGGGACGGTTTATGCTCGACGAAGATGCTGTTTTTCTACTCACATCCGATGGTTTAAGTGATTTTGATCGGGTGGAGGAGTACTGGGAAACAGAAATCTTGCCGATTCTAGTTGGGGAAACAAATATAGTAAATGTTGCGGATAGATTAGTCGAAATCGCTAATACTAAAAATGGACACGATAATGTCACGGTTGCTTTAGTCCACTATCAAGTTCAATATTGGGAACCAGAGATCACTATCAAAGCAGTGATTCCAGAGAGTTATTCTGCCAAAACTGTTGATTTGACTTCCAGAACGACAGATACGACACTTTTAGGTAGTTCAAACCACAAAACTCAGGTTATTCCAGAAACGGAGCCTGTCAAAACTTCCAGTTTACCCCTACAGTGGATAGTTCCATTAATATTTGTGGTAGCAGCAGGTTCTTTAGGAATCTTTGTGAAGCTGCGATCGCCATCAGGGCTATTTCCAATTTTTTCCAATCCCATACAAACTCTCAACCCTACCACCGAAGCGACACCCATCACGCGATCGCTTGCTAACCTTTCTCCTGGTTGGGTAATTAAAACCAACAAGCAAATCTCTTCGGTAAACAAGCAATCACTTCCCCCTGGGACTTTTTTAGAAGTTATTGAGAAAAGATCAAACCTCAAACCTACTTCTCTTGATTTTTCGGTGTCTATGCGAGTCTGTGCTAATAAAAGTACACAAACTCCAGCTAATACTAATAACCCAAGAGTAATTCCCTTAGTTCCATTAAATTCAAAACCTTTGCCGGAAACAGTATTGCTGAACTTCTCCCAACTAAAGAGTTTTGCCGTATCTGTTTTACAATCAGACGAACCAAATCCGTATAGAACTGTCACGCAACCACCAGTTATTCAACCACCTGACACCAGTCCAACTTAGTACAGCATTTCCGAAATTCGTAGCTTTTTTAAGCGCAGAGGGGCGCAGAGGGGCGCAGAGGGGCGCTGAGTTTTGCCAATTTTAATTTAATTTGCTATGAACTTATGAAATTCTGTACTTAGTCAAATACTCGTTGAAGAAGAATGCAGAATTCAGCAATCTTGACGCTCTCTACAAGACGCAAGAGTACGCAGACTCGCTCTCCGTAGCGCTATCCAGTGGGGGTGCAAAAACGCCGGTTATTCATCAGCCAGTAGTACATAATACCCTTTTTGTATTCTGACTCCTGACTCTTGAATTCTGTTTTGATAAACTTGTAAAAACCTGGAATAATAACAGGTAACAATCAGAATAAAAAATTTACAAGGTAAAAAAGTAGAAAATTTTCATTTTGGAGAATTGTTATTTTAAATTATTTGTTTTTAGCTTTTAATTTAATGAATCCATGCCATCCCTGAATTTGGCGATCGCTCGTCTTTTAAACACTGGCACTGACAACTTCGCCATTTGGGTGGTCAAGGCTCCCTATCCCAGTGGCTACGTTTTACGTGACTGTGTATGGCCTGTTGAACTAACTCAAGTTTGGCAAGAATGGCAGCAGATGTTTGCTGGTCATAGTCGCCTCGATATTTCCTCAAACTCAACATCTCAAAACGCCAACCCATTGCCCATAGATTGGATTTCACCCCCTTCAGGTCAGACCACTGGCCCCCACAGCAGTCGTCTGATGCAATACTTGGGAATGAATTTATGGCGCTGGGTATTCGAGGGGCAAATTCTTGGTAGTCTAGAACGTAGTCGCGGTATTGCTATGGGTGAGCATACACGTTTGCGCTTTCGACTAGAAATTCGTGACCCGGATCTGATCGCTTTCCCTTGGGAAATTATGCAGCGTGAGCCTGGGCAATCGGCTATGTCTCTTTCCCCAGATTTGCTATTTAGTCGCACTAGCACTGAAGTTGATACCTTACCGTATTTACGAACTGACAAGGCTTTAAGTATCCTACTGGTTTTAGGTCATGATCAAAACCTGGAACTGAAACAAGAAGCTGCAATCTTACAGCAAATTCTTGCAGATACGCCTGTGGGTGGTAATTCCCAAAGATATGCACCTTGTATAGTGAATCAACTTCTACAACCAACTCCACAGGATCTGATTGATCAATTAGAAACCAAAGCATACAATGTTTTCTTTTATGCTGGACATGGTTTGCCTGGCCCAGATGGGGGGTTACTGTTTTTACGACCAGATATGCCCCTGAATGGGATAGAATTGGCACAAGTATTGACCCGTACAGGTGTAAAACTAGCGGTTTTCAACGCCTGTTGGGGCGCACAACCAGCTGCTAGCAATCATCAAGCAATACCTGCCAGCAGTTTAGCAGAAGTACTAATTCGTCATGGTGTACCTGCGGTTTTGGGGATGCGCGATGAAATTGCTGACCACGAAAGCCAGAGTTTTATTCAAGCTTTTACCGAAGCTTTGCGATCATACAAACCAATCGATGAAGCCGTAGCACAGGCTAGGCAAGAGTTATTAACACTGTATAAATTTAATCAACCGGCTTGGACTTTGCCTGTTCTCTACCTGCATCCAGATTTTAATGGCGAACTGATTAAAAACCTGGATGAAGGTATTACGGAACTACCAGACACGGCGATTCCTGATACAGATTTGCCGCTTCCGACTGCTTCTTTGCGATCGCTGACCCCAAAAGGTAAAACCTGGTTGTTGCGTTATGGAGTCACCCGCATCGGTCGCACGAAAGACAATGATATTATCATCCCGGAACCATCTGTATCCAAACGCCACGCCGAAATCTTCTGCCGCAATACTCTTACTGATGCTACACTGATGCGAACTTATTACTTGCAAGATTTTTCCACCTACGGGACAACCTGGTTTTTAGGCCCTAATGGTTGGCAGCAAATCCTCCGAGAGGAAGTCCCTTTAAAATCGGGAATGCAGTTAAAGTTTGGAAGTGCTAGAGGTGAAACCTGGGAGTTTATTATTGAGGACTTCTAGCAGACCTATTGCCAAAATAGATTTTGATGTTAAGCATCAGCTTTTAAAGTCTGTTTTTCCGGGAGAAAAATCAATTGTTTTTTACGGAAATCTCCTCTTAGGAATTGTAGCTGTAAATACGACCAAATAATCGTCAGGCAATAAAAAATGGCTAAAAAAAATAATGGTTCAGACACTTTCTCCTCTTTGCCATCTCAAGTAGATTTAGAGTTTTTAGAAGCGTTACTGGAACCAGAGGATGCTACCTATCCTTGGAATCCAGGTGATGATGAATCAGAAGCTTATTTTCAGGAGCTAGAAGAACAGTTTGGAATGCAAGATTTGGTTGACGAAGAACTGATCAGGCAATCGCCAGATTTTTACAGCCATCTAGACACACTTTGGTCTACTATTCCTTCTACACCAGACGACAATCACAACCTACAACAGTCAGTAGTACTTAATCTTAAAGAAACATTATATACTACTTTTTGTGCGTATGTCCCCCAAGAATTGCTCAACGCGATCGCCACTAAAGCTGCTGAGATATTTGCTGCTCGCCAATTAATCGGTGAGCAACTAGTTGAGTGCGTTCAGACAGTACTACCAACTTGGGGAACAGAGGATCTTTTAGTTTTGGCTCGTCCTTTCGCTTACGCGATGCGAAGTAGCGAATCGCATAACGCCGGATCTGCGCTCAGTAATCTTAAAAATAGCCAGTGGACAGCTTTATCAGAAGTAGAGAAAGCAAAGGTTAGTTTAGCGATCGCTTCCTATGCTTTCACTCAACTTAATAAGTCTCAGTCTGAACTATGAATCAGCAATGGGGAGTAGGTAGTAGAAAAAACTAAGATTTTCATCATAAGCTGTAGTTCGTGTCGGCCGCACTTTGCACTAACTGTGTTCAGAGGCGTACCTCGCAAAGATGTTGGTTTGCCTTACGCAGACGGACAAAGAAATAGTCGAAAATCAATACTTTCTCAAGAAGTTTAGTTTAATGATCTTTCTTTTTGTAGATACGGCCAACCCTAATATAAATTTACAATACGCTGATTTTCAAAGTAGGACATCTATCTCAAGAGATAAATACTTTCTTTTTCTTCTCTACCAGACCAAGGCGAACAATATTGAATTTTGAATTTTGAATTGATTTCATCTCTTATTTTGGGCCAATAAATCTAGTAGCAAAATTTTGCGATCGTGTGGGTGACAGTGCCCTTGCCTTGAGAATTGCCGCCATCAAAAAGGCGTAAGATAACACCCCAACAACTACCAACAGCAAGGCATTGATTGATCCTGTAGCATTCCACAGAGCGTGGAGAGCAGAGGCACTAAGATAACCAATAGAAAGGATTTGCCAACTTCTACTGGGTTTCAGAACAGCTAACCCGATAAAATAACCCAGGTAGCCACTATAAGCCATGTGTCCGGCTACAGCACCTAAAATTCGCGGAATTAGCAGTTGTAAACCTGCCAGTTGACCAGCAGCGCCTGTACCCACCTGTTGCGTGACATTTTGAGTAATATCTGGCACGTATTGTCCAAGAGTTTCCAAGAGAGTGAAGCCCACAGCAGAAGCTGTTCCCAGGAGAATACCATCTAGAGGTTCCCAGACACCTATGTGTTCCCGCCAAGGTGAAGACAAAATTCTACCGATGGCAAAGGCCCCTAGTACAGGCAATCCCTTGAGTAATTCCTCCATCAAGCCAGCGCCAAAAAACATCCGCACCAGTAATTCTGTGAAGGTGATAGATTCTTGGGGTGACGGCAAGGTTCCAGGCAGGATGCCGCGAAACACGAAGATAAATACATCCAACAGCGGACTGAGCAAAATTAGCATCGTAGCTAATGCCGTAGCCATTAGCACCCACCAAGGCTTCTGTTTACCGCAAAGTTGGTAAACAAAATAGTAGGCAGCGAAGGCGATGTAACTTGCTACGATAACTTGATTAGCTTGGGGCTGACCGACTGTAGCAAACATTAATACTACAAAGATTACGGTCAGTATTCCGGGTATGAGGTAAGCTTTACGAGTTAAATCTTTACCAGTGGAAATAATCGGAAAAAGCTGGGTGAAGCTAACAGAATCAGGCTGCTTTAATTGCGTGTGATTGTGGTAGTTTGTCGCCGAAGGTAATGGTATAATTTGGTTAACTGTCGTGGCCGGGGTGAGTAAGGTAAACTCGTACTCAAAAACGTATTGTGGGCCATCAGCACCTAGAGAAATGCGATCGCCTGGGTGCAATTCCTGACATTCATACAAGCGTTCTCCATTCAAATAAGTGCCATTAGCACTATTCAAATCACATAGCACCCAGCTGAATTTGCTATCTGGGGATAAAGAAAGGGGACGAACCACCGCATGACGACGAGATACCATTCGGTACGTCGTGGCATCCAAGACAACTTGGCAGCTGGGGTCGCGTCCAATTACCATTTCTTTACTGGGGGGCAGCGAGTAGCGAGATTCTGATCCAAAAGCTGCCCCATTACCAGACACTAGCCGCAGAAATGCATTATGTCTTGCGTTTTTGCCTGTCATCGATAAGAAGTGCGTTTCTAAACTAATTCTTCACATAATTTGGCAGCAGGACTAACCTTAGCCACATTAACAGCAGCGTTGCTAAATCCACTATAGCTTCACTTACTGCTAAGAAATTTAAAATTTCAGATGTAAAATTTCAAATTCTTTCACCTAATGTGAATAAGGATTCGATCTAGTGATAGTTTGTCTTCAACTTGGCTTGTTACGCAGATGAATCAGATTGTATCGGTAGTGTACTTTTAATATCCTAACTGCTAAATTAAACACATGACAATTTATCAAAAAATAGTACTTTTTAATGCATTTAGTTTCATTCCCAAAATATATAATTTTCAGTTGTCTGTTGTCAGTTATTTTTGTCGATGATAATTGACTAATTTTGTCTCAGTAGAAATTGAGTGAAAAATTACGAAGGAGTGGCGGAGGCACGCTACGCGATCGCCAAAATCTGAAGCAGGGGGGTAATACAAATTCTGGATGCATCTTCAGCTTGGCTAACGTCCCGAAGGTAATAGACAAAGGAAAAGAAAATGAATGTAGAGACGTAGCAGTGCTACGTCTCTACAAGGGTTTGAGGCAAGGAATAATTAATTTATATCAGATGTCTAGGATACAGTTGATTATATGTGTGCAAGAATGGCGATCGCTGATCAAAATGACTTGCATTGAGCAATCGAATGCAAGGTACTATTTTTAGCACCTCGCAACACATCCTGCTTAGTAATGGTCAAACGCTACTGACGATTAAACAACCACAAAATTATTTTGGGTTAGTGACAATCCAGCTGATAATTGTGCAAATTTTACCTGAGTAAACCCAGATGCACTACCGTCTTGGTCAAAGAATAATCCGCCTGTAATGTCATTGTAGATAAATTGTTGACTACTAGTGGTTGCAGATGTTCCGATGGTAAACTGATTAGCGAAGAGTGAAGGTGTTGACAACCAGCCACCAAAACCATCAGCCGATACCTGAATCAGGTCTTTAGTGGTGTCGAAGTTATAAAGAGTATCTACACCTTCGTTGTAACTATTGAAAGCAAAGGTATCATTACCATTCCCACCTGTAAGGTAGTCATTGCCATCGCCCCCAGAGAGTAGGTTATTGCCTGTTGAACCGCTAGCAGTTAAGGTATCGTTACCTGCACCACCGCTGAGGGTATTATTGCCTGTTGATCGAGTATCGGACAATGACCCATCACCTACTGTAAGACTACCAGAGACATCTAGAAAATCATTGCCATCGTCCCCAGAGAGCAGGTTATTGCCTGTTGAACCACTAGCATTCAAGGTATCATTACCTGCACCACCGTTGAGGGTATTATTGCCCTTTGATTCACTGTCGTAGGTATAAATGTCGTCGCCACCTATAGCTGCTCCATCATAGCCAGAGATGTCTAGAAAATCATTGCCATCGCCCCCAGAGAGCAGGTTATTGCCGTTATTGCCTGTTGAATAGTTAGCAGTCAAAGTATCATCACCTGCACCACCAACGAGGGTATTATTGCCCAGACCACCAATGAGAGTATCATTCCCCGTACCACCCCTTAAAAGGTCGTTGCCACTTTTGCCGTCAATGAGGTCATCACCCCCCTGACCATTTATGACATCATCTGAGTTATCAAAGCCGTTAACATTATTGTTAAGATCATTAAGGAAGGTAACTGTATTTTTGTTGAAAATAGTGTTTTGGGTGGAGTTGGCATTGAAAACATCAAAGCTGTCCGTGATGCTAGTTTGCCCATCAAACAAGATATTGCCCAAATCTACACTGGCTCCTGTAGATAGGCTTAGGTTATCTAGGTTTTCCAAGGCAAAGTTTTGCAGGATAACTGCGGCATCATCTACCCCTTCAAAGCTGATTGCCAGATTGTTGCCATTCTCGGTCAGCTGTAGATTTCGGGCTGTCAAGCCAGCGCCCTGGAATATTAGGGTATCAACTTCGGCAATTACTGCTGCTGTGGGGTTTGTTCCTTTACCGACTCCACCGAAATCAGTGATAGTATCAGTGCCGTACTGCAACTGGTAAACAAATTTATCCTTGTCACCGCCACCTGTAAGGAGATCATCGCCATCACTACTCTTGAGGAGATCATCGCCATTACCACCGTTGATAGTGTTATTGCCAACTGGGTAAAAGCCAAGGTCAGAGCCGTAAAGAGAGTCATTGCCATCGCCCCCAGAGAGTAGGTTATTGCCTGTTGAACCGCTAGCAGTCAAGGTATCATCACCTGCACCACCCTGGAGGGTATTATTGCCTGATGCTCGATAGTCGAACTGAGACTGATCACCTACTGTAAGACTACCAGAGACATCTAGAAAATCATTGCCATCGCCCCCAGAGAGTAGGTTATTGCCTGTTGAACCGCCAGCAGTCAAGGTATCATCACCTGCACCACCCTGGAGGGTATTATTGCCTGTTGATGAAGTGGGGTTGCCTCCGTTACTACTGTAAAATGAATTGCCAGAGACATCTAGAAAATCATTGCCATCGCCCCCAGAGAGTACTTTATTGCCCGCACCACCAACGAGGGAGTCATTGCCCGCACCACCAACGAGGGAGTCATTGCCCAGACCACCAAAGAG
The DNA here is from genome assembly GCF_029379315.1 of Nostoc sp. S13. GTDB lineage: Bacteria > Cyanobacteriota > Cyanobacteriia > Cyanobacteriales > Nostocaceae > Nostoc. The sequence continues at coordinate 12,465 of NZ_JAQYWQ010000150.1, forward strand.
AGTATCATTCCCCGTACCACCCCTTAAAAGGTCGTTACCATCATCCCCAGAGAGCAGATTATTGCCTGATGAAGAGTCAACATTCAAGCAATCGTCACCAGTACCACCATTGAGGGTATTATTGCCCAGACCACCAATGAGAGTATCATTCCCCGTACCACCCCTTAAAAGGTCGTTGCCACTTTTGCCGTCAATGATGTCATTACCCCCTTGACCATTTATGACATCATCTGAGTTGTCAAAGCCGTTAACATTATTGTTAAGATCATTAAGGAAGGTGACTGTGTTTTTGTTGAAAATAGTGTTTTGGATGGAGTTGGCATTGAAAACATCAAAGCTGTCCGTAATGCTAGTTTGCCCATCAAATAAAATATTGCCCAAGTTTACAGTGGCTCCTGTAGATAAGCTTAGGTTATCTAAATTTTCCAAGGCAAAGTTTTGCAGGATAAATGCGGCACCATCTTCCCCTTCAAAGCTGATTTCTAGATTGTTGCCATTTTCGGTCAGCTGTAGATTTCGGGCTGTCAAGCCATCACCCTGGAATATTAGGGTATCGACTTCGGCAATTACTGCTGCTGTGGGGTGTGTTCCTTTACCTACTCCACCGAAATCGGTGATAGTATTAGTGACATGGTACAACGCGTAAACAAATTTATCCTTGCCACCGCCACCAGTCAAGGTGTCGTCGCCATGGGAAGATATAATGGTATCGTTGCCTGCTTTACCGTTAATCGTGTCGTTCTCGAAGTACATACCCTCTAGAGTATCATTACCGTTAGTTCCAATGATATCTGCCATAATTTTTACCTCCCTCAATAAATCGATTTTTTCAGTCACTTCAGTTGTGAATTTGCAGTTTGTGCTTCAAGGCACAAATAACTTGCTTCCAAATTGATATTTTCGGCAAACTTCATCCGTTACCCTTAAGCAAGAGTAATATTTCTCGAAGATTCACCTTTGGACTGACCTCTAGGTAGCACGGAATTTAACCTGTTAATATTTCTGTAATTTGGTTACAAAAAGTGCAACTACAACGTTAAGTGCTGCATATCACTGCAACACATTACCATTTACCGTGTTTGTGCAAGAACCCCTTTACAACAAATTTATATTTCTTTCATCGGAATGAAATATTTTGATGCGACTCAACACAGTTCAAATTAATCTGATTAATAGTTCAAATTAATCTGATTAATACCTATTTATTGAGCGGTAGGTGTTGACGTCAGTATGCCCCAAATATATTTGATAAATTTTGATTAAGAATAAAACAAAGCTCACATTTGTTCTGTTAATGACTATTGACTAATTAAAGTAAATGAAATTCTGCCATTGCTGTAGGAAAATTTTTGTTTTCATGTCCGGCGCGGCTGAGTTTAATCAAGGCAAAACGCTGTAATGGTGTTAAAGCTGCCCAATGTTGCTGTGTTAGGGTTACACCTATTTCTTGAGCTTTTTCCTGAAGGCTGGCTGGTACAGTGGCAGAGTCAAGCCATGCAGGATGAGGCTCGATAGGCAATTTTGTCGCTGGTATACCCCTGCGTTGTACAATTAATTGCTGAATATGCTCGTGATAAAACTGAATTTCTGTTTCTGTAGTGCAAGGTAATTCGACTAAAGCTTGACGCTCTGCTGTAGTCATTTGATTCCAATCAGACAATTTTAGCTTGATGCCACAGGTATCTAATTTGCAACGTACCTGCATGGGGATGCAACGCAAAGAATCAACAAAGTCTGCTTCAAATTCAAAGAAGTCTGTCACGTCGCTTTGCTCCGAATTCAAAATTCTAAATTAATAGTGTTGCTCGACAAACCAAAAATTGCTGGGTGAGGATTGGGAGTAGCGAGTGATAAAAGGTTTTTTCAATCCCCAATATTTTATTGAGCCTTTTATCGAACAGAATAAAGGTGCCAGTCGTCAGAATACAGGAAAGGTATTCTGTAC
>NZ_JAQYWQ010000151.1 GCF_029379315.1 Nostoc sp. S13
AAACCTCTCCGTATTCTCTCTTAGTCTTGTTCAGAAATCAAATAGGAGTCCTATAGAACAGCTTGAGTGGCGCAAGAAAATGGAGGTTGATAATTACAAGAAAGTGTCTGCCTCACACGTAGAACAAGGCATCAACTTTGGTGCATGGTTGATGAGAGGAAGGATTGAAGATAGCAGAACATACGTCCAACGTCGGCAGCAGATGGAGCAAGACCTGCGTAACTTTGAGGATGTTGACAGCTTGCCTTTCGACAAAGATACAGCATATTAGGTGAGCCGAAGCAGAGCGAGTGATAATATAAGCTGAAAGCATTATCAAACAACGCTCTCAGCTTTTTGCGTTGAATTTCTGACGCTGCCTGACCATTTGGATTAACGCTGTTGGGCAGCAGGTGGGTTAGCAGCTGCTGATGGTTTGACAGAGCGAAACGCCCCGTTAAAAAAGGCAATCATTCCTAAAATGGCAAAGGCTGTAATGATTACTCTTTGCAGTGAATTGAATGCCGAGCGTTCTCTGACTACTTCAGCCCACATTACTTGCAGTTGGTCTTCTGTTGTCTGCTTTGAAGCTAAATAATAGAGAGCTTCAATACAAGGGGATATATCTTCCCCTTGTTGAACCTTCTGATACAACAGATTCTCTAATTGTTCTTTCTGCTGAGAAATAGTAAATGAGTCTGTTGGCTTTTGACCGTGTGTAACGTTGTTGCGGGTTGGTAATTTTAGTGTCATAGCTTTAGTTCAAAGTTGGAAAAAGGTGTAGAACAAATATTTGGAATCAGAGAAAATGTTAAAGGGTACTAGGTCAGGGGAAAATTCTATCCCTTTCCCCCTTATCCTTTCCCCTGATTCTTTTTTATAAGAACTACACCTCTAGAGCATGTGAAAACGCTAACTAATAAGCCAAAGTTTAGGTCTTCTATTCCCAAAAAATCAATAACCAGGAGTCTACAAAAAAATCGTACTTTTGGCTAAATTTGGATTTCCATGTCTTCTTCACTAGAGGATTGAAACTGGTTTTGTTTCGAGGCAAGTACTGATGGTTGATTTGGTTGGAAGGGACTTGTGCCGTCATTGAAGATTTCTTGTGCAAGTGTGCGACCGTCCCCGTCAGTATCGCTCTCCAAGATATATCCCACAACCTGTTCAGGCATTCCTGCTGTTATGGCTTGGGCTAATAGAGCTTTAGTAAATTCTGGTGATGCTTCACTCTCGCCCAAGACTTGCAATACAGACTTAGCATCAGCAGTAGTCATTTTAGCGATGTCTTTAACTCCGGCTTCTTGCCAAACGTCATCAAAAAATTCCACTGAACGTTCATCAAAACTTTGAGACGCAGCAAATTGGGCTAGCTGTTGGGTATAAAGTTCTTGGTCGTTATTCATATATTTATGAGTCGTGATGGAGCAATTTAATAGTTGAATTCAGCGCTGCGCGAAGAATTAATGAAAATCTCGCACAGCTATCATGGCTAAGAAAAATTTTGCCGCAGCCCAAGCAGTTGAGTTGTACATCGGCAACTATCGGTTTGACGCGATTAGAATTGTTGAAACTGAAGAATACCGGATGTCTCAAAATCATATCCTCGAAACAATCGGTATAAATAAGAACTGGTTGAGCAGGTTACAGTTTAGGTTGCCTCGTGTGAGCAAAACCCTTATGGAGCAAGGCTTAAATCACGTTACAGTCCATGCGGAATATACAGTTAAAAATACAGCGACACGTGCTGTAACGTGGTCATTGAAAGATGTTCGGATCATCTGGCGTTACTTTGATAAACAAGGAAATCATCAAGCAGCAATACTGGTTGATGCACTTGCTGAAGATTCTCTAATCAGCAGGTTTAATCAAGTCTGGGGTGAGCAACACACAGTCGAGCAACGCCGGATAGATGATTGTCGTATTCTGTCTACACCTTGCCCGTGGACTAAAATGTTTGAAACTGAGTTTGAGGAGAATTTGGCTCGGATTAGTAAGCTGCATAAAAAGCACATTAAGAATGGCTTGTACTATTGGGAGTTCATTTATAGTTGGATGACACCAGAGGAAAAAGCCAAACTTGACATTGTTAATCCCGTTCTTCCAAATGGGCTTTATGAAGTACAAAATTCATCAAATGCTTTCTCATGAAACAAAGGAGAGATTGTCCCCACACGTCACATCAGTGCTGATTTTGATGAAGTCAGCCAATTCGGTAGCAGAACTGCGGCGACTGGTGCAACGACAGTATGGGGTAGATCAACCGAATCTGTTTGATGGCTGGGATGTTAAATAGTTAGCTTGAATTATGCGATCGCTCAGAGAGTAAGCCAACTTTTTGAGCGATCGCTTCACTATTGAAAGTGATTGGTTAAGTAACAGCAATCGCACTTCACAGTTAATGTCGTACAAAAAGGACGCTTCATAATTTTTTAACTGTTTAAAGGTTGTTCAGCCTCACGTTTTTTGGCGTATTCACGCAATTGGGCAAGGCCAGAGGTAGGGGCAGATGGTCGTGGTTTATTAGGGTCAGGGACTAAATCTTGCTTGCGATCGTAAGCAAAGTTCTTGTCTAACATCAATATATAAGTAATGTGCGCCGTCCAAACATCAGCGACACGCTCACTAAGACCCTTAGTATCAAGGGGAGCGGGGAATTGTACGCCGCCATTCCAAACAATAGGTATACCTTCATTTTGAAGGTGGTCAGTTAACTCCTTCTTGACAAAATCAGCAGTCCCACCACAAATGAGAATTTCATCAAGTGAAGGGATGTTTCGTATCCACCGTACAAGAGCGCGACAGTAATCAGAGCGAACTTCAGGGAGAATGTTTTGAAATAATTTTAAGTCAGCAGCTACACCTTCAGGTGTGGCTTGGCGGGACAAAGAACGCAGAGGAGCAAAGTTGCCCTTTCCAGCAGCAATGATTGCAGTCACTAAATGTTCATCTTCTTTGGACAAGCCAACAGCAGTGCGTTGGACAAATTGCTGTACTAACCAATTCATACCTAAATCAGTTGTTTCAGCCAAAGCCGGATTACCTTTTTGGCTGAGAACGAAACTCGCGTTCCGGTAGCCAAGCATCAGCAAACCGATATTTTTTTGGGTATATGATCCAGCCAGAGTGCGACTGCGGTATATCATAATCCCACTGCCTTCTGGGGCAACATGAAAATTACGCAGCTTACCTTTTAATTTGTTGGTGGGAGTTACAATTCCCCGGTTGAGTGATTGCCCTAACTTTTTACCAAGATTATGAGCATTACTAATTTCTCCTGGTGGCATCAATACTTGGACAAAGGCATCAATATTATTGGTATCGAACTGAAACTGACGGCAAGCTAACCACAACAAACCAGCCAGTTTTGGTAAAGCATAATGAGATTTTAAATCTCGCAGCGCAGAAGTCCCAGCAAAAACACTTTTAGCCAATGCGCCCAAAACATAATACTCATTACCCATCCCGACCCAAATACTGGTGTTATATGAGTTTGGGGCAAAATGTTCCACAGAAGTTTTAGAGACATCAGCGATTTCAGGTGGCATGGCTAATACTATTGGCACACCTGAAGGATAAATTTGAGCGATCGCTTTTGTCTCACTGCCACCAATGTCAGCAGAGATAACGATTTTGGGAGTATTAACAGCAGGCTCTGGATTTTGATTCGGTTTATTCATGAATTACCTCAAAGGACTGAATGTGTAGCGGTTGCATGGTGGCAATGATGAAGACTGTGGGAGGTGTGGGAAATGCGGGGAGTGTGGGAAGTCTGGGAGATGTGGGGATTGTGGATGATAATATAATTTCTTTTTCCTCTTACACCTCCTATACTCTCCCTACACCCCAACAAAGAGCCACAGCAAGAGTTTTACGTTACCAAGCATGACATTCGACTAAACCCCAAATAGTTTACTAGTCCTTCTCATTTCTTCTGTCATCTCTATAGGTATCAAATCTTCCTCGTAGTCATAATCTTCTTCATCTGTCTGCAAAAGTCCTTCTTTAACTTCAACATCATTAGATATAGATAGTGCAGTCGCTGAGTCAGACCCTTGAGAATTGACAAGCTCTATCTTGTCCTGTGATATGTCGTTGCTAGGGATAGCACCTGGGTAATCAGCAGTAGTATTCACCAATTGGACAACAGTATTTATTTGGGGTGAAATCCCGAAAACCTCGCGGATAAGAGAAGCCTGACCTTCTAATTGTTTGATTGACCAAATCGCTATGCGTCTTAATTCCTCATCACGCACTCCTACAGAATGCATTGCAAAAGGTAGCCAGTAGGCTTTGAGCGCATTTACAACAACCTCAGAAAAATCTAAATCTAGTTTCAAAGGGTTCGACTTGAGGTAGCTAATTATTTTGCCATCCAAACTCTCAAGAGAACGCTTAATTGAGATTATCTCTTGCTTTACCTCGTTCATATTATTCATTCAGGAATTTTCCGAAAACAGTAATCCAAATATTTCCAATGACTCAGCGAAGAGTCCGAGGCGCAGATGGGAAGCCCCATAAATAAATTTAGGGGTCTAATTCAGGACGTATTATTTTTTGTGCATTTTGAGCGTAAATCAATTTAATTGCTCTGGAACCTTTGAGTAGAAAGGAATCTAAAATCTTTGTCCTTTGCTCACTGTTCCCTTGCTCGCCTATTCCGATGTTCTTTTGTTAGAAAGCTTTTCTGCTCCATGCTCAAGAGCTTCTTTGCTTGAGAGTTATCAAATAAGAATTCAGTTTGAACTCTGTATGACGGACTCTGAATAAGTAGGCTTAACACCCTCACTAAATTATAGATTCAGAGGTCAAATTTTGTACTTGACTCCAAATTTAAATTTATTGCATTAGACTTATCCACAAATAAACCTCAAAATAGCTGAAACCCTTACATAGCTGGCTTTTTAGCTTATATAAAACAGGAACCTCTAAAACCCTCTCCAGAGCTAGGTTTCAGCCAAATAAAGTTCTCATTTCCGGATAAGTCTATTAAAAGAAACGAAGACTCATGCAAAAACAATCGAACAAGTCTACTAGCCTAAATAATAGATTAGCACTCTAATTAATTTTTAAAATCTTACTCACACTATCTTTTAAAACTCTGACAATCTACACAAGACTAAAGTAGATTCAGAGCTAAACTGTATTGTATGATACAGTTCTCTAGAGGTAGTTATCGGGCTACCACACGGGTGACACCTAGCTACCTGTTGGATGAAAAAATAGCGGCTTTTTGTGATTTTTGATTTTCCCGACAGGTAGTTGTCTGGTAGCCCTACAGGTAGCTAGCGAGGAGCGATAAAATTGCCAAAAATCAGAAAATCAGCCGACTGAAAATAAACGTACCTAGTACTGTTATTTAGGCTATTCTTGATTTGAGAAAAATGCTATTTTTCGGCTTGAGTACAAATGCTCAGTGAGCTTAAAAAATAATTTCAGTTGTTACGTGAAATATTGTTGATGGAAGAAAAAGAAGGTGATGAGGGATGGCGTATGCGATCGCTCGGTTAAAAAAATTAAAGCAGAAGGATATAGGGAGTAGCGCGTCTCACACATCTCGTGAGAGGGAGACACCAAATGCTGACTTATCGGTAGAAAACATTAGGTTTATAGGCAGCGACGATCCCGAATCAAGGTTAGAAGATTTGGTGATGGCGAAGATAAATGAGGTTGAGCAGCGACGGAAGATAAGGACTGACGGGGTTTATTGCGTAGAGATGTTGCTGAGTGCATCGCCAAGTTACTTTCGTGCCTCTTGCCCAAATCAGGCAGGGTATTATGAGCAAAATAAATTAGATATTTGGCTAGAAGCGACGCAGCAATGGTTGTCTGAGGAATACGGTTCGCGGATAGTCAGGGCAGAATTACACTTAGATGAAGTTACGCCACATATTCATGCTTACTTTGTGCCAGTGGACGATTTGGGTCAGCTACGGTGTAACCACTTTTTCGATGGGCGACAGAAAATCCAAGCATTTCAGGACTCGTACTATCAAACAATGCGGCTGATTGGCTTAGAGAGAGGCTTGAAGGGTTCCAAAGCCAAACACGAGGATATAAAGGACTTTTACCAAATAGTAGAAACGGGACGGAACCTGGAAGTATCAGAGTTAAATTTAGAGCAAATCAAAGCCAAAGCCGCAGATCGAGATAGAGCAGCCCGCCAATTTCAACAGATGGAAGCAACAGCTAGGGAACTGGCTCAAGCTAATGAACTGCTTCAACAACGCCTTGCTCAATCAGAGAAAGAGAAAAAGGAATTAGCTAAACAGACTCAACAATTGCGTGAATTAGCCTTGGAAGATGTGGCTTGGGAGTTAGGCTTAGACAAACAACCCAGTCAATCTAACTCTTGGTTGGGTCACGGACACATCATTGATATAAATGGGGATAAATTTCAGTCCACCTCACCAGGAGTAGAAAAAGGCTCCGGGGCAGTTGACTTAGTAATTCAGGTGAACAATTGCAATCTGCGACAGGGTTTGGCGTGGCTCAATGACAGATTTGGACTTCAGGGGGCAGAACGAGCAGTGATCGCCGCAGTCAAGAAACAAACAGCAGATATTCTTCAAACCGAGCCAGCCCCCAAGTTTGTGCCACCAGTTGAGGATAAAAGCAAGTGGCTTGGAGTACATGACTACTTGACTCACTTGTGGGGATTGCCATCAAACTTTGTACACGGATTTCATCAATCAGGGCTGATTTACGCTGACAAGCAGCAAAATGCAGTGTTTGTAATGCGAGATTTAAACCATCAAGTTAAAGGGGCTTACCTTGAGGGGAGTAAATTGAAAGGCTTGGCAATTGGCAGCGATCGCAGCAAGAGTTGGTTTCATTTCCAGTTAGGTGAGCGAGGAACGACTAAGGTAGAAAAAGCGGTACTTTGTTCCTCTACGATTGATGCTTTCTCCTACGCAATGTTGGAATATTCCAGAAGTGGGTCAATACCAAAACAGCGAACGCTCTACATAGCACTTGTTGACCCAAAAACTACACCAGTAGAGCGATTAGAGCATATTCCTCAAATCAAAACGTCCTTTAACTCCGATGAATTTGGAGAAGCCACCGCACTAGCTGTTAAGAAATTACTGCCCCAGGCTAGACGATCAAGACCCAAAACACTCTCTTGGAATCAGGATCTGCTGCTTTCACAGTCACCGCAACAACAACAGCAGCGTAAGTTAGGGGCGGATCTAAGCCTTTAGTGGCTAGTGCTGCTTGAGTGCGAATGAAAGGCTAGAAATAGGAAACGCGCCTTATGAAAACAATGGACAGAAGTACGAGAAAATTGGGGACTTCAGGCTGTGAGTAAAAAGTGAGTCAGCCTTTATTATCAGTTTGATGCTCAATAATTTACCCATGAGTTCACAACTGATAGAAAGAATATTTTCTCTTTACGAACAAAATAATCCTTTAATAGCAGTGGAATCTCCATTGCAAGAGAGGATAAGCTTACTCAAAAACCTAACTCAAAAATGCATTAATAGTGGTATCAATTGTTATCTTTGGATGTTAGAGGATGACAAATTATACCACTTAACAATAAGTGATTGGGGATTGGCATTCTCAGAAATTAAAGAATACAACAGAATCGCTTTCAAAGTTGTACGCGAAGATTCCTTTGAGATTTTGCGGTTTTGGAAGACAACCCAGTTACAAGGGATTTTGATCCTGGAAGGGATATACCCGTGGCTTGGACAAGGAGGGACGGATGCAGATTCGTTCCTGACAGCAGAATGGATTAAGTCAGCACTGATTAACATTAAGCTTTACAACCATAACTCCTGTAAAACAGCTTTGTTGCTGGGGTCAAACGCAAGCCTCAAGTCAGATATAGCTGGTCTAATACCCACAATTACCCAAGAGTTACCCACAGTTGAGGAAATTAGCGATTATCTGCCACAAATATTACCCGACTCAATTACACTAGTCCAAATCAATAAAATAGCGAATACTTGTGTCGGGATGTATTTGGCAGATATTGAAACAGGGGTAAAAACTGCCCTAGCAATTGGCAACAGTGAATTAGTCAAAAAAGTTTCTGCTTATAAAATTGAGTTGCTCAAACGAGTTTACAATGTGGAATTTCTGCAACCAATGACAATTCCTGTTGGGGGACTGGAGTTAATGCAGTCAGCATTTAAGGGATACAAGCGCCTCCTGACACCGTTAGCGAAGTCTTACAACTTGCGCCTACCAAAAGGTGTTTTATTGATTGGCCCACCCGGAACAGGTAAATCTCACTCCGCTAAGGCTTGTTCTCAAATACTGGGATTACCCTTGGTAATCGTGGAGTGGGGTCATTTCCGCAGTTATGGAAATATGGCCTAATACAAACTCAAAAAGTTATTGGCACTGGTAGACCGAATTAACCGTATAATTTTTTACCTCGATGACTTTGACAAGGGATTTGCCGGAGATGATGATTTATCACGAAGATTAGCAGGGATGTTACTCACTTGGATGCAGGAAAGAACAAGTGATGTATTAATAATTGCTTCTGCCAATAATATCCAATGGCTACCACCAGAGTTAACCAGAAGTGGACGCTTTGATCAGATATTCAAAATCGACTTACCAAACAACGGTGAAAGACATTCTATATTTAAGATTCACCTAGCAAGATTTGACAAGCGCTTTAGTCATGGTGGAGATGCCTTTACCCCAGAAGAATGGCAAAGATTATTGAAGGTAACACATCGCTGTGTCGGTGCAGAAATTCAGGCAATCGTCGAAAGGGCAGCATTCTCAATATTTTGTCAATCCTTTGATGAAGAAACTCCAGCACCAGAGGATTTGCCACCATTACAAATTACCCTAACTGCACTATTAGAATCAAGAAAAAGCGTAAATCCTCTGGCAATACGTGAAGCTGACCGAATAGAAAGTATGCGTAATAAGGCAGATTTGCAAGGACTACCATCTAGTCCGGTGGATTCATCAATATATAGTTTGGGCGATATCGATATTTTTGGTAGTTAATTTTATGCAAATACTGAAATCTCAGTCAAAAATCGATTGGTATGCTGCTGGCTTGAAGCTGCTAAACATTGCTGGGCCAATTGCTGGGATGTCAGTAATCTTGTTCACAGCAGTAGTATCTTATATCGAAACTCGTCCCCAAAAATTGCCTCTTCAGTATAAGCTTATTCACAATAACCAGACCTTTTATTTAGAAGCGGCAAATAAACCACAAGAACTAGAGAAAGGACTCAAGTGGAGAAATAATCTAGAGAGCGATCGCGGAATGTTATTTAACTTGGGTCGAGAGTATAAACGTGTACCATTTTGGATGTACCAAGTCAAACACCCTCTTAGACATCATATACCTTAAAAACAACCTGGTGACAACGATAATTCACAATGCGCCACCATGCCAAAAAAATCCTTGTCCAATCTATTACGGTGTCACTGCGACACAGGTTTTAGAACTAAAAGCGGGTGCTAGTAATATTCAGGTTGGGCAGAAATTAGTAATAGAGCCTATACTTAAAAAGCTGTAACAAATATTCTCTGTAGCCAAAAGAACTAGATTTTTTTGTACTAGAGTCTGTAGGATTTTGAAAATGACTTGTGAATAATGTGGATAAGATTTCATGCGTTCACAAATTATGCAAATATCAGACTACGAGAATTCCAAGACAACAAGCTTTGAGACAAGACAAACAGCAGCCTTACCATCAAGAAAAAATATTGTGATTGAAGGTAGCACAATTGGGCTGATGGGAGTAACAGGAGCATTAATGATTCTGGAGATGTCAGTCCACAACATAATGCTTGGAGGATTGATGATCGCAGGGGCAATAGCAGTTGCAATCCCAAAACAAACACAGGCATTGCTAACAAATTTTGAAAAGCTACAGCGAAAATGGGGAGTAAATTTATATGCAATATTGTTTGCATTCCTGTCGGTAATATTTCTCTTGGATTTTGCTTCTTCCCCAGCCGAAGCACAGTTTTTTAACAATGCTCAAACCTGGATGACTGGTGCTTTTGGCAATGCTGGTAACGGGCAAACACAAGCAGTTATAGAATTGTTCTTCAACGTATTGAGAGGTTTATTCCTACTCTATGTAGGTATTAGTTTAGTAAGAATTGTTCAAGCAGCCCGAAACGATGAAGATTGGCAGACATTAGCCAGAACTCCGTTAATTATTGTCCTTTCAGTCTTTGTAGGAGATTTAGTCACTGGTTTAATTACTGGAGCATAACTGTTAAAAAAGAACACCCATTTAGTCGCAGCATTTCTGGAATGAGAAAAAGTGCCCTGATTCCAGAAATGCTTCATATTAACAAGCAATAAAAAAAGATGAGAGATGAAAATAAATTCCGAAGTGTAAATAGAATCTTGGGAGATAGACCCCGATTAGGCCCATTTCCCGCGGATCAGATTTTCCCTTGGTCAGTTATAGCAATATTAAATGTATTCGTTTTCAACTATATATTGAAAACAAGTTGGCTAGGCACTCTCTTAAGCATAGCTTGGGGATGGGCAACATGGTGGTTACTTTCATCAAATCAAGAATTTTTTGGCAAGTTTGTGGCAGTGCCTCGAATTAGCAGAGGATACAAGAGGAATAATTCGTAATGGCAACAAAAAAGACAGATAAGATCAAGAAAAAAAGGTTAGAAACCGAGCAAATTAATGTAGTAAAAACTCTCACACCCTTTGAAGACATTATCCATTTAGCTGGGGTTTGCGATGTTGCCTTGGGAGGGAGAAAAGCGATAGGAGCATTAATTCTGAAAAATGGGGAATCGATTCAAATCAAATTCTGTTTTGATTGTGTTGGAATTCATTCTAACTTAGCCTCGGAGCAAATTTTCCCAATATTTGAGAGCATAGAGGCAGGTTTAAAAGAGATCCCATCAGGAGAGTCATTAACCATACATTTGGGTTCCTTTACAGACGATTATTCGAGACAATCAGAATTAGAGCAGATCGAAAACAATTGTGATATTGAGCAATTGAAATTACTAATTAGAAGCGAAAGGTTACGAATCAAAGAACTAACCAAATCTGGAGTCAGAAAGAACAAGTTTTTAAGATTATGGTGTACTTATACAGCGTTAGCTGAGTCAGAGAGAAGCCAAGACATTGTAGAATCGGCAATCAGAAAGTTAGAGAAAGTTTGGTTTAAATTCACCGGAGAGATTCACGCTTTTAATAATAGCCGGATTGAAAATATTCTTAAGAACTCATTTAGCGACGGTTTTTTGCAGTGGGAATCGTTGCTAAGTAACAAAATGAAGCTAGGGATCAGAGTTTTGAGCGCTGAAGATATTTGGAAAGTCTTATGGCATCAATTTAATCTGACATCACCAACAGCGATTCCTAATCCCTTAGTCATTAGTCAAACCCAAGGATTAGTAGAAACTCAAACAAGCGATTTTCACATTCGGCATCATCTGTTGGAAAATGAAGAATCTGTTCCATTCTTAGATCGGCAATGGGTAAAGATTCAAGATAAATATATTGGGGTGATGAACTTTAGCCAAAAACCGGGGGGCTGGATAGATGAACGCTCTCAATTACGATACCTTTGGGAATTAATTTCCAAAGAAAGTATCTCAGATACAGAAATTATCTGTCAAATCACTAAAGCTAATCAGGCAATTACCAAAACTAATTTACAACGCCTTACTAAACAGTCAATTACATCGACTGCCTTATCAACAAGTAAAGGAAACATCGATGTTAAAGCCGGAATAAATATTGAAGAATCTGTAGAGGCACAACGAACCATTTACAAAGGAAGCGTTGTCGTTTATACCGGAGTAGCTTTTCTTATCCATAGAAAATCAACAAGAGAACTCAATCAGGCTTGCAAATACTTAGCTTCCTACTTTTTAAGACCAGCAGCAGTAGATCGAGAAAAAGAATACGCCTGGAAGACATGGTTGCAATGTTGTCCATTTGTTTGGGAGCCACTGCTGGCAAAACCTTTTAACCGCAGATTACCTTATTTCAGTTCCGAAGCACCAGGGCTGATGCCTTTGATTCGTACAGCTACAGGAGATCGGACTGGCTTTGAGTTGATTGCCGAAGAGGGGGGTACGCCAGTACACCTGGATTTGTACGAACAGCATAAAAATATAGCAGTTTTTGGTGCAACTCGAAGTGGGAAATCAGTACTGGTGGCAGGAATTTTAACACCTGCACTAGCCCAAGATATACCAGTAGTAGCATTAGATTACCCCAAACCAGACGGGACATCGACATTTAGTGACTATACGAATTTGTTAGGTAAGGATGGTGCATACTTTGATATTTCCAAAGAGTCGAATAATTTGTTTGAACTACCTAATTTGAGGGGGATGGATCAAGAAACCATTAATGAAAGATTGAATGATTTTAAGGAATTCTTGAAATCAGTGTTAATGACAATGGTGATTGGAACTAGCGTGATTGGCGTTAGCCCTTCCATGATTACTAATATTGAATCAATCATTGCCCTAGCCTTGAAAACGTTTTTTAATGATGATGAAATCAAAATCAGGTATAAGTTGGCATTAGCCGCAGGAGTTGGCACTAAAGCTTGGCTGGATACTCCCACATTACAAGATTTTTGGAATTATTGTTCGCCAGCATTTCTCAAGATAGATTCTATAGCCAGCAATAGCCAGGAAATTTTATCAGCCTTGGAGCAAATCAGATTGAGATTAAAGTACTGGCTCTCAACAAGAGTTGGAGAATCAATTAGTCGTCCCTCAACTTTCAGAACTGATGCTAAGTTGCTGGTATTTGCACTGCGGAATTTATCGAGTGAGGCAGATGCAGCGATTTTAGCTTTATCAGCTTATGCCGCAGCCCTTCGACGTGCTTTATCTTCTAAAGCCAGTATCTTCTTTCTGGATGAAGCGCCGATTTTATTTCAATTTGATGCGATAGCCGAATTAATTGGGCGGTTGTGTGCCAATGGTGCAAAAGCAGGGATACGGGTAATTATCTCGGCTCAAGAACCAGAGAGTATTTACCAAAGCAAAGCCGCAGCAAAAATCTTCGCCAATATTACAACGCGATTGGTAGGTCTGATTCAGTCTTCGGCAGTAGATCCCTTTGTTGATAGATTTAAATATCCTTATGAAATCATTCAAAACAATAGTACCGAGGCTTTCTACCCAACAAAATCCGGTATTTACTCACAGTGGTTATTGGATGATTTAGGCAAACTTACATTCTGTCGTTATTATCCAGCCTATTGTTTATTGGCCGCAGTTGCTAATAACCCTTATGAGCAAGAATTACGAACTTTATTCCTGAAAAAATATCAAGATAATCCAATACTTGGACTTGTCAAGTTTTCTGAAGATTATATCAAAATGGTTCGAGGAGAGCCATTATCCTCATCAGCCCAAGAATTACTTAAGAGTTTAACTTCTAAAACCTTAGTAGTCACATCAATTTAGAATTTTTCTTCATTAACTCAAGATAAAAAAAGGCAGTATTCCAGTATGAAGCAACTTAAAAAGATTAGTCTAGCCGTCATTATATCTAGTGGAGTTACGAGTCTATTAATTACTGCACCGAGTTATGGACTATCACTAGACCTAAATACTTTTTTAGCTTCAATTAGGAGTCAGATTCAGAGCGAAATGAGCCAAATTAGCAGTATAGCTTCCGATAAAATTAATAATTTGTGGGCAGCAGCCCAAGAGGATGCTAATTCCGCAATTAATGGGGCTACTGGTGTAATGGGTGCGCCAGATCCAGTTGAAAGTGGTCAGCGTTTGAAAGTATCGTTAGCATCGAACTCTGATTGGGCAGGAGCATCAACACAAGCACAAGACTTACAGCGAGAAATTACCAGAGCCTCAGTATCTGGTGTATTAGGGCAACTTGGTCAGCAAGATACTGCCAACAAAATTGATCAAACTACACAGACGGCTCAAGATGCCTCAAACCTCGGACAGCAGGCGCAAGAGATGAATGCCTCACAGAATATTTTAAAAGTAATCGCAGCCCAAAATGGTCTAGTGGTTTCGATGCTGGCACAACAGCGCACTGATTCATTGCAATCACGCTCTGATACCGCACAGTCTAATATGATGCTGACGCAGATTGCAGAACAATTAGCAGCAAATCGACAAAAAGAAGACATTCGAGAAGAAGGATTAATTTCTCTCAATCTCGAAGTTGTTGGTATGTCTGTACTCGATCCTACTTATTCACCGTAGGTGGAGAGTGTGTTTACAATTCGCAATGGGCTTCGCTCCGCTAACGCAATGACGCTCGTGACGCTCGATGGATGACTCGCTAACGCTCTTAACGTCTCCCCTTCTCCCAAAAGACTTATCCTTAATATAAATAGCATGAGATAATAAAAAGGTGGAGTAGAA
>NZ_JAQYWQ010000008.1:0-116393 GCF_029379315.1 Nostoc sp. S13
TTTGACTTTGCCACTCTTCAGATGTACGGAGCTTGTTCAAAACTCAAATAGGATTCCTATAGATATCGCCAGTAGTTTTTATACTGAGATACTACATATAGTCCTATACACATTTATATTGAGCATCAATTCGGTAGTGCCGAGTCTTATTTCTAAATAGACAATTAATGCCTCTAAACAAAACTCTGGAAAGGGGCATTGGGCATTGGGCACTTGTACTGAGCGTTCGCGTAGCGTCTCGTAGAGAAGCCGAAGTATTGGGCATTGGGCATTGGGCATTGGGCATGGGGCATAAGTTATTTCTTCCCTACTCCCCCTGCCCAAAATCGTTTTTAGGAGTTTTGGATTGATTGCGGCGTTACTTGTAACGCCTCTGTCATCGCAAAACTACAGACGACCGATGTTAGTCAATCCTAAAACGATGCCAACGCCGATAATATGACCAAAAGCCATCGCTGCAACGAATGTTGGAATACTAATCGGCAGGATCGGGAACTTGGGGCCAACTAGGGGTTTTTCAATCTTAGTACTTAGCAAAACCACTACTAAGCTGCTGACGCTGATGATGATCGCCACTGTGGGATTCCACACAGGTGTTGCGGGAACAGATGCAGCTGCTGCTAGAAAAATAGAGGAAATCAAGCTTTTGTCTCCTAAATGGAAAAGTTAATCTAGACCTACAAGATTATAAAATTACAAGGTCGCAAAAGTTTTTTAGATAGTTTAGACTTTTCAGATGATTATTTTAAATTTGCCAGATTTTCATGCGCGTTAAAATTTGCGGCATCACTCAACCACAGCAGTCTATAGCGATCGCCTCTCTGGGCGCAACTGCACTAGGATTTATTTGTGTGCCAACCTCACCTCGCTACGTGACTACATCCCAAATTCGGGCAGCAGTCGCAGAACTCCCGGCAAATATTGACACAATTGGTGTTTTTGCCAACGCGAGTATTCCCGAAATCAGTCAGATAGTTGTTGATTCTGGGTTGAATGGCATCCAGTTACACGGAGATGAATCACTAGATTTTTGCTCCCAATTACGTCAAACTTTACCCAAGGTCGAAATTATTAAAGCACTTAGAATTCGTAGTCTTGAGCATCTTGACACCGCGATTGATTACACAAAATACGTAGATACTTTACTACTTGATGCCTACCATCCGCAACAACTGGGTGGTACAGGCAAAACTTTAGATTGGACAATGCTAGAACAATTTAGCCCCGCTTGCCCTTGGTTTTTAGCAGGAGGATTAACAGCCGATAATATTGTGGAAGCCCTGAGTCAGATTAATCCTAGCGGCATTGATTTATCTAGTGGTGTGGAACGTTCACCTGGAGATAAGGATTTAGATAAAGTAGCACTCCTATTTCAGAGCCTAAAGAACATTGAGTTACTTAGAAGTTAGGAGTGATCAGTTGTGAATTAAATCCTAACTCCTAACTCAGCACAGGCTAAACCCTAGCTATCCGCTAGCAGCACTTAAAAAAATGCTGAATGGTGGCGAATCAAGTTAAAAAATTCTTCGCGGGTTTTATGATCCTCTTGGAACACACCAACCATTGCGCTAGTGACAGTCCAAGAACCTGGTTTCTGGACACCCCGCATCACCATGCACATATGGCTAGCTTCCATCACTACTGCAACCCCTTGAGGTTCCAGAATGGTCTGAATTGCTTCGGCAATTTGACGGGTTAACCTCTCCTGCACTTGCAAACGACGGGAATACATCTCAACAATGCGGGCCAGCTTACTCAGTCCCACAACTTTTTGGTTGGGGATATAAGCAACGTGTGCTCTACCCATAAATGGCAGCATATGGTGTTCGCACAGACTAAAGAAATTAATATCTCGGACTAGTACCATCTCGTTATGCCCTTCATCAAAGATGGCATCGTTAACCAGTTCTTCAAGGGATTGGTTGTAGCCACTGGTAAGAAACCGCATTGCCTCGGCCACTCGCTTGGGTGTTTTGAGGAGTCCTTCGCGTTCGGGGTCTTCGCCAACTCCCAATATTAGTGTCCGCACGGCATCCTTCATTTCCTCCATCTGTTCCTCTGTTGGCGGGAACACATCCACTTGTCGCCCGTTATGAGTATTGCGATCGGGTCTAGGAGTTATGGCTTCTGCCAAGTCGGGAATCAGAGGCGATTGAGAGCAATTGGAACCGTTTGAACTAGCGATAGTCATGATTCAGTCTTGGTTATGGTTTGAATTTAGTTATGAGTTATAAGTTAAAAATTCTAACTTCTAACTTTTAATTCCTAACTCCTAACTTCGCAATTAGAGTGCGCCAGCACTGGGCATTAGGGTCAATTCGTCAATAACTGCCTGTTGTGGTAACAGAACTGTGTAGAGAATTGACTGAGCCACAATTTCCGGAGTTAACATTTTGGAACGGTCTAAGTTGGCATGGACTGTTTCTGTGTCCCAAAGTTCGGTATTGACTGCGCCTGGACAGATAGCTGTGACACGAATACCGTGGGTGCGTTCTTCTTGTGCCAGGGTTTGAGAGAGGGCAATCAAACCAGCTTTGCTGACGCTGTATGCTCCCCAACCGGGAAACGGTTGCTTGGCGGCAATTGAGGCGACGTTAATAATTGTGCCTGTACCCCGATCGCGCATTGAAGGTAAAATCCCCACAATGCACTGAAATACGCCAGTCAGATTCAAGTCAATTACCTGCTGCCAGTTTTCTAGGGGAGTTTCGCTCAAAGTATCTGTATAGGCTATGCCAGCACTATTTACCAGAATGTCTATATCACCAAAGTCAAGGGCGATCGCTTGGATCTTTTCTTTTACTTCCCAGAGCCGCGCTAAATCTACAGCGTAAGCTTTCGCTTCCACCCCAGTATGCTCGACTGCTTCTCTTACCGCCTCCAACTTATCTAGAGAACGGCTGACTAAGGCGACATCTATTCCCACTTTCGCAAAGGCTAAAGCCGTTGCTTTCCCAATTCCGCTACTTGCCCCAGTAATCAGGGCGCGTCGTTTTTGCTCAACACTCATAGTGTCTCCCAATTTTTTGGCAGTTCCTAAAGCCTATTACCATCCAATTATTTACACTTCTCAGTTTGGATAGATTAAAGGAATCTAAAAATCTGATGATTTGCATTAAGCAACTGCTATAATTCAGTGCAATACTCGGCATATTGTGGGTTATTATCCAGTAAAGACAACAAATCATCGCCTGGAAAACCACGCCGCACACTCCAATTAGATTACTTAAAAATACAAAACCCACTCAATTAAATTGAGTAGATTTACTGAACATGCAAATGCCTATGGCTAGATTGTTAAAAATCTTTAAGCACATAGGCAATTATAGCATTGCTGCTTTGCTAATCAATAGATTATGCAGTGCCGTTAGTGGGCAACTTCTGTAAAAACACCAATTTTGCGGAATTTTTCATAACGCAGTTGGCGGCGTTCTGGAGCGGTTAAACGATTGAGCTCGTCCAAATTTTCTAGCAGAACTTGCTTGAGAGTGGTGGCGGCTTTTAATGGGTCGGAATGAGCGCCACCAGTGGGTTCAGGTAGTATTTGGTCGATAATTCCCAACTTTTTCAAGTCGTGGGAAATAATTTTCAGAGCCACGGCGGCTTGGGGAGCCTTGCCAGCATCTTTCCACAAAATAGCGGCACAGGCTTCTGGGGTGGCGACGGTATAAACGGAGTGTTCAAACATGAGTAGGCGATCGCCTACGCCAATACCGAGTGCGCCACCGGAACCACCTTCACCAATGACTGTGCAGATAATTGGCACATCTAAGCAGAACATTTCCCGCAAGTTGTAAGCGATCGCTTCTCCTTGACCTTGGTGTTCTGCTTCCACCCCAGACCAAGCTCCCGGCGTATCGATAAAAGTTAGTATCGGCATACTAAACTTGTTGGCATGTTCCATCAACCGCATCGCCTTACGGTAGCCGCCAGGGTAAGGCATTCCAAAGTTACGGGCAATATTGTCTTTAGTATCGCGACCTTTTTGATGACCCAACATCACCACAGGTTGCCCACTCAGACGACCGACACCACCAACTAAAGCCGGATCGTCACCACCACAGCGATCGCCATGCAATTCCATCCATTCATCACTAATAGCCTGAATGTAATCGAGAGTACTGGGACGACGTGGATGACGAGCGACTTGCAATCGCTGGGACGGGGATAGACTAGTGAAAATTTCCTCACGCAGTTGCATGGCGCGTGCTTCAAGTTGACGAATTTGACCAGAAACATCGACGCCATTTTCTTCTGCAAGTTGCCGAATTTGATCAATTCTGGTTGCAAGTTCTGCTAAGGGTTTTTCAAAATCTAACAGTAGCGGTTTACGCTCGGTAGTTGCCATCGTAGGGGTTATGAATTACGAGTTATAAGTTATCTATCCTTTGTCCTTTGTCTTTTGTCAGTTGTCCTTTGTCCTTTGCAAATAACAAATGACCAATGACCAATGACTAATGACCAATGACCAATGACTAAACCAGCAGTGGTCTAAATCCATGTTTTACTGATACCCGACCAATCTGCTCCATTTTGTCTACGGTAATCTGATTCCGTCCCCACGAAAAGTTCGTGTATAACTTCTCAAATTCCAGCAGCATTGATTCGGCAAAACAAGCAAACAACTGGCGGGCTGGCACGTCCATATTGACGATTTTCATAATTTTCCAGTCAATATCCAGGGAATGCTCTACAATTCCACCATTTAACACATGTACACCAGGATGCTGAATTTTTGTTGCTAAGTTTTTAGGATAGCCACCATCTATCAACAAACAGGGTTGTTTCAAAGTGGTAGCGTCAATTTCTATGCCTTTGGGCATACTGGCAACCCAAACTACAACATCAGCTAGGGGCAGTGCTTCTGTCAAACCGATGATTTTTCCTCGCCCCAGTTCGCCTTGCAACTCTTTGAGACGTTCTTGGTCACGGGCTATCAACAAAAGTTCTTTAACATCTGTTCTTGCATCTAGCCAGCGTGTAACTGCACTACCAATATCCCCTGTTGCTCCACATATAGCAACAGTTGCGTTTGACAGATCAATTCCCAGTTGTTTTGAGGCTTCTTCCACCTGCTTACAAATAATGTAGGCAGTATGCGTGTTTCCTGTGGTGAAGCGTTCAAACTCTAGTTTAATGTTGCGGACTTGGCTAAACTGCTCTAACTTAAAGTTTTCAAAAATAATCGAGGAAAATCCGCCTAAAGCTGTGATGTTAATGCCATGCTTCTGTGCATGGGCCATAGCGTTGAGGACTTTGCGCGTTGCGGCTTTGATGCGACGACTCGCTAGCATCTCCGGCAAAAAGCAAGATTCTACATACCGTCCTTCAATTTTTTGCCCAGTTATACTGGTGACAATAATGGTATCGACAATTTGCGGCGGGGCGCTGCACCAAAAGTCTAGCCCTTGATCGGCATATTCTGGGTATCCCAATTCTTGAGCTACCGCTTGAGCGTGTTCTAAACTAGCGAGATGTCCAATTAGACCAAACATGTAGTGATTATTAAGCTTATGCTGTCTTGAGCGCGTGGAATATTAAGTGGTTGAGCAGTCCTGAGTCCTAAGTCCTGAGTTCTGAGGTTCTGAATTTAAATTTGAACTCCTCAGTAACGCCAGTTGCTTGGCTGTCGGCACCGATGCCAGTCGCTGATGGGGGAAACCCCCCTGTTCCCGCGCTGGCTACGCCAGTCTCTTATGGGGGAAACCCCCAAGACCGCGCTGGCTACGCCAGTCTCTTATGGGGGAAACCCCCAAGACCGCGCTGGCTCCCCAAAGCACTGGCTTCTCAGCACTTATTACTCAGCACTTTTTTAAGCGGCTATGAGTCCATAGGCTGACAATCGCATAATATCGCGAGTTGTGAAACCTATATTACTTAATGCTTCACCGTACTGAATCATAAAGGCTTCTACCAAAGCATCTTTTTCCATTGCCATTGTGTGGGCATCTCTCTCTACTTGGTTGAGCATTCTCCAAACGATAGGTAGGTTTTGGCGGTTTGCTTCTTCTAGTTCAGCTTTGGATTCTGTAAAATGTTCTTTCAACCAAACTTCTCCAAAGTTGAGGTGGCTATATTCTTCTTTTACTACTCCCTCAGTGATTTTGCGGGCGAAATCGTCGGCGACGTTGATATAATTTTCGTATGCTGCGATCGCAAAACATTCAATAATTAAAGACTGAATCAACAAGCAAGTAACGACCTTGCCGGATGCCGCTGCTGTTTGGAAATTTTGGTGTAGTCCAGAGAAAAACTCCTTGGCAAATTGCAAATCTGGGGTTACTTGCAAATTGCGCCCACAAGCTTCAAATCCTTTTTTGTGGCGGCTTTCCATCTTAGAAAGGCGAAGCAATTCATCATGAGATTCCGGCAGCAGTTGGGCTAGTGTGATGTAATTCTCATGGGCTTCTTGTTCCCCTTCAATCACGATCGCATTAATCCGGCTATAAGCATCTTTGTATGTTTCGCTCTGGAAATCTAATTGTTTAAATTGGTCTGCAAGCTGCTGCATGGTATGTTTACTCCTGTAAACCTGAATTATTTTGACACCGGATTTAATTTACCCTATGAACTGAGGGTAATAATCACTGTGCTTTAATTTAACTTAACAAGTAACTATGTTTATAGATTAACTGTTGCTGGGGACGATGCTCTACTAGTGAAACAAATACTTTGCATCTCAAATAATGTCCAAACCGAACCCTAATCTGAAATCTGGTGATTTTTTGAGCCTGGTAGTCTTACTGCTAGGGGCATTGCTCGTTCTACTACCTCTGTTTGTGGTCTTTCTCACCTCCTTTGCATCAACCGCCGCCAGCCCAGAAAATTTGTCCAAAAATCACTGGTCTTTAGCTAATTACCGCGTTGCATGGCAACAGGGAAAATTTTTGCTGGCGTTTGCTAATTCTACCTTGGTAGCGATCGCTGTGACGGCGTTTCAGATTGTCACTTCCGCTTTAGCGGGTTACGCCCTCGCACGGCTGAAGTTTCGGGGACGCCAAGCACTGCTATTGGTTGTTTTAGCAACTTTGGTGATTCCCTTTCAGTTATTGGTGATTCCGATCTTTTTGGTTTTGAAGTGGGGACACTTGATAAATACCTATGGGGCGCTGATTTTACCCACTGCTGTCAACGGATTTGGGATTTTCTTATTACGTCAATATTTCCAGACAATTCCCGTGGAATTAGAGGAAGCCGCAGCCATAGACGGAGCGAACAGACTGCAAATTTTGTGGCGAGTGATGTTACCTTTAGCCCGTCCGGCCTTGCTGACGCTGTTTTTGTTCACTTTCATCGGCGAATGGAATGATTTGTTTAAGCCTCTGGTGTTTACGACACGACCAGAATTAAGGACGGTGCAGCTGGCGTTGGCAGAGTTTCAAGAACAATTTACGAATAATTGGCCCTTAATGATGGCAGCAGTGACAATCGCGACAGTTCCAGTGATGGTACTATTTCTCATCGGTCAGCGCCAGTTTATTCAGGGTATTGCCACCACGGGGATTAAGAATTAGCCGGGAGGCTGGCGGTGAGTCAAAGCCCCCCTGAGATTTCAATCTCAGCATTAGACATCTGGTGAAATTAAATATGCCTTATCTAGAACCCTTGTAGAGACGCGAAATTTCGCGTCTCTACATTCTTTTTCGGAGATGTCTATTGAATTTTGTGAAACTATGCGAAATTCTTCCTAGCCAAGCTGAATCCATAATTGTACACATTGGAAATGGAAACAGTTATGAACTCTGAAACATTACAACAGTTACAAGACGAGATTCAACATAAACTGCTTGAAAGCGTTAAGAATGCTGACTTATACGCAGTACTTGAGAAATACGGAGTATTAGAAGATCGAGCTCTAATAGTTCAGTGGCAGTGCAATCTTGACCTAAATAAAATCAAATCTGGTGATGCAGTTAATGAACAGCAAACCCCAAAAGACACAGAAGAGAGAATTGTGCTAATGCAAAGATCATGGTGTGTCCCTTGCCCTTCAAATCACAACCCTCTTGGCTGTAACTGCTAAATAATTTAGTCTTCGGACTGTATTTATAAACAAGAGGGCGAAAGGGTAACAGGACTTACGCAAAGATCAGGTTTCTCCCTGATTGCAAGCGAAGCAATCCCAGTCCCAACGAGATTGCTTCGCTACATTGCATTCCGCTTATAATCAATGACCAATCATCGCTGCGTAAGTCCTGTTAGAGGCTGTTTATAAAAAAATGTAAAGGGTATGAATGCGGTAATTGGCTCATAAGGAAATATGCTTCATGTGATTTTAAAACACCTCAGAACACCTCAACCAGACCTTCATAATAGTTTACAAATAGGTTCTTAAATTTTCATAAAGAACGAAACGTAGATTACTGATTCCAATATATATTACTGTGGTTTACTAAAGCTTTGGTACTAGGTAGCAATTGTTGTTTTATTACTGAAAGAGCTGCAATATTAAGTATGAATAATCTTTCGGATTGCGTTAAATATTTAGGAATTGCAATAGGTGGTGCAGTAGTTTTGTCTAGAAACTCTGCTATTGCTCAAATTGGCCAGAACGGGAATCTACCTAATAATTATAGCGTTACAGCACAAGACAATATCGAAATAATTCCAGCTAGCACCCAATATGAAACTAATCTGTCTCAAAGTTTAAATTCATTGTGTGTCCCTTGTCCTTCAAATCACAACCCTCTTGGCTGTAACTGCTAAAGAATTTAGTCTTGGGACTGTAAGAAACAATTTATAAAGTAAATCTAAAGAAACCAACTTGGGTGCGCTGGTTCACCAGTTTCTACAACTCTTTTGACTACAGCAACGCACTGGCTCCCCAAAAGTAATTTTATTTTTACTTTATTAATGACCTCTAAAGAGTTTATTCTAGTGAGTATAAAAATGCTGAACTTTGCATTTACTAGTTAGGCTACAGAGATAATCTCAAGTATCACTATACCTAACTAGCAAGGAGCAGTATTTAAATATACTTTTATTTTTTGGGTGCAAGTTAGTCATGTCTCAATACCGAAGCAGTTGGTGCTGGGAGTTAGGGATTGTGAGTACCTTAGCAATTGCTGGAGTGCTGACTTTCTTTGAGAGTTTTGCCTTAGCCCAAATACAAAAGGATGGCACACTTGGATCTGAAAGTTCAATCATTACACCAAAGCTAATCGATGGTCAGCCTACAGACCAGATTGATGGTGGGGCAGTTCGTGGTACAAATTTGTTCCACAGCTTTGAACAGTTTTCTGTCTCTGCGGGAAGGACAGCCTACTTTAACAATGCAATAGATATTCAAAACATCATCAGTCGAGTGACAGGCAATTCTATTTCCAATATAAATGGCATTCTGAAAGCTAACGGCGCAGCCAACCTGTTTCTGATTAATCCTAACGGCATTGTTTTTGGGTCAAATGCTTCTTTAAATATCGGCGGTTCATTTGTGGGCAGTACGGCGAGTAGCTTGAACTTTGCTGATGGTACAAAATTTAGTGCTACATCTGCTCAAAGTACACCCCTGCTGACAGTAAGTGTTCCCATTGGTTTACAATTCGGAACAACTGCGGCTCCCATCCGCAATCAATCCCAAGCACAACCAGATGGCGCAGTTAATATCTTTGGACAAGGCGTTGGTCTACAGGTGCAGCAAGGCAAAACCTTGGCACTCATCGGCGGTGATATCACGCTAGATGGAGGAAATATCACAGCAAAGGACGGAAGCGTTGAGTTAGGAAGCGTCGCTGGTAATAGTCTGGTCAGTTTGAGTCCAACGAACCTAGGTTGGGCATTTGGATATGAAGGTGTTCCAAATTTCCAGAACATCGAATTAATCAAATCGCAGGAAACCTCATCTACCATCGATACTCATGGAGACACTGGGGGCAATATCCAGATGCAAGGCAGGAATATACGGATAGCTGGGAGTTTCCTAATTCTAGTTTATCCCTTGCAAGAGCAGTCAGGGGGGAATGTGACACTGAACGCCTCAGAGTCTGTAGTAGTTGAGCAAGATGCACAACTGTTTACTCAGAATTTCTCCAGCGGAAACTCTGGGAACATAAATGTCACTACTAAAAAGTTGGTCGTTAGAGGTGGAGGACAATTGCAGGGGCAATTGACCATAAAGGCCTCTGATTCCGTGGAACTAATCGGCGGCACCTCCGTTCGTCAGCAAGATGGTAGTGATTTAATATCCAGTGGATTATTTAGTGCAACTTATGGCGAGAAAAACGCTGGCAACATCACAATTAACACTGGAAAGTTGCGTATCGAAGGAGGGGCAAAAATATCAACAACCTCTGAGAGCATATATGGTTATTTTTCTAACGAACTTATACCAGCTACAGGAAATGCCGGAAATTTAACTGTGAACGCCTCTGATTCCGTAGAACTAATTGGAACCTCACCAAATGGTTCTAACGTCAGTGGCTTGTTTTCTGGAACTCAAGGGCCTGGAAATGGCGGTAACTTAAACCTAACGACAGGGGAATTGATTATCAAGAATGGGGCTGCAATATCTGTGAGCAGCCAAGCTCGAAAAAATGTCATCTCTAACGGAGATCCAAATAATTTAGGGAAAGCAGGCGATTTAAATATAACCACTCGCTCCCTACTTCTGGATAAAGGAACACTCACATCTAATAGTGAGTCAGGTGGAGGGGGGGATATTATGCTACAGGTGCAGGACTTATTACTGATGACCCACGAAAGTCAGATAACCACTAACGCAGGTACGACAGGGCTTAGTGGAGATGGCGGTAATATTACCATCAAAGCACCTAATGGCTTCCTCGTCGCCGCTCCCTTAGAAAATAGCGATATCACCGCCAACGCCTTCTCTGGCTCTGGTGGTAAAATCACAATCACTACTAAGAACATCTTTGGGTTTGTGCCCCGCACTCGTACACAGGTAGAGAGACTTGATGCAAAGCAAATCAACCCAAATAACCTGCCAACAAATGACATTAGCGCATTTTCTCAACAAAACCCTTCATTAAGTGGCACTGTACAAATCAACTCACCAGATGTTGACCCCAGCAAAGGATTAGTGCAATTACCCGTAAATATTGTTGATGCCTCACAGCAAATTGTTGCTGGTTGTAATTCTGGTGGAAAAATAGCCAGAAGTTCATTTATTGCAACTGGGCGTGGAGGACTAGCGCCTGATCCCACAGAGCCATTGATCGCTGATAATGCGGTGCTGGCAGATTGGATTACACTGGAGCCAGATAGTAAGAATCGTGCTGGCGGTATTCAGAAAAGAGTGGTTGTTCCCAAGCAGCGAAACAGAGAAGAAAAATTACGGAAAGTTAATTCTGTCAATGAACCTACTCAAATTGTGGAAGCCCAAGGATGGGTAATGGATGCCAATGGTAACGTGGTTCTGGTTGCTCAAGTACCTACTGCGTCGCCCCATAACTCCTCACTCGTTGCTACATCTTGCGATGCTAATTAGAATTTGAGACATGGCGGTTTTAACATGGATGAGCAGTAGAGGCAATGGAATTCGCGGCTACATAAACAATTTTATCCGCAGTCAGGGGAAAGAGGAGAATAGGGGAAGCAGGGGGAGAATAATTCTTGACTCCGCACTCCCCACTCCCTAACTCGTCTCCTGAATTTGCAAACGAATAGTGTGTTCAGTCGCACCACTCAGTTGCAATTCCATGATTTCACCACCCAGAGGTTCCAAGCAAGTGAGGAGCGATCGCAAGTTGGGTGTACTTGCGCCAGTATCTACATATAATCGATCTGCTAAATTACCGATCCGTTTCCAAGTCATGTAAAGTTTAGCGATCGTTTGTTCAATTTGCGATGCTTGATTTACCAAATCAGCAGCAATGCTCAAACAGCCGACTCTTTGGGCTTCTTCTAAGGCTGTTTCAATATCAACATCTTCTTGGGTCAGCGCTTGCACTTGAGCCGCCCCTTTGAGATATTTCGCCAAGTTACGCGCTTCGGTAGTTACTTGTTTCAGGGTATCTACATCAGGATTAGCAGCAATTTCCTTTTGGATAAACTTTTGGTGCGATTCTGGCAGTTTTTCCATTTCCTTCACCAGTGGGGCGATGTAGCGTGGGGGAAGGGTGTTATCTGCGGCTTTTTCCTTAACTGCTTCGGGTAATAAATCTGAGGACATGGCTGTCCATTCATCGCTGAGTTGACGCACTTCGCGCCTAGTGATGCGATCGCCTTTTTGTGCGGCTTCACTCACCATCTGTTGCACTTCTGGGACTGCTTTGGAGGTTTCGATAAAAGCCCGTTTGCTGAAGTTGTTCACAGAACCTGGGTCAAGTTTCCCGTCTTCAATGAGAGTATCAGCACTATTCGCCAGTTGAATCCAGGCATAAGCTTGACTTTTGCTGATTTCCCGCTCTTTTAGCCATCGCAGAAAGCCAGTACCGCGTCCGTCACCACCAATTTTCTCTCTGTCGCGGATCGCCCGTAAAATTCGCCCCCGCCAGATTTCAGTTTGCAAATCAAAGCGATCGCATACCTGCCAAGCTATTTCTAGCTGCTGTTGAAAATCTGACTCTAGAATCTGTTCATCTTCTGGATCGGGCAGTTCAAAGGTAATATCTGCTGGCTGTTGCAAAGCAGCAGCAAGGTCGTTGATGGAGTCGGTATCTTGCACGATTGATGACTAATTAGTGGATGCGATCGGCTTATTATGCCACAATCTGTGAACTCTGACTTAAGGGGGAGTACGGTATTTTGGGTTACAACAAATATAGTAGGAAAGGGTAAACCACCTTTGTCAAGTCTTTTATTTATCAGAGACAATAAAAATAAAACGATGAATCAGGTAGACTACCTCCGCATTAGCTTAATTGATCGCTGCAATTTTCGTTGTCAGTACTGTATGCCAGAGGGAGTAGAACTGGACTATATTCTCAAGCAACAGCTGTTGACTGATCAGGAACTACTCACCTTAATTCAAGAGGTATTTATTCCAGTAGGGTTTAATCGGTTTCGCTTGACTGGGGGTGAACCCTTATTGCGTCCCCGTGTGGTGGATTTGGTAGGTGCGATCGCAACTCTCCCCCAAACTCAAGATATCTCAATGACCACCAACGGTTTTTTGCTGGCTCCGATGGCGCAAAACCTCTACAATGCTGGTCTGCGACGAATTAATATTAGTCTGGACTCTCTTGATTCCGACATTTTTGACCAAATTATCGGTAATCAGGGTCGTTCTCGTTGGCAACAAGTTTGGCAAGGGATTCAAGCTGCTCATCATGTCGGATTCAACCCACTGAAGCTGAATGTGGTGGTGATTCCTGGTGTCAACGACCACGAAGTTCTCGATTTAGCTGCCCTGACAATTGACAAACAGTGGCATGTTCGATTTATTGAATTTATGCCTATTGGTAATGTGCATTTGTTTGGCGATCGCGGTTGGGTATCTTCAGCCGAGTTACGAAAACGTATTTGCGATCGCTGGGGCTTGACAGAATCTCAAGTTCGTGGTGCTGGCCCGGCTGATGTCTTTCAAATTCCCGGTGCGAAGGGGACACTGGGATTTATTAGTCAGATGTCAGAATGTTTTTGCGATCGTTGTAATCGGATGCGCCTTAGTGCCGATGGCTGGCTGCGTCCTTGTTTATTGAATGAAACTGGTCAAATAGATTTAAAAACTGCTTTGCGTTCTGGTACTAGCACGACTCAATTACAAGAGCAAGTCAGGCATTTATTAGGAATCAAGCCAGAAATTAACTTTAAAGGGCGCGATTCGGGAATTTTAGGTACATATACTCGCACGATGTCGCAAATTGGCGGTTAGTCATTAGTTATTGGTCATTTGTCCTTTGCAAATGACTACGAGAGAAGTCTGAGCGGAGGCTTCCTCCGATCAGACTTCTCCTAAGGGAGACGCTGCGCGAACGGAGACAAATGACTAAGGACAAATGACTATTATGCTTGTCGTGAGTAGTATTCCACCACAAGTAGTTCATTAACTTGTAGTGCCACCCATTCCCGCTCAATAACGCTGTTAACTTTACCAACCAACTTAGTTTTGTCAAACTCCAAATGACTGGGAAGGTTAGCCAAACCGGGATATTGTAAGTTAGTTTCCACGATTTTCCGTGATTGTACCCGATCCCTGACCGCAATCACTTCACCAGGACGGCATTGGTAACTGGCAATATTCACCACACGACCATTAACAGTGATGTGACTGTGATTAACCAGTTGACGAGCTGCTGGAATAGTCGGGGCAATACCCAAGCGGAAAACGGTATTATCCAAGCGCATTTCTAGGAATTGCAGCAACACTTGTCCGGTAGAACCAGTAACACGTCTGGCTTTCCGCACATAGCGCAGCAATTGCTTTTCAGTCAAACCGTAGTTGAAGCGGAGCTTTTGTTTTTCCTCTAGACGGATAGCATACTCAGAGCGCTTCTTGCGGTTCTGACCATGCATCCCAGGCGGGTAAGCGCGTCTGGCGCTTTTGCGAGTCAATCCTGGTAAATCGCCTAAGCGGCGGACAATTCTGAGGCGTGGCCCTCTATATCGGGACATGAGTTTCCTTAATCTAATCCTGTTTAAACTTTACCCAAACATTCTATTTTGACATTCCCCTAATGACAAATCAGGGGATTCTTGATTTTTTGAGGCTGCTTGCCTTGGTATGACGTATCATACCAACGTAGAGGCATCCTCTTTACGCCAGTTGCTTTAAGTCGGTAGAGCCGACCCCTGGCTTCCAAGCCTGAATTCCGACGTGCCCCGTCGTACTCTTGCCAATAAGTTTTTTGTGTTTATTTAGTTTTCTAGGCTACTCAATCATCAGATTGGTTTACGCAGCATTCTTACTCTGAAATACTTTTTACGTTGCCTACTTATCTTTCAAACAGTTATATTAGCACAATTTTCGACATAATTAATTATGTCTAGACTTTACTCCTGCCGAAATTCTTTGATTGCAGAGGATTTTTAAAATAATATTTGAGTTAGCATAGCCTTGGGTGTTTGGAGAATGGCAATATCAATGAGCAAAAAAGTGGTTAGCAGAGCTAAGAACAAACAAGGCAGTTCCACCTCCAGGATTTTAATAGTACCAGTTTTGGCTATAGCTGGATGGTTGACAACGATCTTCCCTAATGTGGCTGTTGCTGCCTCCTACAGCAATGATTATAGTGTCTGTGCGGGTCGCCTTCTGAGCGTAGGTGTCACAGCAGAAGCAGCATCACAAGGTTGTGCAAAGGCACTGCATCCAAGAGATTTGGCTGCTTGCGTCACT
The DNA here is from genome assembly GCF_029379315.1 of Nostoc sp. S13. Classification (GTDB taxonomy): domain Bacteria; phylum Cyanobacteriota; class Cyanobacteriia; order Cyanobacteriales; family Nostocaceae; genus Nostoc. The sequence continues at coordinate 15,236 of NZ_JAQYWQ010000008.1, forward strand.
AAAATTGAGAAGCAGACCCAAATTGCCGCGACAGATGCGCTTTCTTCTTGTGGGAAAGCTAGGCGTCCTGAGGAGTTATCTACCTGTGTAGTCGGTGTCAGTTCAAGTACTCAGGAGGCAGTTAATCCAGCAGCTTTAGATTACTGTGGTCGCAGTTTGCTACCCGTGCGCTTTGGTCAGTGTGTGGTGGGATTACGTAGTAGTAAAGTTGACCTTCAAGCTACTCAGATATTGGAAACTTGTATCGATGCTGGTGACAGCGTTATCGGGGCTTCATCTTCCTCTACACCGCAGAATATAATTCCTGCGGGATCAAGTCCAAGTCCCGAGATTACCCCAATTCCAACGCCGCAACCGCTTATTCCGGCGCAGCCGGTTGTTCCAACACAACCAATTGTTCCAACGCAACCTGGCACTAATTAAATTACGAGTCGTGATGCGTAAAGCCCTCGTCATTCATGCGGGGGAGTGCGTCAAAGTGCTTTGTAATTGGCTGAAAATACAGGTTAATTTTTTGTAGGGTGGGCATTACGATGCCTACCCTACTATGATTGGAACGACAATATTTATATAAAACCCGCCATAATTGTCCTCTGCTGGCAAATTATCCAAACTAAATACTTAACAAGACAAAAGTCACAAAATTGCTTGTGACTTTTGTACTACTAGTACAGTATTAAAATGTAAATACACCAACCACGCCCTTACTCTTAAGCAAGGGACAAAATCAGTAAAAGCTTACTTTATCAGCTTTTTGAATTTTGAATTTATGCTAATGGCGCTAGTCTTCTCTTTGGCCAAAAGCCGTCTGTAAAATCACTGCAATACCACCGTCTTGGTGATATTTATCTGCCCAGGCACGGATAACTTCATCCAATTCTTCCATAGCCTGCTCCATTTTTTCTGGGAGGATATCAAGTTCTTCCAGTAAGCGCATGGCATTTCGTCGCCGTTCTGCCCAATTTTTCATCATCCGAAAATACCGAGCGGTATCTTCTACCATGATGTAAGTGCGTTCTTGATCGTCTGCTGGGGCATAAAAAGGACGAGTAAGAGCGTAGAAGGGCATTCCCCAAGGAGAATCAACGCGTGTTACTGTGCCTGAGTAGAGTAGACGGCGCTTGATATGCTCACCCAAAGCTTCACTCAAAGGCATTTGGTGTTCGGGTGGCAACTCTTCTTGCGATCGCTTGTGCAAAAACTCAATCAAATCCAGAAACTCAAAAGAGCTAACTAACTGAGCGTCAGGTAGATTGGTTGGCAATTTCTGCTCAATTTGTCTTTTTTCTTCACTAGTCAGATTGCTACCAGGAACGCGCGATCGCCCCGGTTGCCAAGGATACTTTTCTAACCAAACATAAGGCAATTGAATCAGATAGCGCGGTTCCTGAGAACCCAGCATTTTTAACAGTTTGCCTTCTGTTAGCGCCTGTCTGACTTCTTCTACAATAATTTTTACGCGTTTCGGTTCCAGGTGGTGCAAATGCCCTGTCATCCGCAGGTTTTGTCCCTGCTCCAAATAAGTCATGTAAATTGCACACTTTGCTGCTGTTGCGGCTGCGTCTAAAAATGCCCCATGCCTGTGCCCACTCGTCCGCATGGCACTAAAAGCCAGATAAAGCATGATCTGATCCATCGCACTGGGGTCAAGACGTTTGATCAGATCTATGTCGTTACTCATATTACAGACAATTGAATAGCACGTTTACAGAGTTTTCTAATCGAGTGAGAATTGGTAATATACACCTGAAGGCAATGTATTTACTTCAAACTATATTAGTATGCGATAACTATGAGATCGACGGTAGCGCAAACTACCATTTTCGCATCTTTTCTGGTACATGAGCAGATTTAGTATTGTTACTATAACTGTCCCTACATCTAACCAGAAAATTACAGACATCACCAATTCTAGTTTGAAAGCGGTTTATGTCTCAAAAGTCAAGTATGTTGCAATTAATCTACAAAGTCTCTCAGTTCTTTGAGGTTTTTCTGATCTTTCAAGAGCAATAACGCCAAGCTGCTTACACCTAATTGTGGCATGATACCGACTCGGAGTAATAACAAGTTTGCGCGGTTTATCTAGAATATCTGTTACTCGGAAAAGATCGGTTTTTTCAGCTTTGGCAAATTATTTGTAGCACACAGGTGACTAGAAATAATTGGAAGTGGTCTAAAAAGAAATCGCTTACCAGGTGTAGTCACATTTAGAGGTTGTCTTTGTGAACTATCATCCGTTCAGAACTTCCAGTGATGTCTCGGCAGTTTCAGCCGTTGGCTTAAGGAAAGATAATAGACATCAAGCAGAGCAAATAATTCCAATTTCAAAATCCCTATTTTATTCAATTATTAGTTTTTATCATATCATTGTTTTTCGGATTTGGAATAAATTTATCTATGTTTAATTTTATCAATAATGTATCTTTAAATAATTTACATTTTGCTTAAATCAAGGTTTGATGATATTTGGATGCTTCCTTCTAAATCAAGTCTTATTTATTTTTTATGTTGATGATTTGACACAGAAAACTGCGATGAATTCAGAGTGAATTGCATAGCCATCAGGCTTTGTTGATCATGCTAATAACTGAAAAATGAGTTACTAACCATAAAGATAATAAAACATATTGGATTCCATCTGATGATTATTTAGAGATTATTCCTCAATAAATTTATATTTTTTTGATGAAATAATTTTGAAAGTCCCTGATTTCACTAATTTATTAGCTACTTCCAAGTATGTTTTTACCTCGCTGTTAGCGACAATAGTCTCCCACGCTGAAAAAAGCGGTTACTCTAAAGATTGTTCATCTCCTAGTTCCAAAATGTGCTGCAATGGTCTTAATTCCTTGCCAATTTTGTCTTTTAGCAAGTACTCATGCTCAACTGCTTGAGTCAGTAGTACTCATACTGCCAGGGCTATTTCATTCTTCGCATAACCCATCCGGAAATTTATTTCCTTTTCTTATAGTCCAAGTGCGTTAAAACGGACTCAAAAGCTTATTGATAGTCGATTAAAACCGACTTTAGCCATAAGATGGGGAATTTATTCCCTGGCGACTAGGGGAGAATGAAATAAACCTGATCATACTGCTTATATATACGTGTTTTCCCTACCTATATCAGGCTAAATTCCTAAAAATATATTACAAGTTAAGTAATTTTGATTACTCTCCGCTAATGTATTAGGTGTTATCTACACCTATACAGCAGTTCTAAATCATTCGTAAAAACTTAGATCCCCGGCTTCTTGGAGAAGTCAGGGATCTTGTATCTCACTGATAATTTAGAGAAGTTAGAAGTAGGCGTATTCGCGTCACGATTCATGCTGAGAGTGGTGGGAGGTAAAGTAGCTCCCACCACATCTAAACTGATTGAACTCGCCATTTAATTCGTGGGATTAGAAGGTTTAACCTGATTTCGTATTGTTTCCAAGCTGAAAGCAGCGGCACCAAAGGTTACTAACAATACTCCCAGAATTTGCACAAGATCCAAATTTTCTTGAATGATTAGCCCAGCGAAAATCACGGTTAAAACTGGAATGCTACCACCGATGATCGCCGATCGTGAGGCACCTAGTTTACTAATACCAACATTGTTGAGCAAATAGCCCGCCAGAGTCAGCACACCCAAAATAAATGCGCTTAAAACTAGTTCCAGTATCTTAGAAGGGTCAACTACCAAGTTCCAACTGCTTGGTAAAGGTAGCATCAAGCAGATAAAGCTCAACACCAACATGGTAGCGAAGTTTATTAAAGTAAAAGTCACCGGATGCAGTTTGCTAGCACAAACCCGTGTCAGAATTATGTAGGCTGCAAAAGCCACACCCGAAAGAATGGCGGCGCTGCTTCCCATTGAAGTATTACCCATACCTATGCTGGGAGAACCCCCTAAAACTAACAATTCACCGCAGCAAATCGCGGCGATCGCACTGATGCGGAATATGGTCGGGCGATCGCGAAACAGAAACCACGACAATAGACCACTAACCATTGGATAGACAAAGAACAGTGCGATCGCCATTCCAGTCGTGACTTGAGCGATCGCAATGTATATCAGCACCTGAGACAAAAACAAAAAGCCCCCACTCACAATCGACAACAGCAAAATCTGCTTGTTAGCTGCATTAGCACCTGTGGGCTTTCCTCGGACTGAAGCGCCCAAGTTTTCCAGGTCTTGCCACAATTGAGGATGCAGTATTGGAGATAACAGTAACATCAATGGAACTACTACCATAAACCGTAGGGTCAAAATTAACAGAGTATTGCCCAAAGTCGGCGGTAGCAAGCGCTCTACCTCTAATACTCCAAAAATCTGGGAACCTTCATGGAAAATCACCTTGATGGCTACGTTATAAAGCGACGATACCACTGCCGATAAGACAATCAACAAGAAGCCAATTTGGAGCGGCGATAAGCCAGAGGAATTAGGCGATCGTGATTGTGGGGGTTTTGCTTCCGGCTGCGGCTCTAGGGCAGTGGTCGATGAGGATTTAGCTTTGCTCTGTGATCCGTTCCTGCGGAGGACAGAAATTGGTTCAGCAGCGTTTCTCCTTCGTGAAGGTGGCATTGCTCCAGGCTGGGGTACAGATGCAGTCGGAGGCTCTGATGTCGTTTTGTTTTCCGGCAAGTCCTGATTGAGGACAGAAATCGGTTCGGTGGCATTGTCTTTTGGCGGCGGAACTACAGCCACCGGAGGCTCTGATGTCGTTTCCCTTTGGGATAAGTCCTTGCTGGGTAAAGAAATTGGGTTCGCGGCGTTTTCTCTAACAATGGTTGGCTCTGATGTCGTTTCCCTTTGGAACAAGTCCTTGCTGGGGACAGAAATTGGGTTCGCGGTGTTTTCTCTAACAATGGTTGGCTCTGATGTTGTTTCCCTTTGGGACAAGTCCTTGCTGGGTAAAGAAATTGGGTTCGCGGCGTTTTCCCTAACAATGGTTGCCTCTGATGTCGTTTCCCTTTGTGAAAATTTATTCGGGATCAGGGAAATTGGCTCAGGGGAATTTCTGGCTACTTCGCCAGACTGTGGCGGGGATGTCTCAAAAGAAGTGTTTTTCTCTGGCTCCCTAAACTGCAAAACAGTAGGTTTACCTGCTGTTTCTGGTTTACGCAAAGTTTCTTCTATAGTTTTTTCTAGTTCTCCATGCAGGCGATTAACAAACTCCGCCAAAATCGTTTCCCCTTGCTGCTGCTGGCTGTACATCCGTGACAACTGTTGGGAAAGATTACTTTGATAATTCTTCAGCTCCTGTTGCAGGGAGTTAAAAGTAACAGTAACGGTGTCATCCAGGCTGTCAAACATGTGTTCGACTTTTTCATTGATTTCACCTACTACATTGCTGCTCACTTCAGCGGACTTCAGCGCAGCTTGTTCGTAAGACTTGCCCTCGCTGCTTTGGTTAGCTAAAGTTGCTAGAGAGGATTGCAGTTGTGAAGATATATGCTTTGCCAGAACTTCTGCCAGTTGACGAATCAACACTTGCTGCTCAGTGATTTGGCGCACTTGCTGTAAATGCTCTTTTTCCTCTACCAAGCTTTGAATTTCATCAGATAACCGATTTTTTTCGGACTGAAGCCGCTTTACGTCTTCCTGCAACGCTCTGAGGACATTCTGCTGAAGATTTTCTAAGTCTTCAACTACAGCCCAAAGAGCATTTTCTGCTGCTCTGGATAGCTCGCCTCTGACTCGCGGGTTTTCTGGTTGCTTCTCGAATCGCCCCATTAGCTTCTAACCTCTAATACCTTGACGATAAAGCTGCTTCCCGTACGCTTGCTTGGCGTTCATAGTAATTTCCTGTATTTTGTCAGATAAATTAAAAATTTTAACAGCACTTCCGCATTTCAACGTAATTCTGTCATACTAGACACAGGTTGGCAAAGCATCAAATTTGCTCCACTCCTTACTACACGGTTTTCTCTTCAGCATTAACAAATATTTGACCATTCGATTTTGGACTTCGACTTCTCTCGGAGACGCTCTACGAACGCTTAGTCGAACGATTTTGGAATTATCGCCACGACTGGAAGTCGCTTGAACTGAGACTTTTTTGTTTTTGGTCAGTTTTAATTTCCATCAATTATTTGCCAATGAGATTTTTACTTTTAAATAAATCTCACTCCAAATAACTATTTATTGTTTTGCTACCAATAGTAATTGTCAAAGACTTGCAGATGGGTGCGCGTAGGCGCAAACTGACTTCTTGCCAGACATCGCCACAAAATTGTCTGACTTGCGAAACTAGCTGGAAATTCGTGTGGAATGTAACTTGTGTGACAGTTTACATCTCTAAATAGAGATTAAAGTATCTTTCTGTGGAAATTCCAAGTTACGCTATCCCCTGTACAACATTCTAAATGAATGAGTAGCAATTCTGCAAAAACACGCTTTTTTGCAGAATTGCAGTCTAGGTTTTACTTTGAGTAAATGCAGTAGAGAAAAAAGTTAGGAAAATATTAATAATTCTTAGAAGAATAAAATCCGGGCGATGCTAAAGATGGCAGCGCTAAGGATAGCACTCACGGGGATTGTAATTAGCCATGCGGCGGCAATGCCTTTTAGTGTTTGGAACTTAATCGACTTGATATTTTGCACTAGTCCAATACCCACTACACCACCGACGAGAGCGTGGGAGGTGGAGACTGGTAAACCTAGCCGAGAGGCGATGAGGATGGTAGTAGCAGTAGCCAGTTCGGCACAAAATCCACTACTAGGTTGCAAGGAAATAATGTTTTCGCCAATAGTGGCGATGACTTTTTTACCCCAGACAGCTAAACCACCAACAATACCAGCACCACCAAGGATTAAAATCCAAATGGGGATAGTGATACCATCTATAGGTACGCTACCAGTGCGATTGATGTAAACGATCGCAGCTAAAGGAGCGATCGCATTTCCCACATCATTAGAACCATGAGCAAAGGCTACAAAGCAAGCACTCAGCAGTTGGAATCGACCGAATAATCTTTCTACGGGATTGGGCATGGGGCATGGGGCATGGGGCATGGGGGATTGGGTAGACTCTTCTGTTTGCCCGGTTGTCCCCTTGTCTCCCAATTGTCGCCAACTAATGATTGTGAGTCCAACTGCTGCTACTGCACCGGTTAACAGTGGAATGTCGTAAGCAGGGATTGTAAAACCAAGCTCAATTACAAAATTGGTTAGCGGTTCAGTCAGCGATGGTAATACAATGACTCCGAATACACCTAGCAGTAGAGTACTCAACCAGGGAATCCATTCTTGTAACTGCACTACTTGATTGGGTTGATCCAAAATCCAGTGCTTGATTTGACTGTAGAATAAAGCAGCGATCGCACCACTAATTAATGGCGTTAAAATCCAGCCAATGGTGATTAAGCCAATTGATGACCAATCAATTGCATCTACTCCCAAAGCTACCCAACTAAATCCAGCGATCGCACCAACAACCGCATGAGAAGAGGATACAGGTAAACCGCGTGATGTGGCAATTTGCAACCACACACCACACGATATTAGTACCGTTACCATCCCAACAACGAATATTTGGGGTGTAGCGGCGAATAAGGCGGGATTAGCAATTTTCGTCGCTAGGGTTTCCGTTACCTGATGTCCAAATAATACAGCACCCGTAAACTCTAATACCCCAGCAATAATAAGTGCCTGTTTGAGGGTGACAGCTTTGGAACCTACAGAGGTTCCCATTGCGTTAGCAACATCGTTTGCTCCGAGATTCCAGGCGACGTAGAAAGCTAGTAGAGCGACTGCAACTTGAGTAATAAGCATTTTTTTAGGCTGATGGGGAAGCAGGGAAAGAAGGGGGAGAAAAATTGCTTCCTCATGCCCCTCATCTCTTTTTACGGATAAATTAAGATTTTATAAGTATCCGGTGTGGGTGCGATCGCAACTTCCACAGCTGCTGATAAATCTTTTAATGAATAGCGATCGCTAATTAACGCTTTTACATCAATCTGCTGATTAAATACAATATCAGTTGATAGATTCTGAAGCCGATAAGATGAGCTATAACTGCCGATCAAATCAATTTCCCGACGGTAGAGGATGTTAGGGTTGATGGGAATTTCTACCTCATCAGGGAATTCCGCGAAAAACAAGATTTTGCCACCTTTGCGGGTACAATCAAGTGCTTGAAAGAAGGCTTTCTCACTAGGAACAGCCAGCAAAGTAACATCAACGCCTAATCCACCAGTCAGAGTATGAATTTTGGCGGCTAAATCGGGATCACGAGCATCAAAAGCCGCCTCTGCACCCACACTCAAAGCTTTTTCAATTCTAGAGGGTAGTAAATCGGTAGCGATCGCTTTTGCTCCGAAATACTTCACCAACATGATAAACATTAACCCAATTGGCCCAGCACCAGTAACTAACACAGTTTGTCCTGGGGCAATTTGAGCTTTTTTTACCGCTTTCAAACAGCAGTTAGTCGGTTCTACAAAACTCGCTTCTTCAAAACTGATGTTATCAGGGATGGGAATTAGCCCACCATTTTCCACAATATGACCCGGAACTTTGACATAATCAGCAAAACCGCCGCCACTGGCGTTAAAGCCTGCGGTAGTGGAGATGTTTTTGTAGACATCGCACATGGAGAAATTATCATTTAGGCAGTAGGCGCAACGCATACAGGGGATGTGGTGCATTACCGCTACCCGTTGTCCAACTTGCCAACCTTTGACATTATTACCTACGGCTGCGATCGTGCCGGCAGTTTCATGTCCAAAAATGCGCGGCGGTTCATACAGTGGATAACGAATTTTTTTAATATCTGACTGACACAACCCCACAACCCGCACCTGTACCAGCACTTCATCTGGTTCTAGGGTTGGAACTGGGATATCTTCGTAAGACAGTTGATTGACGCCTCTAAATACTTGTGCTTTCACGTTAGTTTTTCACCGCTCAACGATACTAGATGTAACATTAGCAGTCAACGTTAGGCTATCAGATTTGAGATTTCTGTGTTTTAGTTTGTCCTAGTTCTTGTTCTAAGCTTTGTTCAAATATTTGGAATGCCTTAATGTCCTGTGATAAAAGACTTCCCTGAATTTTCCCATTCTCAACTCGCAGGATTTCCCCTCGGTTGTCTTTAGCCGTAATTGTTAAAATTCCCGCTTTTTGCCAAAGTCGATACTGTTCACCCTCAAGGTATCGACCACCCTTTGGTGCTATTCTTGCAAACTTACTCTTCAAGGTTGTTTTGGCAATTTGCACGATTACATTAGAATATTCATGGAAGCGAATGCTACCAGCAAATTTTGTAACATTATTCTTTTTTTCTAACTTATCCAGCAATTCAACAACGGTCAGCGGAGGATTCTTGAGATCCCCTGATTGCTGCCGAATTACTTCAATCATTTTTCCTGGAAATTGCTCATTAAGATAAACCAAAAAATCATCTGGATGCCAAGCCTCAATATCCCAAGGCTTTAAAGCCTCTGCTGGAAAGTCATCTAGGTCAGCAGTAACAATTACCTCTGCCTTGGCAACTACAGCAGCGGCGACAACATGGTGATCGCCTGGATGATTTGTCATTGATGCAACTAGCTGTTCTGGTACTTCCACTATTGCTTCAGGAAAATGCATCTTGAGCATTTCTTGAAAGCGTGCTGCCTTGGCATCTGTCATCTTTCCGTTCTTTACAAGGTTGCGAGTAGCACCTTCTAGAATTTCTTGTGAAAAATGAATTTGGTAAAGTTCTGCCTCAGCAGCACGGAATAAAGTATCACACAGAGGCATGGGGTAGATAACGCAGGAGTCCAGAACAACAGAGAAAGAAAGCATCTTATTAGTCTAATTTGCTACTCTCCTCATCATAGAACCCCTCATCTTGCAGAAATTGAGTCAATTCCTTCAAACCTTCTCGGCGCTTGGTGTCCCGCTGTTGTTTATATTTCATTAAATCATCAAAACGAACCCGGCGATGTGAACCCACCTTGATATAATCAATGTCGCCTTGTTTTAATAACTTGATCAAGTAAGGACGTGATACATTAAGGAGTTCAGCCGCTTGTTGTGTCGTCAGTTCCTGTTGTTGAGGAATTATAGATATAGCTTTACCTGATGCCATTGCATGGACAACTTGAAGCAACATCTGATAAATCGGCTCAGGAATGTTAATTTTTTCTCCGTTAGCTCCTACCAGTTTCGCCTGAAAATCTTTAACGCTCAGTATGCGATCCAGTTCTTTGATAGATTGAGCTTCTAACTGTGGAGATATTACAGAATCTAAAGACATGTTCTGTCTTAACATCATATTAGTCTCCTACTATGTTGCAGGCTTTGTCATTAGCAATGCAATTTACACTGACAATTTTATTCACTATCTTAATCATACACACTACATAAACGAAATATCCGAAAAAAAAATAAATTATCTTGTCTGAGTCCAAGCTATCTGGAGAAAATATGTCGAAAACTCAAGAGGTTAAGCAATGGTTGATCATACATATACATCTGATGTCTTAGCTGTCGGTGGAGGAACCGGAGGAACTGCGGCTGCTATCCAAGCGGCACAACGGGGAGCCAAAACTATTCTGGTGAGATAGTGTAGTAATGTGTCAAGTTTAATTTGATCGGTTCGTAGTTGGCGCTGTCTTCACTAAAGCGCAAACTACGAACAATCCGCACCCCTCAATTATTTATTGACAGACTACTAGGGTGTGTTACGGCTTTCGGAACGCTGTTAACGCTGTATTATTTTTGAATATTTTCTCAGATTTTCTCCAAGACGCCAGCAATGACTATTCGCCATGCGACTGAAACTGACTTGCCTGCAATTGTGGTAATTTATAATGCTGCAATTCCTAGCTGCATGGCAACTGCTGATTTAGAGCCAGTATCTGTGGAAAGTCGCCTTTCTTGGTTTAAGGAGCGATCGCCTTCACAACGCCCAATTTGGGTAATCGAAGTAGAGGGAGTAATTGCTGGATGGCTGAGTTTTCAATCCTTTTATGGGCGGCCCGCCTATAGTACGACTGCCGAAATTAGTATTTACATAGCCCCTAGCTTTCATCGGTGTGGTTTGGGACGACAATTATTAGCACAAGCAATTAGCGAAAGTCCTAGTTTGGGTTTAAAGACCCTAGTTTGCTTCATTTTTGGCCACAATCAACCCAGTTTAAAACTTTTTGAAACATTTGGTTTTCAACATTGGGGACATTTACCTAAAGTTGCCGAAATTGACAGCGTTGAACGGGACTTAGTAATCATGGGACTCCGAATTAATAAACCTGTTGTTTAAGCTGCTCTACTTAGTCAGAATACAAACCTAAAAAGGGACAGAGCAACTAAATTTAATTTATGGGGTATTCTGAATTCTGAATTCTGACCGAAAACGAAAAGGGTACAAGCCCCTAAATTGATTTATGGGGATTATTAATTTTTAATTTTTAATTTTTAATTCCCCGAAGGGGTTGACTCCTGAATTCTTCTTAACAATGCTGCAACTGTGTTAACAACACAACAATTTCATCAATTGCCTGCCGTACAACTGTTGTCGGTTGTTCCGATTGATTCACGATAATACTAAAAACCAACGGCTCATATTTAGGCGCATTCAGATATCCAGATAGAGAAACTACACCTGTTAATGTACCTGTTTTTGCTTGGACAATGCCCTCAGCAGATGTATTTTGAAAGCGGCCTTTCAAGGTTCCACTTTTACCCGCTACAGGTAAAGATGCGCGATATATATATGCTGTTGGTGTTCTTGCTATTCCTCGCAAAGTTTGTACAAAAGCTTCTGGTGTCACTAAGTCACGACGTGATAAACCCGAACCATCCACTAAAACATAATTGGCTGGATTAACTCCCAATTGAGTTAAACTCGCTTTCACAACTTCCAAACCTACATCAGCGCTAGTTTGATTTTTGACTCTGAGTTTTTTCACAGCTAATGCTCTCAAGATTGCTTCAGCATAAAGATTATTACTATTCTGAAGAGTTTCCATTAATAATTCAGATAAAGGTGGCGACTCTACAAATGCTATTTCCTTTTGATTAAGACCACCACTTACTACTAATGTTTGCCCCAAGGTAATTTTTTGTGTTGCCAAAGCACTACGGAAGCGCCGTAAGAAGTAATAATTAGGGTCAACTACAGGTAAATCTATTAAAGACGGTTCAGAATTTGTTGTCAGTTGTCCTTGAATTCGTAATACTGTTCCTGATAATTCGTGGGTAACGTTGACGTAGATTGGTTGATTTTGGGCAACGGTTACTGACTGATTAATTATCCGCCATTGTTTCGCCTCGCCAGCATCAATCCATAGCACTTGTAAAGATTTACCTACAGCCTGCGGTACAAGTTTTAAGCTAAAAATATTTTGATTCAGAATAAAGCTGCTGACTGGTGCGCCATAGTCTGACTGCACATCTTCCCATTGCCAGGTGGGGTTAACAATATCCCCTTGAATATAACTATCATCAGCTATCAATCGCTGAATTTGAGTAATACCTTTCTGTTTTAATTGCTGTGCTAATATTTGCAGTTGAGTATCACTTAAACTGGGATCTCCCCTACCCACAACACGTAAAACACCATTGCCATTCTGATAAATTGAGGTGCGAATCCGAAAATTAGCACCCAACTGCTGCAATGCAGCTGCTGTTGTCAGCAACTTCAGGTTAGACGCGGGAGTAAAATATTTCTGAGCATCCCGACTGTAAAGAGTTTGCCCGGTTGACAGGGGTTGCACCAAAATTCCCCAGCGCCCCCGACTGAATAAGGGACGATTGATTACAGCATCTATAGCTGTTCCCAGTTGGGTAGAGCAAATTGATTTTGTGGTAGTTGTTGGTGCAACTGGGGTTTGTGCTTTAGCTGCTGGCTGGGTAAGACCAATTTGAGTACCCAGAAACAGCAGCATCAAGCTAAAAGAAATTTTTTTGGTCATCACATAGTTATTAAAACTACTTGATAATACCTTGGTGTGGCATTTTTTTAACGTCAGTTCGACAGGAGGAAATTAACGCTTTGCTTTTCCTTTTCCTTTTTCTTCTTCCTCTTCTTCTTCCTCTTCCTCCTCTTCTTCGTCGTCTTCCTCGTCTGCCCCGAATACTTCGTCTATAAGTTCTTGTGCTCGCTTATCTGAAATTTTCAAGGCTTCCTGAAGCTCAGAGATATAATCCTGTTCTGCTTCCGGTACTTCCTCATCAATCCCGACCACTAAGATAGCGGTGATGTATGCAGCTTCTCGATAATCTTTATTCGGTAAGGATTCGATCGCCTGCTTGATTAGAACTTCAGCTTCTTCTTCTTCTAGTAAGCTGAGGACTTTCTCGGTCAATTCTTCATAGTCTTCATCAGAGAAATCTTCAAATTGGGAAACGGCACCCAGCATTTCACTCAAACCGTATTGTTCTTCTATGGTTATACCTTCACCATCAGCAGCTGCGGAAAAAATTCCAATAACTGCGATCGCAACTTCTGGTTCTAGAGCAACTGAATTAGCGCTACGGCCTTTGGGCAACTTGCGTTTAGACATAATTATCCTTTAAAGGTTACGTGATATTTCAGGAAGTAATGCGTTGTGATCTATAATGCTTCCTCGATTTATGATTCCCAAAAGAATGGGGAAAAATACATTGAGATAAATATTTATTTTCATGAAAAATACGCAGAGAATATATTATCTGCGTATAAAAAGAGTTAAGTTGCCTTGAGCGATCGAGATTTTTAGTACTTGTATACGCCACCGCAACCTAAAGGGAGAGGTAGGGAAGGCTGTATTGGACTCAATGTACAGTGACTTTTTATTTGTCGCTTTACCAAATTAGTGTCATCGAGGGTGTGGAGCTTGAATTGTGTAGCGTTAAGCTTAGAACCAGCAGAGAGAACTTACAAATTGTATCAATACAAATTGTTACAAGCCTAACGTGGTAAGGCTTAACTTGATGACACGAATTTGTTTCAACGCCATTTAATTTGTCACTGTACAAAATGAGATTTATAGAACTTATGGATGAAGTCGTAGCTAAGTTGATACAAAATAAACAAATCGCTATAGTTGGTGGCGGTCCCGGTGGACTAACCTTAGCACGACTTTTACAACTGAAAGGTGCAAACGTAAAAGTGTATGAACGAGATTTTAATAAACATGCTCGGATGGTAGGCTCGCCGCTTGATATGCATGAAGGGTCGGGAATGGCAGCTTTACGCAAAGCAAATTTATTAAGCGAGTTTAAAAAGAATTTTCGTCCCGGTGCCGATAAAATGGTTATCGTGAATGAACGTGCAGAAATATTTTTTAGCGACCACGAAACCAAACCTGATGAAGATTTTGACAGTGAACATTTTCGTCCTGAAATAGACCGTGGTCCATTACGAAATATGTTGCTGGAATCTTTACAACTGAAAACAGTTGTGTGGGACAGCCATTTTATTTCAATGGAAAAACAAAATGTGGGCTGGTTGTTGCATTTCAAAAGCGGTTCATCTGCTTACGCAGATATTGTCATTGCTGCTGATGGCGCCAATTCTAAAATCCGTCCATACATCACAGACATCAAAGCTTTTTATTCAGGCATTACAATGCTTGAAGGCAATATTTCTGATGCAGAAAAAGCAACGCCTCATATTTATACATTGCTGAATGGCGGAAAAATAATGGCTTTCGGAAATACAAAGAATTTATTGATGGGTCTGAAAGGCAATGGTGACCTAACTTTTTACGCAAGTTTCAAAACAGATGAAAACTGGGCAGCAAATAGTGGCTTAGATTATTATGATAAAACACAAATGCTGGCATGGTTCAAAGAAGAATATTCCGAATGGAGCAGTATCTGGTACGAACTGTTTGAAGATGCAGTCACACCTTTTATTCCGCGACCCATTTATTGTATGCCTTTGAATCAAAACTGGGAAGCCCTGCCCAACTTAACCATGCTCGGCGATGCCGCACATGTAATGCCGCCCTTTGCAGGAGAAGGCGCAAACATGGCTATGCTTGATGCTTTAGAATTGAGCCAGTGTTTGTGCAAGGAAAATTTTAGTGAGATACAAACTGCTATTGCTTCTTACGAAAACCAAATGAGAAAAAGAGCGGCAGAGGCAGCGCAGGAGTCTTTAGAAAATGGAGATCGGATGCACAGCGCAGGCGCGCTCGAAAAAATGCTGGCGTTTTTTGGCGCGAAGTAATTTCTAATCCTGATGTAAAGTGACTTTTTATTTGTCGCTTCACCAAATTAGTGTTATCAAGGGTGTGAAGCTTGAATTGTCTAGCGTTAAGTTTAGAACCAGCAGAGAGAACTTACAAATTGTATCAATACAAATTGTTACAAGCCTAACGTGGTAAGCCTTAACTTGATGACACGAATTTGTCTCAACGCCATTTAATTTGTCACTGTACAAAAATCTCTGGCCAGGCAAGGAAAAATGAAGCTTTTGCGCTTGTAATCGATAAAACCTGCATTATCTTACTTATTCGGGATCACAGCGTCACCAGTCATGAAAGTCGCCGGGAACGGATAAGCCAAAATACAGCCCTCAGAAAATCTGGTTTCTTAGAAGAGGGTTAACGGAGCGCACCTTCTTTGAAGCCTTCAGTTAGTAAATGCTTCGCCAAGCTTTCACCGTCTGTGTTCCAATTTTGCTATCAACAGTTTGACCTTCTTCCAAGACTAGCCTGATGTCTAAGTTCTCATCTGGAGCATTTTTCAAAGCAGTAGCTAACTCTTTACTGACAGCAAACTTATTGTTTGAACCGTCTAATTGAAAAACTTGTTCCCTAACTTTGAGCAAAAGTTTATCTACTTTTTTGGTGGTGACAAACTTTAAATAATCAGGTCTGGGATACACACGACCTGCGACGTAGAAAAAAGATCCTGCCTGATCCGTATTCAATGTCGCCAGTACTCGAATGCTTTGGGGAGTCCACAAGCTGATAACTTGCTTTGAACCCTCACGGTACAAATACCCTCCCAAGGAGTTACGATCAAAGACACCGAGAAATTCTCCTTCAAAAGGGTCAATGATTCTCACGATTTTCGACCAAGGCACATTCATATCGGGGGAAAGTCCTGCTGATTTGACCACTGGCAAATCACTTGATGATTGGGCTTGGGTAGCTACCTGTTGAACGGTAATGGCAGCACACATTTGAGACGAAACTATAGCCAAACTAGCCCCCAAAACAAGAACTGGAATCATCTTTTGTAAGTTGTTCATCAGTCAGGAGTTCAATTTTCAAAAATGATAATTGGATAACTTTTATTAGTCATCCCCCGTAAGACGCTAACCTTTGAGTGCAGTAACTCCTGATCTGCGTTGCATACGAACACTGACTGTACAGCAGTTCTCTGCAACATCAAATTTTTGCAATGCTATCGCCTGACTTGCACGAAGGAAAGCGACCGCACATAGTCAACCAAGTTTGAGAGAGCGCATTTTCACTATCCCTTAGGGACTTCCAGAGAATAAAATACACAGTTAATTCAAATGATAATTCCTTTACCTCGATAATTATCGATACAAGTAATCCCACTGGCTACGGCTGGCTTTGCCTACGCAAGAGGAAAGGGGGGAGAACCGCATAAATCAAATTTATTTGCTCTTAAACCCTTGATTGCTGGCGAATTCCAGCATCTTTCTCCCCTTTTCCCTGCTTCCCTGCCTCTCTAGTCAGAATTATCAAAAAGCGTTACAACTTTGTCCCACACTCAGCGCAAAAGTTGTGGGTGGGAGCATTTTTTGCACTACAGTGGCTACAATACACTGGCTCTGCTGCTACTTTCGGCGGTTGCTTCTGCAAGCCAACCATTTGAGCGTTGCTTTTGCCAGGGATTACCATTGGATAGCAGTTTTCATCTCTGGTGACGTGGACATTCACGATCACGGGGCCGTTGTGTGCCAGCATTTCGGCGATCGCATCTTTCAATTCACTGCGATCGCGGATTACCATACCTTTAATCCCATAGGCTTTTGCTAACAACTCTACGTCTGGCATTCCTACTTCCATGTTCGAGCAGGAATAACGCTCACCATAGAAAGCTTGCTGCCACTGGCGCACCATCCCTTGCCAGCCGTTATTGATAATTAGTGTCTTGACATTTATCCCATACTGTGCAAGTGTACCAAGTTCCTGCAAACACATTTGGAAACTGGCATCACCGCTAATACAGATGACTTCTTCATCAGGAAACGCCACTTTAGCGCCCATTGCCGCAGGTAAACCAAAACCCATCGTTCCCAAACCAGCACTAGAAATCCAGCGTCTTGGGCCATTCTTCAGGAATTGTGCTGCCCACATTTGATGTTGTCCGACATCTGTGGTGTAGAAAGCGTGGGGTGCTTGGCGACTGACTTCTACGATCACTTCTTGGGGTGAAATGCTGTCGGGATGATGCGGCACTATTAGAGGATACTCTTCGCGCCAACGGTTAACTAAATTTAACCACTCTTGGTTTTGATTCGGTGTAGCCTTGACCCCTATTTCTTTGCATCGACGCAACAAGTCTATTAACACGTTCCGCACATCGCCGACGATGGGCACTTCGGGAACACGGTTTTTGCCGACTTCTGCCGGATCGATGTCGATGTGAATTACTTTGGCGCGGGAGGCGAATTCGTCTAACTTGCCTGTAACGCGATCGTCAAATCTAGCACCAACGCAAATCAGCAAGTCACAATCACTAACGGCAAAGTTAGCGTAAGCAGTGCCGTGCATCCCCAACATTCCCAAAGCTAGGGGATGATGTTCGTCAAATGCACCGATCCCCATTAATGTTGTGGTGACAGGGATATCGAATAATTCAGCTAGTTCTTTGACTTCTTCATGGGCACTAGCTGCGATCGCACCACCACCGACATACAATAGCGGACGGCGACTTTCAGTAATCAACTGGATCGCGGCATTAATTTGCCGAGGATTTCCCTTGACTGTGGGACGATAACCGCGTAACTTCACTGAACCTGGTTTCACAGGTACATAGTCAAATTCTTCTAAAGCTACATCTTTGGGGACATCAATCAAAACTGGCCCCGGACGCCCAGTGCTAGCGATGTGGAAGGCTTCGGCGACAATTCGCGCCATATCTTTGGGGTCACGCACTACATAGGAGTGCTTGACGATTGGTAGGGTAATCCCGTAAATATCGGTTTCCTGAAACGCATCAGTACCAATCGACGGACGTGCTACCTGTCCTGTAACCACAATCATCGGGATCGAATCCATGTAAGCTGTGGCGATACCTGTCACCAAGTTAGTTGCTCCTGGGCCAGAAGTGCCAAAGCATACTCCTACTTTCCCTGTGGCACGGGCGTACCCATCAGCTGCGTGGGCTGCACCTTGCTCGTGTCTCACGAGAATGTGCTTCATAGCACCAGTTGCTTGCACCTTATACAGGTCGTCGTAAATTGGGAGAATTGCTCCACCAGGATAACCAAAAATATAATCAACGCCGTGGCGATGAAGACTGTCAAGGAGAGCAAAACCGCCAGATACACGTTTGGGCACGACTGGCGGGCTAGAAGTACGAGACTGTTTGTGAATCTCGATTTGTGGGAGAGTAAATTGGTTAGGCGATTCTCCTGCGGAGACACTTTGTGAACGCACGGTCAAACCTCAGACTATAGCTAAACTTAATGCCGAATTCTGTAGTTAATATTTCATTTTAATTGAAAAGTTCAATCAAAATCTGATAAATTTTTATATTAAATATAAAGCTAGATTATTAGCCTACATTAATTAAATTATGTCTTGCAAGACTTTGCGGGTATTTTTCCAAGCCCAAACACCCACAACTACGACAACAATACTCATTCCTACAAGCACAAATCGCAAGCCCAGAGCATCAGTTAATGGCCCAGTAATCGCCAGAGGTAACGCCAGAGCGATGTTGACGGCATGATTTTGAAAGCCAAATACTTTACCGTGCATGGTAGGTGGTGTTTGCTGTTGAATTAAAGTTTGCATGGGTACACCAATTAAGGCAGCACCTATACCCAAAAATGCACATAATCCTAGCGCCAGCAACAAGTTGTGCGTAAAAGTGAAGACTCCTAAAACTAGTGCAATCATCAAAAATCCAACTAGAGGTAGGGGCTTGTGATGAAATTTCTCACCCCAGTGACCTAAAATCGCCGCACCAAATACCATACCCACCCCTGCTGCTGCCAAGAAAAAGCCAAACTGTTTTTCTTTAAGACCAAACTCCTCGGCTAATCGAATCGTCAGCACTGTTAAGGCTGCAAACACACAATATAAAGTTGTCAGTTGCAGCATGGCGTTCAAGATCAAAGGGTTTTTCTTGAGATAGCGCAGGCTGTCGGTGAATTCAGCCCAAGGGTTATTTGATGCCCGATTTTCCTTCGGTCGTTTGGGTTCTTTAAACTTAATCGGCTGGATGATCGCAGCCGATAATATGTATAATCCACCAACCACAAGCTCTTGACCGTATTCTTCTCCCATCAAGCTTTTCGCCAAACTCAAAATCGGCTCTCCGATCGCAAAGCCAACAATTAAAGCTCCCATCATCGTACTGGTAAACAGCGCATTGGCTGCCAACAAATTCTCTCGCTTCACCAATAAGGGAATCGCTGCTTGTTCAGCTGGTGCAAAAAACTGCGTCACCGTGGAAATAGCAAAAGTCAGGATTAACAGAATCACGAACTCTCGTGGTAATAAAGGAAGACACAGCGTTAATATGCCCCGCACGACATCTGAGCCGACCATAATCAGCTTTTTTGGCAAGCGGTCAACAAAGATACCACCGGCAGAACCGAACAAAATTGCTGGTATTGTAAACGACAGCATCAAAGTTGAATACATCGAGTTTTGTGCCAACCCAGGAAGCGGTGGGTAGTTTTCCAACAGAGCAATCAGCAAAACGAAGAAAACCTTATCTGCTAACTGGGACAGCAGTTGCCCAATCCACAGGAGCATAAAACCACGGTTTTTTAGCAGTGCGCCAAACCCGTTATTAACGGCAGCAGGTTCAGTTGGAAACATTAGATACTTTCTTTAGGTAGATGGGCATTGGGCATGGGGCATTGGGCATGGGGCATGGGGCATGGGGCAGAGGGAAGAATAACTCCTCACTCCTGTTTACTTACTCCTCACTCCTGTTTACTTACTCCATTGTCCGGATTAATTTGCTTCATAGCGCTTTAACAGCATAAGCAAAAACTCAGCTGCTGTCAGACGACCTTTGGGTGGAGAAATTCCTATGGATGAATCTACCCAGCATCCTTGTACAATTTGGGGGGATTTCCAAATTGACAAATGATCAACTGCTGGCTCTGCATAAAAGTTATTTTGCCCACTACCTAGCAAACAGGAACTCCAATGAGTGAAATAATCATGACTCATCCGATGAATAGGGAAATTACCTTGTAGTGGTACTCCCCATCCATCTATAGCAATAAACGCTTTGACATGACCACCTAAGAGTTGCCACAAACACGCCGCTCCTATTGCCCCAACTACGCCAGCACTATAGCTAATGAATATAATTGGTGATTTTAGCTGATCGACTAAGCGAGCGTGCAAAAACTGCAAGATGTGAAATGCTGATAAAACCAACAAATCTTCACCTGCATAAATAAGTATATTTGCGGCGTTAGGAGCGATCGCGCTATGAGAAACTAAATCTAACAATCCGACTCTAAAGCTTTCAGTTAATTCTGGCTCATGGATTCCAGGGCAAATAATTATACTCATCTGTCTATCGTGTTAGCAGCTTTCACAATTATTAATAACTTAAACTTAGTACAGGGATTTATGAATTGGTAGCGAATTAAATTTGGCAAGACTCTGCGTACCTGGAGCGTTTAAAAACGCTACGATTTCACCGAAAGTGGTACTTAGTAGAACGGTCTATTAGCTGTTCACCGTATATGCAGTAATAACCGCACTATGTCTTTTGATGTATTCTTTTGATTTTTGCACCTATCCTATCCCCCTGGATGGGATAATATGTTACTAGTAGGGGAAATGTGCAAGCTATTCCCTAACTTCATATCTCTCTGCACTTTGGTTATATTGAGGAACTCATTGTGGTTGCCACGCCGGAAAAAGTACAACACACTCACGAGCAATTATCAGGTAAAGACCGTGTAGCCGTACTGCTCATGGGCTACGGCGAAGTCGAAAGCTACGAAGATTTCGCCAACTATAACGAACAGGCTTTAAATCTACTGACAGCAAAATTCGCACCGGTGCCAACCTGGATTTATCCCCCCCTAGCAAAGCTTTTGGCACTATTTGACCGCCATGAGTGGGGACACACACACCACGATTTTATTTCTCCACACAATGCCATCTTTGAACAGCAGCGTGCTGGGATTGAGAAGCATTTACAAGAAAAATGGGGTGATAATGTTCAAGTTTTCAAGGCTTTCAACTTCTGCGCCCCTTTCTTACCTAATCAAGTCTTGGCAGAAATCAAAAACCAAGGCTTTGATAAACTGCTAATCTACCCACTGCTGGTTGTTGATTCTATCTTTACCAGTGGGATTGCGATCGAGCAAGTTAACAATGCTCTGGTTGAGTTAACTGATGGTGAAGAACACTGGGTTAAAGGACAGCGCTACATTCCTTCTTTTTTCAACGAACCAGCCTACATCGATTTAATGGCTCATCTGGTTGAGGAGAAAATTGCTGAGTTAGCAGCAGCTTATCTACCTTCTCAAATCGGCATTGTGTTAATGAATCACGGCTGTCCCCATAAAGCTAAAGGGTTTACTTCTGGGATTGCCGAAAGTGAAGCGATGTATGATTTGGTTCGAGATAAGTTGATTAATCGTTATCCCTTAATCTCAGTGGGTTGGCTAAATCACGATACACCTTTAATTGATTGGACACAGCCAAATGCCGAGCAAGCTGCGAATAACCTGATTCAATTAGGTGCGAAAGTAGTGATATTTATGCCAATTGGCTTTGCTACAGAAAACCACGAAACTTTATTGGATGTACACCATATCATCCATACTTTGGAAAAACAGCATCCTGGTACGAACTACGTGCAAATGGCTTGCGTCAACGACCATCCAGAATTTTTGGCAATGGCGGCCCAATGGGCTGATGCTCATATTGCACAACTGTTGTCAGACCAAACTTTGGCAGTTAATCCCCAACTAGCTGGGCATCATCATCACCACCATCATTAAGTTCTGTAGGGTGGGCAAAGGTTTACCCACCCTACATTTATGGTGTACTCAGTTGACACTCCCACGCTTTGAAACGTGGGATTTTTGATTTAAAACTGTGCTTTCTCTTTGCCTTGCTTACGTCTTACATCTTCATATGGCACCGTTGCGACGCCTCCTGAAGCTGAAATTTCCGTCTGTCCTCCGGTACTGACATATAATTATTTTTTTTAATACTGCTGTAGTAACAATCGTTCATCAGTATCCAACGCTGCTAGGGGATTTTCTGTGTCTATCCATGAAACCTGTTCTTCTAGCTTGTCACAACAAGAGCGCACTAAATGCAAACCGGCATCTAATGGAAGTTGAGCAGTTGTCTGTGTAAACTCTTGCAATATCCCAGCTTCTATCGTCTGATAGTGATCAAGGTGTTTGCTCAGTTTTGCTAGAAAATTTGCTCCTTCACCACCCTCTGCGCTGGCAAACTGCAAAATTGAATTGACGTAAGCCTTAACTTTGGGATTTTTAACTCCCTCTGTAGCTGAAGTATAGAGCAGTTCACCATTTAGATATTCAAAATCTGGTACATACAGGTTAGAGCCAACTAGTTCAAATATCTGCGTTTCTTTAGCTGGTCTAACCGTTAACTTCTCCCGCCTGACTCGATTAGCCGCCTTCTCAAGCAATGTAATTACAGCTAAAGTTATTGATGGATAGTTACTATCTATACATCTAATTTCAACAGTGCCGAGTTTGTTGAGTCTAACTGGATTCCAAGCTGACTTGAGTAAGCTGACTTCTGCTTCTAATATCAGGTTAGGTTCAATTCCGGCTTTTTCCATCGCTTGCAACCAAGCATAGTAACGAGCAAAGTGCTGTTCAACTAAACCCTCCACACTTAATGCATAAGGCATGAGTCCGCCGACAGGCTGTAAATGAGTGTAAACTCCTTCCCAGCCAAAGGTTTCACTACCTCGATAACGAATTGTATGCGCGGCTAGCCCGATCGCCTGTCCTTCATAATAGGGACACGCCCGCGTCAGGGAAATGAGTGCTGAGTCGCAAGCTGTAGCTAAATTATAGATATTTAGTAGTTCTTCTCGCTCTGCTGATGTCGAGTTGTAGGAGACTGCAACACTAGGGTCAATTACCCCAGGCGGGACTTCTAAATGCAGGTGTGTACCTGTACATTTGGCGGCGTGCAAGAATTTCTCATAGCCGACAGTCCGCGCTTGGATATGGTAATTAGGGTGATCCCGCATAACTGGTGTAATATGCAAAGGGTAGCTAGACAGAGGGTAAAGGCGTAAACCCATCTGTTGCGCCACACGAAGCGCCAATTTGAGATTTTTGAGATAAACTTTTGCTAGTTCTGTACCAGTGTCCGCAGGAGGTGTGTTAATTTCTACCATGCTTTTGACGAACTCTGGCACAAAGTACTTTGGGTCTAAACCTTGTGTTTGGGCCATTAAGTGACAATCTTTCAAAAACTCATCGGCGCGATCGCTTAAGTTACCAGCCTCATCTACCAGAAAAAATTCTTGCTCAAGACCGATACGACGCTTTACTACATTCATCTAAACCTCCGCAAGGGTAATCCCGCCACTATCCCTACACATACAACCAATTAGGACTTACGCATTGACAGACACATAACCAAATGTGCATTACCTCTCGTTACAAGGCAGAGCCTTGTAATGCTCTTGTGGAGGGCTGCTGCCTCCTGTCAAACTGGGAGGCAGCAGCCCTCCCAGTGATCACATTCCCAGGCAGCAGCCCAGGAACGAGGCAGGGCAAGACTTTTATCTTAATCAGCTTGATATGCACATGATACTCAATTTGTAAAGTGCGTAAGTCCGACAAATTTAGACTCGCCCACAAACTGAATAGAAACCATCTAGTTACCTAGATATCCGTTGCATACTGGCTCTGTTTGAGGCAAGCCGATTGCATTACCGTCAATAAGAAGCTATCAGGCGTAGACCTTGCAGCAACAAAACCGCCTCAATCCTTTCTCGGTTTGGGGGATTGACTGTGGTGGTGTGTCCAGAATTTCTTGTAATTAAATCTATATTAGTAGTGGAGACACAATCAAATTGTGTTTCCTGCGGATTTAACCAAGAAGAGAAAATCATATCACGTCCCTCCTCAGGTTCACAAACTGATAAACCGGCTCTCGGTTTTTCTTTGTTTCAAATCTACCAATGTGAGTAATTTAGATGAGTTGCGTCAAATTTACCAATTAGCACTACCTGAGACACAGCCATTCATGTAGATCCACTTACACGATCTCAGAGAGCCATATTAAAGGTTTGCGCTTTACATAGCTTACCTTCAGGACTGAAAACACCTCAAGCTTGCTTGTCCGATCGCAATTTGTTCTGGAATCACCTAACTATGTACCCAACAAATAATTAGTCGTAGCTCATTTAAAGCATTACTATTAGACTATTAATCCCCAACTAGCTGGGGATCACCACCACAATTAAGTTGAGTCGGGTGGGCAAAGCTTTGCCCACCCGACAACTAATTTACGCCCCGCAGCTTACGAGTGTTATCAACTAAACTCTGAGCAAATTGATCAAATCTTTGAGAGAGTTTCTCATCTAGCAGCTTGCCTTCAGGACTGAAAGCACCCCAAGCTTGTCCGATCGCAATTTGTTCGGGAATCACCCAACCATGCACCCATCGGATAATTAGCCGTAGCTCATTTAAAGCATTACTATTAGACTGACCCCCCAATACGCTGATTAATCCTGTCACTTTATCTGACAGTTGCTCAAAGCTCATCAAATCTAAAGCATTTTTCAGGACACCACTAACCCCACCATGATACTCAGGTGTCGCTAAAATTAACCCATCGGCGCGACTGACTGTATCTTGCAACCTCTGAACATCTGGATACTCTGAATACTCCTTTGCACCAGTGCAAAACGGTAGCTGCAACTGCCGTAAATCGAGAATTTCTACCTCTGCACCCACAGCTTCAACCCTTTGCACTGCTACTTCTAAAGCAAGCTGGGTATAGGAGTTGGGTCTTAAACTACCACCAATGCCAACAATTCTTACCATAATTAACTCACAAAGTATTAACTAGCTACTATCATCAGATTTATTTAAAAAGCGGAATCGTTATGACTATGTTTATCTTAGCGATTTGTGTCGGAATGTGTCAAATTAAAATTTACCTACTGGAAAATTAAAAAAAGCCAGGAGTTAGAATAATTATCCAGGTTGCTCAACTTTATCAAACAGAATAAAAGTGCCAGTCGCCAGAATTCACTTGGGTATTTTGTGCGACTGGTGGATGAATAAACGGGTTTAAGACCCCCACAAAACAAGAAAATTTGGTGGTCAACAATAAAGTGGCGGGTCTGAATCCCTCACTGATTGCATTCTGACTCCTGAATTCTGACTTCTGAATTCTTCTTCAAGTAATAGCCGGAAGAAACTTGGGAATGGTTTTGTGTGGAAGTTAGACTAGATAAGAAAAGTGTAATTTCCAGTTATGACAATTTTTGCTAGAAAAATAGGCATAAAAGCATAGCTCAACTTGTGGCAGCAGACAAAGGGTAGTTATTATGACAAATTTGGTCAAAAAAGCATTGATAAAAAGGCAGTCGTCAAAGCGTGTTGCTTGGGTTGGTGCGCTCGCTGCTAGTTTGATTATGTTGCCAGCAACTTTCGGGAGTACTCCCGTTTTGGCACAAAAAGCAGAGAGTACCGCTCTAAATTATGGCGACTTGCTCAAGAAAGCAAAGGCGGGAGAAATCCAAAAACTAGAGCTGGACGAAACCGAACAGTTAGCAAAGGTTTATCTCAAGGGGCAAAAAGATGATACACCACCGCAACAGGTGAGACTTCTGGCACAAAACACAGAGTTGATTAACATACTCAAAGATAAGAATGTTGATTTTGGCGAAGTTTCCTCTGCTAACAGTCGAGCTGCTGTTGGGCTGTTGATCAATCTCATGTGGATTTTGCCCCTATTGGCTTTAATGCTATTGTTCCTCCGTCGCTCTACTAATGCTTCTAGCCAAGCGATGAATTTCGGCAAATCCAGAGCTCGCTTCCAAATGGAGGCAAAAACGGGAGTGAAATTTGAAGATGTTGCTGGGGTTGAAGAAGCTAAAGAAGAACTCGAAGAAGTTGTTACTTTCCTCAAACAGCCTGAAAGATTTACTGCTGTAGGCGCACGTATTCCGAAAGGAGTGCTGTTAATTGGCCCTCCTGGTACTGGTAAAACTCTACTAGCAAAAGCGATCGCCGGGGAAGCAGGTGTACCATTCTTCAGTATTTCTGGTTCAGAATTCGTGGAAATGTTCGTTGGTGTGGGTGCATCTCGTGTGCGCGATCTCTTCAAAAAAGCTAAAGATAATGCTCCTTGCCTAATATTTATCGATGAAATTGACGCAGTAGGTAGACAACGGGGCGCTGGTATCGGTGGCGGTAACGACGAGCGCGAACAAACCCTCAACCAACTGCTCACCGAAATGGATGGTTTTGAAGGTAACACAGGCATCATTATTATTGCTGCCACTAACCGCCCAGATGTCTTAGATTCAGCGTTGCTCAGACCGGGACGCTTTGACAGACAAGTGATGGTCGATCCACCTGATCTGAAAGGGCGATTGGAAATCTTGCAAGTCCACGCGCGGAATAAAAAAATTGATCCTAGCGTATCATTAGAAGCGATCGCTCGCCGCACTCCTGGTTTTACTGGCGCAGACTTAGCCAACTTACTCAACGAAGCCGCCATTCTCACTGCTAGGAGGCGCAAAGATGCTGTCACCATTTTAGAAGTTGATGCTGCTATAGATCGAGTTGTCGCAGGTATGGAAGGTACTGCCTTAGTAGACAGCAAGAGCAAGCGCTTGATTGCCTATCATGAAGTTGGACATGCTTTAGTGGGCACATTACTCAAAGAGCATGACCCTGTGCAGAAAGTTACACTCATCCCACGCGGACAAGCGCTAGGATTAACTTGGTTTACTCCCAACGAAGAACAGGGGTTAATTTCCCGTTCCCAACTCAAAGCCCGGATTACCGCAACTTTGGGTGGTCGCGCCGCCGAGGAAATCGTTTTTGGTAAGCCAGAAGTGACTACAGGTGCAGGCAATGACTTGCAACATGTGACAGGGATGGCGCGGCAGATGGTGACACGTTTCGGGATGTCAGAATTAGGCCCATTATCCTTGGAAAATCAGAGTTCAGAGGTCTTTTTGGGACGTGACTGGATGAATAAATCAGACTATTCGGAAGAAATTGCTGCCAAGATTGATGCACAAGTACGCGAAATTGTCAACAGTTGTTATATCAAGTCCAAAGAACTGTTAGAACTCAACCGGATAGTTTTGGAGCGTTTAGTAGATTTGCTAGCAGAACAGGAGACTATTGAAGGCGATTTATTCCGCAAAATTGTTGCTGACAATGCTCAGGTAGCCGATGCAAAATTGGCTGTACCTCATTAGACATCTCCGAAAAAGAATGTAGAGACGCGAAATTTCGCGTCTCTACAAGGGTTCTAGATAAGGCATATTTAATTTCTGGAGATGTCTATTAGAGAATAGGTAAAAGTCAATAGTCTATCAAGTATGAATGCACAACTAACTCTAGACGAAATTAAATCAGCACGCGAATTACTCAAGGAATATTAACCAGCAAACAAAGCCATTGATGCTGTAGAACGTCACAACGGTAATCTCGATATCTCCTTTGAAGAACTGTGGAGCGAGAAAAACGGAAACCCGACGATGGGAGTAAAAAAAATCTGACAAACTACATTAGATGTGTTGCGGGATGAACTTTGCCCAAATGAAGGTTTTCGGGCGGCTTTGAGCGATTATACCAAAAGTCCAGAAAATGCTGTGTTACTTACAGCAGCGATTACATCCCTCATGGCTTTAACTGCAATTCCTCTCGATCCATCGATCCATCGTAGGCGTAGCCCGTCGTAGACATCGCTACTATTGTTATTCTCTACATCCTCAAAATCGGCTTGAATGTCTATTGCAAGTATACCGATGTCGGTGACGGGGGAACTTTACCACCAGCGAAATAAAATACAGATGCAATAACTTTTTTGTCTGCGCGATCGCACAATAATTACTGAAACCATTTTAGATTAATATAATCATAAGATTAGGTCTGTTAATATTGTGAGTTTTGATAATGTTTGTAAGCTGCTGGCAGAAAAATATCCAGCAGATTTTGTTCGGTGGTTAATTGCTGAGGAATCGGTAAATATAAAGGTGCTAAAAACTGAATTAAGCTTGGAACCAATTCGTGCAGATTCTGTGACTTTTATTCAAACTAAAAACAGGATTCTGCATATTGAGTTTCAGACTTTAACACAGTCTAACCCGACAATTCCCTTCCGAATGCTAGATTACTCCGTGAGATTAAAGCGTCAGTATAAGTGTCCAGTTGTGCAGATAGTCATCTTTTTGCAAGAAACAAACGATGAAATTGCTTTTACCCAAGAATATGTGGATGATACGACTATACACCGCTATCAAGTAATACGGATGTGGGAGCAAGATTCGAGTTTATTCTTAAATAATGTAAATTTATTACCTCTGGCTACTCTGAGTCGTACTGATTCCCCACAAGGTTTATTATCCCAGGTTGCCGAAAAAGTGGCTACAATTTCAGATAGGGAGACAAAACAAAATATTGCCGGGTATACAGAAATTTTAGCTGGTTTGCGATTCGACAAAACTTTGATTCGTCAATTGTTAAGTGAGGATATTATGCAAGAATCAGTGATTTATCAAGATATTTTGCAAAAAGGAAAACAACAAGAAGCTTTTTCTTTATCTATTGGTTTAACGCTCACTGTGGAGACTCATCAAGTAGAGGTTACAGCATAATCATGGCATCTGCCCTTCCGGTTCTCAGTGGAGCATTGGGATGATTTACCTCTAAACTGAGTTGAGCAATTTTCAAAGCTTTTTGGTACAGTATTCTAGAAAATCCACATGACGAGAATAGGCGATCGCCTTTGGCGTTGGCGCAGCCATCGCTGATTGCAATTGCCAGTTTATTGTTCAAAATCGAGAATGCAGTTGCTATGATCAAACGCCTGCTTGTGGTGGAATCTCCCGGAAAAGTCAAAAAACTCAGTCAAATTCTGGGTGCAGATTGGAAAGTTCTCGCCAGTTGTGGTCACATCCGAGAACTCAGCAATGAAGGAGACGATTCCTTGGGCTTCGTCATGGATGGCAGTAATGTGCGGTGCAATTACGTCCCGCGTGACCAACGAGCGAAAGAAACAATCCAGAAGCTCAAGTCTGCGGTGAGGCAGGTTGATGAAGTTGTCTTAGCAACTGACCCAGACCGGGAAGGCGAAACCATCGCTTGGCATCTCAAAGAAACGCTGGGTCTAAGGGAACCGAAACGAGTAATTTATACTGAGATTACAGCATCGGCGGTGCAGAGTGCGATCGCTAATCCCAGAAAACTAGACCAAAACTTGATTGGTGCTGGGCTGTGTCGAGATTGCCTAGATAAGTTGGTGGGTTATAAAGGTAGCCCTTTAGTTTGGGCATTAAATAACGGCGCTAAGAGTGTTGGCAGAGTCCAGAGTGCCACGTTGCACCTGATTTGTCAGCGAGAAAACGAAATTCTGGCTTTTGTGCCCCAAGATTATTGGAGTGTCTGGGTAGATTATGCTGAAGGATTTCGGGCTTTTTACAAAGGGACGGTCAATTCTACAACAGATGCAGCAGACCAAGAAACTGAAACTCACGATGACGCAAAGGTAGGTAATAGTACAGAAACACCGGAGTCTAAGCGTGTTCTTTCAGAAGCAGAGGCTACACGTTTAGTTGAAGAAGCACGGCGACATCCTCATCAGGTGACTCATTTTGAAGGAAAAGTTGTTAACCGCCAGCCACCTCCACCATTTACAACTTCCAGTCTTCAGCAAGCAGCCGGTTCAAAGCTGAGGTTTGCTCCTGACAAAACCATGATTGTTGCTCAAAAGCTTTATGAGGCAGGGCTAATAACATATATGCGAACAGACTCAGTGATGCTGAGTCCAGAATTTTGTGCCAGCGCCCGCCAATGGTTGGAGCAAAATGATCCGCAAAATGTACCGCAGCAAGTCGCCAAGCATCGTAGTAGCAAATCGGCTCAAGAAGCACATGAAGCGATTCGTCCAACGGATGTGTTCCGTCCCTCAGTTCAATTGCGCTCTGAACTTCCTGATGATGAGTTTAATTTGTATGTGATGATCTGGAAACGGTCAATTGCCTCTCAGTGTCGTGCTGCCCAATTGCGTAAAACTCTAGTGATTACTCAGTCTGGTTCTCTACTGTGGTCAGCTAGAGGGCAAGTGATTGAATTTTACGGTTATGCCCGGTACTGGAACAATCTCAGCAAGGATAGTATTTTACCTTCATTACAACAGGGACAGGCATTGAAGTTAGAAAATGCTGGACATGAGCAGAAGCAGACTCAGCCACCACCACGTTATAGTGAACCAAAATTGGTGCAACTGATGGAACGTAAAGGTATTGGTCGCCCAAGTACTTATGCTCCTACTGTTGCTACCTTAAAAAAACGAAATTATGTTGAGTTGAAAAAAGACCATCTGCAACCGACAGCGTTAGGGTTAGAAGTTGATGCGTTTTTGCTCAAAGCACTGCCGGATTTACTAGAGGCGGAATTCACCGCGAAAATGGAGGATGCTCTTGATGCAATTTCCGAAGGAAAAAACTCTTGGCAGCATTATTTAACTAGTTGGAATCAGAATTACTTTTTACCAGCGCTCTCCAAAGCTAAAACTGTAGTTGCAAGTTCCTCAACAGGTAAAGCTAATGTGATAAGCGATGTCTACGACGGGCTACGCCAACGCAAATATGAAACTTCCAAGACTCGATGCCCTGAATGCAAAAATTTTCTCGCCAAAATTCCGAGTACTAAGGTCAAAAAGAAATATTTCCTCAAATGCACAAAAAGCTGTGAAAATGTCGTGCTATTTTGGAGCGACTTTAACAAAGCTTGGCAGCCACCACAAACTAAAACAGTTCAGGCTGAGAATCACCAAAAACCTCCCGTGAAGATTACGGCATATACCTGCCCGGTATGCAAGAAAGCTTTAGAGGAGTACAGTTACATCAAAGAGGGAGAGAGTAAGAAAATGTTACGATGTTCTGACCCACAAGCGCGTAAGGATACTAAACATAAAGATGTGGCTTATTTCAGTACGCAAAAAGGGTGGTGGAGTCCTAAGTTTGGGGAGATATCAAAAACTTAACTAAAGCTATCCTATTCATTTCACCCCTAGACAAAGAATTTGAGTTTTACCTGATAACGCCTTTAACAAATTCTGGGGGTTTAAGTCCCCTATGCAAAACTTAATTACGAATTATTTTAAGTACCAAATTTAATACCCTGTTGCTTGAGTAGATTTATCAACAAGTTTTTAAATATGCCACTCAAAATACCAATAAGAGGAGTAGGCACTGTTAGAAGATATCGGCGGAAAGTTTTGACATCGAGGGGCCAAACGGGCAACTCATCAGTCATCGTGTATAAAGTGCGTAGCTGCTGAATTTTTTCAGATTTTTTCTTGAAAGCTTCTGTGTCTTCAGCCAGACTAGTATAAATCTCCGAATACTCTGCTCGGAACTGTAGAGCAATTTTATGTAAAGACTTTTCTAATGAGTCAGGTAAATAACACCATACATATTTAAGGATGAATGTGCCAATCTTTGGCAAAATATAGTAATAAATCTGGTGAGCCAAAAAAGCTTACTCCATAACCTTTTTGAATTCTTAATTTTGAATTCTGCGTAGCTGTACTAAGTATTTATCAACACGGATTCACCTGAGTGGCAATTTTTGCGGGCTTCATCTCTTTAGCTCAATTTCGGGCAAGCGAAAGTCCGAAAATCCTAAGTACTTTTTCCTAACTGGCCTCAGTTTTACCTGGTGTGAGCAGTTGCTTCATTTAGTGAGCCAATAATTCTAGTCCTGCATCCTTGGCAAAAAATCCGTCTGCCTCTGGACACATTTGTTTGCCATGCACCTCTAACTCATTCATGCTCATGTAAGCCGTGACGAGGATGACTACAAGAGAACGAGGCAAGCTGTGCTTGAGAGTGGTAACGATTTCCATGCCATCTGTATTTAGCTCATGCCGAGCCGTAGGCAGCACAAAATCGACCAGAAAGATATCGTACTGGTTTAGTTCCTCTAACTCCCATAAGAAAGTAGACACGGACTTGTAGCTTACTACAGCATATTCTTGCTTCAGAAAGCGTTGGACGATCCGACACCAGTGTTCGTCATCATCCAAAATCGCCAGCTTGTACATGGGGATTCAATTCCTCCTTTGACCGAGTAGAGTAATCATATCCAAAAAGGCATCGTAGTCAGTGATCGGTTTGGTATAGCAACTGTCAGCCCCAGATTGGGACAACAACAGATGTTGCTCGGCGGGCATGGTGTAAGCCGTCACCAAGATAATTGGTATCTGTTTCCACTGTGTCTTTAGATGACACGACAGCATGGAACCATCGACTTTTTGTCCTTCCCATCTAGCTCCCGGCAAATTGATATCCATAATCACCAGTTCTACTGCCCCCGCTTCGCATAGGTGGAATATCTCTTTTGGTTCGGCAGTAATAAACACCTGATGACCCCCAAGCGTTCGATTAGTTTGGCGGTTCCCTTAGCCAGGAGTTCGTTATCTTCAACCAGTAGGATCTTCAAGATTGTCACCTTTGATCTGACTTGGTACGTTTAGGGGCAGGGTAAATGTTACCGTGCTTCCCTGCCCTAGTCCAGGGCTTTCAAGCCAGATATTACCACCCATCAGTTCCACCAATCGCTTGCAGATAGTCAGCCCTAAGCCGGTGCCCCCGTAGGAGCGCTGGGCAGAACCATCAGCTTGCACAAATGGGGAAAACAGTTGCTCTGAGTTTTCCATCTCAATACCGATACCCGTGTCGCGCACCGAGATTTGAGCCATTGTCCCAGTACTATCGACGACAGCCCGAACATCTATTTGGCCCTCATCTGTGAATTTGAAGGCATTATCCAGCAGGTTTGTCATCACCTGGCGGACTTTGATCTTGTCGGCGAAAACAGTCTCAATTTCACAGTGGAGTGTTAAAGGAATTGCCTTGTAGCGGCTTTCGGCACCTGAGAGAAAACATTGCTCTTGTAAAAGCTTTTCCAGATAAACTGTCTCCAACTCTAAGGCTATGCGTCCGTCTTCAATCTTGGCAATGTCCAGCACATCGTTAATGATAGTAACGAGATTTTGCGTCGATTGGTAAGCGCCGTCGATATATTGGCGTAACTCCTCTTCGTCTTCATAAAGGCGCTCTTTGAGCAACTTTAAGTAGTTTAAGGTCGAGGCCAGAGGGGTTCGCAGTTCGTGGCTGGTAGAAGCCAAGAAATTGCTCTTGAGGCGACTCACCTCTTCGGCGGCAGCTCGGGCATGAGAGAGAGCTTCGTTGTGCATCTCAACTACCAGGCGTTGCTGCCGTTCACGCTGATAGAGGCGGTTTTGGAGCACGGCCAGCGATAGGTGAATGTTCAAAGACTGGATGAGTTCCATCTCTTCGATGCTCCAGGGGTGAGCTTTATCTTGTTTGAGCGCCTGCCATTGCGCCATTGACTGGCGGGGTCGCTGTTGGCGCTCATCAACGTCCTCATAACCCGGCCAAAGATTTTGTGTGCCGATTTGGTCACGAAAGAAGGTGAGATAGCCCAAGAATTCTTTACCATAATACAACGGTTGAACAATCAAACCCTGAATCGGTGTGGTCTGGAAAGATTCAATCAGTTGGTGCAGACGCGGTTCTTGCTGAAGATTAATTACGACTCGCAGGGCAGGTTTATCCTCTTGGGTTAAGGCAGTGTCGATAGGAGCAGGAGTTATGCCTACCTCTTGCCAAAGGGGATGATTTTCTAGTAAGTGTGGTTGCTCAAGCTCTGATGGGGCCGGCTGATTTCCGTAAGTATAAAGATGGGCTGGTAAAGCCTCATCTGGGGAAGTGAGGTACAACCTTCCTCCAGAACTGCCAGAAGCTTTTACTGCTTGCTCCAGAACGTTATGCAAAATCTGCTCAGGCGCTAGAGGTGCGTGCAGCAGAGTGGCAATTTGATTAATAATCGCTTCGCGCTGATGCTGCTCCTGTACCTGACTCAGCAGACTTGCCTGGGTAATTGCCAGTGAAACCTGGTCAGCAAGCAATTGGATGACCTGCAAATTCTCAGATGTAATCTCTCTGGGTTCGGCATGATGAGAGATCAACAGTCCCCAGAGTTCCTGTTGATAAATTATTGGTACCACCAGAGAAGATTGCACACCCATCTGGGTGAGATAGTCCACATGGCAAGGGTCTACTGGACGGCTTAAGATATCTTCAAGGGGTTGCTCTTGCACTTCTTCAACGGTCAAGTCCCCGGTTGCTGTAGTTTTGGGGGTCGGCAGCGAGTTAAGGATAATGCGCTGCTCGCTGACATTGACAATGGAGCGGGTACGTGCTTTAACAAACAAGGCCCGCGCTTGGGGGGGAATGTCATCAGCTGGATAGTGTAATCCCAGCAAAGAAGGCAGACGATTGGGAGCACTCGCTTCGGCAACGACATGCCCATGCCCGTCGCGATCAAAGCGGTAGACCTTAGTCCGGTCGGTTTGCAAAAATGCCCGCAGTTCGATCACAGTTGCATCTAAAATCTCTTGGAGGTTCAGGGATTGCCGGATGCGGTTCGCCATGCGAGCGAGCAGAGCTTCTTTACGTTCAGGAAGTAACTGATCTTTTAGGATTCTAAAATCGGAATTTGTAGCCAACTGGTACTCCAATTTTTGAGAATAATTATTTATTATTTAACTAGGCTAGCAATTGCGATCGCTAATTTGACTGGTTCTATTGGCTTAGTCAAATGTTTTTGGAATCCGGCTTCGAGAATTTGTTGCTGGTTAATCTCTCCAGCATAGGCTGTCAGTGCGATCGCTCGAATATCTCCCCCTTGCTCAGGCGGTAGCGATCGAATTTGCTGAATCAGCATATAGCCATCCATTTCTGGCATCCCAATATCACTTAAGAGAATATCTGGTTTCTCAAGTGCAAAGGCTTCTAGTGCTTGCGAAGCTGAGGCGAAGGCACGCACAGAGGCACCATACTCTTCGAGGATGAAAACTATTAGGTCGCGGGTGTCAACTTCATCGTCCACGACTAGCACATTTACCCCCTGAAGATTAGGGGAACTATCAGGCAAAACCTTGTCTTCACTTATTTGAGGCTCGACACTCCTGATAGGTAACAACACAGTAAAGGTGGCACCTTTTTCATCTCCCTCACTTTCTGCGTGGACTGTTCCACCGTGCAGTTCAACGATTTGACGAACGATCGCCAGACCAAGCCCCAAGCCGCCAAAGGTTCTTGTTGTGGTATTGTCAGCTTGCCGGAAGTAATCAAACACGTGAGGCAAAAATTCTGGGTTGATGCCCTTACCCGTGTCACTCACCTGGATTTGCGCTTGTGTACCCACGGACTCAAGTGCTATTTCCACCTGACCCCCAGATGGTGTGAACTTAAGGGCGTTAGATAGCAAATTCCAGACGACTTGCTGCAAACGACTGGGATCGCCCAAAACTTGGCCGACATTCCGTTCAAATTTCGTCTTGAGTTGAACTGACTTGGCTTGAGCCGCTAGACTCACAGTATCAAGGGCTACTTCAATGACAGCAGATAGGTCAACACAGGAGATATTTAAGCTGAGTTTGCTTTGAAGAATGCGGGAAACATCCAGTAAATCTTCCATTAGCTGAGACTGCAACTTGGCATTGCGCTCAATAGTTGCTAGGGCATAAGCCGTCTTTGCTTCATCAAATTTGCGGGTTTGCAGGAGTTTTACCCAGCCCAAGATCGGGTTGAGGGGGGAACGCAGTTCGTGAGATAGAACAGCGAGGAACTCATCTTTGAGACGATTGGCTTGTTCAGCTGCATTTTGTGCCGCTTCGCTAACGGCACGAGCGGCTTGCTCACGCCGTGCAGATTCTTCGGCTGCTTGACGGGCATTGCTACTGTAAAGAGCGGCGGCGGTAAAATTTGCGAGGCTTTTCATTAATCGCAAGTCTTCTGCATCAAACTGCCGATGCTGATCATGGGATACAATCCAAATCGTGCCAAGTGGTTGATTAGCAATCAATAAAGGAACCACTAGGATCTCGACGATTGTTGGCTTAAACTCTTGCAAGTAGGTGAAATAGCGTTCTGGATAGGAATAAAGCAGAGGGGTTTGACGTTCTAGGCAGATGCCGCAGAAACTAGAGGTGTAAAGAGTGGGAGTTTGTTCATACGCTTCTAACATCCCGGCTAGTGCGAACCAGCGACACGTATCTTCCCCGCTCGGAGTCACCTCAAGTAAGCTGACACCTGCTGATTCTGCCCGACACAGTTGAGTAGTGATTGTTACAAGCTTTTTGAGTAGAATTTGAGGCTGCTCAACTAGTTGCCGTACTAGGGTATGAAGTGCATCGTTCTCTTCTTTGAGGTCAGTGGTTCTGGGTACTCGACGGGACAACTCTTCAGTGATCAGAATATCATCTAAACATATTTGCTCCACTTCCTCGTTCGTCATTACACTACTCCGCTTCTAAGAAATATTGCCTCAGCAGTTCCTGTCCAGATTGACCCAAGTTTCGTAACATTTCTTCAATTTTTTTTAAAAAAATTTATAATGAATTTTGAATTCTGAATAAAAAGGTCTTATACACCCGCCTAATAAGGGCAGTCTACAATTTGGTGGTAGTATAAAACCCATTTATTCATTTTCAGTTCTGGATTTTGACCAAGCCCTCCGGGCAAGGCAGGAAACAGGAGAAAAGAAAAAGTTTCTGAGAAAGCCTTTTGCCAAAAACTGGTTGGATTCAGGCCACCATACCTCCGGTATGGTGGCCTGAAATTTTATTACGGGACTCGCTACCCTACGCTATCAGTTATGGTTATAAGCCCCGATAGATTGTTGCCTGTAGCATAAATGCCCCCTGCGTTCTTTTTTGGCTTCGTTTTATTCGCATAAAAAAAAGACTACGACAAAATTATTTGCCGTTGGTACTTCCTGAGGGAAGATTTTGAAAGTTACTTCCAATACCAGCACGGCTTTTTCGGATGAGCGCTAGTACAGCACGGCGGAAATAAGCCATCCATTTAGAATATATAAAACCCTTACGTAAGACTAATTACCAATTACGTTAGCGAGTCCGTTTCGCGTCATTACGAATTACACAAAGCGGTACTAGTTGCATTTACCATCTTGGGGAAATTGTCCGTTAATGAATTTGGTGAACATCAGGGAGTATGAAATTAATTTTGTATAGGTATTAATCACCACAGTTGACTTACCTTAGCCGCAAGTTCTGCCGGGTTCATCTGCTCGTAGTGTTCAAAAGGTTGATGAATCCAGGGGTTGTCAGGCAGATAATCAACATAATAATTGGGTGCTATAACTGAACAGGCTTTATACCAAAGAACGGCGGTGCAAATTTCCTCAATGGGAAAATCAGTATTTTGCTTGAGCCAAGGTATACTCTGCTGGAGTGTGATCCCAGAGTCTACCAAATCATCCACTAGGAGAATACGCGAACCTAACTTTTCGGTAGTCATTGTTAAGTGGCGCGAGAAAATTAAATTACCTCTTTCTTGCTTTCCAGTGTCACTGTAAGATGAGGTTGCTAAAATTGCCAGGGGCTGCTGATATATACGGGAGAGAATATCTCCAACTCGCAGTCCTCCTCTAGCAAGACAGATAATCTGGTTAAATTCCCAACCGGATTCATAAATCTGAATAGCCAGTTGTTCAATTTTTTGGTGATAATCTGACCAAGAAACATAAATATCTGGCATAACTCTAACGGGAGTGGTAGATAGCTAGTATTGAAGGCGATGTCTAGGATGGTGGTCACTGAGCTTGCCGTTGACGCAGCCTCTCGTAGAGAAGTGCGGACTGTGACGCTCGTTCGCGTAACGTCTCCCCGAATCCCAAAGGGAGAGGAGAGGCTACAGCAAGGGAGAAGATTCGCTCTCCGTGGCGCTATGGGTGACGCAAACTTTTTATTTGAGTATGAGTGCAAGTTATTATGAACGATTCTGCTGCTGATGGCGATGCCCAACGAGATATTCTCAGTGAAAAACTCGACTTTAAAACAAAACTGGCTTACGGTGCAGGAGATTTAGGCCCAGCAATTACTGCAAATATCTCTGTCTTTTATCTGCTGTTTTTCTTTACCAATATCGCTGGTATTCCTGCGGGTTTAGCTGGCGCTATTTTGATGATTGGCAAAATCTGGGATGGCATAAATGATCCGGTTATCGGGTTCCTGAGTGATAAAACAAAATCTCTGCGCTGGGGCCGTCGTCTTCCTTGGATGTTTTATGGAGCAATTCCCTTTGGAATTTTCTTTTTCTTGCAGTGGATTGTACCGCAATTTAGGGCAAATCAGAGTGATAATATTTGGCCGATGTTCTGGTATTACGTAGTGATTGGGGTACTATCTCAGTCCTTTTTCACGGTTGTGAATTTGCCTTATACGGCAATGACTCCAGAACTAACTCAAGATTACGACGAACGCACCAGCCTTAACAGCTTTCGATTTACATTTTCCATTGGTGGTAGCATTCTGTCGTTGATTTTAGCGCAAATTGTTTTTTCCCAAATTGCCGATCGCCAACAACGATATCTCGTTTTAGCAGCAATTTGTACGGTAATTTCGATTTTGGCATTATATTGGTGCGTTTTTGGAGTCCGCGATCGCATCCTGGCTTTTGAGACTAAACGCATCCAGTCCGAGGAACCTGCATCTCTCTCCTTCTTGGAACAGCTAAAAATTGTCTTTAGCAACCGACCTTTTTTATTTGTTATTGGTATATATCTTTTTTCTTGGCTAGGTGTGCAGATTACAGCCAGCATCATTCCCTATTTTGTAGTCTATTGTATGGGTCTTAAAGAATCAGATGTGCCCACACTGTTGATTGCAGTTCAAGGAACCGCCCTGCTGATGCTATTTGTCTGGGGGGCGCT
Organism: Nostoc sp. S13; assembly: GCF_029379315.1. Taxonomy (GTDB): domain Bacteria; phylum Cyanobacteriota; class Cyanobacteriia; order Cyanobacteriales; family Nostocaceae; genus Nostoc. The sequence goes on from NZ_JAQYWQ010000008.1 coordinate 54,363, forward strand.
GAGTAAAAAAATCGGGAAAAAAGTTGTTTATTTTCTGGGAATGAGTTTATGGATAATAGCAGCCACCGGACTATTTTTCTTACAACCTGGTCAAATAGTTTTGATGTATTTGATGGCTGTGATGGCAGGTGTTGGTGTATCTACAGCTTATCTAATTCCCTGGTCGATGATTCCAGATGTGATTGAATTAGATGAACTCCAAACCGGACAACGCAGAGAAGGCATTTTTTATGGGTTCATGGTTTTGCTACAAAAATTTGGTTTAGCTTTCGGGCTGTTTTTGGTAGGAAATGCTTTGCAAGTATCGGGTTTCAAAGCATCTGTAGCCGGAAGTATAATCCCTACCCAACCGGAATCGGCACTGTTTGCGATTCGCGTTGCTGTTGGCCCCATACCTACAGTTTGTGTGATTCTTGGCTTAGTTTTAACGTATTTTTACCCGATTACCCGCGAGATGCACGCAGAAATTATGCTGAAACTCAAAGAACGGCAAGAGAAGAAGGGGAGTTAAAGAAGTTTTTTAACTAATTCCGTGGGTTTAAGTCCCCCGCTTCTATAACCGGCAAGTTTTCTGTTGACTTAAATCCTATTACAAAACTTTACTTCCGACTTCCGACTTCTATGAACTAGATTCATCCCAAACCACAGGAAAGGAATAATCTGAAAACGCCGATAAATCTTGATTTTTACTGCGGGTTTCTTCATCCAGAACTTTGACAACTTTGTTATAAATATCTTGTGCTTGTTGCGGGGAATCACCGATGCTGGTTAATCCCAACTTGCCAAACTGCGAAAGGCAACCCATAAGATGAAACACTGTGCCCGTTTCAGTCCCGCTATCGAAGTGTAGTCTCTGGTCAGCGATGATATCCATCAAATCATTCGGCAATAATCCCTGATAGCGCTCTTTTTGAAGATTATCAGTAGCAATGTAGTATTTTGGACGACCTTGCTGACTATAAAATAAGCCCGTCGAAAGGTCATAGCGACCGTTTGTTAATAGTTTCAGGGTCATGAATGGATGAGTTGTGCCGCCTTTACGTAGGTTAATTTCGATCGCCTGAATATCCCACTCTTTATTACCCTTGTCAACGGCGATAAAATCTAATCCAAATCGCTCTAAAGTGCCTTTTTCTGCTAGCTTTTTGCCAACTTGTAGTCCCAATTGCTGTAATTGCAACCGATAGCTTTCATCAGCCGGAAAGCGACAACCAAGATAAATCTGACCGTCTGGGCCTCCGAGAATTTGGTCGTGCGTTGAAAGGATTTCGACTTCGCCATTAGGTGTAATCCGTCCTTGGACACTGGGCGAACGCTTAATTTTTCCTTCCACAAAAGCTTCGGCGATTCCCCCTAATTCCGGAAGTCTTCCAGAAAAATTGTCCCAAGTCTCTTGTTTTGCTTGAAAGCGCATTATTGAAAAGCGATCGCTAATTGCTGCTACCCTTTCGGCATGAGTACCTTTACCGGGTGCTAAATTCTCAATCGGTCTCAGATCGAGCAAGGCATTCCCCTCTCCAGAAATACCTTCGTTGAGTTTTATCACTACCCGTTGTAATGTTGGTTGTCGTTCCCACAAATCACTAGTAGCTTCTGCCAAATCTGTGTGGTTCCAAATTTTTTCGCTGCCATCTGGATATGGTACTCCGCTTTCCTTGAAGATTTGCCGACTACCACTTTTTGTTCCCCAAATCTGTAAATCTGGTGCAGCAGCATACAGGGGTACACCTAATTTTAAAGACAATTCGCCTTCCCAGTGCGAAGAGTTGTAACAAATCATAAATGATTTGTCTAGCCTCAAAGCTTGATGAATCCGCTCTAGCAGGCGGGGACGTTCTAAAATCTTTTGGCTTAGAGGCTTAAGGGAGGAATCGTAAGTAGAAAGTAGCAGCAAGCGATTGCGAGCATGAGAAAAGGGAATTCCTGGCAATAGTTGCAGATAATAATCAATGATACTAGGATGCAACGGTACTGATGTTACATAAACCAGCCGAGTCCGGGGATTTTGCAACCGAATTAAGGAAAATAGTAATCTTTCTTCATAATGTTCGCAGCCTTCGATCTTTTGGAGTTCGCGCTGGTCGATACTCAGGGAGGGAATAATTAAAATATCCGCTTCACTATTATCAAATAGCTCGGTCGTTTTCCAGCGATCGCGCAGGGTTAATTGTAAGTGTCGAAACTTTTCAACCTGCTCTAACTCGGAAATATTTAGTGTTGCCATAACCCTTGCTCTCTAATGATCCAAATGTAGCGTACCACGCGGCTTTTAGACAATTAGTGTGGAGGTATAGCCGCAGCGTCAAGATTCAGGATTGCTATATGTGTTTTGTAATGTTAAATATTGACATTTCCTCCTAGTAAACGGCTTTAACGCTCCAAAGCTAGAGCCGCTTACTACAAACCTTTAATTATTTAAGCAATAACAGATGATTATAAACCTAATTTAGTAACTCTTATCTCCTTAATTTATTTTCCCTCTTAAGGGTGAGCAAATTCCAGGTTAGTTTACCTCTAGGGAGCGATAAAGTACAACAACATAATAGTTAACTTAAAAGTAGATGAAAAGGAGAAATTTTTGATCACATGAGAGTTGTGCACTTGTTTTTGCTGATCAAATGAATAGCGTGTGTCAGATGCGAGGAAAAATAATCTAAGTCGCATACAGTTACCCGCAAGAAGTAAGTTTGGCAAGCATCTGGGGTATAAACACCTAAAATTGCAAATGGCGAGTGAGAGCCAAAGCAAAAAAGAAACCTTGGGTTAAGTTTTCGATCCAAGGTTTGGTTTTGGAACGGGGAGCAAGGCGAAATAACCAATGTCCAATTCAATATATAATTACCAAGACAAAACCTATGGCTAAATCAAAAGAGCAGAAAGAAAAAAAATTACAACCGCCACAGCAACAAGAAGCACCAGGTGTTGAATCAGAAATGACACCAAAACCGAAAGCAGATGATGCCGAGTATCGGGGTAGTGGCAAGTTACAAGATAAAGTAGCATTAATTACGGGTGCCGATAGTGGTATTGGTCGTGCTGTAGCGATCGCATTTGCTAAAGAAGGTGCAGATGTAGCGATCCTTTACCTCAATGAACACGACGATGCCAAAGAAACAAAACATTTGGTAGAAAAACAAGGGCGTCGGGCAGTAACCATTGCAGGCGATATTGGCGATGAAACTTTTTGTCAGCAAGCTATACAACAAACAGTTGGTGAGTTTGGCAAACTCGATATTCTGATCAATAACGCTGCCGAACAACATCCAAAAGAAAGTATCGAGGAAATCACCAAAGAACAATTAGAGCGCACTTTTCGCACTAATATATTCTCGATGTTTTTCATGACTAAAGCTGCACTCAAGCATTTACAAGCAGGCAGTTCTATCATCAATACTACATCGGTAACAGCTTATAAAGGCAATCCACAACTACTAGATTACTCATCTACAAAAGGTGCGATCGTTGCCTTTACTCGCTCCTTATCACAGAATTTGGTGTCCAAAGGAATTCGCGTTAATGCTGTCGCGCCAGGGCCAATTTGGACACCTTTAATTCCCTCAACTTTTCCCGAAGATAAGGTTGAAAGTTTTGGCAAACAAGTACCAATGGAACGACCCGGACAACCAGAAGAAGTTGCTCCTAGTTACGTATTTTTAGCCTCCGATGATGCTTCTTATATGTCTGGACAAGTCTTACATGTCAATGGTGGAGAAGTTATTAACGGGTAAGTAAAATAGTTAGGAGTTAGGAATTATAAACGATATGTTAGACATCTCCGAAAAAGAATGTAGAGACGCAAAATTTCGCGTCTCTACAAGGGTTATAGATAACGCATATTTAATTTCACCAGATGTCTATTATGAATTTATAACTCTTAACTTTTAACTCATAACTCTTAACTCATAACTCCACCCTAATTGTCTTCCATTGGAGGGATGAGTGAATATTCAAATATTGATAATCTATCTAGAAGGAAACATTTAAGAAATAATAACTACATCTATGGCATCTCCTACACCACTGCATGGCACGGAACTAGTAGATTGTGCTAGAGCAAATGCCAAGGAAGGCATTGAAACTGCTGCGTATCAGTGTGGCTATGGTCAAGACCTCAACAAATTTGCACAAGAACTCAGACAAGCTTGTGAAGACATGAATTTGCAAGTGAAGGAACTCAGCGGATTGATTACTGAGCAGGACTTGATACTACAATTGGGTACTGGCGAAATTATTGCTCCAGACACGGCATCAGAATTGTAAAAGTTAGTCATTTGTCATAGTAGATTAGTGCCTATAGCGATCGCTACTTCTAATCATCGTTACAGAAAATAAGCCCAGACAATAGCGATCGCACCTAATATTCCTCCCAATAATGCTCTAGCCTAGACGCTTCTTCGGCTTGTCGTCAGACATCGCCTCGTATCCGATTACCTACAACACTCTAGGCTATATTTGATCGAAATATCGCGGACTTCTTGGCTTTGTTTCTCGATTAACCGTTCTTGAACCCTGTAGTCGAGATATTAAACCTCCATCGCCTCATCCTTAGAAAGCAAACAAAAAGCCAAAGTGTGCATTGTTTCTGGGAAACCCTAGTCTAGGCAAAAGTGGGAATGTGCAACGCCACATTTGTAATACGCTTGTAATATTTCCTACTTTCAGTAAATTGAAAACTTTCAAGACTTACGCAAAAAGGCAGTGAAAGCCATGATTTGCCGTAGGGGCAATTCATGAGTTGCTCCTAAATTTTGTACTTGATGCGTAAGTCCTAACTTTGTAAATTAACAAAATAGTAAGGGTTTCGGAGGCTGAGAATTCCTGGTGATTCGCTGGATAGTCCACCTACAACAGGTTTACTCGAAAAATACAATAATTTATTAATTCCAGCAGATTGTGTTTCCTAGCTTAAAGGCATGACTGGTGAGGCTTTTGCAAAACTTTTCGCTCCACTGACTTGAGGTTAGTACTATATCACTGCTGGCTCTTGTAATAAAGATATGAATTGATAATCAAAATGAAGCATAGATAAAGAATACTTTTTAAAATCTTTAAATATCACAAGTTTTATTTATACAAATTTTATACAATTAATATCTAGGCAGAGAAAAAGCATGAGATCATTTATAGCCGTGGACAGATAGTTTAGGACATTTGCAAATCCTAAGAGAGCGGCTGTCACAGCTATCTATAGCAGACTTGTCCTAACCATTATGGCAGCCGCTATATATGTGAGCAATTTTTATTTAAAGCTCATCAAAACTTTGAGATTTCTTTAAAAAGAATATATCAATGTGAATATTTAAACAAAGTTTCACAAAAAAGATAGACACAATACCATGATCTAGTGTCAAATGTGTAGTTGTGTAGTTGATTGATCTCAGCATAATACTTAGGTAAAGTATGTAAAAATTATTACGTTTAGTAGACTTGCTTGCTTAAGTATGTATCTGCCCCGACTGGGCGTTGGTTGGCATCAACTTCATGCATTTGCACATCAGTGAGATTAAAAGCTCTCAATCAATGGTGATTTATAATTTTTTATTAAATTCACCAAACTGAATTTGCATGCATTAAAAATTGAGAAATTTGTAGGAAGAAAACAAAGATTAAGAAGGACTTATACGCCCTTCAACTAATCTTCAGTATTTTTTGCCATACATATTTTTCTATATATCCGCTTTCAGAAAAGATATAGGAGGATATATCACGTCATACTCTTTTATTTTAATGTTGATGCGAATAGGCAGCAGATTAGCAAAAGGGTATACATAAAAAAAAGAATTTGTATCAGCAATTGAGTGAAATAGGATCAGCATTAATAAATATGTTAATAGGCAAACAATAATAGCTTATTAATATGTTGAAAATATTCAACATAAAACTAATCCAGAAGCATTGATTATGGTTTTAGTTTTAGCACTATTGCGAGGCATATATCTGAATGATTGAACAAAATAAAAGTCTTAATCAAGAGTTGTCAACATCTGCAAGTCCAGTAATTGGTACTCAATCACCTCTAGAAAACATTGGTCAGGGACAATCCAGTATTTCTGGTTCGGCTAGCAGCGTGCTCTCTCAGGGAGATGGACTCAAAGCAGAGTACTACGACAACATCGACTTTACAAACCTGAAGCTAAGTCGCACAGATCCGACGGTGAACTTTATCTGGGGCACTAATTCTCCAGATCAGTCTATCGGTGCAGATACCTTCTCAGTGCGTTGGACAGGTCAAGTGCAAGCCGAGTACAGCGAAACTTACAAGTTCTACACCACTAGTGATGATGGTGTACGACTGTCGGTAAATGGTCAACAAATCATCAATCAGTTTAACGATCACTCGGCTACAGAATACAGTGGCTCGATCGCACTGGTTGCAGGTCAGAAGTACGATATTAAACTTGAGTATTACGAAAATACTTACTCTGCCGTTTCTCAACTGTCTTGGTCAAGCGCCTCTCAGGCAAAGGAAATCATTCCCCAGTCCCAACTGTATAGTAGTAATGGCAACGTACCTGGTAATGGTAACGGACTCAAAGCAGAGTACTACGACAACATCGACTTCACAAACCTGAAGCTAAGTCGCACAGATCCGACGGTGAACTTTATCTGGGGCACTAATTCTCCAGATCAGTCTATCGGTGCAGATACCTTCTCAGTGCGTTGGACAGGTCAAGTGCAAGCCGAGTACAGCGAAACTTACAAGTTCTACACCACTAGTGATGATGGTGTACGACTGTCGGTAAATGGTCAACAAATCATCAATCAGTTTAACGATCACTCGGCTACAGAATACAGTGGCTCGATCGCACTGGTTGCAGGTCAGAAGTACGATATTAAACTTGAGTATTACGAAAATACTTACTCTGCCGTTTCTCAACTATCTTGGTCAAGCGCCTCTCAGCCAAAGGAAATCATTCCCCAGTCCCAACTGTATTCACCATATCTTCAGTCCACTATCACCTTAGGATCATCTTCCACGACTGTAAACGAAGGCGATGGTAATGTATCCGTTACTTTACTGAGGAATGGCGATTTAAGCGGCACATCATCAATCAAGTATGCCACCTTCTCTGGTACTGCCACAGCAGGAGTTGACTACGGAAGTGAAGGCATTGAAAGCGCTGGAACAGTTATTTTTGCGCCGGGAGAAAGCAGCAAACAGGTATCCATTCCAATCAATGACGATTCCTTAGCAGAAGCTGATGAAACCTTTAATTTTGTCATTGATCAGTCACAGGGGGCAACACTAGGACTCCAAAGAACTCTCGCAATTACGATTCAAGATAACGATAGCTCTGCACTCGACTTCACTAACCCAACAGTTAATGAGGGTGACGGTTCTGCGACGGTGACAGTTACACGAGGTAACGCTTTGGGGGCTGCTAGTCTGAACTATATAACCGTGGATGGGACTGCGAAAGCGGGATCTGACTATAAGGCTGCATCTGGAACCTTGAATTTTGCAGCCGGAGAAAGCAGCAAGACCATTGTTATCCCGATTATTAATGACACCGTTGATGAGTCAGATGAAACATTTACTTTGAAGTTCAGTAACGCAGTTGGAGTGAAACTAACAACTCAACAGGCAACTATCACTATTCTCGATAATGACTCTGGTAACTTTGCTTTAGATACGGTAGCTTCTGGTTTGACTCAACCCACAGCTTTTGACTGGACATCTGACGGTAAGACCATGTTCATTGCCCAGAAAAATGGGGTAGTGCGAGTCTTGAAAAACGGCAGCTTATTATCAACACCATTTGTCGATATTTCTGGAGAGGTAAATAGTGCGCACGATCGCGGTCTGTTAGGCATTGCCGTAAATCCAGATTTTGGCAAAAGTCCAAACGGCAATAACTATGTTTACTTGTTGTATGCTTACGATCCACCAGAAACTAATCCAAACAATTCTAAGAACAATCCCAATCAGTTCTTAGACAATCCCGATCAGAGTGGGAATCGTACTTCACGGCTAACTCGCATCACAGCTGACCCCAACACTAATTACACTACTGCTATTGCTGGCAGCGAAGTTGTGCTGATCGGCACAAATGGCACTTGGGACAATATCAGCCACCCAGATGGAAATAGCACAGATATTACACTTGGCTATGCACCATCAGGAATTATCAACAAAGATACTGGTAAACGGTTTACCAGTTTGCAGGATTATCTGAATAATCTCGATAAAGTCGAAAATATCCAGAATTTTGTAGCTGGCGATAGTGAATCTCACTCAGTTGGTGCTGTGCACTTTGGTACTGATGGTTCTCTGTTTGTTAGCTTCGGAGATGGCACTTCCTACAATGGGATAGACCCGCGAGCAATTCGCGCTCAGGATGTGGATAATCTGTCCGGTAAGCTCCTGCGGATTAATGCGATTACTGGTCAAGGCTTTTCAAATAATCCTTTCTACAACGGTGATCCCAATAGCAATAGTTCCAAAGTTTATAGCTTCGGTCTGCGTAACCCCTTCCGTTTCACAATTGATAAAAAAACCAATACCCCCTATATTGGTGATGTTGGCTTCAGTCATTACGAAGAAATAAATATCGCAAAACCAGGAGCTAACTTTGGCTGGCCATTCTTTGAAGGCGGCCTTGATGCGAATAATAATATCGTCAGCCTCAAACAACCACAATATTCTACCCTAGATGCAGCCCAAAACTTTTATAGTAGTGGCAAAACTGTTACAGCACCAGCTTACACTTACAAGCATTTTGGTTCCAATTCGATTACTATGGGTGACTTTTACACAGGCAAGACTTTCCCATCAATCTATCAAGGTGCCTTATTCGTTGGTGATTTCAGTCAAGGAACCATCGATGCTTTGACATTCAATAGCCAGGGTAAAGTTGTCTCAATTAAGCGGTTTGCTTCCGATGCAGACACACCTAATCTAGGAGTACCTGTACAAATTACTACTGGACTGGATGGTAATCTCTACTACGCAAACTACACTGACGGCGAAATTGATCGCTTCCGACCTGTTTAGAGATGACTTGAAGGAGGTAAGAGGAGCAAACTCCAAGGAAATTCTACACTTCGGCAAAGCTACAGTGACCACCTTGGATGATTTGGAGCCACGTAAAGAGCCGTACCCTACGGTAAGCTTAGTACAGTATTTCACAAGTTCGTAGCGTTATTAAATCTCGCAAAGCCTTACTAGTCGGTCGCTCAATTCGTCACGGATTTATGAAATGCTGTACTTAGACAACAGTGGGGGTTTAAAACCCTTACTGAAGGCAGTTTCCTCCTGCCTGCTGCCTTTATTGATCAAAGTTATTAGTTATCAGTGAACAGTCAGATAAATGTTCACTGATTTTGGTCAAGAAAACTTGGTCAGAAATCCCAATAATTTTTTAGTATTTGATGTCAGGAGTGTACGACGATAAGCATCAGCTGCTTTTTTAATAGCTTCGGCTTGAGTCGGATAAGGATGAATTACACTGCTTAACTTACTCAAACCGATCTGATTCACCATTGCCGTAGTCACTTCTGATATCATCTCACCCGCGTGACTGGCGACAATAGTTGCACCGATAATTTTATCAGACCCTTTTTTATGGTGAATTTTAAGAAATCCTGACTCTTCACCATCTGCGATCGCTCGATCTACACTATTAAAAGCTATCTTGATTGTCGTCACCTCAATACCCAATTTCTGCGCCTCATGTTCGTACATCCCTACATGGGCAATTTCTGGGTCAGTATAAGTTACCCAAGGCATTACCAGACTACTGAGTTTGGAGCGTCCTAAGCCAAAGGGAGAAAACAGCGTATTTTTAATCACAATCCGCGCTGCGGCATCAGCAGCATGGGTAAACTTCCAGTTCATGCAGATATCGCCAGCTGCATAAATTTTGGGATTGGTCGTCTGGAGATAATCATTTACCTTCACACCTTGGTGCTTGTCGTATTCTACACCCACTGCTTCTAAATTTAAACCTTCCACATTCGGCGATCGCCCCGCACCGACTAAAATTTCATCTACTGTAACCGAATCTCGATGACCATTGGCGGAAAAGTAAAGCCGTTTACCCTGGGTAACAGTTACCACTTCTTCTAATTTGGAATTCAGTACCACGCGAATTCCTTCGCTAATCAAAACCTTTTGGAGAATTTCAGCCGCCTGGGCATCTTCTTTATTCAGAAGATGAGAACCGCTATGCAAAAGTATCACCTCACAACCCAAGCGCCCAAAAGCCTGCGCCAATTCGCAGCCAATGGGGCCGCCACCAATCACCACCAAACGTTCCGGTCGTTGAATCAGCGAAAAAACTGTCTCATTAGTTAGATAACCCGCCTTTTCAATTCCCGGAATCGACAGTTGTGCAGCTCTTGCGCCAGTAGCAATTACAGCTTTTTTAAACCGGAGAGTTTTGTCACCAACTTCCACGGTATTTTTACTCGCAAATCGACCGCTACCCAAAAAGACATCGACACCCAACGATGAGAACCGCTCCGCCGAGTCGTTATGGCTGATATCAGCTCTTATGCGCCGCATTCTGGCCATGACTTTGGGAAAATCAACATCAATATTATTCTGTTGAGGAATATTAACTCCCAAGTCTTGAGCATCCCAGATTTCGCCAACGACGCGGGCAGACCGAATAATAGTTTTAGATGGTACGCAACCAACATTTAAGCAATCCCCACCCATGAGATGCTTTTCAATCAACGCCACTTTTAAACCCAAATCCAGAGCCGCCGCACCCGCCGCCACTACTAATCCCGCCGTACCAGCACCAATTACTACCAAGTCGTAAACATCGGCGGGTTGAGGATTAAGCCAATTTGGCGGATGGACGTAAGACACCAACTTTTGGTTATACTCATCCATTGGGCGAACTGTAACTCTCTCGAATTCTGAATTGGTCATTGGTGGAACCTCATTTGAGAATTAAAAATGCTCAAGTCAGCGCCTTTGCGGTATTCAAAATTAAGAATACCTGTAAATTTAGGCGGCTCAATCTTTTATTTTTAAAGCTTATTTAACAATGAATACAGCCTTTGAACTGTTTTGTCCGTCTGGAATTGACAGATACTATTAAAGCTTTCCTGTATAAAGGTTTCAGCAAGGGATAATTTGTCTTTAGCAGAAGGGGTTAGAATTTTTAATTGCTACTTACCTTCTCTTCCAAAGCTTTCCGCGCAATCCGGGTTACATAAACTGTCACAGCGACTGTAGCAATCAAACCCAAAATCCGAATTGCCCATTGTAAAGTCGGGTTGGTAGGTTGAGCCTCAGTCCCAATCATGGCCAGATTACCCGCAAGAGAACCAATATAAACATACATGATGGTTCCGGGAATCATACCTACAGAGCCGATGAAGTAATCTTTAAGTGAAACTCCGGTAATTCCAAAAGCATAGTTCAACAAAATAAAAGGAAATATGGGAGACAGTCGCGTTAACAGGACAATTTTTAATCCTTCTCTACCAACAGCTTGGTCAATGGCGGCAAATTTTTTGTTATCTGCGATTTTAGCAGCAACCCAGTCCCTTGCTAAATAACGTCCCACAAGGAAAGCAGCAGTAGCGCCAAGGGTTGCCCCAATGAACACGTAGAGAGAACCCCAAACTGCACCAAAAATTACACCCGCTCCCAAGGTGAGAATAGAACCTGGAAAAAGAGCGACGCTAGCAATAATGTAAAGGGCAATAAAAGCTATGATTCCCACCGCACCGAGGCTATCAATCCACTGCAAGGCTTCGCGTAAAATAGCTTGGGGATTAAAAGAATTTAGATTTGCAGATTTTTGTGCCAAGGCAAAGTCTGTGTTTAACAAAAAAGCAAAGCTACTTACTAGTAATATTAATAAAATTAATCTAAATCGATTTGTGATAAATTGCTTGTTCATAACTTGCAGGGGTAAGAGGAATTTTTAAATCAGTTAAAAGGGCAGTTAGAAACCGTACGTCAGTCGCCTCTCCCCCTTGGGCTACGGACACAAGTCGAAAAAAGCTGGACATTATTCTCTCGTTCCCATGCTCTTCATGGCAATGGCTAATTAGGGGCTGCTGCCTCCAGTTAAATATTGAGTCGGAATTGAGTCTCTGACTCAATGAATGCATTCCCATACTGAGTATGGGAACGAGGAAAACCTCATCAAACTACGTTTTTAGGACTTGTGTGTACACCTTAGCCCCCTTGGGAGAAGCACCTGGTGTGCGAATTCTATTTACCCTAGCTCAATGTTGACCTTTTGAGGCTCGACGTTGACCTTCTGAGGCTTGACGTTGACCTTCTGAGGCTCGAAGTTGACCTTCTGAGGCTCAATGTTGACCTTCTGAGGCTCGACGTTGACCTTCTGAGGCTCAATGTTGACCTTCTGAGGCTTAATGTTGACCTTCTGAGGCTTGAAGTTGACCTTTTGAGGCTTAATGTTGACCTTCTGAGGCTTGAAGTTGACCTTTTGAAGCTCGAAGTTGACCTTCTGAAGCTCGAAGTTGACATTTACACCTTAAATCGAATACCGCTAAGATATACTATCTAGATCAGAAATAGCTTAAACCCTCTTAAATTTTTCTCGGCGATACCAGCTACAAATTCGCTTGGGTGAAATACCGAGTAAATAAGCAATAATTACTATTTGATTAAGTATCGTAGTTTTGAAAACTCCTTTTTGCAACCATCTACGGGCTGAAGTTACAACTGGTGTGGGAATAATTACAATGCGTCCGGTGCGTTTTAAACGACGCATGAGTTCAAAGTCTTCCATGATGGGCAATTCAGGAAAACCGCCGATTTGCTGAAATACTGCTTTTGTTAAAAAAATTGCTTGGTCGCCATAGGGCATTTGGCAAAAATGCGATCGCATATTTACTCCCCACTCCACCCATCGTAAACTTAAAAGTGATGCATCAATCCGCAAGTTAAACGCACCAGCCACAGTCCCAGGCTGTTGTAGCGCCATACGAATCATGTCATCAAACCCAGTCGGTAAACGGGTATCTGCATGGAGAAATAACAGAATATTACCGTTAGCAGCTACAGCACCGGTGTTCATTTGAACAGCCCGACCGGGAGATGATGAAATAACTTTGATACCTAATGACTGAGCAATTTTTACTGTGCCATCCTCTGAGCCAGCATCTACGACAATTATTTCTATATTTGTACTCTGTTGAGTAGTTGCAATTGCTTCTTTGATATTCCCCACTTCATTGAAAGTTGGAATAATAATAGAAATTTTCGTACTTCCAATATTCTGATTCATACTTTGACTGACTGCATAAGCTAATCGCCTGTTCTAAATTATGTACAATAATCCACAATAAATCTGTTTACCATAGGTGTGTGGTAGTTCACTCTATTGGTTTTCAATCAGGTAATCTATCATTTAAAAGCGATCGCTACCTACAAGTTCGCTTGCAATCTAGCTAAAGTTGATGTTATCCCCAACATAATTACTATGACAGCTATTACCGTCAACTTAAACCCCATTATTCAACTCACTGACAACCAATTTTATCAACTCTGTCGGCAAAACCCGGAAGTCAAATTTGAACGCAATGCAGCCGGAGAACTTTTAATCATGCCACCCACAGGTAGAGAAACTGGAAATCGTAATTTTGAAATGACGGCAGATTTTGTGATTTGGAATCGCCAAACTCAACTAGGAGTTGGCTTCGATTCTTCCACTTGCTTTAAACTTCCCAATGGTGCAAACCGTTCTCCTGATGTCGCTTGGATTAGACAAGAGCGATGGGATACACTCACACTTGAACAAAAAGAAAAGTTCCCCCCAATTGCCCCAGATTTTGTTTTAGAGTTAATGTCACCCAGCGATACTTTGAGAGAAACGCAAGATAAAGTGCAGGAATATATCGATAACGGAGTGAAATTAGGTTGGTTAATTAATCCAAAAATGCGTCAGGTAGAAATTTATCGTCTTAGTCAACCAGTGGAAATATTAACATCTCCACAACAATTATCAGGAGAAGATGTTTTACCAGGGTTTATTTTAAATTTGCAAATAATCTGGAGATAAATATTTATTTATGACCGCGATTGCTATTAACTTAAACCCCATTATCCAACTCACTGACAACCAATTTTATCAGTTGTGTCGGGAAAACCCGGAAGTCAAATTTGAACGCAATGCAGCCGGAGAACTACTGATAATGTCACCTACAGGGGGAGAAACTGGAAATTGTAATATTGAAATTGCAGCAGATTTTGTGTTTTGGAATCGCCAAACTCAACTAGGAGTTTGCTTTGATTCTTCCACCTGCTTTAAACTTCCTAATGGTGCAAACCGTTCTCCTGATGTCGCTTGGATAAAAAAAGATAGATGGAATGCACTCACACCCGAACAGCAAGAAAAGTTTCCGCCAATCGCCCCAGATTTTGTTTTAGAATTAATGTCACCCAGTGAGAGTTTGCGGGAAACGCAAGCGAAAATGCAAGAATATATAAATAACGGAGTAAAATTAGGTTGGTTAATTAATCCCAAAACGCATCAAGTAGAAATTTATCGTCTTGGTAAACCGATAGAAATATTAGAATCTCCACAAGAATTATCAGGAGAAGATGTTTTACCATTTATTTTAAATTTGCAAATAATCTGGGGATAAATATTTATTGATTTCGGATTACTTGCTCAAATTGAATAATAGCATCGTACTGGTCAGGCATTGCGATATAACGCAGCAGTAAGGCGGGGTCTAAATTTGGAAAAACCTACTATACTGGCTCAACAACTCCATCTTGTTCCCAAATTACTGATTTTTCCATAGTTCCAAGTTCTGCAAATGTCTTAGCCGCTTTAAGGGTTCTATTTAAATCAATGCATGACTTAGCAGGGTAGATACCTTCTTGCCCCCCAACTATTACAGTTTCATCTGTGTCTGACTTTGATGGATCAACAAGGTAATGAAAATTATCATTATCAAACGTCACATACACCATGTATTTTTGTATACCACCACCAATAGCCATATGAGTTTCACCCTCAGTTTCTAGAGTTACAAGGGTCTTACGCTGCCCATTTAATTCTTTAATAGCTGCTTCTATTTCTAACCAACTCTGTGCTTGTTCTACACATCCTCTATTCTGATTTCCGAGCCAATGTTCAACTGAAAACTTAGAAATGAACATATCAACCTCACTTCAGCGTAATAATCTGACGACCGCTAGGGCTAATAACTTCAATTTCTTCGATAGGTTGAGTTTCTACCTGTACTAGACGTTCTCCTTCCCAAACGAAGTTATGCAACTCAAGAGCCATTGCAGCTTTGCCATTAAATAGACGATTTAAAACAGCACTTGGAATGCGATCGCACTTAATATAACTGTAGATGTACTCCTCAGTATTATCCCAAACTTTTGCAAGCGATCGCTTACCCTATTAGTTCTCAATCAGATTAAGCGTTCGTGATTCCACAACAAGCTGTCATTACCAAAACTTGCCTTGTTTATGGAAACCAGCTTCCCCTATTGCTGTAAAACTGAAACCGTCCAAAGCCCAGAAATTGCCCGTGGGATTTCTCACCCACCGGGAACGCTGTGACACCTAATAAGTAGACACCAGAAAAGCTGGGATTATTCACAGGGCGGAGGGCGATTGTAATAATCTGTCCCGGAGTTACAGGCGGGTCAAAGTTCACAGATATTGTGCGTGTTTTGCGCTCGTTTGTGACTGGGCCTAGTTTTAGTCGCGTTTCTTTGCGATTGCTCGTTCCGACAAAGGCGCGGGTATCATTAAGATTGTAGTCGATGTCTTCTGCTCCCTCCTTTTGTGCGATCGTTACCTTCTGAAGGGATTCTCCAGCATTCTCCGGCACGTTAATAGTAAAATAATAAGTTCCGCCCAAAATATTCACATCATTGTAAGTAGTTGTCGCTTTAACAAGTTTCGGCGGTTCGACAAAGTAAACAGTACCATCTCTGAGCTGCACTGCTTGAGTCACCGTCACAGCAACTCCTGCAATACTTATTGCTAACGAGAGTGTTATCCCAAACAAAGTTGCAACGCGCATGATTTTAGATATAAAAAACGCACTCATTTCAATTTTAGTTCTTTGGGAATCAGTGACTTGGGAATGATAGAAGCTTGTTTTTCAGAATCAGAAGATTTCGTGTACCACCAAGCCCAAGCAATTAAAACTGCTTGAAAGGGAAGTCTGACTACGTGTAGCCAAGGTGAGTTTGGTATATGTTCTAGCTGAATATGATTAACCGCCATGTTGATATTGGCAGGGAAAACCGCAATAAAAAGAGCAATAAGTCCCCAAGCAGCAGCTTGACTTACAGGCGGGACTAATAACCCAATACCACCCAAAATTTCATAAAAGCCACTGAGATAAACTAATCCTAAAGGGTAAGGTAGTTGTGGCGGCACAATTTTGACAAATGGTTCTGGAATCACAAAGTGTGTCACTCCCACCACAATAATAGATATAGCAAGGACGACACGTAATATTTCCTGATACTTCTTCATGGTTTTTGCTTCATTATATACTCGCCCTTATTACTTCAGTTTGACTGACGGATGTTAATCTGCAATAAAATCCCCTCCAAAGGAAAAAATCTGAGGGGCTATACAGGACTGCATCAAGCGACTTACTAACTACATCACGGCTCGGTTGGTAAACAAAAACAACATTTTTATTAAAAATTTTCTTAACAGCCCTTGTCATTTTGACTACAATGGCATTAGTATAATGACGGCAGCCTAAAAAGCTAATATTTGCTGCTTAATAATACTTTTGCTAAGTGCTTACTTGATTCTAAGGCAAAATGTAGAAGCTGTACTTAGACGTAACGACACTTAAAACGACTTCGACAAAACCATACAGAACAGAATATTCTTGACTGAATTTTTTGTTAGATGGCAAAAAGAAGCGTTTAAAATCTTAGGTTTTTTCTATGTCAAGCCTTGTAAGTTGGCAAAGGTATTGTTAATTAATTGTGCGTACTTTTTTCCGCAATCAAATCGGATTGCTATAGATTCACTTTGACTAAACGATCAAAACTTCGGAGAAAAAAATGACAACTACAACAACAACCAACGCTAATAATTTATACAATGTACAAAATCAGTGGGGTGGCGCTTCTGCTCCGTGGAATCCTGGTGGAGTATGGATAATTGGAGCTAGAGCAGATCAGCGTATTGTCCAACTCAAAGTTTCATCCAGTGACAACGGCAAGACACTTACTGGAACCACGACATATTCTGGTGAAGGCCCCATCGGTTTTAAGGCTAACTTAACTGGGAGCGACAGCTACAACGTAGAAAACCAGTGGGGAGGCTCATCTGCTGCGTGGAATCCCGGCGGGACTTGGGTACTTGGCTCTCGGGGAAATCAAAATGTTGTTGCGATCGATGTTACATCAAGCGACAATGGTAAAACCCTGACTGGAACTATCACCTATTCTGGTGAAGGCCCCATCGGTTTTAAGAGTGCTGCTGTTGATGGCCGTGTCTACAACGTAGAAAACCAATGGGGAGGCTCATCTGCTCCGTGGAATCCTGGTGGGGCTTGGGTACTTGGCTCTCGGGCAAATCAAAATGTTGTTGCGATCGATATTACATCCAGCGACAATGGTAAAACCCTGACTGGAACTATCACTTATGCTGGTGAAGGTCCCATCGGCTTTAAAGGTAACATTATCGGCAGCAACAATTACACAGTAGAAAACCAGTGGGGTGGTAATACAGCGCCGTGGAATCCTGGTGGGACTTGGCTAATCGGTAGTCGTGTGGGACAGAATGTAGTGGCGCTCAACGTCACATCTAGTGATGGTGGGAAGAACCTAACTGGAACTACAACATATTCTGGTGAAGGGCCTATCGGCTTCCGATCAAGCCAAATCTAAAAAGGCGATCGCGCTATACCGATTCTCGGTTAAGTGAGGTACAAGAACCCCACCCCCAACCCCCTGCCCACGAAACAGTGGGCAGGGGGCTATTGTAACTTGTATGATTAAGAAACGCTATAATAACGCCAAATAATATAGTTACCCCCTAGCTTTAACTATGGGGTAACTCAGCACTCAGCACTCCTGGAGCTAAATCTAATTTTTCTCGAACTATTCCCTTGTCTCTAAAGCCAACCAGCACAGCTGTTCCATTTTTGACCAAAAGTGGACGTTTGAGCAGCATTAGATCGTGAGTAAATGCATCAACCCACTGTTCATCAGCCCAAGTCTTCTTTTCATCTCCTAAAGCGCGGTAAGATTGACCGGAGGTGTTTCGCATGGGAGCAAAACCCAAAGACTTTACCCACTTTTGAATCATCTCACGGGTCGGCGGAGTATCTTTAGTGTTGATAAACTCATGGTCAATGTTGTTGTGTTGGAGCCATGTCAAAGCTTTTTTGCAAGTGCTGCAATTGGGAATTCCGTAGACTTGAATAGACATAAAATAATTAAGCAACAATCTCCATATATCACATAGCAGGTGGAACTTCTGCCACCAATGTTCTTGTCGTTGAATCTCTATGGCAGAAATTTAAGGGTAGCGATCGCTTTTAGCAATCGGTAATTCCAAGTATCGAACTCTCTGAAATACCAAGGAGTAGTTTTACTAACACTTTCATCCATAAAAAACATGAGCGATGCCTTTAGCCGACTCGCACCCTTTATCCAAGAATATATTTATCATCACCAGTGGACTGAATTGCGGCCAGTTCAAATTGCCGCTTGTCAAGTTATATTTGACACTGATGCTCACTTGCTAGTTACTGCTGCAACTGCTGCGGGTAAAACAGAAGCAGCCTTTCTGCCAGTTTTGACTCTATTACATGCTAACCCTGCTGCAACTATAGGGGCATTATATATTAGTCCCATCAAAGCTTTAATTAATGATCAATTTGAGCGCCTCAACCACTTACTCAAAGAAGCAGATATTCCAGTTTGGCACTGGCACGGTGATGTTTCTCAAAGTCGAAAAAACAAGCTTTTAAAGAATCCTCAAGGCATTCTCCAAATTACACCAGAATCTTTAGAAAGTTTGTTAATCAACAAAAATAATGACCTACTTCGCTTATTTGGTGATTTAAGATTTGTGATCATTGATGAAATTCATGCATTTATGGGTTCAGAACGTGGTTGTCAAATTATATGCCAATTACAACGTTTAGCAAACTTGACGCAAAAACAACCGCGCCGTATTGGTTTGTCGGCGACTATTGGTGATTACTCAATAGCTGAAGAGTGGTTGCGTTCTGGAACAGACAAGCCAGTGATTACACCGCAAATTGACGGAATAAAACGTCAAATAAAACTAGCTGTAGAACATTTTTATATTACTGATGAAGTAGATGAATCAGAGGCGACAGCTGATGAACAATATATTTTCAACCTCAGCAAATCTCGCAAATGCCTAATATTTGCTAATAATCGGACGCGTACCGAATCTGTAATTGCATCATTGCGACAAATTGCCACCGAACAAGGACTACCAGATATATATCATGTGCATCATGGGAGTATATCTGCTAGCTTGCGGCAAGCAGCTGAAAATGCCATGCGTCAACCGAACAATCCAGCTGTTACCGCCGCAACTCTGACTTTAGAATTAGGCATAGATATCGGTCATTTAGAACGAGTTATTCAGTTAGAATCACCCTTGTCTGTAGCTAGCTTTTTACAGCGCTTAGGACGTAGTGGTAGAAGAGGTGAAGCTGCCGATATGCGCTTTATCTGTGCCGAAGATAAACCATTACCAGAAGCTTCTCTACCAGAACAAATACCCTGGCAACTTTTGCAGTCTATCGCGATCATTCAACTTTATTTAGAGGAGCAATGGATTGAACCAATCAGACCGATTAAATATCCTTTGAGTTTGCTTTATCACCAAACAATGAGTATTTTAACAGCAACAGGGGAAATTTCACCTAATGCCCTAGCTAAACAAATTTTTAGTCTGCCGCCTTTTGCTGCTATTTCCAAAGAGGATTTCCAACTATTGCTCCGCTATTTAATTGATATTGGTCATATTCAGCATACTGAGCAAGGTAAATTAATTTTGGGTTTGGCAGGAGAAAAGATTGTGAGAAAATTTCAGTTTTATGCTGTCTTTGCTGAACAACAAGAATATATTGTTAAGCAAGGTGCAACAGAAATTGGCAGTATCGTCACACCACCTGCTGTTGGCAATCAATTTGCTTTAGCTGGGAGAACTTGGGAAGTTGTAGAAGTTGACTTTAAAAAGAAAGCTATTTTTGTTAAACAAGCTGAGGGTAAAGCTAGTATTTATTGGCGTGGTAGTGGTGGTACTATTCATACCAAAGTTTTGCAACGAATGCAGCAAATTTTATTTGAGAATATCGAGTATAGCTATTTGCAAAAAAATGCTTTGCAACGTTTACGTAAAGTTCGCCAATTAGTGCAGCAGGTTGGATTAGATAAACAAAATATCTGTCAATTGGAAAAAGGGAAATGCTGCATTTTTCCCTGGATGGGTACGGTTGCTTATCGCACCTTAGAAAGATTACTCAACTCCTACTGTCGAGAATCGCTGGAAATTACAAATATTAGCGGAGTAAATCCTTATTATTTAACAATTAAATTAGGTAAGGATAAATTTAAATATCTTTATCGTGAAATTGCTTCATTGTCTGAGCAAAGAATTAGCCTAGAAGATTTAGTCAGTACTTCAGAAGCACCGGAAATTCAAAAATATGATAAATTTATTCCTCACCAACTTTTACGAAAAGCTTTTGCTAGCGATTATTTAGATATGAGAGAACTCAAACAGCAAGTAGCACTGTGGAGAGAATATAACGCTTCTGGGTTGAGTGAAATACAGACCTAACAAGCTTTTTGACTATTGAAATTTGACTTCCGCCACACGGTACTAGCTTCCTTGGAAATAATGCTTCTCAAAAGTTAAA
Source organism: Nostoc sp. S13 (assembly GCF_029379315.1). GTDB lineage: Bacteria > Cyanobacteriota > Cyanobacteriia > Cyanobacteriales > Nostocaceae > Nostoc. Next base: position 75,210 of record NZ_JAQYWQ010000008.1, read on the forward strand.
AAATAGTCTTATCTAGTAATATTACGTGATACATGGTTTAATAAAGTAGTCAAAGCTTAAGTAATTACTTTGCCGAAATTTTACGGTGTAAAGTAATAAAGTTTGTTAAGTATCGTAACGAAGGATTTTTCACGATGAAAATACAAAGTTTATTTACAAAAGTTTTCTGGTTGACATTGGTTTGTATCACTGTCATAACTGTGACTGTTTTCAGATTAAGCCCTAGTTTTGGTCGTTCCACAACGACAACAACGCTGCCAGCGCAACAATCAGCAGCAGAAGTAACCATAGCCTATAATTCTGGAAAGTCTCTCTATACTAGGCTAGGAGGCTACAACGCAATTGCCGCAGTCATTGACACTTCCGCAGGATACATATTCAAAGATCCACTGATTGGTAAATACTTTATTGGCTTAAGCACCAACTCAAAACAGCGCCTGCGTCAGTTGCTAGTGGAGCAATTCTGCCAAGCGACAGGTGGGGTCTTGTATTTATACTGGGCGGACTATGAAGCTTTCCCATAGTGGAATTGGTGGAGGTCTGACGAACATTGAATTTAATGCTTTTTATAATGATGTAGCCAAAGCCCTTGATGATAATGGGGTCAAATCAACAGAAAAATACCAAGTGCTAGTATTTGTCAATAGTCTCAGATCAGAGATTGTAGAAAATTGATAAAGGGGATATGACAAAAGATAGAGTCGGTGAAGTGGTACCACTCCACCGACCTCTTAAGAAACCTTCTTAATGAAGGCTTTGCACCCGATCACAACTTACGCAAAAAGTGCTGAAAAGCTTAATTTATCGAGTTGCCAAGATGCCAAGAGTACCGAAAATTCATAAAGTGTGCGTAAGTCCTTCTATAAGCCAATACAGTTCAGTTAAGTATTTCTTCCTTTTCACGAAGAAACTAAAATTAAATCTGACTTTCTTAATTATGAATTACTATTAGCTCCTAAAAATCATAAGTAGGTAATCCAGTAACATCAGTTTGGAGAGCAAACAAATCACCAGAGTAGAAACTTTTTTCAATCTCTGATTGGCTGAGTCCAACTGAAGCAGTGGTAATGTAAAGTGTTTGCAAATCTTCGCCCCCAAAAGTACAGCTAGTTGGCAATTGTACAGGTAGCTTTATTCGCAGTATCTCTTCACCCTTAGCGTTGAAACGAATCACACACCATCCATCCCACATAGCTGACCAGATATGTCCTTCACTGTCTATTGTCAACCCATCTGGGTAAAAGGATTCATTAGTTAAATCAACAAAAATACGGCGATTACTAATGTTTCCTGTTACTGAATTAAAGTCGTAAGCGTATATTTTTTTGTGTGGGGAATCTGTCAAGTAAAACGTCTTTTCGTCAGGACTCCATCCCAAACCATTAGAAACAGTTAATCCTATTTCTATGACATGCAATGAACTGTCAGGATCATAGCGATAAAGGCTAGCCTGGGGTTTTTCCAAAGAACACATTGAGCCAAACCAAAAGCGGCCTTGAGAGTCGCATTTGCCATCGTTAAAACGGTTATTTGACAGATTCCCTTCAATCTCCAAAATGGGGGTAACTTTACCTGTCTGGGTGTTGAGAAATGCCAGATGATGACGCAGCGCCATAATTAATCTATCTTTACCTGCTGTGGCGATCGCACCTACGACATCTCCCACATCAAAAAAGCAGTTTTTCCCCGTGGCGGGATTGAACTGATGCACCCGATGGTTATAAATATCAACCCAGTAGAGGAGGTTTTGGCTAGAGTCCCAGATGGGGCTTTCACCTAAGCGGGCACGGGCTTCTATAACATTGTGAAGTGGATATTGCAACTCGTTCATTTTATCAAACAACGACACCATTTACAAAAAGTAATTTCAGTGTAATTGATCCAATTTGTTAACAAAAGTTTGCCTAACTAATAGATTTATCTTGAAAATAAACAAAAAGAGAAAATATTTATTCCTGTTCAAGTAAAAACTAAAAATCAATTAATCGCGTCTTTCCCAGGTAAAAGAAAAGATTCTTTCTTTTGACTTTCGCCAAACCTTTGCCCTGATCCGTCAACTTAAAGTTAGTCGGTCAAGATTCCCCTTATGTACCAAACAGACCCGCCTCTCCCCCAAAGAAGTCCTACCTACCATGTATGATCTTCCCAGTGAATACCCGGAGGACTCTGGTTTGCCTGACGAATTTCACCTTTTTCAACCCCAACTTCTGCGCGAAACCTTCTGTCCACCTAACTATCCGCAGAGGAGGTATTTGTTGCCACCGACTTAAACCTTCACTATGACCTCCGGCATACACTGTGGTACAAACGCCCAGACTGGTTTACTGCTGTGGGAGTTTCGCGTCTCTACGAACAGCAAAACTTGCGTCTGAGTTATGTTATCTGGCAAGAAGGGGTTGCTCCTTTTGTAGTGGTAAAATTGCTTTCTCCTGGCAGTGAAAAAGAAGACTTAGGACAAACTTTGCGGGAGATTAGGCAACCGCCGACCAAATGGGAAGTTTATGAGCGGATTTTGCGAGTTCCTTACTACATTGTGTTTGACCGCTACACTGACAAACTCCAAGCATTCCAATTAGTTGCAGACCGCTACAGCGAATTGGACTTAAGTATCCCACGGGTGTGGATGCCGGGTTTGGAACTAGGATTAGGACTTTGGCAAGGTTCTTACCAACAAATTGAGCGGATTGTGGCTACGTTGGTATGATGCATCCGGGAATTGGCTTTCCACGCCGCTAGAAAAACTAGAACGAGAAAGTCAACGTGCTAACAAATTAGCAGCACAACTGCGAGAGTTAGGCGTTAACCCTGATGAGTTATGAAAATGCGATCGCATCAGTAGTGGCACACAGCGATGTACCCCTAAATATCTTTACTCACAAGGCTTTTAAAATTTCCTCATCTACAGAGAAATCTACTTCGGCTTTGTCTTTTGCATTAGCCAAATAATCATTTTCCAAGGAGTCATTCAGCCCAGAAATTAAATCATATTCAGGTTGCCAGTTTAATTCTGTTTGTGCTTTGTTCACCGAAGCAAAGAAATGCTGCACTCGCATCGGAAAAGCTTTGCGCTTGCCGAAATCAAACTTTTTCGGGTCGTAATGGACGATTTTTACAGCATCGGGTGATTTACCAGCCGCGACAGCACTAGCACGGGCTAAACCATCAAAAGTGACAAAGCGATCGCCAGAGATATTATAAATCTGTCCTATGGCCTGTTTATTACCTAAAACCTGAGTCATTGCTAGTGCCAAGTCTTTTACATGACCTAGCTGTGTGATATGCAAGCCATTTCCGGGGATGGGAATCGGGCGATCGCGCACAATTCTGTCAAAAAACCAGCCTTCCAACTCATTATAATTACGAGGCCCGTAAATATAAGTAGGACGAATAGAGGTAAAGGGCAATCCCAATTGAGTCAGATAAGCTTCTGTTTCATGCTTACCCTTGTGGCGACTTTTGGGATCTACTTGATCACCTTCTATGTGAGGCAATTGGTCAGATTTGAGATACACCCCCGCAGAACTCATATACACAAAATGTTGCACCCGGTCTTGAAAAATCTCTGCTAGTGGTTGAGTATCAGTAAGTTCCCGTCCGTTATTGTCAAAAATGACATCAAAGTTTTCTTGTGATAACTTTGCTTTTAATTGAGTAGCATCAGTGCGATCGCCTATAATTTGTCCTACTCCCTGTAAAGCAGGTGCTGGCCGATTCCCACGATTGAACAGCACCACCTCGTGTCCCTGTTCCACTAGTAGTTGAGTCAAATAGACACCAATGAACCGAGTACCACCCATAATTAGAATTCGCATAAATTCCTCCTTTTTATATCAGTTGTCGTCAAGGGAGTGGGGAGTGGGGAGTGGGGGAGATGAGGGAGGCAATGAGAATAACCAATGCCCCATGCCCAATGCCCAATGCCCCATGCCCCATGCCCAATGCCCAATGCCCAATGCCCAATCTGAGATTATCAGGTTACAGCATCTATCTGGAACCTCTAAGGGAAAGATTACGTCCTATGTGCTAATCTGGGACGCTTGCTGTTAATTAATCACAAGGGGAAACTTTTCAGTTAACGTCATCAAGTTGGCCTTTGTATTTTCCATTTATTCAAGTTAGCTGTGCCCTTGAAATATGCTCTAGTTCATGAGTGGCTGACACCCAAAGCCACCGGTGGTTCAGAACTCGTTGTCCGAGAAATTTTGAATCACATTGATGCTGATTTATATGCTCTCATCGATTTTGAATCCAGCAATAGAGAAAGTTATTTATATAAGCGTCAGATTGGCAAGACGTTTCTCCAGCACTTTCCCTATGCCCGCAACGGTGTACAAAAATACTTGCCTTTGTGGCCGTTGGCAATTGAACAACTGGATTTGCGACATTATGACGTAATTCTGTCTTCATCCCATGCTGTTGCCAAAGGAATCCTTACCACTCCTGAACAGATGCATATTTGCTACTGTCACAGCCCTATGCGCTATGCCTGGGACTTGACCTTTGATTATCTGCGCCACAGCAAAATGGGTAGTGGTTTACCTGGGTGGGTGACGCGCTATTTATTACATCGTTTGCGCCAGTGGGATGTATTGAGTGCCAATCGCGTTGATTATTTCATTGCCAACTCGAAGCATACAGCTCGGCGAATTTGGCGTTGCTATCGGCGGGAAGCAACAGTCATTTACCCACCAGTGAATATTGCGGAATTTCCATTTCTGTCTGAGAAAGAGGACTTTTACCTGACAGTTTCCCGGTTAGTGAGTTACAAGCAAATATCGTTGATTGTCAACGCTTTTAATCAACTAAAACGACCATTAGTAGTAATTGGTACAGGAGATGAAATGAAAAAGATTCGCGAGATGGCAAACTCCAATATCCAAATACTAGGATGGCAACCCGATAATGTGGTAAAAAAATATATGTCTAGGGCTAAGGCGTTCGTGTATGCAGCTTGTGAAGATTTTGGTATTGCCCTAGTGGAAGCACAGGCTTGTGGCACGCCAGTGATTGCCTACGGTGCAGGGGGTGCTTTAGAAACAGTGCGAGATATTCGCTCTTGTGTGGATACAGGGACAGGTATATTCTTCAGAACACAAACAGAGGCGGCTTTGGTGGAGGCAGTAGAAAAGTTTGAAATGTATGAGGGTTCGTTCAGTTCCGAGTATATGCGATCGCACGCCGCGCAGTTTTCACCGCAAATATTTGCAGATCGTTATCTAGATTTTGTAAACAAGTGCAACGAAAAAAGACCGTTTTTGCAGTGATGGTCTTAGTTAACGTCTTATTTTTTTGGGCTTTTGGCAATTTCCCCCCAGAAGCACCTCATTTTGGCTTTAATATTGGGACTATGTGTGGTGTGGATTATTAAGGAGTATGATGACTGCCCAGAGCTCACTCCTCTCCGGCAAGCGAGGCGTACGGCAAGACACTAGAGCGTCTACGCGTACTTTCTTAAAACGCGGTCAAAAAACAAAGACGCCAAAAGTTAAACCCAAAGGTTTATCTTTTCAGGGTTTAAACGGAGAGTTTGCCAAGCGACTGTTCGATATAGTGTTTTCGCTGTCGGTGTTAATTTTGTTCTTCCCCGTCTACTTAATCTTGGCCTTGCTGATTGCTTTCAGCTCAGAAGGTCCAATTTTTTATGTCCACGAACGGGTGGGGAAAAATTACAAAACCTTTAATTGTATTAAATTCCGAACAATGGTGAGCAATGCGGACGAAATCCTCGTGCAAATGATGGAAACATCGCCCCAGTTGCGACAAGAATTTGAGAGCAGTTTTAAGCTGAAACAAGATCCCCGGATTACCAAAATTGGTCGATTTTTGCGAATTACCAGCTTAGATGAATTTCCCCAGTTCTGGAACGTTTTAAAAGGGGACATGAGTGTAGTCGGCCCCCGACCCTTAGTAGCAGAGGAACTGCCAAAATACGGTTATCACATTGATGAGATTTTAACAATCCGTCCAGGAATTACTGGATTGTGGCAGGTGTCTGGGCGTAATGACATTCCCTACCCTCGGCGAGTCCAAATAGACCTGCATTATGTCAAATTTAGGAATTTATGGCTTGATTTATGGATCATCTTGAAAACTGTTGATATAGTCATTCTGCCCAAAAATAACGGGGCGTACTGAGTAACTACTTAGGGTCGGTTCTGTGGGGCAGTTTATGCCCCTAAGTACTAATTCTTCCCCTATGACTAAACGACTATTCATCTTTCTATAGTCTTCACAAAATCAGAGATATATGAAGTTTTGACAAAAAACAACGTACACAAAAACAATCTTGATCTATCTGGTAAAAGAAAAAATATACATAATTAAACAATCTTCATCTATCTCAGGTTGGTTTACGTGTTAAATTCCTTTTTATTAAGTATATTTATTTAGGCAAAAAGTATCATAACCACAATAACTCGTAGGTTTCCCATTAGGCAATTCGGCAATTAGCTGCTAGGTTGTATCAGATTGCCTGTAACTTTTTAATCAAAGACAATAAGGGATAATTGAGTATGACGCAAGAAAAGCGAGCGTTAATTACTGGTATTACTGGTCAAGATGGTTCATATCTAAGTGAGTTTTTGCTAGAAAAAGGTTATGAGGTTCATGGCATTATTCGCCGAACTTCTACCTTCAACACAGACCGCATCGATCATATTTACGAAGACCCCCACAAAGAGGGAGTGCGATTGTTTTTGCACTATGGTGACTTGACGGATGGTACGACGTTGCGGCGTATTTTAGAAGAAGTCAAGCCAGTAGAGATTTACAACCTCGGCGCTCAATCCCATGTCAGAGTCAGCTTTGATTCACCCGAATATACGGTGGATGCTGTTGGAATGGGGACGCTGCGTCTGTTAGAAGCAATTCGAGACTACCAACAGCGTACCGGAATTCAGGTGCGATTTTACCAGGCGGGTTCTTCAGAAATGTACGGTTTAGTACAAGCAATACCTCAAACTGAGACAACGCCCTTTTATCCGCGCAGTCCCTATGCCTGTGCGAAAGTTTACGCCCACTGGCAAACTGTAAATTATCGTGAGTCTTATGGTTTGTTTGCTTGTAACGGCATACTTTTTAACCACGAATCACCACGACGCGGTGAAACCTTTGTAACGCGCAAAATTACTAGAGCAGTGGCTGGTATTGTTGCTGGTAAGCAGAAAAAAATTTATATGGGTAATCTAGACGCCAAGCGAGATTGGGGCTATGCAAAGGATTACGTCAAAGCCATGTGGTTGATGTTGCAGAAAGACCAACCAGAGGATTACGTAATTTCTACTGGTGAAACTCACTCGGTGCGGGAGTTTTTGGAACTGGCATTTAATTATGTAAATCTCAATTGGCAAGATTATGTAGAGTTTGATGAGCGTTACCTCCGTCCATCTGAGGTAGAGTTATTGATTGGCGATTCTACCAAAGCACGGCAGAAGTTGGGCTGGGCACCATCAATAACCTTTGAAGAACTAGTTTCCCTAATGGTAGAAGCAGACTTACAAGCATTAGGTCACACTTCGCCCAATGGAAATGGTTCGCAATTTCCACATGATATTGCTACTACTCGTCAAGAACTGGGTGCTTTGCACTTCTGATTTCGCACCACAGAGGATAAAAATATGACAGCCTTAGAACTAAAAAATCAACGCATTCTGGTCACTGGTGGGTCGGGGTTTCTAGGTCGTCAGGTGATAGATCAACTGTGTAAAGCAGGGGCTGATCGTGAGAAGATTACAATACCGCGATCGCACGATTGCGATCTACGTGTTTGGGAAAATAGCCAGCGTGCAGTTGACCAGCAAGACATAATCATTCACCTAGCAGCTCATGTCGGTGGCATCGGTTTGAACCGCGAAAAACCCGCAGAGTTGTTCTATAATAACTTGATCATGGGAACCCAGCTAATTCACGCTGCCTATCAAGCTGGAGTCGAAAAATTCGTTTGTGTTGGCACAATCTGCGCCTATCCTAAATTTACCCCAGTACCATTCAAAGAAGATGATCTTTGGAATGGCTACCCAGAGGAAACCAACGCCCCCTACGGAATTGCTAAAAAAGCACTTTTAGTCCAATTGCAATCTTACCGCCAGCAGTACGGTTTTAATGGGATTTACCTACTGCCAGTGAATTTATATGGCCCAGAAGATAATTTTGACCCCGGAAGTTCCCACGTTATTCCAGCATTAGTTCGCAAAGTTCACGAAGCCCAAATTAACAAAGAAAAGCAACTCCCAGTTTGGGGTGATGGTAGTCCCACACGCGAGTTTCTCTATTCAGAAGATGCAGCGCGGGGGATTGTTATGGGGACTCAATTCTATAACGAATCGGAACCAGTTAACTTGGGAACGGGTGATGAAATCTCTATCCTTAATTTAGTAACTCTAATCTGCGAATTGATGGAGTTTAAGGGTGAAATTGTTTGGCAAACTGACAAGCCTAATGGTCAACCCCGCCGTTGTTTAGATACTGAAAGGGCAAAGCAAGCCTTTAATTTCACGGCTCAGGTGAGCTTTGAAGAAGGGTTAAAGAATACCATTGAGTGGTACCGTCAACACGCTGTATAACGATGTACTACAACGATCACTCGTTTGTATGCAGTATACTCTGACCTCTCTCCTAAAAGGAGAGAGGCTTTGAATTTTACTCCCCTTCCCTTATAGGGAAGGGGTTGGGGGTTAGGTCTCTATTGGACTCAACTAAGAAACGCTACAGTAAATCTAGGGTAGTATAAGCTGGGCGATACCCAGCTTATTTATTTGCTCCTATAAATTTTTATGGACAAAGTTAATCATCAACTAAATAAAGCAGAACTACGCCGCACTTTACTCAAAACACGTCAATCAATGTCCGTTGGAGAGTGGAAAGAAAAAAGCGATCACTTATGCTCTCATTTACAAAACTCTACTTTATTCACCCAAGCAAAAACAATACTCGCTTATTTCAGCTTTCGTCAAGAACCTGACCTCAGTCCACTATTTGCAGACACCAAATACCGTTGGGGATTTCCTCGCTGCGTTGATAAATCCCTATATTGGCATATTTGGACACCTGAAGATTCTGTGCAAAGTGGCGCTTATGGGATTACTGAACCACACCCCGACGCTCCAATCTTAGATGCTGCTGAAGTGGATTTGATTCTCGTCCCCAGTGTAGCTTGCGACTATCAAGGATATCGTTTGGGTTATGGCGGCGGATATTATGATCGCTTGCTCAGTTTACCGCAGTGGCAGACAAAGCCGACTATCGGAATTGTCTTTGAGTTTGCATATTTGTCCCAAATACCGATTGAACTTTGGGATAAACCACTACAAGCTGTTTCTACAGAAACCGGATTGACTCCAAAAGGCTGAAGGATTCAGGATGATGAAGACGATTAGATCCGATTTTTGGCGTTGCTGATTTGATGTATGAAAGTTATTAGTTGTGCAACCAAAACTCTTGTAGAGACGTAAAGTTTTACGTCTCTACATTAACTTACAAACTTTTTTTACTTCTAATCACCATCAGTATTATCAAGTACAACGTACTTGCGATTTTCTTCCCGTAACCGGGCATCTTGATCATTGTAAAAGAACGACAGGAGAACAAAACGCCGTCCACTTGTGACAGGAGTAGCTTCATGCAGTAGAGAGCAAGAAAAAATCACCGCTTCTCCCACATTGGGACTATAAAGCTGGAGTCCATACTCTGGAAATCGTAGTTCTCCGCCTTCGTAATCACCAGTATTGAGATTCAGCGACATAGCAAATCGTCGGTGCGCCGTACCTTTGGTAGTATTATCACGATGACGATTAAAGAAGCCTTTATTAGTTGCTTCGTAACAGGATACTAGGTAGCGTTCAAAGTGAGTGATGCTAAATTGGAACACCTTCTCGATTTCTGGCTTAACCCGTTGTATGATTATTTTATCGATTTGCTTTAATAGTTGAGGATCAGAAATTAAATAGTCTCGGCGTTTTTTAAATTCATAGTCATAGGCTGGGATTGTTTTGCCATCGATTTCTTGCATGAAGCCAGAATCCTGACCACCATCTGCTTCGTACAAATGAATTAAATGTTGACAAATACTTTGATTCAGCACATTGGGTATAAATAAAACAGGTGCTTGTCTGGCTGCTGGAATATTTTGTGAGATTGCAGGTAAGCTATTGATAAACTCAAATACTTGTTCCCAAGGTTGAGTAGTAGCTAAGATTGGCAAAACTTTTAGAACTCGTAAATTTTCATCCAAAACAAAAATTTTTGGTCTGTATTGGAGCTCGTTACTTGCCTGATTACTTGGTTGACAAATACCGTATTGGAAACTGACTTTTTGTTCAAAATCCCAAAGAAATTTGAAATAAGTTTTATTATCTATTAACTCTGCCAGAAAAGTGTCATCTGGGTCTATACTCACACCAAAAAATGGCACTTGATACGCAGCTAACTGCTGCTGTTGATTACATAACTCATCAATAATCTTCCGAATATAGTTGTTTTTAGAACTTCCGAAAAAAAACAAAATGCTCCGATATCCGCCAACCGAATTAAAGTGGAAGGCTGGATTTGAAGTTGAGGGAAGAATGAACCAGGGAATCGGGTCGCCAACAGTAAGAGGTAGCATAAGAGTGACGATTAATAAAATTCGGCTTGCTTCTAAACTTGACCAGACTGCACGGTTTAATACATGATGATAATTTTGAAAATGCTCCTCCTGATTCAGTCCCAGGTTACATCCTGTTGAATTATAAAATAAAATTTGCAATCATTTTGGCGATTTTTGTGCTTAGTGTGAAAAAATCTTTCAGAAAAGATAATTTACCTTATTAATCAAATGCTGAACTGGAAAAAATCACGATCGCAAAATCTGCTAATGTATGCGCTATTGGGAGCGATCGCACTGCTGATGCTCTTTCCTTTACTATGGCTAATTAGTACATCCTTAAAATCGCCTACGGAAAATATTTTTCAGTCGCCGCCACAGTTATTGCCTGCGTCACCAACACTAAATAACTTCTCTAGTGTGTGGAACTCTCTACCTTTTGGACAATATCTGTATAACAGTACTCTGGTGTCAGTGCTGACTGTGGGCTTAAATCTGCTGTTTTGCGCTTTAGCTGCGTACCCGTTGGCAAGATTATCGTTTGTGGGGCGAGACTGGATTTTTGTAGCGATTGTCTCCACGATTATGATTCCCTTCCAAATCGTGATGATTCCCCTGTATATTTTGACAGTCCAGTTGGGTTTGACAAATAGTTATTTAGGGATGATTTTTCCGAGTTTAGCTTCTGCCTTTGGCATTTTTCTGTTGCGCCAAGCTTTCATGAGTGTCCCCAAAGAGATAGAAGAAGCCGCCCGAATGGATGGCAGTTCGGAATTAGGTTTGTGGTGGCATATAATGTTACCAGCTGTTCGCCCAGCACTGGTAACTTTAGCTATTTTTGTATTCATTGGTGCTTGGAGTGATTTTTTGTGGCCTTTAATTGTGATCCAAGACGAAAATTTATACACTCTTCCCTTGGGAGTCGCAAAGCTAGCAGGGACATTTTCCCTTGACTGGCGGTTAGTAGCTGCTGGTTCAGTGATTGCGATCGCCCCAGTATTATTACTATTTTTATTTTTACAACGTTACATTGTCCCCACGGAAACTGGTAGCGGCATCAAAGGATAAAAATCTCTCCCAATCAATAATGCCCAATGCCCAATACTTCTTTACGAGAGGCTACGCCAACGGCTTCTCTACGAGACGCTACGCGAACGCTCAGTACAAGTGCCCAATACCCAATGCCCCAATTCAATAAGCACCAGTCTTTTTCAATACCACCCCAATAGTTTTAATAATCAGACTCAGGTCATAAGTTATAGACCACTTGCGTTGATAATCTATATCCATCTTGACAATGGTTTCAAAGTCTGTAATGCTTGAGCGCCCATTAGCTTGCCATTCTCCGGTAATACCTGGTTTGACTCGTAATCTATCCCAGTGGTGTAGATCGTAATTACTGACCTCATCAGGAGTAGGTGGACGAGTACCAACTAAACTCATGTCCCCTAACAAAACATTCCAAAATTGGGGTAATTCGTCCAAGCTAGTACACCGCAAAAATTTACCCACATAAGTAATGCGAGGATCGTCAACAGATTTAAAAATGTGACCTTTGGCTTGATTTTCAACCAAATGCTTGAATTTATCGGCATCGACAATCATCGAACGGAATTTCCACATGCGGAAAGTTTTTCCGTTTAAACCACAGCGAATTTGAGAATAAAGTATTGTATTTGGATCATGTACAAAGGTAACAATTGCTACGGGAATTGCTACTGTAAATGTAATAAACAGCCCCAAAATAGCTCCAACAATGTCAATTAATCGTTTTCTCACGCTTAAAGTTGACGGGTGTAAAGGCTGTTGCGAACAATTAACTGAATAAAGATAAAGATGATTCATAAGGATTAACTTATCTACAACAGGACTTTTTGTATTAGTAGTGTAGACATGGACATAAATTTTAGGCGATTTTTACTGTTTTTGTTTTGACTACTGAGTGTTAACATACACAAAATTTAAACAATATAAAAACCGAAGACCTAAAGTTTACAGAATCTTTCAATTAAGGTAGTAAATTATAAATTTACAGTGTTTTTTCTATCAAATGAAAATGATTTCCATGAAGAATCTGGATAGAAAGGCGGTTCTTTTCCAGTCCAGCCGCCTTCTCTGTTACGATTAAATCAAGTTAGCTTGTAGCTGCTAAGTTGACTTGTAGAAAAAGTTTGTATTAGTAGTTTGTCTAGATGACTTCAAGCGAAAATTTTATGGCACTAAGAGAGTCTTTAGGACTCACTCAAAGACAAATAGCAGAAGCTGTTGGCGTTACAGATCAAACTGTTTCTAATTGGGAGCGGAGGATTCACGCTCCGCGACTGACCTTAAGACAGACTATTAAGCTCTGCAAAATCACAAAATGCACAGTCGAGAATTTGGCTGATTTATTTGAACCAGAAAAGGATCAGGCTTAATCCGTCTAGCCTACCAGTACCGTTTACGCCGACATCGCAACCCCTAACCATAGTTGAAAACTAGCTAGAACTGTGTGCCTGTCAATATAACTACAGGTTAGCAGAACAGTTTAACTAGTGGGAGCAAAATCGCTGTGATCTGATATTGACCGATGCTCTATCATCTCTTGTGGTATTATACCACACAAGGACAAGCCTGATTATTACAGCCAAAAGCAGGATTTAAGCAATAGCAAAATTTTATTTTCGGACTCAATGATCAACCTCTAAGGCGAAATTCACCGTATATGGTTCCTCCAGTGATTGCTGATTACTAGCCTTGATCGCATCTAAATAGTGACGCAAAGACAACAGCTGTTGGGAATTGGGACGATAAGTGAGACTCCCTTGTTTTTCAAAAAGTGGTGCCGTGGCGATCGCCTGATAGTCAGGGTTTTCTTGCGAACTCTGGGTGAGCCAGGCTGAGTCTGTGACTGAAGGTATCAAGCCCGAAGGCAGTTCACCTGACAAAAAAGCTAGCAGCCGTTGCTGACAAGTGCGAGTATTGATCCCACGACCCTCAAATAACTGGATAACTTCACCGAAAGATAAGGGTCGGTCTGGTAGCAGTCGCAGCAATTCTGTAAATAGGAAATAATCAGTGTATTGTTGCCTGGGTATATCTAATATTTGAGGATGTAGAGGCAGCATCGCCAAACCATAGGCAACCCGACTGCAATTAGGAGCGCCGTTTTCGCCGAGATATAAATCTTGAATAATCCTAACGTTGGGGAGTTTTTGCCGTAACCACCGGTTCACCGTTGCGATACAAGCCACCCCACCAGTCAGGATAGCTTGATTAATTGCTTCTGTGGGGATGCCACGAGCTACCAATAACTTATTGAGTTCTCGGTTCAGGCGGCGCACAAACGGGATAAATACCTGGCTTTCTAAGTCTCGTCGCTGCAAAATCCACTGCTGATCAGCCAATTCCAGGGTAAAAGAGTCTTGATGTTGCAAAATCAGCTTTAGGGCTAGTGCCGCATCTAATACCGCCTGTCCCAGTAGAGAACTTTCTAGACGCTGCTGGAGGCGAATCCGAGCGATCATATCTGGTTCCCCGACTCTGGGTAGTTCTAATTCTTCCAACCCTAAACTCTGCCAATGCATTTGGTCTAAACCGGGAATTGACGGTTGCCATTGCCAAGGATTACTGGTAACAGTTTTGCGATTGCTTGGTGTTTGGGGGCGTGATTGCCGAGATTTAGGTGGCAATAGCAGCTGGCAGATTATATCTTGTTCAATTCCCTTGCCAGCATAGGCAAAACTGTGGAGCATGAAATCATTGTATGTCAATTGCAGCAAGGTTTCTGGTATATCGACCAGTAACATTTCTGTGGCAGTTGTGCCAATGTTAATCACCAGGGTGTTGCCAACAATGGGATGTTCGCTGGTTTTTGCCGGATGAGAACCTTGACTATCGCTTAATTTTACTTGCTCACCGTTAGCAGCATCGAGTTCCGGGAGTAGACTAGCGATCGCTTCTTCGACAAAAAAGACTTGCTGCGGATGTTGGATCAGTTTGCTAGTGAGTAAAGCTTCCCGCACATTGAAGCGGTATTGTTCCGACCAACTAGATGGACAGGTGCAAATCACACCAGCAATATTATTGATAATCTGCGGAAAATTTTGTTCGCTGATCCCAACAGCAGCAGCCATTAAACTAGGTGTGGTACTAGTATGATCAGATTTGAGGGTTAATAGTAGCTTAGATAGCGATCGCACAACCCAAATCAAAGGGCCTGCCGAAAATTCATTTAATTGCAAAACAGGTTCCCATTTCTGTCTTTCACTCTTGTAGGGAATAGCTACTTGTAAATAAGGCTTCAACTGCGCCGAGTAGAGATTATTTTTCGTCGGCTCTGCTGTTGATCTCGGTGTTGCAGGAGTGGTGGCCGAGTGATCAGGCACTTTATCTTGGGCAACAGCCGCAGGTGCTGACTGCTCATGTGCTTCCATACTTTCATTTTCACTGTGAGGTACAGAAGCTGTAGGCAGATAAACCTCTGTTGGTAAACGAAACGATTGTTGAAAGGAACTTGTTCCCGGCGGATTTTCTGCTGACCAGTAGATAGGATGTACAACAAAAGTCGAACGATTTAGTAATGCGGCAGAAATTCCTGTTGTACCTAAATCAATTCCTAAATACCAGACTGATTCTAGAATATTGAGCGCAACTTCTGGATTGTTGATCGAGTTGGAAATTACAGGTAAAGAACTTTCTTGAACAGGAGTTGTGACTTCCTTTTTTTCAGTTTCTACCTGGGGAACTGCCAAACTGGAGAAAGCAGTAGTTGAGGTATTCTCTGCTATTTGGAGATTTTCAGGGGAGGTTATGGGGATTGTGTCTTGAGTGTTACCAATTACTACCGGGTAAATATCCAAGTTAGTATCTGGCTGCAACTCAGAATTTAGCTGCCGATCAAAATTAGCCAAATCCCGATCTAATTGCTGCAACTGTTCGTCATCTAAAGAAATATCAGGTACGGCTGGAGCCTGGTTTAACTCAACAGAAAGCAAGTTTTCCTGCGGTGAAGCAGTAATATAGTTATCTGAAGATGGTTGTGTTTGATCATCTTTAATTAATACTTCCGATGTGGCAATATCTTCTGGTGCATCCGCTACGGGAAGGGTAGGCTTCTCTACCAGACCCTGCGCGTAGCTTGCTTCCCCGTAGGGGTATGGCAACCCAATTTCTGCTACTTCTGGAGTAACTGGGGCTGTAGTTGTGGCATTATCTACAGAGGCTGATGGTTCTAGCAGTTGCTGCTCAGTAGCTATATCAGGTAATAGGTCAGTTAGGGTATTAATTGTATCAACACTAGCTGGCTGAGTGCCCAGTTGCAGCGGGAAACTGTCTGTTTGTGGCGTAAACAAGCTAACAGGCGAGTTTTGGTCAGTATCCTCTTCAAAAAATAGTTCTTCCTCTGGCTCTGATGATGAATCTGTGGTTTCTACTAAAGTCTCTTGGGTTGAAAGACCCATATTCACGGTTGGAGGGACAGGTGCGCCCTCAGCGATGTTCAACGGTGATGGCGAGGCTGTATGAGCAGATAAGTCAACATCGAGGCTGTGATTATTTACATCACCAGTACCAAACAAACTGGCGTAAAGTTGGTCTACTTCATCACCAATTAACTCAGAAATATCTGAGGGTAACTCGGTCGAGCTTTCAGAAGATTGAGACGAGTGTAAACCAAGCTGCAACAGGGCTGCATCTAAATCCTCTGTGAGGGTAGTCTCCTGTGGCTCAGAATTAATCGTCAGTGAAGATGAAGTTTCTGGCTGTATAAGCTCCAAGGGTTGGGGCGCAACTTCAGCAGCGATCTCGGCCGGGTCAGCCAATGAAGGTAATGTTTCAGATTCTACCCCCAGGAAAGATGACTGAGAACTAGGGGATTGTTGCTGCAAATGCTGGGTCAAATTGTTAAGAAAGCTGGCCATCATCTGTTCGCTTTGCATCCCCTTGCTATGCATTCTTGCCAGTGCTTGCGACAGGGATTCATAATAAGTATTAATGTTGCGCTGTAGTGCATCAAAGACTACATTCACCGTCCCATCTAGTGATAATAGGCGTTGATCCAACTCGCTGGCCAGCTGAGTTAACCGCTCCCCACCGTCTGGTGATTCTAAAAAAGGTTGAGTTGCAGAGGTTGTTGGTTCCGAATTTATGTGATTAGTTACTCCTGATGAACTGGGCGTATTTGCCAAATTCTGTCCCACCAGTGGCGTTAAAGTTGGCACAAGACGACTCATGAGTACCTGTAAAAACTCGGTAATTATCTGCTCCTGGTTTGTCAACTGCTGCGCTAAGGAGTAGTTTTGCAATCGCCTTTGTTCTAGCTGCCGAATTTCTTGTATGAGAGTGGCTCGCTCTTGCAACAGCAATTCTAATTCCGATCGCAATGGCTGGATCAATCTCGAAAATTCACTTTTTAATTGTCCTGCCCCAACAGTACTCTGTTCCTGATTGGGTTCGATCTGTGGTAGTGGATACTGGTTAGTACCATGATCAAGTAATTTTGTTAATAAAGGCGAACGCCGTTCTTCAGAAGACTGATTTGGGATGCCGCTCTCTAATGCTTCTTTTTCTTGTAACTTCACCAAGAAGTCGCGAATTCGTTCTAAAACTTCTTTAGGCTCTTGCGCCTGACCAGACAGAAATTTAGACAGGCGCTTGCCACCGTTGGCAAGTAAGTTGTCAATGTCTGCGATCAGCTTTTGAATTTCATCTGCACTGAAAGTCACTTTTATTACCTTACCTAAAAATGTATGTCAACTAATGTGACAATTACTTTACAATCACCGTACCCCGATGGGGATCTTGCTACGCGCAGCGTCGACCATAGGAGAAGTTTTGAGTGACAAAAGCCGCTGCTTGGACTTGTGACTGTCATTATGTTATGGATTACTGGGAGTCGTGGCAATCTTCAGTCATCGTTTGTTTAAAAAGCTTAGTCTTGCAGCTCATTGGTTGTCTATTTTGGAAAATCGCTAAAATACCTGAGCAATAATTTACTCCCTTTAGTATCATTGATGTTGTTTGCCTATATTCTTAATTAATCAAGTTTGCAGTGCAGCTAGCCCCTAACAATACTTCCGCCGGCTATAAACTACTTTTTGCAAAACTTTTACCCCGTTTAAACTTATAGGTAAAGATTATTTAGAAAAACTGTTCTTGTCACTTTCTTATCTAGCATAGTTTAGTTTTATCTTTGAAAGGGAGCTGTGCAATCATAGCTGAGGCTAAAAATGGCGCTCTTGTTTGTTGTGTGTATATAGCAACTTGAATAAAAATGTCGTAATGGAAGACCGATATAGCTTGCAAGCACAGGCTAATCCCTGGATGATCAACTCTGCTCCCTTTTTTCAAGGGTTGCCAGAAACTGCTGTGGAATCAGCCCTGATTCATCTTGTCACCCGCACTCACCCAGCTAATCAGGTGATTCTTCTAGAAAATGACTGGGGCGGTTCTGTGTATTTTATTTTGGATGGATGGGTAAAAATTCGCACCTACAATCTGGAAGGAAAAGAGGTAACGCTGAATATTCTTGGGAAAGGGGAATTGTTTGGTGAAATGGCCGCACTAGATGAAGTACCTCGATCTACAGATGTGATTACCTTGGCTCCGACGGTAATTGGTAGTATGCCTGCTCAGGATTTTGTCAAGTTACTTCAGATAGAACCTTTGGCGGGAGTTCGATTGGCGCAACTCATGGCACGACGTTTACGGCAAGTAAATCGCCGATTGCGGTTACGGGAATCTGATAGTCAGTCACGGGTGGCAGATACGTTGCTATTTTTGGCAGAAGGACAGGGAAAAAAAGGGCAAACAGGAACCGAAATCCCCAATTTACCTCATCGAGAATTGAGTAGTTTGAGCGGACTGGCGCGGGAAACAGTGACACGAGTGTTGACAAGGCTAGAAAAAAAAGGGTTGATTAAACGGGATCAAGACACTGTTTGTATTCCCGATTTGTCAGCCTTAGAAAGAATGATCGTTTAAAAACTTGTCAGATATGAGTATTTTAGATTCTCTGCCAGATGAGCCGGAGGAAGACCCATCCCCGGAATCTCCAACTCCCCACAATCATTGGTTAGACAAAGAACAGGAGTTAATGCCTCCTCAACTCAAGGCTGATGCGCCGTTGAGGATGGTAGAAACGGCGTTTTTAGCCAGTACTGCTAGCTTAATTTGGTTTATTAATTTCTACTTTCCCTTGGGGCCAGTTTTGCGGATATTTTTTCCGGTGCCGATTGCTCTAGTTTATCTGCGCTGGGGCAAGCGTGCGGCATGGATGGCAGCACTCACCTCCGGGTTACTGCTGACGGTACTAATGGGGCCAACCCGCAGTTTGCTGTTTGTTATGCCCTACGGGTTCATGGGCGTGCTTTTGGGGGCGACGTGGTATCGTCGTCGTGTTCCCTGGATTGTTTCTATTACCTTGGGTACGCTGTTGGGTACTTTGGGATTCTTTTTTCAGGTGTGGTTGCTGTCTGTTTTGACTGGTCAAGACATGTGGATTTATGTGATTACTCAGGTGACTAAGTTTATTGAGTGGGTATTTTTTTGCTTGAGTTTGTTGGCGAGTCCCAGTGTGTTTTTGATTCAAGTGGCAGCGATCGCTTTAATTATACTCAACAACTTTATCTACCTTTTTGTGGTACATCTGGCAGCATGGTTCCTTTTTGACCGTCTGGGCAACCCTATTCCCCGTCCACCACACTGGGTGCAAGTCCTCATGGATTATGAGGGATAGTTATTTGTCCTTTGTCCTTTGTCCTTTGTCATTGGTCATTTGTCAGTTACCAATGCCCAATACCCAATATCCAATACCCAATGCCCAATGCCCAATGCCCAAATTCGTATTTATACCCAAAAAGAACAGGGTGAAGAATGGCTGCGACAGTATCGTGGTTGTCTACCCGTATTTGCTTGTGTTTTAGGATTTACTGAAACTGGTTTAATCCCAGGAATTTCAGCAGCTGGTCGCACTCCAGAAGATCGGAAATATACCGCTTGTGCCGATGCCGAGTTTTTGTATTACGGCCCAGAACATAAAGCTCAATATCCCCTACCACCATTAGCGGCTGGGGCTTCACCAGTGCTGATTTCTCGCGCCGTCTTTGAGTCACTAAAAACACCAGTTTATTTGTTGAATGCTGGTTTACCCCAGCCTCCTGCTGTGCCAGTAATTGATTTGGGTGGCACTCCTGCTAAGTGTTTAAGTGGAGGTGTTGCGATGGAAATCACAACGGTACACCATTTGTTTGAACAAGGGCTACTTTGGGGAGAACGCCTTGCTGCCAATATCCAACAGGGATATCTGATTGTCGGTGAGTGCGTCGTCGGAGGCACTACAACTGCCCTGGCAATCTTAACTGGTTTGGGTATAGAAGCTGCCGGAAAAGTTAACAGTAGTCACCCTGTTTGTAACCACGCGCAAAAGTGGGCACTAGTGCAAGCTGGGCTGGAGAAGATGAGGGAAAGCAAGGAGCAGGAGGAGATAAACTTTCAATCTCGAATCCAAAATTGTTCAACTGAGGGAAGCGTTCCGCAGGAAAGTCCAAAATC
This sequence comes from Nostoc sp. S13, assembly GCF_029379315.1. GTDB lineage: Bacteria > Cyanobacteriota > Cyanobacteriia > Cyanobacteriales > Nostocaceae > Nostoc. The sequence goes on from NZ_JAQYWQ010000008.1 coordinate 95,320, forward strand.
TCAAATCGTTCGACTGAGCGTACCCCTACGCGGAAGCAAGCTACGCGCAGCGTCTGGTAGAGAAGCCGAAGTCCAAAATTCTGTAGATCCTCTACAACTTGTCGCCGCTGTGGGTGATCCCATGCAGGTGGTGGTAGCTGGAATGGCGATCGCAGCTAGTCGTAGTTGTGGTGTAATGCTGGCTGGTGGGACGCAAATGCTGGCGGTTTATGCGCTGATCAGTGCGATCGCTCAAGTTTACACTTTATCATGGCGACCAGAAGCAGTAGTTGTAGGCACAACTCGCTGGGTGGCAGAAGATCCTACTGGCGCTACAGTTGACTTAGCCCTTAGCTTAGGAAAAGTTAGCTTAACTCCGAGTGGAAGAACCCCTCCCCTATTAGCAACTGATCTGAGCTTTGCTGATTCTCGTTATCCCCAACTGAGAGCTTATGAGCAGGGCTTTGTTAAAGAAGGTATGGGTGCTGGAGCCGCTTGCATAGCCGCCCATCTTAGCCAAGATTGGCAGCCACACCAACTTTTGGCAGCCATTGAAGCCCAACTTGAACGGCTAAGTACAGCATCTCATTAATTTGTAGCGAATTCTCTGCATAACTCTGCGCTCCTACCCTGCGGATCGCGCCGCGCCTATGCGTTTAAATTTCAACCCTCAATTCGCTACAATTTTACCAAAGCCGTACTTAGGCAAATCAACAGTTAATAAGCTAATCGTCATTCAAATTGCATCTGTCTGCGTGTCTGCTGAACTTTTGATCTCAGGAAGTCACAAGCTCCTAACTTATCTGTGTGTCTGTGCGTCAGAGCGTCTTTCTACCAATTTGAACTAAGTAGGTAGGTGAGAAAATTTATAGCTATGTCATTGCGAACTGAGTGTAAAGTGTAAAGCCTTCACTTCTCTCAAAGGGAAACGCTCCCGCGTTTGAGAGGCTTGTCTGCGACACGCTGCCGCGTTCGCCAACGGCATAGTTTCGCTTAACGGGGTAGCGTCTCGTAGAGAAGCGAAGTAAACCAATAGTAAGGTTTTTAAGCTTTTTACATTTCGTTATATAGTTAGGTTTATTTATGCCTACCTACTTATCGCTCTTTAATCACTCTCACCAAAGAATAAAGGCAAAGTTCTTATGGCACAAGACTTTTGACTGAAAAATCATGATTAATAGCATTGTGTTAGAAAATAAAGGCTTCAACCCTCTGACTATATGAGGTTTAAAAGTTAGCTGAGATTTTTAGTTGGCGAGAGTGATGGAAGAGGATTATGCAACTTTGTTTACTTTCTTATTTTTTAGGAGAATTATCTGATGAAATTAGTCAAAAAACTTGGTATTGCTACCGCTAGTGCTGTTATAAGTATCACTGGTGTCGGTGCATCTTCTGCGGCACAAGCTGTACAGTTATTTGATTTTCAGTATTCTTTTCCCAGTTATCAGGCTAATGGTACACCGATTTCCGCTAGCGGCATCCTTACCACCACCGATCTAGATCCCATAAACAACAATTACACAATCACAGGAATCAGTGGCACAAGGAAAGCCCAAGGAATTACTGAGACAATCATCGGGTTGCTCTCACCAGGTACATACGGAATCAATGATAATCTCTTAAATGCGAGTACGCCCCTGTTAACCCAGAACGGTTTTTCTTACCTGGTTTCTGGAAGCGGAGAAGACGGAAATGGGAATGTTAACCTCTTTTACAGTAGTTTCAATGAAGGTTATTCAGAGCTTTCAAGCGATGTAGATTATGGCAGCTTTAGTGTTATACCACGTCCTGTTCCCGAACCCTACACAGTAAGTGGCTCATTGCTTGCTCTTGGTTTTGGCTGGTGGACAAAGCGAAAGCAAGCAGTAGCTTTTCAGAAGAAGCCCCACAAAGGGATTTATCTGTAGGTTCATAGTGGATCTCCGATCTAGATTGCGTTAGAATCCCCTTGCCATCTTACTCTTACAGTAATACCAAGTCGCCTTCATGATATATCACTAGACGACTTGGTATTAACATACGATATCAGCCGTAAGTTTATTAAAAACTTCCAGGATTGTCATCAAGTGCCAGCAAGAAATTAATCAGGTCTGTTTGCTGGTTGGAATTAAACCCAGCCTGTTTATCTACGTAGAAGTAATGACCTGTGCCATCAAGGTTACTACGCACTAAACTAGGGTTAGCTTTGTTGGCTTTCACAACTAAGGCACGAAGATCACGATCAACTAAGGCACGCAAGCTGCTAGCTGCATCGGCGGGTATACCTTGGCTTAGAGTGCCAGAAAGACCTAAGCCACTCTTGTTAACAACTGTGAAACTACCATTTGAGTCAACTTTCAGGCTTCCTGCCGCTACTGCTGCACCACCATCATGCAAATATGGTGCACTTACATAAAGACCACGCAAGGTAGTAGTTTTATAACCACCTTTTGGCAATATACCTTTGGGTAGAGTTGTGGGAGTATCGGAGATGCCCTGCGTTGGTAAATCTAGGACTTCAGCATTCGCAGGTATGGGAACGGGAGTATTAAAAGTGTATAACTTGGGTGGTACTAACAATTTATTCAGCGCCAAGTGAGATTCAGCACGGGCTGGGTTAGTATGAATTTCATCAATTGGATGAATTTTGTTGTCAGTGAAGAATGGTGGAATATGGCAAGTTGCACAATTGGCTTTCTCAAATACTTTTGCGCCACGTTTAACAGAATTGCTGTTCAACGCTTGCCAGTTTTCCGAAGTCTGGTTGGCAGGTGGTACTAAGCTATTTTGGAAAGCAGACATGGCATTGTCAGCAAATAAGAAAGTGCCGCTAGCAATATCACTGGGGTTTCCAGTATTTGGGCTGAAAACCAAACCGTTTAAAGTAAACAAACTGGGGCGCAGGTTTGGGTAGGTTCCTGTACCAGGGGCAGGAATTTGGTCTTCTAATTCTGCTTGTGTAGGATTCGGTGCGATCTTCCGCAGCCATTCAGAGGGTTTTACTATCACTCCTTCTGGTAAACGTAGACTCTTAACGGCAGCGTTTTGAAGAAATGTACCAATATAAACCTCTGGGTCAATACCAAGAGTATCTGCACTAAGTTGAGCAGCTGCCAACAGATTAATTTCTGAAGAGTGAACAGCATTATTAAGAAAGGTCAGTCCAGCAAATGGGCCAACGGCTCCTTCTCCTGATGCTGCATAAGGATGATTTTTAAACGTGAATAGACTGGGGATTTGAGTAGTGTCTCTAATGCCATCTGGTGAACTCTCGAAATGACCGAAAGGTACATCTAGTACAGCATCGTCGAAGGCTTTTTCTAACTTCTCAGGATCGGGTAGTTCTACCTTATTACCTTTACTGTCAATAATAGTCTTACCATTGCCTTTGTATTGTGGATCTAGGGGATTAAAGTTTAACCGTGCAAACCCTCCGGCTGTATTTGGTGCTAAGGCAATAAACAAAGGGATGGCTAGTTCCCCATTAGGTACTCCTGAAAGAGTTTTACCATCACTAGAAAGGCTTGTATGACAAAGCGCACAGGTAATGTTGCCACCATTAGGTGTGGTTCCTAGTGCAACACTCTGTCCCTTTTGAATTTTTAAACCTGTAGGAATAACAGTCCCTTTGGGAAAAGTTCGACTACCTATAGTTAAATTCTTCTGGAGAGTAATTTTTAGGTTTGTCGTTGATCGTCCGTGCAAATTAGCGATCGCTGCACCTATTTCATTTGATACAACATTGAAGCCTTGTCCTAAACCAAATACTCCTTGCAAACCAAATGTGTCGCCAATCTTACGGTTGAAGAATATATCTTCACCTTGCGCTATTAATTCTTGAGTAATTTTAACTGCTCCTACACGCTGATAAGAAATGGGATTATTAGGATTGAGTCCCTTATTTACAACTAGTTGTGATGCTTCTTGAGGACTTAGCAGTTTGCCGAAATAGTCGTAATAGCCTAGCGGTTGAGTCGGAGCAGGTTGCAAAAAGTCAATTTTTGCGAAAGCTGTCTGGCTTGTCATCAACCAATTTGATAACAAGATGCCAAAAACACTAATGATGAAAACGCAGATTAATAAGAAAATCTTGGTTTTTGAACGATAGAATACCCTAAAGACACGAGTCTTAGGGTGATTGTTTTTTTGTTTCATAGTAAGGTAGTGACTAAAAGCCTATAGGTAGGTATATCACACTCTTACGTAAATATATGTAATAGTGTGTTTAAGTTTTTTATCAAGTTGATAGCTGAACTAGTTGCTTATACTTTTATATATGGACATAAAGCGATCGCTCGACATTGAACCTAAAGGCTTGCCTTCCCTACCTCCAGACATTTTTTTAATTCGTTGAACTCAGGTTAAATTTAATGAATTCTCTCTCTAAGTAATTGTTCTTCTAAAGCAGCAATGCGATTGTATGCTGCTGTTAATTGCGCTGTCAGTCGTTGTATTTGAATTTCTGGTGTTATGTTATCTCCACGTTGACGATGCATGTCTAGATAAATGCCATCTGTCAATACATCCTTGTGTGTCATTTGTGGATTTAAACTGTTACGTCCTTTGAACTGGTAGTCCTCAGACGCGCCATTTTCCTGATAATTATCCTTTGCTTGTGTATTCGCTAAAGAACACTCCGAGAAAGCTTGAGTGACTTTACCATCAAGCTGCTCAATTATTTGGCACACGGCATCCAGTTTTTCGCTTAAAGTCAGGATCTGCTGCTGTAATAGCTCTATTTAATACCTTTATCCGTACATTTTCTCTATGTTATTCAATTTACTAGCAACCTTAATTATACTTAGGGATTATTTAAGTATTGATAATTTTTGGTAGAAATGTGACATTTAAATCATTAATTCTAAATACAAGTAAAGCTTGACCATAAGTACCACTAAGGAAATTTATGGAGAAAAATTAATATTTAGCTAGTGATTTGCCGAAAAACTCTGTAATTTGAGTCAAATATTCAAAATTATCGGTATTCCCAAGAAAAAATACCGATAATTTTTCAACTCCACTTTTTTAGCTAGTTAGCCTTTGGTGAATCTCTGCTTAATATTAGGTATAATCAAAAATCTCAAATCCAAAATCAATGGATCGACGGTCTTTTTTGCTAGGTACAGGCACACTGGCACTTTCACAACTGCTTTTTGGCTGTGGTGGAAACAACCAGAGGCAACTAAAAGTAGAGTTATTAAAAGGTTCTATACCTGGTCAGGTAGTTAATCAGTTCCAGAAAGGTTTGCAGCAACAGGTGGAGTTAAAGTTTGCTCCAGTTGAGCAGATAGAGGATTTATTTGAGCAATTACAACAAAATTGGCGGCAAAAACAACTAGAAGCTGCTAATCAGCAAAAACCGAGTCCCTTTTTCCAGTGGATACAGGATTTATTTGAGTCGATAAAAAATGGGCGGCGAAAACCAAAAGCTACTGATGCAGACCTAGTGACATTGGGAGATTACTGGCTAAAAGCAGCTATTGAGCAGAACCTGATTGAATCATTTGAAAAGGAAGAGGTAAACCAATTAAAGCACTGGTCTGCTTTGGATGAAAAGTGGAAGAAACTAGTAACGCGTAACGACAAAGGTGACTTGGATATTCAAGGAAAGGTGTGGGGTGCGCCTTACCGCTGGGGTAGCACGATGATTGTTTATAACCGTGACAAGTTTCAAGAATTAGGATGGACACCCAGAGATTGGAGTGATTTGTGGCGACATGGATTGCAGCAGCGCATTTCTCTACTCAATCAACCACGAGAAGTTGTTGGTTTGGTCTTAAAGAAGCTCGGAAAATCTTACAATACAGAAAATCTTGACCAAGTACCAGATTTAGAAAAGGAATTACAGATATTAAACCAACAGGTGAAGTTCTACAGTTCCAATAACTATTTGGAACCTCTAATTATGGGAGACACTTGGCTAGCGGTTGGTTGGTCGAGCGACATACTGCCAGTTCTGGGACGTTATCCACAACTTGCCGCAGTTATTCCCCAGTCAGGAACGGCTATTTGGGCAGACTTGTGGGTACGTCCCAAAGGTATTACTTGGGTAGGTTCCGAAGGTATTATTAGGGGTACTTTATCAAAGCAATGGATTGATTTTTGTTGGCAACCAAGCATAGCTAAACAAATTTCTGTACTCACCAAAAGTAATTCGCCAATTTCTACAAATATTACCGCTTCCGATATCCAAGAACCATTATGGAACCTCTTACACAGCGATGTCTACGATGGGCTACGCCTAGGCAAAGTTTTGGATAAAAGTGAATTTTTGCTTCCCTTACTCCCATCAGTAATAAAACAATACGAGTCTTTATTCGCCAAAATTAAGGTTTAATTGGGCATTGGGCATTGGGCATTGGGCATTGGGCATTGGGCATTGGGCATTGGGCATGGGGCATTGGGCATTGGGCATTGGGCATTGGGCATTGGGCATTGGGCATTGGGCATTGGGCAATTCAATTTTAGATTTTGGTGAAGCAGCGCGGGAACAGGGGAGCCAGTGCTTCAAGTCGGCGGAACCCCGCAACGCAGTGGCTCCCCATGAGCCAATACAGTTCAGTTAAGCATTTCTTGCTTCTCTTCCTTCTCTTCCTTTGCGACGGCAGTCGCTACAACTCTTAGCCACCCCCTTGCGGAGGTTCCCTCCGTTGGGGGGAGTGGCGTGGGAACCCCCCTTCGGGTTCACCAGTCGCCTACGGCGGGAAACCCGCCTACAGCGCTGGATTCACCGCAACGCGCTGCCTCTCCTTTGCGGTTCGTTAAAAAAATTGACTTTGACAAAGAGTTTTAGCCTTAACTGAACCCTATTGGTCTAATAGACTTATCCACAAATAAACCTCAAAATAGCTGAAACCCTTACATAGCTGGCTTTTTAGCTTATATAAAACAGGAACCTCTAAAACCCTCTCCAGAGCTAGGTTTCAGCCAAATAAAGTTCTCATTTCCGGATAAGTCTAATAGCCAATAAGTAATTTGCATAGATAAAATTGTAAATTTCCAAATTTCCGAGTCAGTTAGTCATTAGTAGGGGCGCTACTTGCGATTTGTTTACTACCCAAACCCCTAGCGACAGGCCTAGTGAAAGCACAAGCCGTTCGTATTGAGTAACTGAAGTTCCCAAACACTCCAAGATAAAGCTCAAAACCCATGACGAGAAAATTATTAACTGGACTGAGTTCAAAAGTCTACGAACACCCCTTCGATCGCAAAGCCTTGGCTTCTTTGCAAAATATGCCCGGTGTCTCCTTGCTACTCAAAAAAATTAATGAATACGGCATCGATCGCCTACTCAGGCTACAAAGCCTTGGTAGTGAAATTAGAATTTCGCCCCGTAATTTTCCCCAATTGTATCAAGCATTTGTAGAAACCTGCGAAATTCTTGATGTTGTTCCAGTTCCTGAACTGTATCTGTTTAGAGGCACAGGTCACATTGAAACCTACATTGTTGGGGTGGAAAAACCCCTTGTCGGTATCAATTTAGATGCAATGGAGTGGCTTGGCGCAGATGAGTTGCTTTACGTTTTCGGACACGAAGTCGCTCGCATCAAGAGTCAGCATATGGTTTATCACCAAATGGCAATTGTTATGCCAACTTTGAAAAATTTGTTGAGCAGTACCACACTGGGGGTAGGTGGTTTGGTAGCTAGTGGAATGGAACTGGGTTTGTATAATTGGCGGATGATGGCTAGATTCACTGCTGATCGGGCTGGTTTGCTGGCTTGTCAGGATATTGACGTCGCAACTATTACACTGATGAAACTTGCAGGTTTGCCAGATGAGTACTTGACTACTGCTGTAATCGAAGATTTTCTCGTCCAAGCCCGTGAGTTTGCATCCAATAGCTTTGATACTGTTGATAAAGTTACCAAAATATTAAGCTATACAGAACCCGGGCTTTCCTGGGTAGTTATGCGGGCTGGTGAGTTATTAAAATGGGTTGATTCAGGAGAATATGAGAATGTAATTCAACAGAAAAATTTAAAGACACCAGAAGAACCGGAAGAAAAAGAAGGAAAGACACCGGAAGAAAAGGAGGGGTGGAATTTTTTGACTTCTTGGTGATTATATTTTAAATTACCGATTTTAAATTAAATTTTTCAATTCAAAATAGGTTTGTGACGCTCAATGAATTGCTAATTAATGTGCTATCAGCAATTCCAAATCCTTTGATTGAGCATAGAGTCAGCCCCAACTCTTGGAGACGCTACGCGAACGGGGAAGTCAACCCCTTCGGGGAATTAAAAATTAAAAATTAAAAATTAAAAATTAATAATCCCCATAAATCAATTTAGCGCAAAGTCTGAGCGGAGGTTGACGACGCTCGCGGACTCGCTCTCCGTGGCGCTATCCGTTGGCACAGCCCGCCGCAGGCATCAGAACTTTGTAAGAGAGGGGCTTGTACCCTTTTCGTTTTCGGTCAAAGTTCCTGGTAAAGAATCAAGTTTCATCAATGATAGATTCGATTTGTTGAGAACCATGAAGAACAGCAAGAACATCAATTTGGTCAGACTTAATATAATAAATAATGCGATAAGAGCCTTCAATAACTTCTCTAATCTGCTTAGTTTCAAATTCTGGGATAATGCGACCCGACAATGGAAATTGAGCAATTTGCTCAGAGCGTTGAGTTAATCGCTCAACCAGTCTTTGAGGATAGTGAGGAGAATTTTGAAATATATAAGTATAAATAGATGATAAATGATTAACAGCTGTTTCTGTCCAAAAAACTTTCACGGTTGCAATCCAAATTTTGCACGTACTTCTTCAATAGAAACGACTCTTGCCGCTTCACTATCAGTTAATCCCGCTTCTATTGCTTGTCTTACATAAATTTCATACATTAAATCATCCCATGTAAAATTTTCTGGCAATTTGTCAATTAGCCGTCGTGCTTCTTCCTTGATATTTTTGATTTCCATAACATTCATTGACTACAATCACGTCTATCTGGTTATTATAGCGATTCTCCTCACTGATGTGATACTAAAGAATTTGCTAAACTCTAAATCATCATCAGGAGTAAGCGTGATGTTTCAAGCCTTACCAAAAACGATCGCTTTTGAAGAATTCCTCAATTGGAAGCCAGATGGCGGATGTTATGAACTACACGATGGGGTTATTGTTGAAATACAGCCAGTAGGAGATCATGAAGAGATTAATGGTTTTTTAGCGGGTGAAATAACTTTAGAGTTCAAATGATTAAAACTCCCTTACCTCATACCCAAGCAAGCACTGGTGAAAGTTCCTGACAAAGAATCAGGTTATTCGCCTGATGCGATCGTCATAAATCAAAAGAATCTTTCATCAGAACCGATGTGGAAAAAGTCTTCAACGGTTACTCAAGCTGCGTCCGTTCCCTTAGTTATCGAAGTCGTCAGCACTAATTGGAGGGATGATTATGCATCCAAGTTGGTTGACTACGAAACTTTTGGCGTTCCTGAATACTGGATTGTTGATTATTTAGCTTTGGGCGGTAGAAGGTACATAGGTAATCCCAAACAACCGACTATTTCCGTTTATTATTTGGTGGATGGTGAGTATCAAGTTAACCTGTTTCGGGGAAATGACCGCATCGTATCGCCTACATTCCCAGAATTAAATTTGACTGCTGAACAGATTTTTCAACCTGGGCGTTCAGAAAATCAATTATGATCGCAGTGCTGACACTCCCATAGGGCCACGAGTTACACCTAGCTGATTTTGCAGTTTCAACTCGCGCCATAGTTGGGAACCTGTAATCTCACCTTGCAATAATTGACTATAGCAATGTATTGTTTTACTCACTTGGTCTGAGGTTTCATTCACAAATTCAATCCGAAAGTGACGTAATCCCAGTTCTATGAGGCGCTGTACGTACTCTGCTCCGGTTTGAGCAGTGCTGTTAAATACAGTATTGCGGCAACCTACATCTGCTTTGAGAACGTGTTCACTGCCTACACGGTCTTTTAATTTCACTTCATGCTTTTCACAAGGTCGTCCACAGTTTGTGTAGTCTGTCCCTGTCGATAGAAAAGCACAAAAAACACAATGCTCCATATGAAACATCGGCATATGCTGATGGATTGTCACCTCAAACCACTGGGGTGGACAGCTGGTGAGCAGGTCTTGCAGTTGGGTAATATTCAGGTCATAGGATGCCGTCAACCTTTCCAAACCAAAGCGTTGCTGAAAGTAGTCTGCTGTTAAAGGATTAGCAACGTTAAGCGAAAAATCTCCGATATAACGGTCTGCTGCAAAGAATTGCAGTTGGTCATAGTTTCGTATTAAATAGCCATCTGCCTCACAAGCACGTACTTGCTGTAAAATCCAGTTTTCCCCTGGTTTAGTAATTCGAGGAGGTGCAACCCAAATTGTGAGGAGTGGGGATTGTTGCCTTTGTTTATGTACTAGCTGCACCGCTTCTCGGTAGGCGCGGAGGTCTTCAAATTCACAGTACAGTGTTTCAATACCAGCTTTCAGGGCGGCTTGGAGTTGCTTGAGGTTTCGTACCAAGACTATGAGTGAAGGAGATGTAGCTTTAGCTTCCCGCAGAGTAGGAAATGAGGGTAATGAGGAAGGGAGTAAGTCTTGGAAAGAGACATCATAACGTAATTGCCAGCGTTTGGATTGACTTCGCAATTCTTCCAACTGCACCACGATTTCCCGCCGCATCCGGTTCAACTCACTTACAGGTAGCATAACAGTACTAGTGAGATAGTTGGTTAGCGTTCCCAAACAGAAAGGTGTGTTACCGAGACGACCGAATTGTTCTTGTAAACGCTCTGTGTCTAGGGGTTTAGTGTGCGCTTCAAGCAGTGAAATTGCAGACTCAATTTGTACAATATTACCAAGTTGATCACGAGCGATCGCAATCAATGGCTGACCAACTTCTCCATAAACTTCTATATTAATGGGACGCTGAAATTGTGGGTTATCGCCAGCAAAACTCTGACGCAGTTGCTTATCTAATTCTGGATCACTGGTTTTCCAAATGCGATCGCCTATATGCACCCGCCGCAGGTTCAAGTCATTTCGACCAAAGGTTAGCATAGTTTCTTTACCTTTGGACACCACAGCATAAACCCGGCCGCCTTCTTCCTTGGCCTCTGGATGACCGCAGTCAAACACAATTCCATCTCCTGGTTTGACAGGCGCTTCCAGTTTGACTGTTACCTGTTCGTTGTGGATGCGGGTGACTTCACCTAAATAAACCCCACGTTTTTTACCAAAGCGGGCGTGAACTAGTTCTTGATTATTAATCCCGCCAAACCAGCCCGTGTAGAGTCCGCGAGAAAATGCCATTTCTAAGTTGTAATGTTCTTGATTTGTTTGACCTCTCCCCCAACCCCTCTTTGAAACGGAGAGGGGAGCTTTTATTCCCCCTTCCCTTGTAGGAAAGGGGGTTAGGGGGTTAGGTCTTTCCAATTTCTCCATCACCCCATCCAGGGCTTGCCGATAAACACGGGTGACATTAGCAACATACTCTGGAGCTTTCAGACGACCTTCAATTTTGAGACAAGTTACGCCTGATTTCACTAAATCTGGTAAAACATCTAACCCTGCTAAGTCTTGAGGACTAAGTAAATATTTGCGTTCTTTTAAATTCACAACTTCCCCATCAGCGATTAAATCGTAGGGCATCCGGCAAGCTTGGGCACATTCGCCTCGGTTGGCAGAACGTCCGCCTAAAGCCTCACTAGTCAAGCACTGACCGGAATACGCCACGCACAAAGCACCGTGAACAAAGACTTCCAAGGGCAGCGAAGCTTCTTGTTGGGCAATCTGCTGCTGAATTTTATTGATTTCCTGAAGAGAACATTCACGCGCCAGCACCACCAATTGACAGCCGAGGGACTTGGCAAATTCCACCCCAGCCGCACTGGTGATCGTCATTTGCGTGGAAGCATGGATGGGAAAATCAGGTGATAGATGACGGATGAGACGGCATATACCCACATCTTGGACAATCACCGCATCCACACCTGCTGCAATAATTGTGCGGAGATATTGCTGCGCTTCTGCTAGTTCTTTGGGAAATATTAGTGTGTTGACAGTGACATAACCCTTTACGCCCCGACGGTGCAGAAATGTCATCAATTGGGGTAAGTCTGCCTCAGTAAAATTTTGTGCCCGCATTCTGGCGTTAAACCGATCCAAACCGAAGTAAATCGCATCTGCCCCATTTTCCACAGCAGCTTTAGCACAGTCCCAATTACCTGCTGGCGCGAGTAGTTCAGGACGTTGAGGGGATAGTTGGGAAAGGGAGATATTGCTTTTCATCAGATTTAGGGAGGGTTAACTAGCACCATAGTGATTTTATCTAAGTTGTCGAGGAATGGTGGGAAAGGGTAGCTAGAGGCGATCGCTATTTAAAATTAACAGAAGTTCAATAATTCCTTATGACTGTTTTTAAGTATTTTCCTTAATAATTTTAGATTTTCTTATTTTACTTATTACTTATTTCAGTAAATATGCGGTAATAGATATAGATTTATGCAAACTATTATAGATTAAGTATTTTGGGAATTTTCTAATCTAAATTTTGAGAATTTTCAATTAAATACATTACAAGATATATACAGATGAAAGTATATGGAACAGCCACTTGTATCTATTGTAATTGCAACATATAATAGAGCCTCAAGTTTACGTAGCTATAGTTTTCCAGCGATCGCTAAACTCAACTATCCAAACTATGAGGTAGTAATAGTTGATGATGCCTCAACAGACGATACACAAAGTTTTCTCAAGACTGGTGACGAGAATATAAAAAACCTTCTTGTTCTAAGGAATAATCAAAACAAAGGAGCTTGCTTTTCTAGAAATCTCGGTGTTGCTCACACCAAAGGTAAGATTATTGTCCTAATGGACGACGATGTAAGTCCATTCCCTGATTGCTTTAATGAATTAATTAAAGTCTACACAGAAGATCCAGATGTGATGACTATTTGGGGATGTATTTACGAACAAGGTGGTTCTAGCAAAGGAACAATAACATTTGGTACTGGTAGCCTCTGGTCATTACGACGAGAAATGTTTGATCATTTTCGCTTCGATACAAATCTTCGATATTTTAGAAGCAGTGCTTGCGACGAACACGAGTTAGCACGACGAATACAAAAGCATGGTTTTAAGATTATTAAGGCTAAAACAGTCAAAGCAGATCATTTCCAGGCTCCTGCTGAAAATAGAATCTGGAGAGGACTAGGCGGAGATTTGAATTATCTTTATGAAAAGTTGAAATATGGATCTGTTCTCCAGTACTATGCATTGTTAATTCTTGGGTTTATATTGATACTAAAACGACTACTGCCAAAAGTAGAGTTGAATAAAAGCTTTAATAATCATCCTTATCATCAAGTTCTACAAACACCGAATCGTCTATTTTTATTTATCAAAAAGCGAGAATTTTATCTAGCTGGAAAATTGTTGTTTTATATTATGGTAGATATTCCATTCAGAGCTAAAACGAAGGAAATTGGCGAATCATTTGCTAAAACCTATAGCACTAAATGGCCTGCATGATATTGTCTGTCTTCTGCTTAGTTTATCTAGTTGATAGGATTTTACCAAATCAAACAGACTACCCCACTAAAATTTCATTCTTTAGCATCAGTGCTTTCAGCTTTTGGTTCAACAGGCTTAAAATCATACTAGAGGAATTGCTAAAACATTTATAGCAATTCCGGCATCAGCAAGCTTGAAGATTGATGGCTATTATACTGTCAGTGCCAGCGTTATTGAGTATGAATCCTTACCAAAATCTGATCAGAGTGGAATGCCAACTTATCCGATTCCAGTAATGCTGATTGGGAGATTAGCTGTAGATAATTCGGTTAAAGGACAAGGTTTGGGAGGCAAATTGTTAGTTGATGCTCTCTATCGTGCTGTTCGTGCTTCTCAATAAATTAGAATATATGCTGTCAGAGGTGATGCTATCGATTTGCAAGCAAAGGAATTTTATCTCAAGTATGAGTTTATTCCTTTTCAAGACAATTAACTCTCACTATTTCTGCCGATAGCAACGATAGTTAGAGAGTTTAGTTGCTTTGGACACGCTACACCAACGTAAAGGTCCTGTAATAATAAATAGACATTCATTCTTCTAACTCCTCTTTGCAACTTTCAGCAGCTTGGCGTAGTGCGAGGAATGCCTCTTTTAAAGGTTGGCTTACAGCACTGTCAGGTTCATCAAGTACTAATTGTTGATATGCCTCCAAAAAAACCATTCGTAATCGATGGAAAAGATGTAGGAAATGACGAATAAAACTGATACAATCCAGAACTACAAGTTCAATTCCACCTGTTTGTTCATAAATGCCTGAAGCATATTCTTGAACAGATTGATCAATCAAGTATGTAGTTATAAAGATATAGTTGTCAATATTTTGACGAGAATTTCTAATTTTCTGGATGGCACGGTTAATATCATCCACCGTAACCTTCTTCATTTTCATTTCATAGCTAGTAATTACATTCTCTTCGTTGAGAAGTATAATTTCTACATCTCCAAGTGCCCCTGTTTGCTCATCCGCAGCATTATGGCTTGCAAGAACTAGATGGCTTTGTCCCAAATAAGCTGAAGCCGCTTGGTAAGCAGCAGCTACAATCAGAACAGGCAAGCGACTAGAATGACGACAGTTCAAGTGCTGCTCAATCAACTTGACAATTGTTTCAGTAGAGAGCGGAGTCCCACCTTCAACTGTTCTCAAATCTGCCAGCAGACTAGCAATACGTTGACGCTTTTCGTTTTTAACGATTAAAAGATATCTGATAGTTTCGGCAAGCATATCTTCAGCTAAGACTCTACCTGAATAAACGTCATCAAGCAGGTAAAGTACAGTTTTGTAAAGAATTGGAGGTTTGCCGACTAAATTTACTTCAGGTGTAAGAAAAATATTTCGATTACGCAGTGCTGGAGTGAGGAAAGCCGTTGTTGGGTTACATGGTAATTCGTGTTTATTAATAAAGCTCGTAATATATCTTTCATCGTATGTCCGGCCTGAATAACAGTCTAAACCACCAATTTCGGTATAGGGTTTGCGAATATCTAGATTTGGTTTATGAGATTTTGCCAAACAACAGGCTAACAGCAATCGAACACCCGCTCGATTTTGAGGGTTACGACACACAAATTCCACATTACTAGAGATAGCAGTATCATCTATAACTGGTTGTGTCAAATCGAAAACAACCCTTTCAAAAGCTAAATCAAGGATAGCTGCTGGGGTTGACATTGAGATTTTGCCTGTTGTGTCTGAGTGCTATTAACAGTATTTTTTGTAATATCGTCTAGCGCATAATTTACCCACAGGGTTTCCGTTCGCAATCCTTTTGTAGAATGGCAAACTTTAGTGGGTGCTTCGATGCTTTTCCAATCACTATAAAGTTCTTCCATAAGAGAGCATTGATAACTTGAGATAGCAACTTTGCCTTTGATATTATGAAGAATATTACTCAGTTCCCGATGTTGTTCATCTGTCATCTCATAAGCGTAAGCTTGACGATCGCCTCTTGAAGCATGTGGATACGGAGGATCGCAATAAAACAAAGTCTCTTCAGAATCGTAGCGTTGAATCACTTTAATTGCTGAGTCATGCTCAATCTGAACTCGTAAAAGTCTTTGAACAATCCCAGGCAAATCTTCTACACTTCCTAACCATCTGGAAACTGCACCAGCCATCCCTGCACGGCTTGTTAGTTTACAGTGTGCCCACCTACCAGAACTTGCCTTCTGTGCTAACCCAGTTCTAACCTGTCTAGCTCTGATGAAGAATCGTCTAGCTCTTTCAAAATCAGATAAATCTTGGGTAGGCTCAGAGATTGCTATCTCGAATTCTTCACGAGAAAAGGGAGTCAGACCAATAGCTTCAATTAAACTTTCTTTTTGCTCCCTCAATACACGAAAAAAGTTTACTAATTCACCATCAAAGTCATTGTACGTTTCTAATGGTGAAGGATGACGATTGAGCAAAACTGCCGCTGAACCTCCAAATGGTTCACAGTAATGTTGGGCATTTGGTAATAGAGGTAAAAGCCAATCAAGATGGCTGAACTTCCCACCATACCAGCCAAAAGCTATCAGCTTGGTTTTACCCATTTTTTTATCCTTGTAGAGTAGGCTTCTAATCTTTAAAAAGAGGTCTAAAATACTATGGCACAAAAGTATGAAATCAGCGATATCTTCTGTACGAGACCCTATGCGTAGCTTGCTTGCCCGTAGGGGTACACTGTTAGTCTAAATTCTTAACCCCCGACAATTGGGCTGTTTTCTGATGACTGACGGTAACAATCCGCTTTTTTGGTCAGTTTAGCCGGTAAATTAGATGTAGGGCGTAAAAAATAAACTAAATCAAAGCGATGTCTAACGACAAGCCGCAAGGCGTGTGCGCTTCTTATTTTGCATCTATCGTCGGGGAAGAAAATGCTGTTTGCCTTTGGGAAAATATCGAACTAGGTCAGCAAAAACGTATCCAACAGGCTATAGCTTCTGGAAATTCACCCAGTTGTATCGTCTATCCCCGCAGCCAAGAACAGCTAGCTGCTGTCATCGCCACAGCTCACACAAACAACTGGCGCGTCCTCTCCTGTGGTAGTGGCAGTAAACTCAGCTGGGGCGGTTTAGTTAAGGGCGTTGATGTCGTAGTCAGTACAGAACGCATCAACCAACTGATTGAACACGCTGTTGGGGATTTCACTGTCACGGTAGAAGCTGGGATGAAATTCTCTCATCTCCAAGCACTTTTAGGAAAGTCGCGGCAATTTCTTGCCATTGACCCCACAGCCCCAGAGTCGGCAACCATTGGCGGTATTGTCGCCACCGGTGATACAGGTTCTCTGCGGCAACGTTATGGTAGTGTGCGCGACCAGTTACTAGGTATTACCTTTGTGCGTGCTGATGGACAAGTCGCCAAAGCTGGGGGAAGAGTAGTCAAAAATGTTGCCGGATATGACTTGATGAAGTTGCTTACTGGGTCTTATGGCACATTAGGAGTTATTAGTCAACTAACTTTTCGCCTGTATCCGCTACCAGAAGCATCGGGCACGGTGGTACTAACAGGCAGTGCAGAGGCTGTGTCTCAAGCTGCTAATATCCTTCGAGGTTCGGCGTTAACACCAGTCCAGGCTGATTTGCTATCAACTAAACTGGTGTCCAGCTTAGGTTTGGGTCAAGGACTAGGATTAATTGCCCGCTTTCAAAGTATTAATGAGAGTGTTAAGGAACAGTCAAACCGAGTTTTGGAAGTAGGGCAAAAGTTAGGTTTAGATGGGGCAATTTTTGCAGATGATGATGAAGTTACTCTATGGCAGAGATTGCAAGAACGAATACATACTACTGCTACAGAATCAGTAATTACCTGCAAAATAGGAGTGTTACCGACTGCTGCCGTAGAAATTTTGACCCAGGTAGAGTTGGGTTTAATTCATATAAGTAGTGGTTTGGGTTTGTTACAATTAGAGGATAAAAATCAGGTTTTGAAAGTGCGCGACGAGCTAGGCTCTGCCAAAAGCGATGCCTACGGCGGGCTACGCCTACGCACTCAAGCTCATAGAGGTTTTTTAACAATATTGTCAGCACCAGTGACGGTTAAACAACAAATAGATGTTTGGGGCTACACGGAAAATGCTTTGCCATTGATGCGCCGTATTAAGGAACAGTTTGATAGTAAGAATATTTTAAGTCCTGGTCGGTTTGTGGGTGGGATTTAATTTTAACGTAGACGCGGAGCGGCTTCCCGCAGGGTACCGCAGAGACGTTGAGGGCGCTGAGATAGAGAGGAGAAAGAGAGAAATATGCAAGTTTCAGAAAATTCTGTTAATAATACGGCTAGTTTAAAGAATTTGAAAGGGTTTGATGAGAATCATCCACCTGACCCAAAATTGATTGATAGTTGTGTACATTGTGGATTTTGTCTCTCGACTTGTCCCAGTTATCGGGTGCTTGGGAAGGAGATGGATTCTCCTAGGGGACGTATCTATTTAATGGATGCAATTAATCAGGGTGAGATTGCCCTGAATACAGCCACGGTAGAACATTTTGATTCTTGTTTGGGCTGTCTTGCTTGTGTGAGTACTTGTCCTTCTGGTGTGCAATATGACAAATTGATTTCTGCAACTCGTCATCAAGTTGAACGAAATTATCCCCGCAGTTTGCCAGACCGATTTTTTCGTCAATTGATATTTTCTCTGTTTCCCTATCCTAAACTTTTACGGATTTTATTAGTTCCGTTATTAGTTTATCAAAAGTTGGGATTTGCCAAATTATTTCGCGCTACGGGTTTACTCAAGAAAATATCGCCCCGTTTGGCAGCAATGGAATCTATTCTGCCAGAAATTACTCTCAAATCTTTTCAAGATAACTTACCTGCTGTTATTCGCGCCAAAGGTGAGAAACGGTATCGAGTCGGGGTAATTTTAGGTTGCGTACAACGGCTGTTTTTCTCCTCAGTGAATGAAGCAACTGTACGAGTTTTAACAGCAAATGGTTGTGAAGTTGTGATTCCAAAATCTCAAGGTTGTTGTGCAGCGCTTCCCGAACACCAAGGACAAGCAGAACAGGCGAAAGCTTTAGCAAGGCAGATGATTGATAGTTTTGCTAATACTGATGTAGATTTCGTAATTATCAATGCTGCTGGTTGCGGTCATACTTTGAAGGAATACGGTCACATTTTAGAAGATGACCCAGAATATCGGGAAAAGGCAAAGGATTTTGCCGCTAAGGTTAAAGATGCTCAAGAATTTTTGGCAACTGTTGGATTAACAGCAAAACTATCGCCACTAACTGATAAACCCTTGAATTTAGTTTATCAAGATGCTTGTCATTTATTGCATGGACAAAAGATTAGCGTACAACCGCGTCAGGTATTGCGACAAATTCCAGGTGTGAAGTTGAGAGAACCAATAGATGCAGCTTTATGTTGTGGCAGCGCTGGGGTTTATAATATGCTGCAACCTGATGTTTCTGAGGAATTGGGTCAGCAAAAAGTGCAGAATTTGTTGAATACTGGTGCTGAGTTAATTGCTTCTGCTAATCCGGGGTGTACTTTGCAAATTACTAAACATTTGCAGTTGCAAGGTAAAAAGATTGCAGTTATTCACCCGATAGAGTTGTTGGATTATTCGATTCGGGGTGAAAAGTTGGAATTGTAAATATTTCTTCTGGGCTGGGCGTCTTGTCATTGATTTTAAAGCAAAGAGCCAAAGCTACGTTTTTAATCCTAGTTTTTACTCCCCTCCTCGCTTGCGGAGAGGGGTTGGGGGTGGGGTTCATCTGAATTCTGTTTAATTAAGCAGACATAAATAATCAGTCAATCTAAGAGGATGTTTTAAAAGTAGTTTGCTGTGATTTTAGGCACTTATTGTTCCCCCCTAGCCCCCCTTAAAAAGGGGGGAACCGGAATCAAAATCCCCCTTAAAAAGGTGGATTTAGGGAGAACTAAAACGTTTTGTTACCGAGAAGAGGACTTTTAAAACATCCTCTAAAGAAGTTTTTCCGAAATAGCGGCTTTGTCGTCTGTATAATCACTGAAATGGGCAAGAGCGTCAGGCTGATTTCAGGTGATTTGTGATGAAACTAGATTTAGTTAGGTTTTTTCAGGCTTGCAACCCTAGCAAGACTCTGGTTGTGAGCAAACCGGAAGATAGACAGTATTATATTGATTTTTCCAAAGTTCGTGGTGCCAAGATTATTGAGGAATTAGGGCGAACTATTACCCGCCTTTCACCTGAAGAAGCTACCTGTCAATTATTTACCGGACATATCGGCTGTGGCAAATCCACTGAGTTACTGCGGCTAAAAGCAGAATTAGAGCAGCAGGGATTTCATGTGGTTTATTTTGAGTCTAGCCAAAGCCTGGATATGGCTGATATTGATATTACAGATATTTTATTAGCAGTAGCTCGTGAGGTGAGTCAAAGCCTGGAAGCAATAAAAATTAACCTTAAACCAGGATACTTTAAAAATCTATTTACAGAAATTGCTGAGTTTTTGCAAACGCCGCTAAATATTGGGGTTGAGGCTCAATTATCTGTAGGTATTGCCAAGATTACTGCCAAAACTAAAGATAGTCCCAAACTTCGCGGTCAGTTACGGCAATATTTAGAACCGCGCACCAATGGCATTTTAGAATCAATTAACAAAGAATTGCTCAAGCCTGCTATAGAAAACCTCAAGCAGCAAGGTAAAAAAGGACTGGTGGTAATTGTCGATAATCTCGACAGAGTGGATAATTCTCAAAAACCTTCCGGTCATTACCAGCCAGAATATCTCTTTGTGGAACGCGGTGAACAGTTAAACCAGCTAAATTGTCATGTTGTTTATACTATTCCCCTAGTGTTGATTTTTTCCAACGCTTTAGGAAGGCTAACAAATCGCTTTGGCGTAGACCCCAAGGTTTTGCCAATGGTTCCTGTGCAAGTACAGGATGGTTCGCAATTCTCACAGGGAATTACGCTGCTGCAACAGATGGTTATGGCGAGGGCTTTTCCTGGTGTCAGTTGGGAACAAAGCCGGAATTTAATTACTGAGGTTTTTGATAGTCCTGATACTTTAGAAAGACTGTGCTTAGTTAGCGGCGGTCATTTGCGTAATTTGCTGATGTTATTATTTCGCTGTCTTCAGCAAGAAGACCCACCTCTGTCGCGTGAGTGTTTAAATAGGGTGATTAAACAACGCCGCAATGAACTAACTTTAGCAATTACGCCCGATGAATGGGAATTACTGCATGAAGTGGCGCAAGAGAAAAGCTTGAGAGGTCATGAAAGATACGAACTTTTGCTCCGCAGTATGTTTGTATTTGAATACCGCGATGAGGATGGGTCGTGGTTTGATATCAATCCGATTTTGGCAGAAGCCAAGGAATTTAGGTTATAAATCGGCAATAAAGGTGTACAACTGTACCCCTTACCGTATCAGGTTTTTTGTTAAATGTTATAAGGTTAACCATCTCAGTCGTGACGGGAGCGGTCTAAGTCGTGACGGGAGCGGTCTAAGTCGTGACGGGAGCGGTCTCAGTCGTGATGGGAGCGGTATCAGTCGTGACGGGAGCGGTATCAGTCGTGACGGGAGCGGTCTGAGTCGTGACGGGAGCGGTCTCAGTCGTGATGGGAGCGGTATCAGTCGTGACGGGAGCGGT
>NZ_JAQYWQ010000008.1:116403-120253 GCF_029379315.1 Nostoc sp. S13
TGACGGGAGCGGTCTCAGTCGTGATGGGAGCGGTATCAGTCGTGACGGGAGCGGTCTAAGTCGTGACGGGAGCGGTCTGAGTCGTGACAGGAGCGGTATCAGTCATGACGGGAGCGGTCTAAGTCTTGACGGGAGCGGTCTAAGTCGTGATGCCTCCTGCCCCCTAGTTGCATAATGTAACCATACAAACAGCTAGTATAAACGCGATGTGCTACTTATTCTTAAAACCCCGCTTCTAAACCTCTCCCCGTTGGCATCAGCCTGCCGTTAGGCAAGCACAGAGAGGCTTTGATTATTGCTCTTCTTCCCTTGTAGGGAAGGGGTTGGGGGTTAGGTTTGAGAGAAAGTTACAGACGGCGTTAGTATAAGGGAAATTATTTATGTTATGAGTAATCAGCAAGAGCCAGAAAATTTAGCCCCTGACAATGAGCGGTCATTGCAAACTCTGATGCGAACAATTACTCTTTCTCAGGGACACTTTTCGCTGATTTTATTGCGCTGTAATTATGTTGCTTTACGTCAGCGTATGGTAAAACAGCTGCACCAAATCTCTCCTGTGGAAATACGCGAAATTACCTTACCTGCATCAGTCAAAACGCTTTACACAAAAATACACGAACAACTCTTAGATGAACAGCCACCAGCATTAATGGTTTTTGGTTTGGAGTCGGTTAAAGATATTGATACAGTTCTAACTTCAGCTAACCAAGTGCGGGAGGAGTTTAGAAAAAACTTTCCCTTTCCGATATTGTTGTGGGTTAATGACCATGTTCTGCAAAAATTTATTCGATTAGCAACTGATTTAGAGAATTGGGCAACTATCATTGAGTTTGAAAACCCTACCGATGAGTTAGTCAACTTCCTCAAGCAAAAAACTGATGAAATCTTTGCTGGTGATGTAAAGCCTAATCCCCAAATGTGCCGGGAACTAGAAACCGCCCGTCAGGATTTACACAACCGTCAACAAGTATTAAAACCAGCACTTCAAGCCAGTTTAGAATTTGTGCTTGGCTTCAATGATTATCTACATGACCAGATAGATGCTGCTAAAGAACACTATCAACAGAGTTTGAGTTTTTGGCAACAAAGTAATGATTTAGAACGACAAGGAATATTACTCGTTAATATTGCCTTAATTCCCGAGCGCCAAGCTGAAAAAAATCAAGTAGAGAATATCGGGTATTGGCAAGAGGCTAGAAATTCTCTTCAGCAAGCTATTGAGATTTTTGAGCAAGCACAACGTTCAGATTTAGTTGCGAAACATATTACTAAACTGGGTGAAGTGCTGCGACATTTACAAGCATGGTCAGAGTTGCAAAACCTTGTGGAAAAATCTCTGCTGCTACATCAAAATTATGGCACGCCGTTGCAATTAGCTAAAGATTATGGTTTTTTGGCAGAAGTAGCCTTGGAGCAGTCACGCTGGGAAGAAGCTAATCAACTCGCAGGGCAAACATTGCAAATATTAGCTGAGATACCTAATCTTCAATCAAATGAATTTGGATTGTATTGGTTTATTTTAGCCAAATCGCAACAGGGTTTAGGTCAAGTTGAAGCAGCAATTAATAGTTTAGAAAGGGGAAAAGTTGAAAGTAATCATCAGTATAACCCACAATTATATATATCTATATTAGAGAGGTTGCGTTTACTCTACTTTGACCAATTTGAATATCTCAAAGCTTTTCAGATTAAGCAGGAGCAATTACAAATTGAACAGCAGTATGGTTTCCGCGCCTTTGTTGGTGCATCTTACCTCAACCCGCAGCGACAAGCAATTAATTCTGCACAGTTGCAAGTAGAAAATCCTGAAACCATTGCTCAAGAAATTGCCGCTTCTGGTCGTGGACTAAATGTTAAGCAGTTGCGAGAAAGAATTGGCGGAACTGAGCATAAATTGACTGTAATTCATGGTCAATCAGGAGTCGGCAAAAGTTCAATTTTACAGGGTGGGTTAATCCCGGCGTTGCAACAGGAAGCAATTGGTGAGCGAGATGCTCTACCTATTTTGTTGCGAGTATATACAGATTGGGTAGGAATGTTGGGGCGGCGTTTGGCTAAGGCTTTTGAGGAAGTTAGAGGTAGTCCATTATCTGTTAATCTTGATTCTTCAGCAGCTATTTTAGAACAATTACAGAGAAATGCCGACCGGAATTTGTTGACGGTTTTAATATTTGACCAGTTTGAGGAGTTTTTCTTTGTTTATCCAGACGAAGGTCAACGACGAGCATTTTATGAGTTTTTGCGAGTTTGTCTAGATATTCCTTTTCTCAAGGTAATTCTATCCTTACGGGAAGATTATTTACATTATTTATTAGAGTTAGGCCGTCTGTTTGATTTGAGTGTAATTAATAATAATATTCTTGATAAAAATATTCGCTATTACTTGGGTAACTTTTTGCCAGCCGATGCTAAAGCTGTTGTGGAGAGTTTAACACAACGCTCTCACTTCTACCTAGAGCCTGAACTTATTGAACAATTAGTGAGGGATTTAGCAGGTGAATTGGGGGAGGTACGCCCAATTGAGTTACAAATTGTTGGGACGCAACTGCAAACTGAGAAAATTACTACTTTAGAAAAGTATCTTCAGTTTGGCACGAAAGAAAAACTGGTTGAGCGATTTTTAGAAGAGGTCATCCATGATTGTGGCGCGGAGAATGAACAGGTTGCACAACTGGTTTTATATTTACTCACAGATGAAAATGGTACTCGTCCCCTGAAGACTCGTGCTGAGTTAGCAGCAGATTTGGCAGCAGAAGTTGATAAATTAGATTTGGTGTTAGAAATTTTTGTGGCATCAAGGTTAGTGTTGCTGTTACCAGAATCGCCTGCTGACCGTTATCAATTGGTGCATGATTATCTTGTATCGTTTATTCGCCAACAGCAGGGAAGTGAGTTGTTAGCAGAATTAGAAAAGATACGTGAGCAACAAAAGCTAACTGAAGAAGAATTGAAGCGTGAACAAGAGGCAAGGCAGATATTAACTGATGCAAAACGCAAAGCTGACCAGCAAATTCAAGAGGGACGCAAGCGGTTGACGATAAGTTCTGGTTTAGCGGTATGTCTATTATTATTTGCAGGTATATCATCTTTATATGCATTGAGTCAAATTAACGTGGCTAAAGATGCTGGTAACAAAAAGCAACGGGCAGAAAATAAATTTATGACTGCTGAAGCCAAGTACAATCGAGTAACTCAACGCTTGCAAGCTACACAAAAGCAAGAGAGAGAAATACAGAATAAAGCGCAAGGATTAGAAACTAAAAACAAAGATGCAGAGCAAAAGTTTCAAGCAGCCCAGAAGAATCAACAAGTTGCAGAAGTAAAATTTAAGGCAGCACAGGTAGATTTAGAGAAAGTAAAGCAGCAAGCAGTAGAATTACAATCTAAAAATTCTCAAGCACAGGAAAAAATTCAAACAGCTAACGAACAAGTCAAAACTGCTCAAGAGAAAGCACAACAGGCAAATAGACAACAAGAGGAAGCACAATCTAAAACTAAACAGGCTCAAACTATTTTGAGTCAAGCACAAGCAGCGCGACAAGCAGCAGAAACAGCACAAAAAGAATCACAAAAGGGAACGGAATTAGAACGCGCAGGTGTTAATGCTTTAAGACAGTTTGAGTATACCGAGTTAGAATCGCTGGTTGCAGCAGTGCAGAGTGGAAAAGAGTTAAAGACTTTGGTAAAAGATGGTCGCCCTCTAGAAAAATATCCAGCTATTAGCCCTATTTTTGCTTTGGATAGTATTCTCAATAAAATTAAAGAACGTAACCAGTTCCAAGGGCATCAAGGCAATGTCTTAAGTGTGAGTTTCAGCCCGGACGGCAAAACCATCGCCACGGCATCAGAT
>NZ_JAQYWQ010000152.1 GCF_029379315.1 Nostoc sp. S13
AATGACTAATGACTAATGACTAATGACTAATGACTAATGACTAATGACTAATGACTAATTGGTGTGAGGAGTTGGGTTATGAAGTATATTCCATATTTGGTTTCAGTTTTGGGGGCTAGTTTGGTCTTGAGTCTGGCGAGTACTAAACCAGCGCAAGCTCAAGTAGCCTATGGCAGTTATATCGGTATAGGCCCCGCTATTGGTTTTACTGATGGTATCCAAATCGGGGGGGTGATAGCGGGCCGCTACAAGCTTTTGGAAGCACCGATTTCACTCCGCGCTCAAGTGTTAATTGGTAATAATACGGCAGTTGTGCCAACGGTTTCTTACGATTTCCCACTCAACTGGCAAGCTGATGTTTACCTGGGTGCTGGGTTAGTGTTGGCTGGTGGTGGTGGATCTTCTCCTGTAGGCGACAAAATTAGTTTTGCTTTACAACCGGGCATTGATTATATGATCCCAAATAGCAATACTGTCCTTTTTGGCAACGCCATTATCGCTTTTGATGCCTACCGTGATAGCAGTGGTACAGCTATCTCAGTACAGGGTGGTGTTGGTTTGAGATTTTAATGGGCAAATGAAAACTCGACAGCGATCGCTATCCCTAAGAAGCGTTAAACTTCATTGCAAATTAAGAGGTTAGTCCAAAGAACGTGATAATTTTTGGTCATGTCTAGAGACAGCACAGGATTAACACAGGAGAACACAGTGGCAATGGAATCAAATTTATTAACGGATGCGGGCGCAGATGAAGTGAATCAAGATTTCAGTGAATATGTCGCCAACTTGCAACTTCACATGACTCTACAAGCTCGCAATCTTGTTCCAACCCTGAAACAAACACTGGTAGATAGTCGCCACCAATTACTCCATCAAACCCAAGCCCACTTTGAAAAGCTCGTTTCTCGACAAGGGCTATAAATATATACAAATTTTAATCAAAATTCCCATAAAATAAAGGCAGATGTTGTTGGGTCAATGCCAATGGTGTTCTCACAAGGTCTGCTTTTTCTGCTTTTTTAAGTATTAAGTTACTCAAATCACCCTTTTGGCGCAATAGTAGAGGGCAGAAACTAGTTAAGATTATTGCAGCAGTACGTTTGAAGAGCAGTTAGTTAAGGCTAAATGGCGGCTCGAATAAAAATGACTTCATTACTTCCCCGAAACCTCAGCGTTGTTATCCGACCAGTCCAATACCGGGATTTGGACGGGATTGAGCGCATAACTCAAGAGTCATTCGCAGCCCTCACTCCCAAGGGAGCAGGTTTTGCCATCAGCCAGATGCAAAGGCTGCGTCGCTGGTATGGATTACTCAAATTTTTGAGTTGGTTTCCTAACCCGCTACAGTATCGCCTTTGTGCCTACGTTGCAGAGCAAGGGCGGATGCTTCTAGGAATGATTCAAGTGTCACCGTTTAACCGGACACGCAGCACTTGGCGAATTGATCAAGTGCTGTTGGAGCGTGGTGTCGATAAACAAGGAATAGGCTCACAACTTTTGCGTCATTGCTTTGAATCGATTTTGGAAGCTCGCACTTGGTTACTGGAAGTTAACATCAACGACATTGAGGCGCTAGCATTATATCGACAAAATGGATTCCAGCGTCTGGCAGAAATGACATACTGGGAAATTGGGTCAGAATTGTTGGCTGAATTGGCACAAGCAGAGCCAGACTTGCCCAACCTCTTGCCAGTGAGTAATGCTGATGCCCAGTTGCTATATCAACTAGATACGGCATCGATGCCACCTCTAGTACGTCAGGTTTTTGACCGTAACACCCGCGACTTTAAAACCAGTTTGTTCGGTGCTTTAACTGATGCAGTGAAGCAATGGTTGACCAAAATGGAAGTAGTTAGTGGTTACGTATTTGAACCGCAACGCAAAGCTGCGATCGGCTATTTTCAGGTACAACTTGACCGTAAGGGTGAAGTTCCCCACGTTGCAACACTGACGGTTCATCCTGCTTACACCTGGCTATATCCAGAATTACTATCTCAACTGGCTCGTATTGCCCAAGATTTTCCCCAACAAGGGTTGCAACTAGCTTCCTCAGACTATCAGGCAGAGCGAGAAGAGTATTTGGAGCGAATTGGGGCAAAACGCATAGAACATACATTAGTCATGTCTCGCTCTGTGTGGCACAAGCTACGGGAGTCTAAATTCGTCTCCTTAGAAGGAATTCAGTGGACTGATATGCTGCAAGGTCTACAACCGTCACGTAAACCTATACCAGGAGGTATGTCATGGATACAACCACCAAAGTTGCCATCCTCAGATAAACCACTGCAAAGCTTGTCAGAACCGATTAACTTTTCAGGAAAAAACCCTAGCATGGAAGCATCGCCGATTCCAGAATCAGCAGATGCACAGCAGGAGAATTAGTGTGATATCCCAGGAGCAAGCAAAACCGTTTATTTCAGCGTTGGGACTAGATTTCGGTCGCAAGCGGATTGGTGTGGCCGGGTGCGATCGCACGGGTTTAATTGCCACGGGGATCACCACAATTGAGCGCACATCTTTTGAGCAGGATGTGGAGCAAATCCGACAAATAGTTAATGAACGTGAGGTGCAAATTCTAGTTATGGGCTTACCTTATTCAATGGATGGCTCACTAGGATTTCAGGCACGTCAAGTTCAGAAATTTACTACAAGACTTGCTAGAGCACTGAAACTGCCTGTGGAATATATGGATGAGCGATTAACTTCATTTCAAGCAGAGCAACTGCTGATAGCTGAGAACCGCTCCCCATCACGCCATAAAGGCTTGATTGACCGCAAGGCAGCCGCTTTGATTTTACAACAATGGCTGGATATTAAGCGTGCCAGTTCCCGCAGTTCAGTGGCGGTTATTGAGTATTGATACCTTTTAACATGATATTCTGAAAACGATTAGCCAGCAGTTGTATCTACGTGTAAAGCTATTTGGTTCACATCATCTGTGATTAAATAGTTAAGCGATTTTCAAAGTTGCTGGTATTTATTAAAATTCTACATTTCGGCTATGTTTTCCTCTCCATTTCCTGAAGAAAATGATAACGCTCATGCGGGTTCCATCACTTTAACCGATGACAAAGGGCGATCGCTCGAATGTTATATAGAGCATTCCCTGGAGGTAGATGGACAAGAATACGTTTTACTTCTTCCTGTAGACTCACCTGTAGAAATTTTTTCTTGGGAAGGTGAGGGTGAGGAAGAAGAAGCGGTTCTGGTAGAAGATGACACCACCATTGAGCAAATTTTTGCCACTGCCCAAGCTGTACTATCTGAGCAGAACCTGATATTGAAGAATACAGCCTATGCTTTGACAGTTGCAGGTGATTTACCGCCAGTTGAAGAATCAGAACTCTTCACCTTAGAAATCGAAGACGAAGAGGCAGATTTAGAGCCTGAGCAATTACAGCTACTCGCTAGCTTTTATGATGAGGATCAGGAGTATGCAATTTATACACCCCTCGATCCCCTGTTGTTTTTTGCACGGATAGCGAAAACAGGTCAACCTGAATTACTTTCTCCAGAGGAGTTTCGCAAAGTGCAACCTTTATTAGAGGAACATCTTTTTAATGAAGTCGAATAAGATTACAAATTCAAAATGCAACAGTTTCATTTTGAATTTTTTAATTGGGAATTTTTCATTTTAATCAAAATCTACTTAAACCTTTTGCCATGTCTTTTTAAATGTGGAAGCAATGAAACATTGACATTAAATTGGGACAATTAGTATTGTTTAAAATCCTGGAAAAAGCATTTTTGTAGGGATTTTCAATTTAAAATCTAAAATCCAAAATCGTTCGACTGAGCGTACTCCTACGGGGAAGCTACGCGTAGCGTCTTGGAGACAAGCCGAAGTCCAAAATCCAAAATTGGTATGAGATGCTGAAAATGACTTATAGCAACTTTACATTAAGTAAATTTAAAAAGTCATTCAGCATCCGCATTGATGAAGAAACTGATTTATGTGCCGATATAGAACCTTTACAGGCAAGTGATAAACTCAAAAATTCTTTAGAAGAAACTACAGAACTGGCTTTAGCAATTAATACTGAAAAAGCTCGTTCAGAAATGATTATCACTCCGATATTGTTGGAGGTAAGACGTAGGGATAATTATCCAATTAGTTTATTTTCAGGAACAGATTTTAATGTAGATGTAAAAAAAGGTCTGAATGGCTATTGTAAGTTTATCATTAGTCGTTCTAAAGAGCAACTAACAATTAATGTGCCTGTGGTGGTTATTATTGAAGCCAAAAATGAAAATATTAAAGGTGGATTTGGTGAATGTGCGGCGGCAATGTTGGCAGCACAATTATTTAATCAATAAGAAGGAAATGAAATCAGAAAAATTTACGGCGCGGTAACAAGGGGGGATATTTGGAAGTTTTTGAAGTTAGCAGAAAATGATATATTTATTGATTTGAGTAATTTTTACATCAAAGATATAGATAAAACTTTAGGAATTTTATCTCAAAGTGTTCAGGGAGATATTCCAGGATCGAGTTCGACTAACTAAACTATATTGGGTTATGCTCATTTGTCTGAAGCTCTCTACATTTGACTGTTGACTATGACCTGGAACAATCTTTTACAGCCTGACTTGATTTTAGAGGGTTCAGTATTGAACCTAACACCAGATATTATCCAAAAATACGGGCTGAAGGGGCTGGTATTGGATGTAGATGAAACCTTAGTACCCTTTACAGTAGGGATAGCTTCCCCAGAACTACGAGAGTGGGTGGAGCAAATTCGCATCTGTACTGCATTGTGCTTGGTGAGTAATAACCTAAGTGAAGCGCGAATTGGTGGAATTGCCCGATCGCTCAATCTACCTTACTATTTGGGTGCAGCCAAGCCTTCCCGACGCAAAATAAGAGCAGCACTTAGGGGAATGGATCTACCAGTGCATCAAGTGGGGATGGTAGGCGATCGCTTGTTTACCGATGTTTTAGCAGGTAATCGCCTGGGGATGTTTACCATTTTAGTCGAACCGATTGTTCATGCCGACGCGGCTCTCCGCTCTCATCCGATCCGCAACTTTGAAGTCTGGATATCAGAAATCTTAGGAGCTTCTATTACCCCCAAGAAAACCAAGATTCACAAAAGTTAAGAAATCGTCAGGAAAGTAAATCTAAAGAAATAATTAAGGAATCTTCATGGAATCCAAAAATCGGGGATCATAAGTATTAATAACATGGGGTCAGCCAAAAAAGACCCTAAGGCATACTAAGTAAATATACTCCCGTAAAGCGTCAACCTTCACTATAGAGGGATTGGCGCTTTACAATTTTGGATTTTAGATTTTGGATTTTGGATTGAATCTAAAATAGACTTCTCTATGGGTGGATTTAAAACCTAAAAGGCTGTTTCCATAGGCTTTGGTTTGTTCGCATAGGTGTGCCTTAGGGCAAGTCTAAAAAAACTTATGCAAGATGTCTAATCTAAAATCTAAAATTTAAAATCTAAAATTGAAAGATGCCACTAACAATTGTTGTCAAAATCGGCACTTCTAGCCTAACTCAACCAGAAACAGGACAATTAGCACTTTCTACGATCGCTACCTTGGCGGAAACACTCTGCCATTTAAGACACCAGGGACATCGGGTGATTTTGGTTTCTTCTGGTGCTGTGGGGGTAGGTTGTGCGCGATTGGGCTTAACTGAACGTCCCAAAGCGATCGCACTGAAACAGGCTGTAGCAGCAGTTGGGCAAGGCAGGTTAATTCGTATATACGATGATTTATTTACTACTCTGCAACAGGCGATCGCTCAAGTATTACTGACTCGTAGCGACTTAGTACAGCGCAGCCGCTATCTCAACGTCTACAACACTTTTCAGGAACTACTGAGACTGGGAGTGATTCCCATAGTAAATGAAAATGATACTGTAGCAATAGACGAACTAAAGTTTGGTGATAATGACACCCTTTCGGCATTGGTTGCCAGTTTAGTAGAAGCAGATTGGCTATTTTTGCTTACTGATGTCGATCGGCTGTACTCAGCTGATCCGCGTTCGGTACCAGATGCGCGACCGATCGCTTTAGTTAGTAGCATTAAGGAATTAACAGAATTACAAATACAAACAGGTTCCCAAGGTTCTCAGTGGGGTACTGGCGGTATGGTGACAAAAATTTCGGCTGCGAGGATTGCGATCGCGGCTGGAGTTCGGACTGTAATTACCCAAGGGCGATTTCCCCGGAATATCGAAAAAATTATCCAAGGTGAACTTATTGGGACGCATTTTGAACCGCAACCTGAACCAACTTCGGCGCGTAAACGTTGGATAGCTTATGGACTTGTACCTGCGGGTAAATTGTATTTAGATGAAGGTGCGATCGCGGCAATTTCTCTAGCGGGAAAATCTTTATTAGCTGCTGGAATTAAGCTAGTAGAAGGAGAGTTTGGCACACAAGATGCTGTGCAACTATGTGACACCAACGGTAACGAAATTGCTAGAGGACTTATGAATTACAACAGCAATGATCTGCAAAAGATTCGCGGGCGTCATTCACGGGAAATTCCGGCAATTTTAGGTTATGCGGGTGTAGAAACCGTGATTCACCGGGATAATTTAGTTCTGACTTAAGATGGAAATGAGATAAATTTAGTGCCTACTAACTGGGAGAGTAAAAAATCTTATGACTTGAAATATTCTGATTCGGAATTATACATCCTCTGATTCATGCAATAAGTCTAATGGTGTGATAACAAAGAAGGCAGTTGGTACATGGAGTAAAAGACACGCGCTCCACATGCCTCAAATAGAGTAGCCTCACTTTGCTCGGTGTAACCTAAAACTCTCATACCAGCGGCAACACCTGCACGTACACCCAAAACGCTATCTTCTACAACCGTACAGGATTCAGCTTGAACTTCCATATTTTTAGCCGCGTATAAGAATAAGTCAGGTGCTGGCTTCCAACTTCCAATTTCATATGAGCTGAAGATACGTCCTTCAAATCGAGGCAGTAAATTAGTTATACGCAAAGCTAACTTAATTTTTTCTGGTGGGCCACTGGAAGCAACGCAAATAGGTAGATTAATCTTGTCTAAAGCTGCTTCTATTCCTTTGACAGAACGAAGTTCACGCTCGAATGCTTCAGCAGTACGGGAACGAAGCTGAGTTACAAAATCTTGCGGCATCTTTTTCCCAAGTCTTTGCTCAATGACAGCAACACAATCAGCCATTTTGCAACCCTTAAATAACAAAATGGCTTCTTCAAGTTTCATTGCAAGTCCAAACTCAGCGACAAATTCCACAAGAACGCGATTGCCTAATCCTTCGCTGTCTACTAATACTCCATCACAATCAAAAATAACTAATTCTGTTTGCACTTAATACGCTCCACCCGTCACTCATTTACAAATTTGGGATTTGCGATCAAAGCGATCGCCACAGCCCCCCACAATGGCGCATCATCCCCCAGAACCGCCGGCACAATTTCAAAATCAACCTCCGGTAAAGCCGTCTCCCGCGCCACCCGTTGCAGCACCTGCCAAAAATCCGCCCCCGCCTTCGTCACACCGCCTCCCAACACAAAGCGCTGCGGATTCATCAAGTTCGCCACATTGCCAATACCCACACCCAGCGCCCAAGCAGCCTTATACAAAACTTCCTTAGCCAAATCATCACCAGCCGCCGCAGCTTCACTTACCAACTGCCCTGTCAGTAACTCTAAATTATCCCCCACCAAACCCTTCAAAACCTCTCCACCTCTGAGTCCTCCGCGCCTCTGCGGTTCCTTTTCCAAAATTTCCCTAACATTTTGCGCCATATAAGGCCCCGACGCCAAACGTTCCACACATCCCCGCTTACCACATAAACAAACTGGCCCAGCAGGATCTACAACCATGTGTCCAATTTCGCCAGCCATCCCACCAGCACCCCGCCAAGGCTTACCGTTGAGTATCCAACCGCCACCCACGCCAGTGCTAACAGTTATGTAAAACAGGCTATCATATCCCTCACCAGCACCAAAACGATGTTCACCTAAAGCCGCAACATTAGCATCATTGTCTACACCAACAGGAATGCCAAACTCATCCTCCAACAAACCTTTGAGGGGAATATTTTCCCATCCGCCGACATGATGAGATAGTCTCACCGTCCCTGTAGAAGCGTCTACTGGGCCACCAAAGCTGACACCGATCGCAGCGGGTTTTGCGTCTTCTAGCAGCGAGTAAATGAGCGTTCGCATAATTTCCAAGTCAGTACTAGCATCTGCATTTGCTGGCGAAAGGCGACGTTCATAACGCAACCATTTTCTAGAACCGATATTTACTAATGCTGCCGCCAGCTTAGTTCCACCAAAATCGAGAGCTAAAATTAATGTCATAATTTTTTATACCTCTTTTGAATTATGACAATACGTGGTTTCTTTCTCTAGAAAGATGTTTGCAAACAAAATAAATTCAACACTATAGAAAATTGCATAATAATTTAGTAACTTATGACTCCCGAGCTACCCAATCCATTCATCGATTTCTCTCACGCCAAAGAAGCTCCTCGCTCTCTTGATATCGATAAAGCTCAAGAGGCAGATCCTATTGAACCAGACGAAGTTAGTGGACAGAGTAAGCAAAACCCCACTCTTGATGATTTGAATCGCGAAGATGAAGATCCCAGAATCGGGGGTAGTCAAATAATTAGTGGGAATATTTCGGCTGGTTAAATAATTGCCATGACTAAGTTACTCACCTCTTTGGGAGTTAAGTACTCCATCAACAAACTGTTGTAATCGTTCATAATGGGAACCTTTCCAATAAATGCGATCGCAGTCTTCACAACGCTGAAATTGATCAATCTGCGATTGCACATTTTCTGGCACTTGGTCAATGATGAATTGCTTATCTACAGGTTCTAATAATCCATTGCAGCGCAAACACCTTTGAAATGGTGAGATTAATTTAAACAAGTCGAAGCGTTGCAGTACTTCTAGAATTTGTTGTTGAGGGTTAGTGTTTCTAACATAATACCCGTGCTTTACCAAACTACGCATCAATAGACCTTTATCACGAGTCAAGAGAATCCGCGCTTGGCTGGAGGATATTTGGGCTAATTTCTCATCCTCATAGTCATTGCGGTATAAAGTATCAAAACCTAAAAGTCGTAGAGATGTCGCAAGCTTCCCCAAATGAATATCTAAAACAAAGCGGATAATACTAAGCGGTTTTGGCAGAACAGAAACGCTTGGTATAAGAATACTCCTAGCTGAAATTGGATAAACATTGATAGTATCTCCATCCGAAACTATGTAAGAAAAATTTACATATTCACCATTAACTTCTATAAAATCAACTTCTGGATGAGGGACACCCAACGACTCAATCATGTCCTTAATTGAGACTTTCTCGTCAAAAAAATGAGATATTCTCACTTGCTTGTGATGCCGTGGTAAAAAATGATTCAATTCTGCATGAAAGTAGAAATATGCGATCGCCATAGCTACAGATATTTGGATTAGTAAGTGCGCCCTTACTAGCAATAATTTGTCACTTAACCTTGATTTAGCCAACCTCCTGAAGGCTACAAATTGTAAAGAAATTGTAAAGATTATCAAATACTTGCATTTATTATTGACTTCAGTTACAGTCAAAGCAGATGCCTATCATCAAACCCTGACAACAGCTTCAGGAAGTTAGATGAGGTAAAGGGCTAAATACCAGGTTTGTTGATCATTAGTGATGCTACTAATAATTAGTCACTAGTTTTGCTCATTAATTTATCGCGTATGGCGTAAGGGGCAGTAAAGCATTTACCCCTGATTTAATTGTTTTTATTTTTCTCAACTAATTGAGAAAAATTCGCAATATGTATAAATCTACAGATACATTAAAAGCAGATAGGCTGGAAAAAGTCTTAAAACAGTATTGGCTTGCCAAAGCAGCAACTGTTTATCAAGTAATATATTTGATTTTGCTAAAAAAACCAACTTCCGAAAAACCGAGTTTCAGCAAGTGAAAATTTATGAAATACCAGATAACTATAAAACTAGATACAAAATTAACGCCGCTACTACGGAAAAATATCTCTTGATACTATTTATCTCTATTGTGGAGAATTTATTAACGGGGAAGAGGTTGATTAGAAATGATGTTATAAAATGGCTACCTAGTTTGAACTGGCAAATACATATTGTTCTTTTTTATCTCCTTAAGTTAAGGATATTGTAGCTGAGAACACAATTGTAGTTTCTAATACCTTTTGTCCATAAAATACGCTAATGAGTATAGCTAGATGAATACTGTTTTTTGTTCTGACCATTCACGGCAAGTAGGAGAAGATATTATTGGTAATGCCACCAATTACCAAACCTATATTTTAGTTGAGTGTCCTCTACCTTGGACATCAGAAGCCTTTAATTCCAAGTGGGTGCCCCAGAATTTGAGGATTTTGGTAGAAGAAGTGAAGCGTGCTAAACTACCAATTAGATTCCTCTTAATTGCTAATGATATATCACACAAAGTAAACTACACTACACTTTTGATTTATCAAAGAAAAGAGGGGCTGAGTCATGGTTTTTCTAAGCAAGAGTTTAAGCTAACAAATATTGAGCAAGTAGCAGCAGTTGTCCAAAAATGGTTACGGCGTATCAATTCTAATTCTGACGTAGAAATAAGTACAACTAGAGATATTTTGGTGTGTACCCACGGTAGCCATGATAAGTGCTGTGCCAGATATGGCGCTCCTTTTTACTTCAAGTTAACAGCGACTATTGCTGATTTGTGCTTGGACAATGTGCGAATTTGGAAATCATCACACTTTGGTGGACATCGCTTTGCACCAACAGTTATAGACTTACCAGAAGGAAGATATTACGGTGTTCTTGATCAAGATTCATTCAGATCGATTTTAACCCGGACTGGCGATATTCAATGCTTAAATAAAGTCTATCGAGGCTGGGGAATTCTACCTGCTGCACTTCAGATTTTGGAAAGAGAACTAATCCTCCAGAACGGATGGGATTGGTTTAACTACAAAGTTGCAGGCAAAATTTTGGAGCAAAGTTTAGATAATAATACTATTCTCGCTGAACTAAGTTTTGAAAAGCCTTCTGGTTGTTTCTACACTTACCAGGCTAAACTTCTAAAAGATGAAACTAAAACTCAACAACTGAAGAGTTCATGTAATGCTACACAAGAGTTAGTAGTTACTAAATATGCTGTGGGTAGTCTCTGGCTTACCTCTAATAAAGTGATGAGTTATAGTACATAAAAGTAAAGATTTTTTAAACGCAGAGGGACGCAAAGTGAAACGCAAAATAACGCAGAGGTTTTGTTAGTAATTAGTAGAATTTTTTACTATATACAGCTTTTAATTAATTCGTAGTGAACTAAATTTGGTAAGACTCTGGGTTCCTTTGCGCTCTTCTGCGTTTAAATTCTAAATTGCCAATCCAAAATTAAGATGAAGCCATATTTAAGACTTTCCGTAAGAGTATTTGGTCTTCTAATTTGGCTTTTAAACGACCATTTTCGATATCTCTAATCCAGCTTTGACTTTTACCTGTAAGCTTTGCTAACTCCCTTTGGGAGAGATTCAAATTTTTTCGCGCCTGCAAAATCTGTTCACCCAGCAAATCGCTTGTAGCTTTGGGCTTCCTTTTGGCTTTAGCAGTTCGTCGTTGCTTTTTTTCCGATTCTGAAATTTGCTGTTCCCATTCTGGTGGGAGTTCAAAAGCCAAAATTCGCGCATTCATTAGCAGATTCCACTTACCACGCGGGCCTGTGTCTGTGAGGCGAGTTTCAGCACCACCGTCATTAGTCCAAAATTCTAATGCTTCATCTGGATCTTCAGGAAGATCAACTAATTTCGCCCACAAAGGTTGAATTTCTGGTGGGTAGGTAACTGGATCGAAAAGTGGTTTTATTCCATAGTGATTGAGAATTTCCAAATCGCTCTCAAAAGTTCGCAGCAGACGTTTACGTTCTTCCCGTTGTCTGGATGCAAGGGCGACTTTTTCTTCACCGTAAGCAATACGCAGCAAGGTAGGAATGGTAATACGTTGTTCCTTGCCCATTTTGGTTTTAAACAGCAACCACAGCATTAGTCGGACTGCGCCTTCATGTTGTTGCCAAATGCTCATGACTGTGGTTAGCACTGTTTTCGGGAGACTGCCATATTGATAGAATGCGGTTCGCTCTTTACATGCTTGTTTGTTTAAGAAATATTGTGCCCAAATGCCTGCTTTTACTTTAAAAGTTAGCCCAATCAGATATTTGCATCCGAGATTGTCTTCTTGAAAGTGGTGCTGAATGTCTACCAAGTGCCATAAGCGGCTGTCTGTAACAGAGAATCCGTTAATTCGACCTTGTTGGGGCCAGTCAATGGAGATAATCAGGGAGCAAGCTTGCTGAACAATATTTTTCATTAAAGCCAGCTTGGCAGCTTTGCTCAAGTCTTTGCGTTTCTCCATCCCCAAATATTTCTCGATTTGTCGTTCATCGATCGCAAATTCTTGCTCCCAAGGTTGATCTAAGGCTGTGGCATAAGCTGCAAAAATCAGATGTATGCAAGCGGCTCTGATGTCAAGCCCCTCAATTGCTGCTAAATCTGTGGCCTTGTCGCAAACTTTCAATGGATCTTGGATATGAAAAGCGATCGCACCTCGGCCTTGATTGACTTGTCGGCTGTAACTTATGTAGCCTTCTTCATCGGTTTCCCAATGTAGAGATGTACGTTGTGCTAGTACGTTACAAGCTTCCCAAATAGCGATCGCCGAAGCAAATGGGTTATTCTTGCCGTTAGAAAACAAGTCTAAGCTGGTAGCATCTCTCGGCTCAACTTTGCATCTCCCCTTTTTCGCCTGCGACGGAATCGGAGAATTAGTTGGACAAGCTATTACACATTGCGGTTCTGAATAATAGCCCTCACAATTATTACAAAGACCAGGATCAACCCAATATTCATTGTCCTCTATTTTGATTGCACCCGTAGGACATTGGGGGCGGCAGTTGTCACATCCAACGCAACTGTTGTTAGGAATTGTATAAGGCATATGGCTCTTTTCCCACTCTAATCGTTGAGATGTCTGGCTCAGGTCTCCCCTGCATGAGTCCTGTTTATTCATGACTCGCTACCACATTATCTTTATGGCGAGAATAATCTTTTCCCACCACACTCACTCCCCACATCCATATTCTGACTTCGCATCCTATTGGAAGCTATTTAAGGCTTTAAAACTGAGCCGAATAAAACTTCTTATTAACTATACATTTCATAAAAAAAATGATTAATTTGTTCGGACTGAGCTTAGAAAAAAATCTTAACATTTATTTTATTAGGTACTTAATGAACATTTTAGCTTTGACCACAAAACCTGACCCAAAGGATTTTTTGAAAAAATTTAAGCAGATTGCAATTGGACTTCACCTGATTTATTAATAATTTTAATATTTAAGACATGATCATATTCTGCCATAAAATTTACAGTTACTTCATGAATTAATTCTGTTTCTTTATGTGAGAAAATAATATTTATTTTCTCACCATTTATCTAAATAGTTAAATAAAACTAAATTGGAAATTGTTGCTTTATAAAATACATATTGCATATATCAAAATGTAACTAACGAACATCTGATTTTGTATATATGTATACTGTTTATCTAGATTTAGGCAAATAAATCTAGATATATTTGAAAAAGAATATCATCACTCTTATAGATATAGTTGTGTTTGCTGGAAATAATAAGAGGATGTTTGAAAAGTCCTATTGTCGGTATCAAATAGTTTTAGATCCCCCTAAATCC
>NZ_JAQYWQ010000153.1 GCF_029379315.1 Nostoc sp. S13
AATCTAAAATCTAAAATCTAAAATCTAAAATCTAAAATCTAAAATCTAAAATCTAAAATCGAGTGACCTATGAGGGAACCAAGTAAAAATTTTGAACCCTTGCTGACCAAAGAAGCCCCGCCAGTT
This sequence comes from Nostoc sp. S13, assembly GCF_029379315.1. GTDB lineage: Bacteria > Cyanobacteriota > Cyanobacteriia > Cyanobacteriales > Nostocaceae > Nostoc. The sequence continues at coordinate 127 of NZ_JAQYWQ010000153.1, forward strand.
GTTGAAGGCATGGGGCTAACCTGGCTAATTGCAGCAGCGATCGCAACTGCTTTACTGTGGCAAGTACCAGGAGGTGATTATATCTTATACCCATTTACGATCCTGGCAACCTGGTTTCATGAAATGGGTCACGGTTTAATGGCACTTCTATTAGGGGGACAGTTTCAGAAATTAGAGATTTTTAGCAATGGTTCCGGTGTCGCAACTTATGGCATCCGGCCATTATTGGGGCCAATTGGCCCGGCAATGGTCGCAGCAGCAGGGCCAATGGGGCCGCCTCTTGCCGGTGCAGCTTTGATTCTGGCTTCCCGCAGTTTTAGAGCAGCAACCCTCTGTTTAAAAATATTAGGGAGTTTTTTGCTATTTTCCACATTAATTTGGATACGTTCCTGGTTTGGATTGGTGGCAATTCCCTTGCTGGGTTTAATCATCTTGGGTATCGCCCTGAGAGCACCTCGCTGGGCCCAAGGGTTTGCCATTCAATTGCTAGGTGTACAAGCTTGTGTAAGTACGTACCATCAACTTGATTATCTATTTAGTAGTTCTGCTGGCTCCCTTGGACTCTCTGATACAGCGCAAATGCAGCGGTATTTGCTTTTACCTTACTGGTTTTGGGGCGGTTTGATGGCGATAGCATCTCTGGTGATTTTAGTCCAAAGTCTCCGTGTTGCCTATCGTTCAAAGTAAACGCGGCGAGGCACCATCAAAAGGCGATTGAATCTTTAGCTCAAAAGACTTATCCACAAATAAACCTCAAAATAGCTGAAACCCTTACATAGCTGGCTTTTTAGCTTATATAAAACAGGAACCTCTAAAACCCTCTCCAGAGCTAGGTTTCAGCCAAATAAAGTTCTCATTTCCGGATAAGTCTAAAGAATTACTGAACATCAAGAAAAGATTAGACTGCAATCAGAGAAGAGTTTTTTTGACGAAGGTTTAATTAAGCATTGGGAAAAAGAGATTCGTGCTTTTGACAAGGCAATCCAACAAGTGGGTAAAAGATTGGGACAATGAATATGCAGATTAGCGATCGCGAACCATTACCTAAGCTGACGGTTGTGCGCGAATTTCATTAGCACAGGAATGACCCTGTTCAACATCAGCAATATTAGCAAAAGTTGTTTCTGCAATATTGTGGAGAGCTTCTGCTGTAAAAAAGGCTTGATGTCCGGTAATGAGTACATTGGGAAACGTCGTCAAACGCTGGAAAATATCATCTTGAATAATTTCACCAGACAAATCCTCAAAGAACAATTCCGATTCTTGTTCGTAGACATCCACACCGAGATAGCCAATCTTACCAGACTTCAATCCCTCAATCACTGCTTGGGTATCAATTAGCGCTCCTCGGCTAGTGTTAATTAGCATCACACCTGACTTGATCTGTTTTATAGCCTCAGTGTCGATCAAGTGATGCGTTTCGGGAATCAGGGGGCAATGTAGGGAGATAATATCGGAGTTGGCTAATAGCTCAGGTAGTTCTACATACTTTCCACCTAGCGCCTCCAATTCGGGATTGTGATAAACGTCATAGGCGAGTAATTCACAGCCAAACCCCTTCATAATCTGTCCTAAAATCAGACCGATTTTGCCGGTGCCGATAATCCCGACTGTGCGCTCATGCAAATTAAATCCTAACAGTCCATCTAGGGAAAAATTACCTTCTCGGACACGGTTATAGGCACGATGAATTTTGCGATTCAAGCTTAAAATCAATCCCACGGCATGTTCTGCTACCCCGTAAGGTGAATAGGCGGGAACACGCACAACGGTAATTCCTAAGTTTGCGGCAGCTTGTAAGTCTACATTGTTAAACCCTGCACAACGGAGGACAACCAACCGAGTTCCCCATGAGGCGAGAAGCTCTAAAGTTGGCGCGTCAACTTGGTCATGCACAAATACGCAAACCGCCGGAAATCCGGCGGCGAGGATAGCTGTATCCCGATTTAAACGAGGTTCAAAAAACACTAACTCGTGTTGGGTGGGAGAATTTACAGTTGACAAAAAATGCCGATCATAGGCTTTTGTACTGAAGACTGCTACTTTCATGCAAAACCTCAAGCTGTATGCTGCACGGTATTCGACTACATAATACTTTGGCAGTTAGAGAAGCGATGTCTACGACGAACTGTGAGGCTCAATGACTCGCTAACGCTATCGGTGACGCACCTTTGAAGATTGTCAGTCTTAGGGTTAGAAACTGTAAGCTAATTCCTACCCAAAGCGACCCATTGAAAATTAAGCAGAAAGTAAACGCCTAAGTCCTTTCTTTGTACAGTCATGGGTAACTTCGGGGAAGTTTTATATAAGAGGTTGTTTTAAAAGTCTCACAAGGTATAATTTTGTGGTTCTGACTTAGATCAACTACAACGAAAAAACAACGTTTCAGCCATGTCTTGAGATGCTTCGCTATGCTTACCATGAGAGTTAAAAAACCCTGTTAAAAAAAACATCCTCTAACCAATTGCTAATATATTCTTGGCGATAAAAGCTTGTTGCCAATCTTAGAGGATGTTTCACAGGTTATGTTGGTTAACTTCATGAATTGATAACTGCCAGAGTTGGATTTGATAACAGAGATGGCTATCAAAAATGGCGCGTGCTGCTAATCCCTCGATAATCGGCTTTTCCAGCCAGCGCTTGAACGCTAAACGACCAAGTGCGTGTAATGGTGGGAGTGCGATCGCTACAACATCAGCAATATATTTGATTGTAGTCAGTCCAAAAGTACGAAAGTTATCAAGACACAAGTCAATGGTTGGCGCAACTTGGGTGGAGATGTCCTCAGTCTTAATTAACTTAAATCCAGCCTGTATCAACGCTGTCTCAAGCTCGCTAGCGACATGACAATTAGAAAAAATGCCCTCTCGATATCCAGCATCAGAACGCATCATATCCGCAAGCAATAGGTAGCCACCACTGCTTAATAAACGAGCTGCACCTTGAGCTAAATCCTCAGCACCAATATATTGGCTGCTTTCACTCAACAGAACTAGGTCATAGGAGTGTGAGGTGTGAAAATCTTCAAATCTCGTTAAGTAAAAAGTTACTTGACCGTTGGTATTCTTAATAAACTTCTCCTGTTGGAGTGCATCGGGTGCTAATCCCTCAACGCCAAAACCGCGATCGCACAAATATGCTGCGTTACCACCAATACCACAGCCTACGTCAAGCACAGTTTTTGTACTCTCTGGAATGAAACTGAAAAGCTTGGTTGCATAGGCTTCCTGAGCCGCACGCAGGCGAGTTATGCTCAATTCCTCACCCACAGTAGGTAGTGGTTCCCAATACCCGTAATGGAGATAGGGGGAATTTGTGAGTCCCATGTAATAATCTATCGCCGCATTTTGGTAGCGAGTTGGTTTGGGAATTTTGATTGATTTTGATTTCAGCATTGATACATAAAGTAACTTTTAGGGTATTATACTCTGTTGAAATTATTCTCAACATTTGCAAACTTGTCGTAACAATCGGGCAGAGGAATTTTTAGTTAGTGTCATAAATTTGACCTCAAACTGAGGTTCAACCTTCTCTACGAGACCAGGACGATTTTGCAACTGCTGGGAGAATGGAGGAGCAAAGGGACTTGCGAGGTTGCTTTGCAACGCTGATGCGTTCGCAAATAAAACCCACTAGTAATTGTCGGGTGAGTAACTTGAGTATCCGCATCACAAATGACAACTCCCCGCCCAAATGACTAAAATGCCTGACGTTGCTGAATCAAGGGATGATTCTTGTAGGGTGGGCAGCGTTCGACTGAGCGCTCACGCCGAAGTCTTGTCTGCCTCGAAATACAAGGGACGGGCTTTTCGGCCCATGCTACAAAACTAGCAAAATCATCCCGCTTTCTCTGCAAGGCCAAATGCCTTCCATGCTGTGTAACCCATCACCAGATTGGCGTTTCCGAAGCACTCCGTTACGCAGATAAAGCGATAATGTTATAGTAGTATCGGAAATACGCTAAAATTTCCCTTACTTCACCCCATTTGAATATAAAATAGATACTCAAATGTGTGAATAATATAGCTGGAGAGGTGTCCGAGTGGTTGATGGTGACGCACTCGAAATGCGTTTTGGGGAAACTCAACGGGGGTTCGAATCCCCCCCTCTCCGTTCAAAAAGATTGCCAGTAAGGGCACATATCTGTGCGCCCTCAACTATATATAGGACTGATATTTGATTTTTGAAATATACGTAGGGTGCGTTAGCCTTTGGCGTAACGCACCACCTCTGATTCCAGGTGCGTTACGCTACGCGATAACACACCCTACATATACTTAGATTTTTCCACAAATCAAATCGGATTGCTATATAACCGATGTTGTCTGAAACGGGATTAAGTAGGTGGGCGCGAAAATTTATAACTATGTAACAAAAAATTAGCCAGAGCGATTAGAGTCAAATTTAATACGCTGTGTACTGTAGTTGCCTTTTTCTCCCCTAGCTTTAACGCCATCCATCACGGCGTAAGCGAGGTCTAACTCATCATCAAATATTTGCCCACATAGTTCATCCTTTTTTAGATGCTGCCACTCCAATTCAATTGGGTTCATCTGGGAGCAGTATGCGGACAAAAAGAACATGTACAAACCCATCTGTTCCCACTTTGACCATAACTGCTGAACTTGCTGACATCGATGAATTGGACCGTTGTCCTGCACTATTACTCTGATGCGGCCAACCTTTTGGGTGTCAAGGGCTTCATATTCCATCATCTGGATGTAAGATTTACGACCAACACCCCCGATCACAAGACCGTAAATAAAACTGATTAAAGGTTGAAAAAACCCAATAATGCTTAATCTCCGACCACGACGCTTTGTTTGTTCTAAATGCTTTTGCTCCCCTCGTTGGTAATAGGTGTATCCAGGTTCGCTCCATGCACAAAACCCTGATTCGTCCAAATACTTTAAGTCTATTTCTCCGGCAGCAGCAGCTAATTCGAGCATATCTAAGTCTGCTTGTTTTTTTTCCCGTATTACAGGGTCTTGTTTCCCTTTATGACTCTTCCTGGCACGTTTCCAAATCACCCCCTTTTTTTGAGTACCCGTCTTAACCTGTCGGGACTCAATTCAATTTGGCGGTAAGCGAAGCTATGCCGAAGGCTTATCGCTGTGAAGTTTTTGAGCTAATTGAAGACTGTTGTATGTTCGTGGTTCTTTTTTGAGGCATTCTTCCAAAAACACTATGTCCTCTTCTTGCCATTTTGGTTTCCCCCCTCTACCAGAGAGTTCCCAAAGCCCTTCTAAACCATCTTTTTTCCATTTATGCAAAACCTCTCTTACTGTCTGTGATGTCCACTTGACATGAGCAGCTATTTTTTCCACGTACCAGCCATGCGCGTTTAACCTGATTACTTCGGCTCGGTCTTTGACTTTCTGTGGTACATCTGCTGTTTTTAGGTTTAAAAGGGTTCGGTCTTGCTCACGAGTTAGAAATACTCTTAAACGCGGACCCATGTTTTAGTTCCCTCAATAGATTCTTTCTCCGTATTTATTTATCTTCACATAGTTTGGTTTTTTCGTGCCTACCTACTTACAATAGTTCTCAATTATCAGAGAAGTTAAATACAGAGCGCAACGTGCAACTGAGTCCCGATAGATTAAGACGGGTACTCAAAAAAAGGGGGTCAATTGGAAACGGGCAAGAAAAAGTCACCATAGAAAACAAGACGCGATCGCAAAAGGTAGGAAACAAGCAGACCTAGATATGTTGGAATTATCAGCCGCAGCAGGAGAAATAGACCTTAAATATCTAGACGAATCCGGGTTTTGTATGTGGAGCGAACCGGGTTACACCTATTATTTCAGGGGTGAACAAAAACGTTTAGAACAAACAAAGCGCCGGGGTCGTAGATTAAGTATTATCGGGTTTATCCAACCAATAATAAGCTTTGTTTATGGTTTGGTGATTGGGGGTGTTAACCGCAAGTCTTATATCGAAATGATGGAAAAAGAAGCGGCTGATGCATCGGAATTAGGACGCATAAGGGTAATTGTGCAGGATAACGGACCAATACATAGATGTAAAGAAGTACAAGAGCTATGGTCAAAGTGGGAACAGATGGGTTTATACATCTTCTTTTTACCCAAGTATTGCTCCGAGATGAATCCAATTGAATTGGAATGGCAACACCTGAAAAAAGATGAGCTATCTGGGCGAATATTTGATGACGAATTAGACCTTGCTTATGCCGTAATTGACGGTATTCAAGCTAGAGGAGAAAAAGGGAACTACAGTACAGAGCGTGTAAAATTTAATTCTAATTCATCTGCTTAACTTTTCGTTACATAGTTGTAAATTTTTCCGCGCACCTACTTAATGTGTTTAATATGGCGAATAACCATGCAATGGACTTTGGCCCGGTAGGCTTCAAAGATACAATGAAAAATCTTGAGGCTGTGGGCATTGCAACATTAGGTCATAAAAATCAAATTCTCTATTTGAAAGCGAACAATATCCCCGTGGCTATGGTCGGGTTTTCTGCTTATGAAATGTATAATTCCATGCATAATTTAAAAGCAGCCCAAGCACTCGTAGCAGAAGCTAAAAATAATGCCAACATTGTAGTAGTATCGATGCACGCTGGAGCCGAGGGAACGGCTGCACTATATATTAAGAATCAGACAGAGTTTTTTTATGGAGAAAACCGAGGTAATTCGCTCAAGTTTGCTCGAAATATGATTGATGCAGGAGCAGACTTAGTACTAGGACATGGGCCTCATGTTCCCAGAGCGATGGAAATTTATAAGGGAAAAATCATTGCCTATTCTTTAGGAAACTTTTTGGGATATCGGACTTTATCTACAAATGCCGAGACGGGTGACTCAATGATTTTAGAAGTAAAACTTAACTCCGTGGGAGATTTGGTTTCATCTAAAATTATTCCGGTACGGATGGATCGCCAGGGAATCCCTCATATTGATCAGCGTTTTCAGACTGTAAGACTTATGCGTTATTTGAATAATCAAGCTTTTCCCAAAAATCTGGTGAAGATTAATCAGAAGGGGGAAATTGTTGTGCAGAATAGCAAATAACGACCAAAATCCCAAATTCAAAATCTAAAATTGACTAATTATTATCATCTTGTAGCTTTTCCTTGAATTGCTGATCATTTTGGGGTTGACTATTAGTCGGTGAATTTGGTTTTTCCAGTGTTGGTACTACTACAGCAGAAGGATCTGACTGTTTGGATTTCGTTGGTGGCGCTGCTGGGATGACCACAGGATTCGACGGATTCACAGCTTTCGGGAAGGTAGAATCTTGACTAGAAGCGGGTAAGTTATTTTGTGGCAATGGTGTGGGGGAGGCTTTACGAGATGACCGGACCGCCCGTAGTTTTTCCACTAGCGAGGGTGTGGGTGAAACGTTTGGTAAAGGTGTGGATTGTTGGGAATTGCCGCGTTGTGATTCTGGTGTGGGGTTGCTGCTGGAAGATTCTTGTTGGGAAGTACGACGATTGCGCCGACGCTGCTTGGAATTAGAGACAGGTGCTGATTCGGTTCTTGAGGTGGTGTTAGTCTGTTCACCCGGAGGTGAAGATGTACTATCGAAGTTAGGTACTTTCGCGGGTGGTTGTTGAGTTGGCTGTTCAAAAAGCGGCTTTGCGGTTGGCTGCGGCTGAGATTTGGGTAACATGCTCGTGATGCCAAAACCTGCTGTAGCAGCAACTAGGGCTATACCCATACCAATATATATCTTAGATGACCCCAGTTTTTTAGCCAGTACAGTTTCTTTAGCCATGTCTGGGTTGGGCTGCGCCAAGGCAGATGGTCTATGAATCCGATTTTGGGCAGTTTTCCCAATTAAAGTTGGTGCTTGCTGGGCAGATAAATTGACAGTTGGTACTCTGTAAGTGGCTTGCGGTGTCACATTCGCCCCATTTCCAGGTAGCAGTTGTAACCACTCAGCAACTGTCGCTGGTCGAAAACGAGACTCCACCGCCATACCGCGCATTACCGCTTGGTTGACAGATGCACTCAAGTGTGGTTGTAGTTCGCGGGGGGAAGGCATTTGCTCGCGATCGCGCAATAATGCTGGTATAGGAACTTGGGCTGTCAACAGTGCATACAAAGTTGCTGCCAAACCATAAACATCCGTGGCGGGTGTGCGCGGCGCTTGCGTCAGATACTGCTCAATGGGAGAATAACCCTCAGAAACCAAACCCGTATGAGTCTGCCTGACACCGCCATTAAATTCCCTGGCAATGCCAAAATCAATCAGTACTACTTCCTGCGTTCCCAGGCGAAGGATGATATTATCTGGTTTGACATCCCGGTGTAATAAACCGTTGTTGTGTACTACCTGCAAAGCTGCCCCAATTTGCCGGATGTAATGAATTGCTGTGGCTTCTGGCATTGCGATCCCTGGTAATACAAATGCATCTCCCAAGGTTTGGCCAGGAATGTATTCCATCACCATGTAAGGCAGTCCAGCTTCAACAAAAAAGTCACTGACTCTGATTATATTTGGGTGGATACACGTAGCTAATCGTCTGGCTTCATCTTGGAATTGACGCTCGAATTTCGCAAAATCAGGATGTTGTCGCAGACGTTCATTGATGGTTTTCATCACCACCTCCTGATCCAAGTAGTGATGGGTAGCTTTAAAGGTAATGCCAAAACCACCCCGTCCTATTTCTTGAATTAAGGTATATTTTCCATCCTGCAAAATTGTGCTTGCTAACATAAAGCGTCCTGAGTCCTGAGTGAGCAGATTAAGTAGCGAGTTCTGAGTCTTGAGGTATTTCCCAAAGATTTTCCCATATTTTATCTAAAGCAGGGTTCTCGCCTGTCTATTTTACGGGATGATTTAGTTGTTGGAATTCCCTAATCGGGAAAAACCTCCCCGCGATCGCAACAGTTTTATCTTTTTCATAGAATAACGTGGGAGTAAAGAAATTTTGAAGCAAATAGACCTGGCGATTAGAAATCACCTACGCGGGTTAGAAAACCTTTGATTTGGCATTAGTCCACGGAGGTGGACGAGAGCTTGTGTAGTAGCGAATTATATTCGCCAAATACTTTTAAAAAATTCTCTAAGAATAATTCCTTCTGTTGACTCTGGTCAAGTTCATGACTTAGTTGATAAGCTTGAGAATAGAAACTATTAAAGGTGAAAAAAGATGAATAAAACATTATTAACTATTTTGATGTTTGCCCTCTTACTCTTATTCATCATCTCTCCCTTTGCTGCCCTTGCTAGTTTAATGCTGGTAGTGTTAGTTTCGGCATTTTTATCTTTAGTAGCAAACTTGTTCCAAGCAATAATTGGTGGTGACACCAACCCGAAAGGCTCATAAAAATTAAAAATTTAATTTTTAATTTTTAACAAAGTATGTTCAGTTTAATTCCCCTGCCTCTTGTGGCAGCAGGAATTGAACGCCTAATTAAAATCCCCGTCACAAAACGTAATTGCGAACTTGTACTGAGCGCAGCCGTTGGCGCAGCCTCTCGTAGAGAAGTATTGCGAATTGCGTCTTGTGTGAGTGGACGGATAGAATAATCCATAACTCATGCCCCAAAGTCTGCTTTTGTCTTTCTTTAGGGTAATTTACTCAGTGGTGTCGCTAAACCGTCAATACTGACCAGATTTTTCTTCTGTTGATATTCTCGAACTCCCTCTTCGCCTTTTTTACTAGCCCAGTTTACTAGAGTCTGGCGCTCACCTCGATATTCATAGAGTGGTACGCCAAAACCACAGGAAGTCTGTATTTCTTCAATGTCACCGACAATAATTTGACGAGTTCCAGGTATCGGCAAAAACAGAGAGTACAGGGAGTTCCAGTCTGGAGAACTCGGTAAAATCGTGCTTCCTTGACCGTAAAGACGCAAGATACACGCGGGTTCCTCAAAGGCACAAAACATGAAGGTTATCCGCCCATTTTCTTGCAAATGAGCTGATGTTTCGTTACCACTGCCTGTTAGGTCTAGGTAAGCTACTCGGTGCGGAGAAAGGATGCGAAAGCAGCCTAAACCTTTAGGAGACAGGTTAACATGACCCGTAGGACTCAAGGGTGCAGAGCCAACAAAGAAAAGGTGTTGGGCTGCAATGAAGTCTTGCAGTTCCTCAGTAATATAGTCAAAAAATTTAGACATAGACTGTCTGATTTCTATGGGGAGTGGGGAGTGGGGAGTGGGGAAGGTGGGGCCCCCTCTGGGGATAAGGGGTAATGGGGAGTTAGGAGCGGAGCCGGAGACGCTTCGCCTCCGGTTAGGAGTCGGGAGTTAGGAATTGTTACTATCTCATATACCGACTAGCCATTTGGATGGCATCAGCAATATCGACATCACCATCGCCGTCAGCATCCAAGAAGGAATTTAGCACAGGATTTCCGCCAGCTTGGGGATTCTGAGCATTTGCACCTGATTGTAAAAAATTTAGTACTAAAGGTACTGCTAAAGGCAGCAATTGTTGAACTATACCAGCATCCAATCCAGTACGCTGGGCAGCAACTTCAGCTACTTGCTGCTGTGTGTCAGGAGAAAACAGCGAATCGACGGCTTCGGGGTTAGGTGAAGTACCAGCATATTGATTCACTAGAGTTTGGGCGGCTTCATTACCATCTGTGGCTTGCTTGTCTTGTAAAGCAGAACGCACTTGACCACCCACTATTGACAAAACTGATTGGATGGTAGACGGGTCTGTGCCTGTGCGATCGCTCAACTGCTGTACAGTGTTAACAATACTTCCCAGTTGACCTAAGCTGCCCTGTTGATTAGGATTAGCCACAGCACCAAGAATTTGATCGAAAAGTCCCATAAGTTTGTTTGTCCCTTTGTTCTGAAAAAGCTTGCCAAAACTGGCTTGAAGTCTTTTGTGTAGGCGGACTTTCGTAAGTCTACTAAAAGATTAGAACACGCAATGGCAAGTAATTTTAACCTGAAGTTTTTCTAGTACAATCTGATATGCGTAGGCGTAGCCCACCGCAAGCATCGCCAGCCCCAAACCAGTACCATAACCCACCTTATGACCGAAAAAGTGCTGAGTGCTGAATGCATTATCACCTGGAAATTATTAACTTTTCGCTGTTCGACTAAAAACTCGATAGTATAGCCATGTACTAGTTTCCTTTAAGGGAAACAGCAGATAGGTAAGAGGATTTATCGTTACAATAATATTTCGGAAGTCTCGCCGTGCCAAAAATAAGATAGCACGAGCAACTTGTTGTGCAGACATCACTCCATAGGGATTGAGTTGACTCTTAAACGGGCCAAGAATTAACTTGCGAATTACACAATCCCCATCTAAACGTTTCAGCGTAACAATATCTCCTAGCGCTCGTTTGCTCAGTTCATATAGCGGACTCAGCGCTGGAGAAACCTCAGCCTCAGAAGTGTTTACCCAAATTTCCTTAGTTGCTTTTGCTTGTGGGCCTGTCACAGTTGTCAAAAATATATCCATCAACCGCAATGCTGAAAAGGTATTCACCTCATAGGAGGAGTTGATGGACTTTGGTGTGCGGCTGGTGTAGACATTGACACCGTGGTTGATAATTAAAATATCTACTTTCTCTAAACTATCCCTCAGATTGGCTTCATTGCCCAACTGCCAGGGAACCACCTTCACCCCAACTTGCTCTACTAATTTTTCTGGATTAGTGGTTAATGCGACGACTTTAGCATTATTTTTTACAAGTTCAGCCGCTAATGCTTGTCCCAACGCTCCTGATGCTCCGGTTAAAGCGATGGTTTTCCCTTTGAGAGAAAGTCCTGTACCAAGAACTTTATCCACTAAGGGAAAGACACCACTGTAGTAAGCGTTGACATCATCAAAATGATGCCGCCAATGGTAAGACCGATTCACCCACCAAATGGATGGAATTGTCTCTAAAGGGCCGGGTAGGTGGTTGTAGTCTGTATCAATTTTTCCCTGAAAATATCGCACAGACGCGCCATACAAGAAGGTACAAGCATAAGCTACTCCCAACCATAACCCTATTTGCTGGACAATTAAGGCAATGACTACCAATACCATTAGCAGTAGACTCGACTCTAAAATGTCGTGATAGAGCTGAGATTCTTGATAAACTTTCAGGGAAACTATCGATAAATCGCGGCGATAGGCCATGTGGTGCTTGTTGTGCCATTTTGCAAGCCAATTAACTTGATGACACAAAGCATGGTAGCTGTCTCTCAACACCTCAGCGAGTAAGAGTGAAAAAAGTCCCCAACTAACAAACTGTAAGCTGGCATTTAGCCAAACCCAATTAATTTCTAATCTTGCTTCAATTCCCATCAAGTTTTCAGCTAGCATTTTTATCATGTTTGTCTATACTCGTTTTTCTTAATCATTCTTCAGCAACTGTTAACAGGAAACTGACTGAGATTTAATGACAAGATTTACTTATCTCTTTAGGAATTAGGAATTGGTTATGATATCCCAGTTGACTTTCATATAACCAGGTTCAATGTGGGTAAAGTGTTGGCTCAACTGCTGATGTGCTTTTGGTAAGGCGTGGAACGGAATTGATGCGTATAAATGATGCTCTGCATGAAATGGCATATTCCACATAAAAAATCGTACAGGCCAGAGGGTCAGCGTTGTGCGTGTATTGGTGAGCAGATTTGCGTCAAGAGTACAACCTGTATGTTCTGCCAGTAGAATAAACCGGAGAATCGGCTGACCGACAAACAGGGGCAGCAGCCAATAGAGTAAAAACCAAGGCTGACCAACTAGAATTGAGAGAGCGATCGCACCTACATAAATACCTAATTGCCAACGTGTAGAACGAATAACTTCGGCTCGTGCTGCTTCTGGCACAAATGGAAAATCGTCAAATTGACCAGTTGCAACCTGAAAATGCCCCCGTATTTTACCCCACCACCACAGTAAACCGCTAACTATCAACAAGTATTTGCCCAAGTTACTCGGTTTAAGATCGGTCAGTTCTGGATCTTTGTCAGGAACGCGAGTGTAGCGATGATGCCACTTATGATAACGACGAAAAAACGTGCTGTTGTAAAATGAGAGCAAGCCGGAAAACCAAGCTACAGCATCATTCAAACGATTGTGAGCGAAAGCTGTTCTGTGAACGCATTCATGCATCGGTGCAAACATCGAAGCCAGACTGAAGCCGTAGATTACCAATGCTGGTATAGCTACTGACCAATTGCCAAAATTCGTTGCCCACAGGTAGCCACTGCAACCCATAACAGTGAGATGAAAAGCCAGTTGAAGCAGCCCTTTGGAGTTGGAGCGATCGTTTAGAAGACTTAATTCCTGTACGCTGAGAATCTGACAGAGGTTTTGCTTATTATCAGCTTTGTCTTCCAATAATTCAGATTGAATAATTGCGTTATTAGACATAATTTTAAGTAGGTCGGCGTAAACAGTTGCGCGTGAGTTCGCTTCTGACTTATCAAACAGAATAAAGGTGCCAGTCGCCAGAATTCACTTGGGTATTTTTTGCGACTGGTGGATGAATAAACGGCGTTTAAGACCCCCACAAAACAAGAAAATTT
>NZ_JAQYWQ010000154.1 GCF_029379315.1 Nostoc sp. S13
TTTGACTTTGCCACTCTTCAGATGTACGGAGCTTGTTCAAAACTCAAATAGGATTCCTATATCTGCTTTCAGACGTGATAGGTCTTTTTCTAAAGTTTGGCGAATAGTAGTTTTTTGCTTATCAGAACCTTTAATTTGTGCCAGTAATTTGACCATCAATTTAGCTATAAATGGAGCTTCTGGTTTCAGAGTCGCTTCTCCTTCAATACTGACAGACCTTTCCACAGTTTCTTCGGTTTCTTTGGTAATATCCTTAAACCAAGATTCAAAGTTTTTCAGAAGTTGAGGATCAAATTTTAAACCTAATTTACGCAACTCAAATTCTACTTGTTTAATGACGATTAAATATAAATCTGTATAACGAGCATCATTAATATCTGTTTCTTCGTTAACCTCTAAATAAATTACGTGGTATTGTTTTTCCCATTGGTTTTGAATGCGTTTTAACTCTGTACTTTTGCCACAGCCGCGATGTCCCGTAAACAAAATTGTGCTGAAATCTGCGGGTTCTTGAAAGTCCAAAATCGTACTAACGCTGCAATTGCTGAAGTTTTACGGACTCCTGATAAATCAACATAGTAACGCTCCATGTCTGCACCCTCTAGCGGTTCAACATTACAAACTTGAAATGCAGCTTTGAGAGTATTAGCACGCTGGTGATTCATTGGGTTTTAAATAACTTTATAGATATGACTTTCTCAATCTTAAATTCTAGGCGATCGCAATGCGATTTTACATCTGAATTGCACGCTTAAACATCTTGTAATATCTTATACATTAATAAACTGGATAACGATATAGCGTTCTCAGGTGCATGAAGTACATCAGATAAAAACCTCACCCCCCCAACCCCTCTGGGAACTCACGTAGAGGGGAGATAAAGCACATCTGTACTTCATTCTTATTAGGAAATGCTATATAGCCTGAAAATTTTTGAACGGCTGCGATCACGCTATGTTGAAAAATGAACTTTCAAGTATGCGAAACTGATCATGTGCTGCTAAAGCCGGTATGTTAGCTTTGACAAAGGCGATCGCGGATAAAACTAAAGATAAATATTATATTCAATTGTCAATCCTCCAAAAGAAATATAAATTTGAATATGGAACAAGTAATTACTGCAATGGCAGATGCTTTGTTTATAACCAGTAAAATAGGAAAAATAAAAAAAGTAAATCATGCTGCTCAAAAATTATTTGGTTATAGTGAAGAAGAATTAATTAATCAACCAATATCACTGATAATTGATGATCATCAATTATTAATACCAGGCATTGACCAGCATTCTTATTTTCAGAAAAATTTTCATAATTTCGAGGTAGTTTGTCGAACAAAGACTAGAGAAAAGCGGTTAATTGCTTTTTCTTGTTCAGTAATTCCGAAAAAAATCAAAGAATTAGAAGATATTGTCTACATTGGTCGGGATATTACTGCTCGGCAACACCGGGAACAGCGTACAAGTACCCAGTATGCTATCACTCGTATATTATCAGAATCCCAGAGCGTAAAGCAGGTAATTCCGCAAATTTTGCAGTCGATTTGTCAAAACTTGGAATGGGATTTAGGCGAACTTTGGACACCAAGTCAATATATTGGCACTTCGGTACAGGGACATAGCATCAATGCAGTACTAAGATGTGTAGAAATTTGGTCAAGTCGAGTAATTTCTGTCCGAGAGTTTAAAGCAATCACCTGGCAAACTACCTATACACCCGGTGTTGGCTTACCTGGTCGAATTTGGATCAGACGTTTGCCCTTATGGATTCAAGATATCACAGAAGATGGAGACACTCGGCGATCGCAATTTGCAGCTGAGGCTGGATTGCACGCAGCTTTTGGCTTCCCCATCTTAGACGATAGTGAAATCTTAGGAGTGATGGTTTTTTTTAACCAGGACGTACAACCAAAAGATAAAGACCTATTGCAAATGGTGGGTTCTATTGGTAGTCAAATCGCCCAGTTTATCAAACGCAAACAAGCAGAAGATGCTCTTATAGAAAGTGAAGAACGGTATCGAGATTTATTTGAAAATGCTAATGACCTGATTCAATCCGTCAATCCATCTGGTCGTTTTTTGTATGTTAATCGTGCATGGCGAGAAACTTTGGGATACAGCGAAGCTGAAATTGCGAATATGAATGTTTTTGATATTATACATCCAGAGTTTAAACAACACTATTTGCAAAGGTTTTATCGCGTACTGTCAGGAGAAAAGTTTGTGCAAGTAAAAGCGGCATTCGTGACTAAAGACGGTCAAACAATCTTTCTAGAAGGTAATATTAACTGTAAATTTATCGAAGGTCATCCAGTTGCGACTCGCGGCATTTTTCGCAATGTCACCCAGCGGCTAGCAGCAGAAGAAGCGCTGCGCCATCAACAGGAAGAAACCCAACGTTTATTGCTGAATATTTTACCAGTCGCAATCTCCAAACCCTTGAAAGAAGAACCAGCTGACATTGCCGAAGACTTTGCTGATGTCACAGTTTTATTTGCAGATATTGTCGGCTTTACCGAAATTGCTACTTCTCTGAGTGCAATTCAACTGGTAAACTTACTCAACCCAATTTTCTCAGCTTTCGATCGCCTCACTGAACAACATGGTTTACAGAGAATCAAGACGATTAACGATGCTTATATGGTAGTTGGTGGCTTGCCTACGCGCCGCCCAGATCATGCTCAAGCGATCGCTCAAATGGCACTCCACATGCAAACAGCGATCGCTCTATTTAATACTAAGAATAACCAAAACTTCAGCATTCGTATCGGCATCCATAGCAGTACCGTAGCGGCGGGAGTAATTGACCTCAACAACTTTACTTATGATCTTTGGGGAGACACGGTAAACATCGCTAGCTGCATGGAATCCCAAGGTATTGCTGGGAAAATTCAGGTTACAGAAGATACTTATAAATGTTTGTATGAGCAATTTTTATTTGAAAAGCGCGGCGAAATCGAAGTTAAAAGCAAAGGCAAGATCACAACCTATTTGTTGATTGGACGGAAGGGATGAGGCAATACGGTTCGGATAAGGTTTTTTGATGACACACCCTAGATCGCAAAGACGCGATAAATCGCCGTTTTTACAATAATCAGTCCTTTGTAGAGACGGCGATTTATCGCGTCTCTTGCCTTAACCGAACCGTATTGAGGGATGAGGGGCATTGGGCATGGCTCAAGAATCAATAGTTTTCTTCCCGCTCCCCCTGCCTCCCCTGCTCCCCTGCCTCCCTTGCTCCCCACTCCCCACTCCCTAGTGAGTATTCGGAATCAGCCGCCCACAGGGATAAGTAGCTGTTTGCTGTGAAGCACTATCAGCCACTGCTGCTGGAATCTGATCCGATGGTCGGGTTTTGGCTGCTAGATAGTCTTTTTGCAGTTTGTCAAAAATGGCTTCTCGCCTGTCGTAGAGACGCTTCAGGGGGCGAGGCTGGCACTTATTTAAGACGTATGCTGTCACCAGTGGTAGAGCGATCGTGCTATCGGTATAACAAACAATTGTGTTAGATAACTCCTCCGGGTCAATCTTACCCCAGCTGACGGCTTCCGATGGGGTTGCTCCAGACAAACCGCCTGTATCTGGACGCGCATCGGTAAACTGTACAAAAAAATCGTGTCCTCGTTCTTCTAGTCCCAATACTTCGTGAAGTTGCGGTTGGGTTTGTAGCAAAAAGTTTTTCGGACTACCGCCACCGAGAATTACAGCTGCACTTTTACCTCCTGATTCACGGGCATTATATGCGATCGCAGCCGTCTCATTTACGTCAATTGATGGATCTATCACCAACTGCGAACCTTCCAAAGCTAAAGCCGCCACGTTCATCCCAATTGAGCTATCTCCTGGAGAAGACGTATATATCGGCACGCCATACTCATAAGCTGTCGCCAGCAAGCAGGAATGTTCCACACCCAGCTGCTTTTCTACTTCCCGAACATACTTACCCAATAAATAGTGAAACTCAGCAGTTCCCATCCGCTTCTGAAACGCTTCCCCTTGCAAAATCTTGCGGATAAACGCATCAGTTTCCAGCAGCACATCGTAACCAAAGATAATGTCATAAATGCGAATAGTGCCTTCCTGGCGCAGTTTCACATCATCCAAAAACGGATTACCAGCAAAGAGTTCAAAACCCAAGCCGTAATGCATATCGTGGTAAAGATTTGCACCAGTGCTAATCATCCAGTCAATAAAGCCGTTGCGAATTAAAGGTGCAAGTGCTGAAACCCCGAATCCGGCTGGTGTCATCGCACCGGAAAGGCTAACTCCCACTGTGACACCTTCCTTTAGCACATCACGACTCAGAAGTTGGCAGATTTCCCGCAACCGCGCTGAGTTGTAAGCGGTAAAGTATTGATCAATCAAATCCACCACATTGATATCATTTGATATCGGTGTTGGTGCAATTTTTTGACCCAGCTGTTTAGACATTTTGGCACTCCCGAACTAGTAAACACGCCGAATCTAATGGTATCTAGCTTTCAGCCAAAGTGACAATCTGAATGCGGCAGTGAATTTGTCAAGAGTCGCCAGTTAGGTGATGCTAGCCTATGGACTGGTAGATGCCGACATCTCCAAGGTGAAGTAGGAAGTAAATGCTAAATTTATCTACAATCTTTCTCGCAGGAGATTGGTTTAGGTAACTTTAGATAAGTTTTATGTAACGGAATGCGTCAACAGAGGACTCAAGCAATGGGATATGTAATTGCTACTGCAAATATGAAAGGTGGCGTTGGTAAAACTACCCTCACTGTCAACTTAGCTACCTGTTTAGCTAAAAATCATGGTAAGCGGGTGCTTGTCCTTGATTTAGATAGCCAAATTAGCGCCACACTCAGTTTAATGTCGCCTTTAGATTTTGCCAAGCGTCGTAAACAAAGTAAGACATTTAGATATCTAATAGACGAAGTTATTAATCCAGATCCACAAGCAAAACTGACAATTCAAGATATCATTCAATTCCAGGTTTGTAATCTTCCCGGACTGGACTTATTACCAGGAGATATCGACTTGTATGATGAATTTGTTGTCTCCGAAATGCTGCATAAACAAGCAACTGCTTTGGGTGAACAGGACTTTGAAATGATTTGGAATCGCTTTGAAAGAGTCCTGATAAATAACATCTTAAAACCAGTACGTCAAGAATATGATTTTATCCTTCTCGATTGTGCCCCTGGCTATAATCTATTGACTCGTAGCGCTTTAGCCGCCAGTGATTTCTACATACTTCCTGCTAAACCAGAACCCTTATCTGTAGTGGGTATTCAACTGCTGGAAAGACGCATTGCCCAATTAAAAGACAGTCACGGACATGAAACCAAAATAGATATAAAAATGCTAGGAATTGTATTCAGCATGTCCAGCGCTAACCTTCTCACTGGCAGATACTATAAACAAGTGATGCACCGCGTTGTTGAAGATTTCGGTGTAGAAAAAATTTGTAAGGTACAAATACCAGTTGATGTCAATGTTGCTAAGGCTGTTGATAGTTTTATGCCAGCTGTTTTAATTTCTCCCCAATCAGCTGGTTCAAAAGCGTTCTTTCAGTTAACTCAGGAGTTGTTGCAGAAGCTTTAATTTAGAGTGAGGAGTTATGAGTTATGGATTTTATTCCTAACTCCTAACTCATAACTCCTAACTTTTAGAACTCTCCGGCTAGGGCTGCAACACACCGATCGCAAATTAGCGGATGTTCTGCTGATTCTCCCACATGAATGGAGTAGTTCCAACAGCGATCGCATTTTTGCCCATCTGCCTTTACAACATCAATAATTGTTATTTTCTCAGTACCTAACAATTTAGCTACTTTTATCTGTTCTTCTGCCTCTTTAAGAGGGGAATCTATTAGTTCAACTTGAGATACTAAAAACAGATAACGCAACTCATCTACCCCATTACTTTGGTCAACAGAGTGGGGGTTAAGAGATTGTAACTGTTTACGCAGTTCCAAATCTGAGACATATAACAAAACCTTAGCTTCTAAAGAAGACCCGATTTCTTTCGCTACTCGAAGATTCTCTAAACTTCCATTGACATCGGTACGAATTTTCCGTAACTCTGTCCAAAATTCCGCTAATTCTGGATTACGCCATTTTTCCTCTACTTGAACCCAACCGGCTTCAAATACTGATTTGTAAGGTGTTTTGTAGGGGAGATATTGCCAGATATCTTCGGCGGTGTGGCATAATACTGGTGCGATCGCTCGAGCTAAATTTTCTATTGCTATCTTCAGCACAGTTTGACAACTGCGACGGCGGAAAGCATTGGTTGCACTGATGTACAGCCTATCTTTGGCAACATCTAAATAAAAGTTGGATAAATCCACCACGCAGAAATTCTGCACTGTTTGGAAAAAGCGGAAAAATTGGAAACTCTCAAAGGCTTCCGTCACTTCCTCAAACACTTCGGTGATGCGGTGCAGCATATAACGGTCAAGTTCTGGCAATTCCTCGAAAGCTACTGCATCTTTTTCGGGGTCAAAATCATCCAAGCTACCCAACAAAAACCGCGCCGTATTACGAATTTTACCTCTGACATCGTTCAGCTGCTTGATGATGTTTTTCCCAATGCGGACATCGCCGGAGTAGTCTACCGATGATACCCACAATCTCAATACGTCTACACCGTAGGCCGGTTCTACTTTTTGATTTTTTCCACCTTGAATGATTATATTTGGGTCAACCACATTTCCTTCTGACTTACTCATCTTCCGCCCTTGTTCGTCCAAAGCAAAACCGTGAGTTAGCACAGTTTTGTAAGGTGCAATGTCATTCACTGCGACACTAGTGAGCAAACTTGATTGGAACCAGCCGCGATGTTGGTCGGAACCTTCTAAATACATATCAGCCGGGTAGTGTAAATCTGGACGCTGTTTGGCCACAGCTGCCCAAGATGAGCCAGAATCAAACCATACATCCATTGTGTCTGTACCCTTGCGGTAAGACTTACCATTTTGGCGATAGGATTGGGGTAATAACTCCTCAGCTGATAATTCCCACCAAGCATCAGAACCTTTTTCTGCGATGATTCCTTGGACGTGGTTGATAGTTTCTTCATTCAGCAGTACTTCCGCAGTTTCTTCATCGTAGAAAACGGGAATGGGTACACCCCAACTCCGCTGACGGGAGATACACCAATCGGAACGTTCCGCCACCATTGGCGTGATCCGATTTTCACCTTGGGCTGGAATCCATTTTACCGTGGCGATCGCCTTTAATGCTTCTTCTCTAAATCCCTCCACCGAAGCAAACCATTGTTCAGTCGCGCGGAAAATCGTTGGCTTCTTCGTCCGCCAATCATAGGGATACTTGTGGGGATATGCTTCTTCCTTCAACAAGGAACCAGCCGCAGTCAATGCATCAATCACCGCCTGATTACCATCACCCAGCACATTTAACCCCGCAAATTCTCCCGCTTCTTCGGTAAAATTGCCATTGTCATCCACTGGTGCAAGGATAGGCAAACCGTAGCGCTGACCAACAATGTAATCTTCTTGACCATGACCGGGTGCAGTATGTACCAACCCAGTACCCGATTCAGTAGTAATGTAATCACCACCGACTACAATCGGACTTTCACGGTCAAATAGAGGATGACGATAAGTAGTATGTTCTAAATCATTTCCCTTGAAAGTGGCTTTAAGAGTTAACTTAACTCCCAACGTCGAAGATAAACGTTCCACTAAATCAGCAGCAACGATTAGGTATTTAAAATTACTCTGCGCCTCCGCTTCTGGGCGGGAAACTTCCACCACTGCATAATTCAAATCTGCATTCACCGCCACAGCCAAATTCGCCGGAATCGTCCAAGGTGTAGTCGTCCAGATAGCCACACCCAAATCTGACTCATATGCCGCCAACAATGGTTTTACAGCTGACGCCAAACCTGTGATTGGAAAAGCTGCATAGATACTGCGGGAAACGTGACCTTCAGGATATTCCAACTCAGCTTCGGCCAAAGCGGTTTGAGAACTCGGACTCCAGTGAACCGGCTTCAAACCGCGATAGATGTAGCCTTTCAAGAACATTTGACCAAAGACGCCAATTTGAGCCGCTTCATATTCCGGCTTCAGAGTTAGATAAGGGTTGTCCCAATCCCCCCAAATACCGTAGCGTTTAAAATTTTGGCGCTGGTCATTTATGGTAACTAAAGCAAATTCTTTCGCTTTTAAGCGCAGTTGTAAAGATGTCAAATTTTGCCGTTCTGCTGACTTCATGTTCTGCAAAACCTTTAACTCAATTGGCAACCCGTGACAATCCCAACCAGGGACGTAGCGAACTTTACGCCCTTGTAGCAGTTGGTAGCGATTAATAATATCTTTGAGAATTTTATTTAAAGCATGACCAATATGCAGTGAGCCATTAGCGTAGGGAGGCCCATCGTGCAGTATAAATAATTCGCCGGGGTTATTTTTGGAGAGGCGATCGTAAATTTTATTTTCTTCCCAAAATTTTTGGATTTCCGGCTCACGCTTGATGGCGTTTGCCCGCATCTCAAAGTTAGTCTTGGGTAGGTTTACAGTCTCTTTGTAACTTCCTGATTCGGTCACAGTCTCATGCCTAGAATTAGGTGTGCAGGTTTTATTAATTATAGAAGATGGCATGAAAACCAAAATTTGCTATTTTACTCACCTTTTTCGATAAACCTCTCCCTGTCTTGAACAAAAGTTAAAGTCTGTCCATTGAGACGGGCGAGGGTACTTATAGGAGTCCAAAATAGAACTTACACAGCTATTGCCAAGGTGGATAGCAAACTGGGTTTCCTTGATGATAAAGGGTTTCTCTTTGCCGTTCAGGAAACACCCATGTTTGCCATCAAGGTGATGAAAAGTTATTCAGAGCGTCTGAGTCGCTTGCAGCATAAGCTGTGAAGGAGGCAGGAGGCAAAAAGTATATTAAGCAAGAATCAAACCGGATTCCTATATATACACCACTTACACAAACAATAGCTGAAAAGAATGATTTTTAGGTAGGAGCAATTCATGAATTGCCCCTAAGCGCCTGTAGTTTTACGTAAATCCTAATATAGACTCGTCAAACTCATCTTAACAGCGCTAGGCGGGCAAGCCTGGGTACGAGTGAGAGAAAGAGAAAAGAGACTTTCAATCACCTCGGTTTTCCGCTTTGCCTCATCGGGTTGGCTCTCAACTAGGGAACTAATCAGGAATTTTGCAGAGGTTGAGAGTTAGTCAACAGAAAGTAGTATACTTTCCTGAGTACGTACATTACCTATCGGGACTTAAACATTTTTGAAGCATAAACAAGCTTCAAACCCATACAGGGCAGGGAAAATACACCAAAGACTCAAAAATGCTTGAAATCCAGATATATCAATAAACTAGGCAAAACGATGTCAAAGTCTATCTGTATATACATTTGAGTGTTTTTTCTGGCTATTTTTTGTCTAAGTCCCACTATCCAAGGTATCGTTTAATTAGAAGAACATTCCCTAACAAAAAGTCAAGTATTGCAAAAAAAATTATTCTTTTTTAGAAGAATAAAAAGTTATATACTAATTTAAGTGTAATTTACGTAATTTTATTTAAGTAAACTGAAAATTCTTTCTAGCAAAAAGCTAGGCATGAGTAGCATTTTTTACTGGCTCTCCATTAGTTTACTATCAAGAAAAATTTTTGAAGGACTAGATTAATTATGACTAGCAAGTGGTTGCTAAGTAAGTGGAGACGAATCTTAAAATCGTATCTCCCCTTTGTTTTCATTGTGACATTGCTGGCTGGGATAATCTTTTCCAGATTGAGTCCAACTATCGCTGCTGATTCCTTCCTAGATCCGGGAACCCAACCGAAGTTCATCAATTCGTTGCCGTCTCCAGCAAGGATAAATGCTACAAAAGGTGGTAACTTCAATGTAGTGATCGGACAAACTAACCAATGGCTTGGATTATATAGCAGTCCCGGTGCAGATGGCATATATGGTACAAAGGATGATGCACGCTTAAACACAACACTTTGGGGGTATGGCTTGCAAGGGCAAACGAATGTTACCTACCCAGGCCCCACATTCGTGGCGCAAAAAAACGTACCGATTCAAGTGCTGTGGGACAACAAACTACCAAAATCTGGATATATTTTACCAGTAGACAAGAGCATTCTTCCAGGAATGATTGTAAATGCTATCCAAAAAGGGCTTGTACCTACAGCGGTGCATCTGCATGGCGGTCATACTGAGTGGACTAACGACGGATATCCTGATGCTTGGTTTACACAAGATTTTTCACAAACCGGAACCCGTTGGCTTAAAAAGAACTATAGTTATGTAAATGACAGCAGGGCAGCGACACTCTGGTATCACGACCACGTTATGGGTAACAGTCGTTTAAGTCTATATGCTGGTCTTGCAGGCTTCTATTTGCTGAGGGATAACAACGAGATTAATCTGATCAATCGCAACATTTTGCCCAGTGGTAACTACGAAAAAGAAATCATCATCCAGGATAGAAATTTCACTGCGAACGGTCAGCTTTACTACCCACCTAGTTCAAATTATCCCGCCGCTCCATATCCAAGTATAAGGTCGAATTTCTTCGGTAATTTCATCCTAGTAAATGGCATGGCCTGGCCAAAGCTGGTGGTCGAACCCAGAAAGTACCGTTTACGGTTGGCAAACGGTTCAAACTCGCGCTTCTACAACCTGAGTTTCAACGACTCAAAGGAAAAGTTTTATCAAATCGGCACCGAGCAAGGCTTATTAGAACAACCAGTCGCGCTTGGAAATTTAATTATTGCTCCAGGTGAACGCGCTGATGTGATTGTTGACTTTACTGGCGATTCAGGGAAAGAGTTCATCCTGAATAACTTGAACCGTGATTCAGGTGATCCCAAGCTTATAGGTCAGATAATGAAGATTGCGGTCAACCAACCACTTTCAAATGTTCAAAATGCGACAGTCGATACTAATGAAAGTGGTGGACTGACAACACAGTTGATACCTGACAAGATTACGACTCCTGCTCAAACCGCAATGACTCGGAAACTGGTTATTTTTGAGACCAAGGATCAATACGGTCGGACGCTGCTACAGCAAGGTACATTGGCAGACGGCTCATTGGGCTATGATGATCCAATTACTGAGAAACCAAAACTCGGCACAACTGAAGTTTGGGAATTTTACAACACGTCACAAGATCCACACCCAATTCACTTACACTTGGTTTCCTTCCTGATTCTAAATCGACAGACATTTACTGGCAGTCCAGTCCCAGTGATCACAAGTCCTGGTAAGACTAAGCTATTTCTAAAAAATCCTGTCCTAATCGGCAATCCTCAGCTTCCACCACTCTCACAGAAAGGTTGGAAAGACACCGTAGTTGTTTATCCAGGTGAAGTTGTTCGTATTATTGCCACCTTCGACAAACCGGGGTATTATGTCTGGCACTGTCACATCCTGGAACATGAAGATTTCGATATGATGCGACGCTTTCAAGTTGTGGCAACTCCCTAAAATACCAATTCGGTTATCTTAAAGAACCTCTCAAGAATATCACTCCCCTACACGGCTACCGGGAGTTTAGCTCTCTTGCTTAATTTATGTATGCTCTAGCAAGGTGAGGTCAGAAGTCAGGATTTAGGATAACTGTAGATTGGACTCTTGACTTCTTTATATGGTGTATTTTATTGATCCGAGAATTCCTGTATTGCTATCCAATAGAAAGATAAAGTGAAAGATGCAAGATTTCCCGGAGGTAGTAATGGCACGTAAACGGTTGATTATCGAAATGGGGATGGGAATAGATCAGCATGGACAAGAACCGACAGTAGCAGCATCTAGAGCAGTACGTAATGCGATCGCTCACAATGCCTTACCTGGTGTTTGGGAAGTTGCAGGCTTGAGTCACCCTAATGAAATGATTATAGAGGTTCAGGTAGCAGTACCATATCCAGAACAAGTTAGGGAAGAAGAGGTATTAGCTGTACTGCCATTTGGTCGGAAAACCCTCACCGTAGAATCTGGAGGGATGATAGTTCAAGGGCGGGCGATTCCCGAACTCAACGATAAAAATGACGAAATGTTGATTGCGATCGCAGCTGTAACAGTTCTGGTTGAAAATGAGTAGCTGAGGTCAAACCCATAGAATGCTAATGCTCGACTAACTTTCGTAATGAGTTGCAATAATGGGTTTTGCTCTCGTGCGCGATTGAAAAAATCCAACTTGGCATTTGTGGCGCAATCGTTCCAATGTTGGCATATACGTTTGGTGTCCCCTGCCCACCCTACTTAAATGGTTATACTAACTGTGGGAGGCTGTGAATCTAACCAGCCAGCTTCCATAGTTATGTTTTTTTATAGCTTGCTGCACTATGTCCTTCATCAAAACCCCGCTGATTGGTTTAAAAGCTGACTCATTTCGTCATCCATTAGACCTGGAAGCTACCAGAGCGCTCAAGCAAGTACCAGGCATAGATATGTTGGTGCGAAATTGGCTTGGGCCAATGGCAGAGCAGGTTTTCTATGTGGAAAATATTGCCTCCAGTATTCTGGTGGGTGAAAAGCAACTGCCCGATTTATACAAACTGTTGTTAGATGCCTCTAAAATCCTGGATATAGAGCCTCCCCAGTTGTACGTCCGGCAACATCCGGCTCCCAACGCCTATACTTTTGCTATGCGGGGTAAGCAGCCGTTTGTTGTGCTACACACATCCCTGATTGATATCCTTACACCAGAAGAAATACAGGCAGTAATTGCCCACGAGTTGGGGCATCTCAAGTGTGACCATAGCGTTTACTTGACTCCTGTAAATTTATTAATATTAGCTGCGGCGATTGTGCCCAATGTTGGAACCTTCGTTGCTCAAGCCATACAGGCACAGCTTTTAGAATGGGTACGCTGTGCTGAGTTTACCTGCGATCGCGCCGCACTACTAGCAACCCAAGACCCCAAAGTTGTCATGTCATTGTTGATGAAGTTGACGGGTGGTTCCCCTACCTTAGCGCCACAACTGAATCTCGATGCCTTTGTTGCCCAAGTCCGCGCTTACGATGATATTAGCAAGACCGAACTAGGCGAAATGGTCAAAGCCGCCCGCACAGCCCAATTAACCCATCCAGTGCCAGTGCTACGGGCGCGAGAAATTCACCGATGGGCAAGCACCACAGAATATCAAACTCTATTAGACAGTCACGGACTTAAGTATACTGATAAAGTTACACATCAGGGCGGGTGGCGCAACTGGTAGAGTTACTAATCATAACCACTTTTATACTTTCTGGAGGGTAATAACCAGACCCTCCTCACCCACTCCGTAGGATTAGAAGTCTCTTAATCTAACGCCAGTTCGCTATTAACGAGTCCAATCTCGCAGCAGAGATTAATTTGCTAACTCCGAATCTTGTCAGATGAACAAATGCAGAATATTAGCAAAGCTTTATAGCATTTTCTAGTCTAGTGAGGTACAGTAACAACAATGAGTAAACCAACCACGGATAT
>NZ_JAQYWQ010000050.1:0-5518 GCF_029379315.1 Nostoc sp. S13
TTCGCGTCTCTACAAGGGTTCTAGATAACGCATATTTAATTTCACCAGATGTCTATTATACCCATCCCCAACCCCTAAGAGCTTGCGGGAAGGGGAGCCAAAGCTACGCTTTGTCTCTTTTGGGGTTCTTCGGGTTTAATAAGGAATCAAGCGGACATAATATAACACCTTAATTTTAATGCCGTAGTAGAAAGGAAGCGGTAGAACCTGAGTTTTCAAATTTTAACTCCTAACTCCTAACTCCTAACTCTTAACTCTTAACTTTTTTAAACTGTTCTCCTACATAGGATAGTGAATCTTTGAGATGTTTGTGGAAGTAGTTCCAGCCGATATCTGCACCAGACAAACCATGACCTCCAGGAAATGCATAAAATACGTGAGCAATGCCTAATTTATTTAAGGTTTCGTTGAAGGCTTTGGTAGAAGCTAACAAATTAGTATCGTTCAGACCCGCATCCAGGTAAACACGCAATCGCTTCCTATCTTCAACTGGTAGCTGTTGCACGATTTGTTGGGGACTATTTTGTGAACCGCTATTATCGGTAAAGTAACCGCTATGGCTAAACAAAATCTGGAAGTTGTTAAGATAGCGTAACCCGATATTAAAAGCCCCCCATCCCCCAGAAGACAGACCTCCCAGGGCCCAAAACTGGGGTTCTTCCATAGTTCGGTAGCGCGACTTGACAACTTGTACTAATTCTGATCCAATCAAAGTCCCCACTTTGCCATTCGGCCCATCAAAATAATCGGGGTCGTATAAAGGATTGGAACCGCGATTATCATTACCATCAGGTGTAATCACAATCGATGGCGGTAATTTTCCACTTTGATAAAGTTCATGCAGTACGTCTAAGAGTGCGTATTTATCAGCGTAAGCACGAGCATCATCATGACCACCGTGTAATAAGAATATCACAGGGTAGCGCTTTTGCTGATTTTTGTTGTAACTAGGGGGCAAAATCACACCGTAGTTGCGGACTGCACCCATCGCTTGGGAGTTGAAGGTTGCTAATTGAAACTTTAGCCCAGTATTTGCCTCTTCTTGGGGCGGGTCTAGTTGTGGCGCACCTAAGATGAATACATAATAATAACCGGCGGTCGTCAGGAGTGCGATCGCTCCTACCAAGCTAATTAAAAATTTAGAAATCTTCATATTTTTTTAGCGTTTAAAAAAATCACCTCCATTAAAACTTACTATAATTAATCTGCTGAAAAATTGCACCAAAGTTTTCGATGTTGACCTTTGGATGTCAACCTTTTGGCAAAATGCATTATTTCCACTGAAAGTTCTAATAACTTCGGGTATTTTTATCCCGATTAAAACCTAAATGCTCATCTTGATGAGCTATTTCAGAATATCTAAATTGTTTTCCCACGAATGTCAAAGAATCCGCTAAGTGTTCCCGCCAGTATTGCCAAGTGTGACTACCAGGAAACTGACGAAACGAATTAGAAATTTTGAGTTCGTTTAGGACTTTAGTAAATCGTTGGGCTTCGTCGATTTCTTCAATATCTGATTTCCCTGAATCTAGGTATATCCGTAACCTCTTTTTAGCTTCCAAAGGAATAGTTTTGATATAAGATATCGGACTATTTATCGGGCCGCTTTTATCATGAAAATAACCACTATGACTAAATAAAATCGAGAAATGATCCAGGTTGTGTAATCCCACATTCATTGCTCCCCAACCACCTGAAGATAAACCACCTATCGCCCAAAAATCTGGATTAGTTAGTGTACGATAACGGCTTTGCACAACTTTTACTAACTCATCCCCCACGGCTGTGGAAACTTTACCGTTAGGGCCATCGATATATGCGGGGTCTCGGTAGGGACTAGAGCCACGTTTGTCATTGCCATCTGGTGTGATGATGATGCTGGGTGGCAACTTACCTGTAGTATAAAGTTGTTCCACAGTCTTGAGAGCTTGTCCCTTGTTCTGAATAAACCAATCTGTGGGATAACCATGTCCACCGTGGAGGAGAAAGATTACAGGATAACTTTGTTTTAGGCTTTGTTTATAGCCCGGTGGTAAAGAAACGCCGTAGGTACGACTTGCGCCCATTACTCGACTATTGTAGGTTTCAATCTTATAAGTTAGAGAAGTAGCGAAATCGCTAGTATTTGGCTGGGTTGAAAGAGGGGAAGGCGTTGTTTGTAAATCCTGCGGTTGAGGTGGTTTTGCTGTTACACTTTGACTGTAATTACAGCCAACTAGAGTTAATACTGAAACTAGCAAGAGAATTTTAGATTGTTTGTAGTTCATTTATAATTTATCAGTTATCACTATAAAAACAACTCTGTATAGCAATCCTAAATGAGTTGTCAGAAAATTCACCCCCCGGCTATCGCCGTCCCCCTTACCAAAGGCGGGTAACAACAATCTCAATTTTCACGAATGATTTAGGACTGCTATAGCTAGTGTTTATCTTCAAAAGTTTATGCAAATGATATGTCAATGCTGTGTCAACCTGATGGAAACTTTGCGACTGCTAGTAAGTTAAAAGTCAAGAGTTAGGATACGTTTCTTTACTTAGTACTCAGGACTTTTAAAATGGTTAAAAAGTTGCGACTCAAATTTAGCACATTGTTCGGCTTGTCCCTGCTGGTGCTTTCCCTGTGGGCGATCGCTAACGAATTGCATGAGTATAATTATCGTGATATCCTCAACTCTCTAGCTGCTATTCCCAAAAGTCGCTTAAGCTGGGCAATTTGGCTGACAGCATTGGGCTATCTAGTGATGATTGGGTACGATATCTTAGGTTTTAGCTACATTAATCGTTCCCTAAGTTGGAACAAGATTGCTCTAACCAGCTTTATTAGCTCTGCGTTTAGTAATACCATAGGTTTTGCCTTGCTGACTGGCAGTGCTATCCGTTATCGATTTTACTCTAGTTGGGGAGTGTCAGCAGTCGCGATCGCTCAAGTAATTGCTTTCGCCAATTTTACTTTTTGGTTGGGAATGTTTGCCGTTGCAGGTTGCTTGTTCGTCATCAACCCCCTAAAAATTCCCACTCAATTACATTTACCTTTTGCCACCGTGCGTCCCATCGGCGTGATTTTTCTGCTATTGGTTGCTGCTTATTTGTTAGGAAGTATTTTTATTAAACAACCATTAATAATTCGGGGACAAGAGTTTCAATTTCCTACTTTTAAAATATCACTGGCTCAAATCGCAATTTCTAGTTTTGACTGGATTCTTGCGGCGGCGGTTCTTTATGCTGTGCTTCCTAGTAATACATCTTTGTCTTATCTAGATTTTTTGGGAATCTACTTATTAGCGATGTTTGCAGGTGTTGTTAGTAATGTCCCCGGTGGTTTGGGAGTATTTGAAACTGTGATGTTGCTCTTGCTTTCCTCTAAACTTTCTGGGGCGGCAGTTTTGGGATCACTGTTAGCTTATCGTGGATTATACTACTTTTTACCTTTGCTACTTGCAGCGGGTTGGCTGGGAATATATGAAATTAGATTTAGATCCGGTAATTTAAAAAATTAAAGTGAGATAAGATTCCCGACTTCTCTTGTTTTATAATTTATTCTGGTATTTGCTCTCCATTAACTATTTAGAGACTGTTAGACTGAGAACCATAAGTAAAATCTCGTATATTTTGGCAAACTTATGGAGCCAGTATCACTCACAGCAGCTGCGATCGCAACCTTGGTCATCACCAAAGCTATAGAAAAAACCGTAGAGAAGATCACAGAAGGTACACTGGACAAGCTAAAATTGCTGCGTCAAAAAATTTGGGATAAGTTCCAGGGTAAGCCGAAAGTACAACAAGCCTTAATAAAGGCCGAACAAGGTTCTAAGGAAGATTTAAACTTTGTTGCTGCCTACTTACAGGTGGAAATGGACACCGACACCCAATTTGGTGAAGAAGTTCAAAGCCTTGCCCAACAGATTCACCAAGAAATTAATATTGGTAAAGTTCAAGGTAAAAATGTCCAGAATGTTTACGGTGGCCAAGGTTTTCAAAGCAATGATAGTAAAGCTCCTACCTTTCAAGGCGTAGACAATAGCCCCATTACTATCAATTACAATCAGAATTCCCCTGATTGACTAAAGTCGCTTGAAGGGGAACGGGCAAAGTTAAATCCCCCGACTGGAATACCGCAAAATTTGCCCCTGAGTGGGGTACTGGAGTTTGTCGGGCGTGAGAAAGAATTGCAAAATCTTCACCAACTTTTGCAGGATAATGAACAAGTTACGATCGCTGCTATTGCTGGAATGGGTGGAGTTGGTAAAACAGAACTTGCCTTACAATATGCCATCCAGCACCGCGAAACATATAACGGTGGGCTTTGCTGGTTGCTAGCAAAAACTGGGGATGTGGGCATTCAAGTTGTGCAGTTTGCGAGAACGCAGCTTGATTTAAACCCGCCAGAAGATTTTGATATACTCGCCCAAGTGCAATATTGTTGGCGGCATTGGCGTGAGGGTGATGTGCTGCTAGTACTGGATGATGTCACCGACTACGAGCAACTCAAGCCTTACTTACAGTCGCTACCTTCTCGGTTTAAAGTGCTGATAACTACCCGCCAAAACTTGGGACGCATTGCACAGTTATCTTTGGATGTGCTGCAACCAGAGGCGGCGCTGGAGTTATTAAGGTCTTTGCTCAAAGAAACAGCAGAGCGAATTGACCGAGAATTAGCTTTAGCAAATCAGTTGTGTGAGTGGCTGGGATATTTACCTTTGGGTGTGGAATTAGTGGGGCGCTATCTGGCGCGGAAACAGGATTTATCTTTAGCAGAAATGTTGCGGCGGTTGGAGAACAAGCGATTAGATGAGCGTTCCCTCTCTAAATCTAAGTCGGAAGCCGACATGACAGCACAACGAGGTGTGTTAGCAGCCTTTGAGTTGAGTTGGCAGGAATTAGAGGACGACGATAAACAATTGGGCTGTTTATTGAGTTTATTTGCCGCCGCACCCATACCCTGGAAGTTGGTGGAACAGTGTTTACCAGATGAAGATACCGAAGATTTAGAGGAAATTAGAGATGATAGCTTGTTGAACCTGCATTTTCTCCACCGCAAAGGTGAGGGAATCTATCAACTACATCCACTGCTAAGGGAGTTTTTCCAATATAAGCTTACATCTTTAGAACAGGCAGAGGAATTTAAGCGATCGCTTTGCAAGGTAATGATAGCAGTTGCCAAAGATATTCCTCAAGACCCCACCCTTAAGCAAATCACTGCTGTTTCCGCCGACATACCTCACATTGCGGAAGTAGCGCATAATCTGATTCAACACATCAGTGATGAAAATTTAATTTGGCCATTCATCGCTAATGCTCGATTCTACAATGGTCAGGGGTTATATGACCAGGCTTTACCTTGGTATAAGCAGTGTTTAGAAGTTACCAAAAAACGTTTGGGTGAAGAACATCCATCTGTCGCCACTAGCCTCAACAACCTCGCAGAACTTTACCGTTCCCAAGGCAGATACAGCGAAGCCGAACCCCTTTACATCCAAGCTTTAGCACTCAGCCGCAAGCTGCTGGGAGAAGAACATCC
>NZ_JAQYWQ010000050.1:5528-45376 GCF_029379315.1 Nostoc sp. S13
CCCTTTACATCCAAGCTTTAGCACTCAGCCGCAAGCTGCTGGGAGAAGAACATCCCTCTGTCGCCACTAGCCTCAACAACCTCGCATTACTCTACAACTCCCAAGGCAGATACAGCGAAGCCGAACCCCTTTACATCCAAGCTTTAGATATTTGTGAGCAACGGTTAGGCGCAAATCATCCTAATACTGTTACTGTGCGTGAAAATTTAGCATATTTGCGCGATCGCTTTCCCCCAAATCAAGAATAGACTACATGGAGCTACGAATTTATAGGTTTTGTGCAAAGAATACCATGATAAAACTTGAAGGAGCGATTACTTAAACTCGGTCTTTCGTGTTCTGAACTCGGCCTTTCATGTTCTGAACTCGGTGCTTTGTGTTCCGAACGAGAATGTTCCTGTTCCAAACGAGAATGTTCCTGTTCCAAACGAGAATGTTTGTGTTCTAAACGAGAATGTTTCTGTTCCAAACAAGAACGTTTTAGTTCCGAGCTAGTAGTTTCGTGTTCTGAAGTTGAATCATGGTATTGTAAAAGCGTAAGCGTAGCTCGTCCTAGACATCGCTACCCTAAAACTCATTACACTACATTAAAAGCGATCGCTTCTCGGCAAATCTTAAAAGCTATTCCATTCATCTAGCGTAATTTCCCGCTCTATAATCACCTCAACTTCCCCAATCATCATCCGCAATTGCGGTACAGAATACTCATCATTAGAGGGAATAGTTAGACGATGTTGGCTGTAAACCATAAACTGATGTCTTGTTCCAGAAAAAGGGCCATCAAAGCCAAGCCATCGTAATTTATTCACAAAATCCCGACGCTTACAGGGTATCCATCGGCTCAAGGGTCGGCTGCTTGTTGAGATCAATATTATCAATTACTGGTAGAGAATGTCCCAGCTTTAACCCAAGCAAAATCCAGTCTTCCAGTGTTGAGCGTAATTCATCCTCACACTCGCGCAAAGTCGATGCAAAAGCTATCACTCCTTTGCAAACAGGAATTCTACCTGTAAATGTACCATCTTCTAATTTGTCATAAATTGCCTGGGCGATCGCTCGGTCAACATAGTCGCTCAGAATAAATCTTATCGCCATGAAATCTCGCGTTGTGCTACCAGTTTAATCTTACATTAAAAAATTGATGACTCTGATGGTTTAGCTCAGTTGAATGATGGTGTTGTCAAGGCGTAGACTCTAGAAAATAAGTGTAAATCTACAGGCGATGTCTACGACGGGCTACGCCTACGACGGGCTACGCCTACGCTGTTATAAAGTTGTGAATGATAAGAGCAATTGTCCCCACAACAAAAAATTAGCTACGATAAATCATATAATCATATTCACAAACAGAGAAATGTTAATTACATACACTGCAAAATATACAAAAACTAATAGCGGATATATGGGACAACTCATTGAATGGCAAGAAGTCATCACAGAAGGAGAAACCATAGAAGAATGTAGAGCTATGTTGCAAGACGCAACAAAAGAAATGATTCTTGCCTATCGTCAACAAAATAAAGAAATCCCTACAGGTGGTTCTTTGCTGGAAGAAATTCCTATAGAGGTTTGAGTGTGTCCGTCAAACGAAAAGAGCTAATTAAATACTTAGAACAAAATGGCTTTTATTTATTAAGGGAAGGAGGAAATCATTCTATTTATACTAATGATTTAAAAACTCTTCCTGTAAAACGGCATCGTAGCATTGATCGTATTACTGCTAATTAAATTTGCAAACAAGCAGGTTTATCACCTAATTTTTAACTGCTCTGTTAGTTCCTAATGAAGCACTAACAGCAAACGCTACCCTAAAAATCAGTATTACTCAAACCTTGAAGTTTCAACTATGATAGCCTCGCCCCAACAAAACTACGTCACCGTTGAAGAATACCTCCAAATGGAGGAACAGAGAGATATCAAGCATGAATATATAGACGGCTACATCTACGCAATGGCTGGAGCACTTGACCCACACGTTACCATTGCTGGAAACCTGTTTGCTCTCCTCCGTAATCATGTGCGCGGCTCTGGTTGCCGTGTTTACATCGCTGACATGAAAGCCCGAATTGAATCTCTGAATCGCTTTTATTATCCCGATGTGATGGTTACTTGCGACCAACGAGATCAAGAAACGCCAGCTTATAAAAGATTTCCCTGTTTAATTGTCGAAGTTTTATCTAATTCTACTGAAGCCTTTGACCGAGGCGATAAATTTGCCGATTATCAAATACTGGAAAGTCTGCAAGAGTATGTTTTAATTAATACAAAACGTCAGCGAGTCGAGTGTTTTCGACGCAATGAGCAAGGGCTGTGGGTTTTACAAACTTACACAGCAGAACATAAATCTTTTCGACTCAACAGCGTGGATTTTGAGGAAACAATGGCAGCACTTTACGAAGATGTAGTTTTTGAATTAGAACTTACGCAGTGAAAACCTGAAACCTCGATCCCCCCTAACCCCCCTTAAAAAGGGGGGATCTATTCTGCGTAAGTCCTATGAATAATCAATTATGATTGGTATGCTACACGATATTTAGTAAACTATATAACTGATAAGCCTTCAAAGCTTCCTGGCCCGGCGGGGGCATTGAGCAAAACAGGCACAATTGATTAAAAAAAAGTTATGGCGCTCATAGTTCAGAAATACGGTGGTACATCTGTCGGTTCAGTCGAACGTATTCAAGCTGTTGCACAACGTGTTTATAAAACAGTTAAAGCTGGAAACTCTCTGGTCGTAGTGGTTTCGGCAATGGGCAAAACCACCGATGGACTCGTCAAACTAGCTAACGAAATTTCTCCAAATCCTAACCGCCGGGAAATGGATATGCTGCTTTCCACTGGCGAACAAGTAACCATCGCCTTACTTACTATGGCATTGCAGGAACTCGGACAACCAGCAATCTCGATGACTGGCGCTCAGGTAGGAATTGTTACCGAAGCCGAACACAGCCGCGCTCGGATTTTGCATATTGAAACTACTCGCCTAACTCGTCACATCAATGAAGGAAAAGTAGTTGTAGTAGCTGGCTTCCAAGGTACATCTAGCACTGGAGAGATGGAAATTACGACTTTGGGTCGTGGTGGTTCCGACACATCAGCAGTGGCGATCGCAGCCGCATTACGTGCAAATTTTTGCGAAATTTATACAGACGTTCCAGGGATTTTAACTACAGATCCCCGCTTAGTTGCCGAAGCCCAGTTGATGGATGCCATCACCTGCGATGAAATGTTGGAACTAGCTAGCTTGGGAGCAAAAGTGCTACATCCCCGTGCTGTGGAAATTGCTCGTAACTATGGTGTTCCTCTCGTGGTTAGGTCTAGCTGGACAGATGACCCCGGTACTTGGGTAACATCAGCCAAACCCCAAGGGCGATCGCTGATCAATCTAGAAATTGCCCGTCCAGTGGATGATGTAGAATTTGATACTGATCAAGCCAAGGTAGCTTTGTTGCGCGTACCCGACAAACCAGGCGTGGCAGCCAGGTTATTTGGCGAAATTTCGCGGCAAAAACTAGACGTAGATTTGATTATTCAGTCAATCCATGAAGGTAACAGTAATGACATTGCCTTTACTGTCACCACACCAATATTAAAACGGGCAGAAGCAGTAACAGCAGCGATCGCTCCAGCACTCAGGAGTCAATCTAACCCCAAATTTGACGAAGCGGAGGTAATGATAGAACATAACATTGCTAAAGTCAGCATCGCCGGCGCGGGAATGATTGGCCGTCCCGGTGTAGCTGCAAAAATGTTCGCCACCTTAGCAGCAGCAGGCGTAAACATCCAGATGATTTCCACCAGCGAAGTGAAAGTAAGTTGTGTAGTCGATGCAGCCGAATGCGATCGGGCCGTCAGCGCACTCCGTACCGCCTTTGAAATCGAAGCAAAGAGCAAGGGAGAACTCCTAACTCCTAACTCTTGTACAGACGCGATTAATCGCGTTTCTACTCCTCACTCCTCCCCCACTCCCCCCGTTCGCGGCGTCGCCCTCGATTTGAACCAAGCGCGTCTTGCTATTCGCCAATTGCCAGATCGGCCGGGGATGGCGGCTAAGTTGTTTGGACTATTAGCGCAACATAGTATCAGCGTTGACATGATTATCCAATCTCAGCGCTGTCGGGTGATTGATGGTGTTCCCAGGCGAGATATTGCCTTTACAGTCTCGCGGATAGACGGGGAAAGTGCCAAAAAAATGCTTACCCAAGTAGCAGCAGAATTTGGATGGAGTGAAGTTGTTTTAGATAGTGCGATCGCTAAAGTAAGTATTGTCGGTGCTGGTATGCTAGGACAACCAGGTGTTGCGGCTAAAATGTTTGAAGCACTAGCCCAACAACAAATTAATATTCAAATGATTGCCACCTCAGAAATAAAAATTAGTTGTGTCGTGGCACAAGAGCAAGGTGTTAAAGCTTTGCAAGCTATTCATGCAGCCTTTGAACTGGCTGGTAGCGAGAAATTTGTCGTGCCAGTGTAAAACCTGACCGAATTTTAGATTTTAAATTTCGGAAAATAGAATTGTTGGCGGAGCCTCTCGTAGAGAAGATTCAAAATCCCAAATTTAAACTTAACGGAACTTAAACGTTTTTGAGGGAGAAACAAGCCTCAAACCCATACAGGGCAAGGTAAATACACCAAATGCTCAAAAAGACCTGAAAGCCAGATATAGCAATCCTATTTGATTTGTGAAAATCGCAAGACTTAGATCCACGACTTCTCTAAAAATTCGAGGATCTCGCTGTTCACGAATGATTTAGGTTTGCTATATATCAACAAACTAAGCAAAACAATGTTAAAGTCTCTCTGTATATTGATATCAGGCTTTTTTTGCGTGTTTTTTGTCTAAGTCCAATTAATAAATAAATATTTACATTTTAACACCACCAGTAATAACACGTAAGCTATAATCAAACAATTTATCAGACTATATTTATATAGATGAATAGTCATTTCCTAGATGGACATTATCGAATACTAAAAGTTCTCAATGATGGTGAAAAGGGGAAAACGTATCTAGTTGAAGATATTAATTTTCCTGGCAGCCAATTTATAGTAAAGCAGTTATGTCATCCTAGTAGCAATCCTCAAAGTTTAACAATCCTACGCCGCTTATTTGCTAGTAAGGCAGCAATTTTAGAAAAACTAGGAGAGGAACACGACAAAATTCCAAAGCTAATTGCTTGTTTTGAAGAAAATGAACAATTCTATATAGTCCATGAATTCATAGTTGGGAATCCTTTAACTGAGAAAATGATCCAGGGACAACCTCTGAGGGAAGAGCAAGTAATTAGTCTTTTATCAGAGATATTAGAAATTTTGGTGCTTGTACATAGCTATGGCGTGATTCATCGGAATATTAAACCAGCAAATATTATTCGCCGGGAGTCAGATGAAAAGTTAGTTTTGGTTAATTTTGGTATTTTTAATGAAGCCATCACTAATCTCGTTGACAATCTGGAATATATGCCTATAGAACAAGCTAACGGCAACCTGAAATACAACAGTGATATATATGCTTTAGGTATTGTTGCGATCGCTGCACTTAGAGGTTTACCAGCAAAGGAAATATCTAATTTGCGAAGTCAGAAAAATCAGCTGACAGGTGAAATTCTTTGGCGTCATAAAAATCTAAAAGTTAATAGTAAATTAGCAAAAATTCTGAATAAAATGGTGCGTTGTGACTATCGTAAACGCTACCGGTATGCAACTGAAGTTTTAGACGATCTGAAAAAGTTAACAAATATTGAGCAGGATCAGCAAAAACAGCATCAGAAAAAATTATTACTAGTTATAACGGGGGTAGCTGGCTGTATCATACTTGGTGTTGGAGCGTGGTTTTTGCAATTGCCAAAACCCGTAAGTGATGCTCAACAAAAATTATATCAAGAAGGAGTAAATAAATATGATGCGGGAAACTATGAAGGAGCAGTTGAAGATTTCAATCAGGTTATTAAATTAGATCCGCAAAACGCTTTGGCTTATAATAAGCGAGGTGATGCTTATTATCGATTAGGAGACTACGAGCAAGCACAAGCAGACTCTAGCCAAGCCATTTTGCTCAATCCTCAAGATGCTAACGCCTATTTTGATCGAGGATTTGCTTTTTCGGAATTAGGGAAGTACAAAGAAGCGATCGCTGACTATACCCAAGCGATTAAGTTAAATTCTAAGAATGCTTATGCTTACTATGGACGGGGTTTAGCCCTTGCTCAACTGAAGGATAATAAAGCAGCAATAGAAGATTTTAACAAAGCGATCGCTCTCAAACCTCAGTATCCTGAACCTTACTTGCAGCGAGGGATTCTCCGCCGTCGCCTCAAACTTAGACAAGCAGCAATCCAAGATTTTGATACAGTAATTAAGATTAATCCTAGTGATACCAAAGCTTATTATCAAAGAGGTTTAACTCAATTTATTAATAAACAAAAATATGCAGCCCTTAAAGATTACACAGACGCAATTAACATCAATCCAAAATACATAGAAGCCTATCTTAATCGTGGTGATGTTTACAGTGATCTGGGAGAGAAGCTCGAAGCTACTGAAGATTACAACACTATTTTACAGATTGATCCTAAATTTATTGCAGCTTATATTCACAGAGGTATTCACCGCTTTTCTTTCGGAGATTATAAAGGCGCTATTGAAGATTACACCGCAGCGCTGAGACTAGATTCTAATAATGTAGCAGCTTACAACAACCGTGGTAACGCCTATCTCGAACTGGGAAATAAAAAAGCTGCAAATCAAGATTATTCACAAGCGATCGCAATTAATGCTAACAATGCTTTAGCCTACTATAACCGAGGTGTGATTCGCACCAAACAGAAAAATAAACAGGGTGCGATCGCGGATTTCAAAAAAGCTGCAAAACTATTTCAACAGCAAGGAGAACAAGATAGTTATCAAGATGCACAGAGGGAAATTGCAATTCTGCAAAATAATTCAGCACCAGCGCCGACTACTAGACTTAAATCTGGGAAAAGAGAAAAAAACTGAGCTATGACTCAATATAGTAATACCATTTTAGAACTATCCCTTTTATACCATTAGCCCAATAGAGGTACAGAAGATACACAAAAGTTTAATGCCTGACAATTTTTTTTGTAACGAACTTATGCAAAGCTGTAAGAGAAAAATTCCTTGTTAAACATTATCTATGAATATCCGTAAAGTCTCTACTACTCCTTTCTCTGACCAAAAGCCCGGTACTTCTGGGTTGCGGAAAGCAGTTAAAGATTTTCAGCAGCCCCACTACCTGGAAAATTTTATCCAATCCATTTTCGATTCTGTAGGGGACTTGCACTTTCAAACCCTAGTCCTGGGTGGTGATGGTCGTTATTACAACCGCCCAGCCATTCAAATCATTTTGAAAATGGCTGCGGCCAATGGCATTGGGCGGATTAAAGTTGGTCAACGGGGGATTTTGTCTACTCCTGCGACTTCCGCGATTATTCGTAAGTACCAGGCTATTGGGGCTATCATCTTGTCTGCTAGTCATAATCCGGGCGGGCCAAATGGGGACTTTGGTGTGAAATATAACATTAGTAACGGTGGCCCAGCGCCGGAAAAGGTGACAGAGGCGATCTACGATCGCAGTAAAGTGATTGATATCTACCAAATTCTGGAAGCACCAGATGTAGATTTAGAAACCTTGGGTGAGTCACATTTGGGAGAGACAGTAGTTGAGGTGATTGACTCCGTACAGGATTATCAAGAGTTAATGGAGTCCCTGTTTGATTTTGAACGTATTCACCAACTGTTGACAAGAGGAAATTTTCGGATCAGCATTGATGCCTTACACGCGGTGGCTGGCCCCTATGCCCATGCCATTTTCGAGCAACGTTTAGGCGCACCAGTGGGAACCGTGCGTAATGGTACACCTCTAGAAGACTTTGGCGGCGGACACCCTGATCCAAATCTGGTTTATGCCCATGAGTTGGTAGATATTTCGTACGGAGAGAATGCGCCAGACTTTGGGGCAGCTTTTGATGGAGATGGCGATCGCAATATGATCTTAGGGCGTAAGTTCTTTGTCACCCCTAGCGATAGCCTCGCTATTTTAGCCGCAAACGCCAAGCTAGTTCCTGGTTATAGTTCGGGTTTGGCAGGGGTAGCGCGATCAATGCCTACTAGTCAAGCAGTAGATCGAGTTGCCGCTCAGATTGGAATTGATTCCTATGAAACGCCCACTGGTTGGAAATTCTTCGGCAATCTCTTAGACGCGGGTAAAGCGACTCTCTGTGGTGAAGAAAGCTTTGGTACCGGCTCTAACCATATCCGCGAAAAAGATGGGCTATGGGCTGTTCTGTTCTGGCTGAATATTCTGGCAATCCGGCAGCAATCTGTTGAGCAAATTGTACGGGAACACTGGCAGACCTATGGACGCAATTATTACTCCCGCCATGACTATGAAGGGATAGAGATAGAGCCAGCCAACACCTTAATAGAAAGACTGCGTTCCTTATTGCCAACCCTCAAAGGCAAGCAGTTTGCTAACTACCAAGTTGAATACAGTGATGACTTTAGTTATACCGACCCTGTTGATGGTAGCATTAGCGATCAACAAGGTGTTCGCATTGGCTTTAGCGATGGCTCCCGGATTGTGGTGCGACTTTCTGGGACGGGCACCCAAGGTGCAACCCTAAGAGTTTATCTAGAAAGCTACGAGGCAGATCCCGCCAAACATGACCTTGAACCACAGCAAGCACTTGCTTCTTTAATCACTCTTACTGAAGAGATAGCTCAGATCCGTAAATTCACTGGACGAGAACAGCCAACTGTAATCACCTAGTGCTGAGTTAGGAGTTAGGCGTTATTTCTCTCTGGTCTCCCTCATCTTCTCAATCCCCAGTCCCCGTTGGCGCTTTAGCGCTAAAGCGCCAACTACAAACAAAATTACGTAGTCATTCTTCAGGCATAAACTGCAACAAAGTGGCTTAAGCTTACCCGGTGGTCAACAAAAACCGTTGGGTATTGCGCGAGCGATCGCTCGACAACCGGAAGTTATGCTTATAGATGAACTCGATATTAGAGATATGGCGATCGCTACAAATGATGCAGGGGAATCCCTAAAAGATCCTCAGTTTTCTACAACCATTGAACGAGCAGATGGATTAATTATTGTTACACCACAGTATAACCACGGTTATCCGGGTTTGCTCAAGCACGTACTTGATACCTGCCTTAAAGAATAGATTCATAAAGCGTACCTTACTGTTCGCAAAAGTAGATGAGACTGTCCTGTATGATACTCGCTCTTTTCCTCTCAATACAAAAGGATTGCGATCGCCTAGCGTGTCCGTTCGCGCAGCATCACAAAGGAAAGGACTCTCGCTTACCGCCGACCATTCTCAATACAGGATCTTCGCAGTATTGCACGCTCTTATGTTGAGCTATTTCGTAAAAAGCTAGACTACCTGTATTTTTGGCGAAGGTATTGAATCTGGCTAAATTTTTAAATTTTGAAACTTTGTAAACTGTGGATTGAACAAAAGTTTTGCAGTACCTGTAGGCCCGTTGCGGTGTTTAGCTATGATCACTTCTGCAATCCCGCGATCGGGTGTATCGGGAGAATAATATTCATCGCGGTATAACATTATTACTAAATCCGCGTCTTGTTCAATACTTCCACTTTCGCGCAAATCTGATAACATCGGACGCTTATTAGTGCGTGCTTCCACCCCTCGACTCAACTGAGATAAAGCAATAACTGGTACAGATAATTCACGCGCTAAACCTTTGAGTTGACGTGTAATTTTTGATAATTCTTGTACGCGATTATCGCCTCCTCCTTCCATCAATTGCAAATAATCTATTACGATCAAACCCAGTTCAGTGCCCTGTTCTGCTTGTAGTCGCCGCGCCTGACTACGAATTTGTGTAACTGTAATATTCGCCGTGTCGTCAATATAAATTGGCATCTCGGAAAGGATACCAATAGCACGGCTTAAAGGTTCCCACTGTGTTTGGCTGAGGCGTCCAGTCCGCAGATAACTACTTTCAATTTGGGCTTCGCTAGCTAATAATCGTTGCGTGAGTTGCTCTTTTGACATTTCCAAGCTAAAAATAGCAACTGGTAATTTATAAGAAGCGGCGATATTATGAGCAAGGTTCAAGCAAAAGGCCGTTTTTCCCATTGATGGCCTGCCAGCGACAATAATCAAATCAGAACGCTGAAAGCCGCTGGTCATGGCATCTAAATCGTAAAATCCGCAGGGAATCCCAGGTAAGGCGATGCCTTGATTTCGATCCTCAATATCCTGGAAATTATTAATTAGAGTATCAGAAATGTGAACTAAACCTGATTGGGGACGCTCTTGAGTAACTGAGAATACTTTCTGTTCTGCCTGATCTAAAACAATTGGTAATTCGGTTTCTGTCTCGTAACCAAGATGTACAATTTCATTGCCAGCTTTAATTAAGCGCCGCCGCAGGTATTTGTCCATGACTAACCCTGCTAAGGCGTCGATGTTCACGGCTGACACTGTGCGGTCTACCAGAGTTGCTAATTTATTTCTGCCACCAATACGGGCTAGCATTTCATGGTCAGTCAGCCAACTTGTGACTGAGAGCAAGTCAGTGGCTTTACCTTGGGCGTGGAGCCTCACAGCTGCTTGATAAATATCTTTGTGAG
Source organism: Nostoc sp. S13 (assembly GCF_029379315.1). Lineage (GTDB taxonomy): Bacteria > Cyanobacteriota > Cyanobacteriia > Cyanobacteriales > Nostocaceae > Nostoc. The sequence goes on from NZ_JAQYWQ010000050.1 coordinate 16,162, forward strand.
CGCTAATGTAAAAAGCTTCGGGAAGGAGGCGATCGCTAACTCGACTAATCGCTTCTGGATCTAGTAAAATACCCCCTAAAATCGCTTCTTCCGCCTCAATATTTTGTGGGGGGAGGCGTAGTTTACCGCCGTAGGCATCGCTGCCATCGCCTTTAAAACTCAGTTCTTCAGCCATAAACGATTTTAGTTTTGAGATGAAAGCTAGTTGGGAGTTAGGAGTTAGGAGTTAAGAGTTAGGAGTTAGGAGTTAAGAGTTATGAGTTATTATTCACCTTTACTTCTCTTGCTCCCTTATCCCCCTTATCTCCCTCATCCCCCTCATCTCCGCGTCCCCTTCTGAGTTAACTCGCGACGACTTGAATATCGACTTGCGCCGCTACTTCCGAATACAGCTTGATTTCGGCTTGATAAGTCCCAAGGTGGTTAATATCAGGGATGGTAATCCCACGCCGATCGACTTCTTGACCGGTGGCTGCCTTAATTGCATCTGCAACATCTTGAGTGGTAATAGTACCGAAAATTGCTTCGTTTTCACCAACTGGCTTGGCAATTGTCAAGCTGCCAACTTTTTCTAAAGATTCTTTTTGCTCAAGAGCTTGTTGTCTGAGTTCTAATTGCCGTTGACGCTCTTGCTCGCGACGGCGTTCTACTTGCTTGAGAATACCAGGAGTGGCATTGGTTGCCAATTTCTGGGGAATCAGATAATTACGAGCGTAGCCAGGAGCTACTTCCACTAAGTCACCAGATTTTCCCAGCTTGCTGATATCTTGATTTAAAACTAACTGCACACGTTTCGCCATCGTTTTTCGTTTTTCCTGTAAAATCTGATTAATTTGGGTTTGGGCAGCATAGCTCACAATGTCACTGCTGTATTCCAAGCTTCTTTGCCTATACCCTAAAGCTTACAGATCGTAGCGAAAGGAAGGGTGCGATCGCAACTATTAGCGCTAGAAAATTGAAGGAATGGGGGATGGGGGAGTGGGGAGTGGGGAGTGGGGAGTGGGGAGTGGAGGAGATGAGGGAGATAGACTTTTCTCCAATGCCCCATGCCCAATGCCCAATGCCCCATGCCCCATGCCCAATGCCCCATGCCCCATGCCCAATGCTCCATGCCCAATGCCCAATGCCCAATGCCTAAAAGTTATTTCTCATTTCTCGTATACGCGCAAAGGTTTGCACTGCATCGGTACTCTTAACAGTTAATTGTAATGATGGCTGATCCCAACGTAAAAAGGGATTGGTGCGCTTCTCCACTCCCAGCAGTGAGGGTATGGTAGCTTCTCCTTGACTACGGTAAGCCTTCACTTCATTGAAGCGCCTTTGTAAGTCGGCATTGTTGCCATCCACAGTTAGGGCAAATTGCAGATTTTTTAAGGTGTATTCGTGGGCGCACCAGACGCGTGTATCATCGGGTAGAGAGCGCAGTTTGCTTAAAGAATCTACCATCTGGGTCGGTGTTCCTTCAAACAAGCGACCGCAACCACCAGAAAATAAGGTATCGCCGCAAAATAAATCGCCTGTCTCACCAGCTTCTTCAGGGGGAAAGTAGTAAACGATGTGAGCGCGGGTATGTCCGGGAACGAAGAGAACTTCAGCTTTGCGGTCTGCAAACTGGACGCGATCGCCTTCTTGCAAAAACACTTGCTGTCCGGGAATTCTACCACGATCCTCGGTTCCCCCGTAAACTATCACTTGGGGGAATTCTCCTATTAACTGCTTATTACCACCCACATGATCTTGATGGTGGTGCGTGTTAAAAATTGCTACCAACTCAGCTTTTAGTTCTGCCAGTTGCTTTAATACTGGTTGAGCCTCCGCTGGATCGACAACAGCGGCAATACGTTGCTGTGCATCGTACAGCAAAAATATATAGTTGTCTGAGAGTGCCTCAAGACGGATTACCTGCATTTCCTTTGCCTCTCTTATGAGTAGATATTTAGTATCAAAAAATATCATTTATATGTGAAATTTCGGTAGACGAACTAGCCAATATGGCGTTAGCTTTATCTAGGCTTTTATTGAAACTTCATATCTATGGTTAACTAAAAATATACCCTTTACCATAATTGATGACAAATTAAAGGCTGATTCCTCGTTGATCTGAAAAACTTCAAAAATAAGAGATAGCCTATATTAAAACCATTTCCTAGTCTATAAAACCTTATTTATCGAATAATAACACTGACAAAGTTTTGTCAATAAAAATCAAGTAAGATTTTTAGCGCCGAATATCCCATATCTGATCAAAATTTCATCTAGGACTATTTATATTAACGTCACAAACCTTCTATGTACAAAGAATTTCGGCAACAGGTAATTTCAGCAATTCGGGATGCCGTGAACGACATCCGATATCCCAAACGCATCCTTGTTGTGCGACAGGCAGATCACCAGTCTACATACAATGACTACTTTCTTTATTGGATCAGTCAAAATATACCTGAGGCAGCACATCTGTTTGAACTTCATTATCTCCCTTGTGAGATAAATAACTGGGAACGCTATGCACTATTTATACCTTGGCTACAAGATCCCCTCAAAGAAAGATTTCCGCATATTTATCAATATGCCCAGCCAATAGAAGCAGAATGTAAAAAACGCAACATTCCCATTGTTAATCCCATTGATAACCTCTCAAATTCAATTAAATCACTGGCAGCACAGCGGATTGGTAGCGTAGAGGGCATTCGCACCGCCAAAACAGTGCCGATTACTGATTTAGAAGCTTTCAAAAAGACACAAGGAGGATTGTCAACTCCCTTCTTTATCCGTGAAGACTGGGTGCATGGCTGCCAAATCTTTTTCGTCCAAAATCTCGATGACTTGGAAAACATCCCTTTTGAAAAGATGCTTGCCCCCATTGCAGTAGAATTTCTGGATGTTAGGGAAGAAGATGGTCTGTATCGTAAGTATCGCTACTACGCTATGGGAGATGAAGGTATCCCTGGCCCTTTAATGGTTTCCAAATCTTGGGAAGTACGCGACAACGATAATCGCGTAATTAATGAATCAATAATAGCAGAGGAGATTGCTTATTTCAGTGGAGAAGACCCCAATCATCATCTTTTGCAGCAGGCACGCAAAGCATTAGGTTTTGATTTTATGGCTTTTGATTACAGCTATGACGAACACAAAAACCTCATTGTCTGGGAACCAAATCCTTTCCCAGTAATCTGGGGTTCACATGACGCTGAACCTGAGAAAAAGTATACATTGCCATCAATAGATCGCACCTATACAGCACTCCTCAAGTATTACTTGCAGCGTGCTAACATCTCAATCAAAATACCAACTTAGTTTATTTCGCAATACTTATTTTTCTCCGGCGTGAATTTTGAACTATACCTTTTCAACAAGAAGAGTGCTTAATCAATGACTCCACTTGTTTCAATCGTTGTTACCTGTTTTAATCAAGCTAGCTACCTAGAACGCTCAGTTAAAAGCGTACTATCACAAACATTTACTAACCTTGAATGTATTATGGTAGATGATGGCTCTACTGATAATACACAAGAAGTTGCTCAACAATTGATCAGTCTAGATTCAAGAGTCAGCTACTTCTATAAAGAAAATGGCGGAGTATCCTCAAGTCGGAATTTTGGCTTTAAACAAGCACAAGGTAAGTGGATTCAGTTTCTAGATGGAGATGATTGGATTCACGAAGATAAAATTAAATTTCAATTAGCTCATTTAAGTGCCTTGGATGTTCAAGAAAATACTGTTTTTTATACAGATTATGAACGGGTATTTATAGACAGAGAACAGCAAATTGTCAACAGAGAAAAAAATCTAGTTGGTTCTTTATCAAAAGAACAATTGATTGAGCGATTACTCATCCCTGATTTTCTAGCTGATTCTCCATTTCCCTTACTTCAACAATGTTTATTAATGAGTAGAGATGTGCAAGAAAAAAAAATATTTGATGAGCGCCTAAAAGCTTTACAAGATAGAGATTTTACAATAGACCTTTTAATTGCTAATGTTAATTTTGTCTACACACCTATGATCGGAGCATATTATACAAAACATCAGTCTAATAGAACTAATAACTGGTCTTATATGAAAGCTTATTACATTTTGTTATACGAGACAGTGTGCAGCAAGCATTATGATTTAATCCCTTTATGCCAAGTAGGCATAGATTTTTTACTTAAAGAAGCAATTAGAGAAAAAGAGCAAGATAATTTTGCTCGGCTAATTAAAATGTTTTCTCCTCCTTTGTACTTATTAAATAAAAAAATCAAGATTAATCATAGCTATTTACTCAAGCTAATTTATCAAACTCGGCTAATTATTCCTAGTTTTGTATTATATGAAAAATACCGAGGGCCGCGATCGCGAAAAATCATCTCGATTTTTTCCCATTTGATCAACTTGTTCAAAAAACCTAAAAGCACTTATGCCAATAGTGACTAAAGCAACTAATATATGAAAGGAAAAGTTTCGTTAGTTGTGAGTGACTTGTCTGGAGGAGGCTCAGTTCGAGCGTTTTTACTAGCTCAAGTTCTAAAAAAAATCGATTATGAAGTTGAGATTGTCGGATTTTTATTTGGTCAGGAATTATATGCGATTCCTCCAGTAGGAATACCAGTAGTTGCTATTGATGGTAAAAACTATCCTGAGTTTTTTACTTCAGCTAAAAAACTTTGGCAAAAACTAGATGGCGACATTATTTATGCAGTCAAACCTAAACCGACAAGTTTTGGTGTGTGTCTACTGCATAAATTAGCTAGTCGTCGTCCTTTGCTTTTAGATATGGATGACTGGGAACTTAGCTGGCATGGAGGTTTTGAATGGAAGTATCGCGCCAATCTTAAGCAATTTGGCAGGGACATTTTAAAAAAAAATGGTGCATTGAGATTTCCCGATCATCCACTTTATCTCCAGTGGATGGAAAGTTTAGTATCTCGTGCCAATGGGATTACCATCGATACTCAGTTTCTTCAAGACCGCTTTGGAGGTGTTTATTTACCTAATGGCAAAGATACCGCCATGTTTGACCCGGAGAAATACAACCCAGAGGTCAGCAGAGAGCGTTATGGTTTGGCAAAGTATCGAGTTCTCATGTTTCCTGGTGCGCCAAGACCTCACAAGGGAGTTGAAGATGTCTTAATAGCGTTAGATCAGTTGAATCAGCAAGATTTAAAATTGGTAATTGTGGGAGGCAGTCCTTATGATGATTATGATCAGCAGCTGATTCAAAAATGGGGACGCTGGATTATCAAGTTGCCAAAATGTCCTGTAGAGATTATGCCTGAAGTTGTAGCAGCTGCTCACATTGTAGTTGTTCCCCAGCGAGATAACGTAATTGCTCGTGCCCAATTTCCTCTGAAGTTAACAGATGGGATGGCAATGGCTAAACCTGTGTTATCCACACGAGTAGGAGACATTCCCGAAATTTTAGCGGAAACTGGTTATTTAGTTGATCCTAGTTGTCCCCAACAAATTGCTGCACAAATTCAACTGATATTTGCTGATGTAGAACAAGCAAGGGAGCGAGGTAGAAAGGCTAGAGAAAGATGTTTAGAAAAGTACAGCTTAGAAGCTATGGCATCTACCTTATCTGAGTTAATTTCTCGTTTGTGAGCATAGTGCATGATTATAAATCTCTGATTAATCTAGATTTAACTCAATTGAAAATCTCGTAACAGGCATAGTATATCTATATGTAAGAATAGCTCTGGATTGATTGAAGTTGTATGTATAACATTTTCTCTTGCCGCGATCCAATTCTAAATTTATAATCTAAATTCCCAATGTCTAACAGCAAACTACTAGTAAAATTTGCTAAACCTTATCCAGCTAGGATATTTTTTACAATTCTCTTCGGATTTTCTAGCGCTTTATTTAACGGTGTGGGAACGACACTGATTGTGCCAGTAATTCTTCAAATAGTGGGTCAACCTGTAAATTTAACAGGTGCTCCGTCAATTATTAAAGCTATTGTCTCTCCCTTTGAGAAAGTTCCCGAAAGTTATCGGCTAGCGGTAATGGCTGGCTCAATTATATTTACAATTGTTTTAAAAAATTTAACTGGCTATGTTGGTACTTTGGTGTCGAGTTCTTTAACGCGGACGTTGACATCAGATATGCGAGAAGCCGGGTTGAAGTTATTACTAGATATTGACATAGATTATTACACCAAAATGAAAGTTGGTGATCTAATCAACAGCCTGGGGGGAGAAATTAGTCGTACCGCTACTGCTATAGGCAATATTATTAGGTTAATCATATTGGGAATTACGATTTTAGTTTTTGTGGCTTTGTTGCTGTCAATTTCCTGGCAGTTGACCATTGCTACTACAATGTTGCTAACTTTGGTGACGTTCGTAAATCAGTATGCAATTTACCGCTCAAGAGATTTTGGTGTCCAACTTTCGGAGATGTCTAAAGCTTATTCCATTTCTGTGTTAGAAATGCTAAATGGAATTCGCCTAGTAAAGGCAACTGGAAATGAAGATAGAGAATATAAACGGATTGAAAAGCTAATTCGTGACCGAGAAAAAGCAGATTTTCAGTCCCAGTTGAATTCTGAGGCTATTACACCAGTTAGCGAGGTGACGGGCATTATAGCCTTAATAGTGATTGTCTTTTTGGGTCGCACCTTATTTGCGGATCAGATTAGTTCAGTCTCAGCCGTTTTGATTACATATCTATTGTTGCTATTGCGACTGCTACCGTTTATTTCTCAGTTGAATACTCTTCGGAGTAACTTTGCTAATACTGCTTCTAGCGTGGATATTATCGCTGATTTTTTACGACAAGATAATAAGCCGTTCATGAGTAGCGGCATGATTCCTTATCAGAAATTAAAAGAGGGAGTGCATTTTAATAATCTCTGTTTTTGCTACCCTAATCATCAAAATATAGTACTTCAAGACGTAGATTTATATTTACCACGCGGTACTACTCTGGCTTTGGTGGGTAGTTCTGGTGCTGGTAAATCAACAATGGCAGACCTCTTACCGAGATTTTATGACCCCACATCTGGCTCTATTACCCTAGACGGAATAGATTTGCGAGATTTCGATTTGAAATCGGTGCGGAAGGCGATGGGAATTGTCAGTCAAGATACATTTCTCTTTAATGATTCGGTGCGAAACAATATTGCTTATGGACGACCAGAGGCTAGTGATGATGAAATTCTCACTGCTGCAAAGCGAGCAAACGCCTATGAGTTTATTAGCAAATTACCCCAGGGATTTGATACGCAGATTGGCGATCGCGGCGTAATGTTATCTGGTGGACAAAGGCAAAGATTAGCGATCGCCCGCGCCCTGCTGCAAAATCCTGAAATTCTGATTTTAGATGAAGCCACCAGCGCTTTAGATACCGTTTCCGAACGCTTAGTACAAGCTGCACTTGATAACCTAAGTCGCGATCGCACCACCCTAGTAATCGCTCACCGCCTTTCCACAGTCCAAAAAGCCGATCAAATCGCCGTCTTAGACCAAGGAAGTGTAGTAGAAATCGGCACCCACGAAGAACTTTTACAAAAAGGTAGTTACTATTCACGCCTCTACTCAATGCAATTTACTGAGCAGCCGGAAATTTTCACCAAAACTAATCCCAGCTTTAATCGAATTTCTCATGAACTGCGGACAAGGCTTAACTCAATGATTGGTTTCCTCGGACTATTAGTTGATGATCTGGTAGACAATTCCCAAGAGCAGCAGGAATTAATTGACGAATCATACAATTCAGCCTTAAGAGTTCTCAACGCTATTGATGTTTTCGACGATGTGGTTAGTCTGAAAATTAACTGGCAGATATCGTCAGATATAGACAAAAATCAAAATGGAAAGAACGAGTATCAAAACTTTAGTCATATCTCCGATGAGTTTCGCACACGTCTCTATCCCCTCCTTAGCTCTCTGCGCTTGCTAGCCGATAAATTAGAATCCGAACCCCAAAAACAAAATCAATTAATTACAGAATCTTATGACTCTGCTATTTACCTACTAGATATATTAAAACTTTTTGAGGATAGAGTTTAATTTTAGTTAATGCAATTAACAAAAGTATTTTTACCACAATCTGAAAAAACCTATCATCCAAAACAATGATAAATTCTTCAAAAAAAAATCAATATATTTTTTACACCGGAGAGCCATCACTACAACCGGACACAGCACACGAAATTCATGATGTACTTTGTGCCAACGCAGCAGCTAACTTAGGCTACTCCTCAGTTTTAATCTATCCAGATAAAAAAAAATATTCTGTTAATCTACTATCGTTAATTTATCCTTATCAACCCAAAAGACCCGGCAGAGAATTTATAGAATTTTACGATGTTCAAGAAAAGCTCAAAATTGCTCCATTGCCAATGCCTTGGCCTATTGATAAAATAGGTGGTAAATTTACTAACTCCAGTACAGTAGTAACCAAATATTATTTACCGGTTCATATCCTGCCTAATACGAAAGTTGTCCACACGCGGGATTGGAACTTTGTCAAAGCCGCAGTCAAAAATAAAATTCCTACCATCTATGAACGTCACTACTTTCAAGACCAAAAATTTGAGCCGGAAATTGTCCACAGTCCCTATTTTAAAATAGCCATAACTCAGTCGGAACCCATCCGCCAAAGCTTAATAGAATATGGAATGCCACCGGAAAAAGTCGTTTGGTTACATAACGGATTCAATCAATCATTTTCAGTCAGACAGCCTCAAGAAGCCGAAGCATGGCGTCAAGAATTGCTCATAAATGGACGTAAGCATTTAGTTGTCTATTCAGGCGCTTTATATCATTTCAAAGGTGTTGATCTGTTAATTGATTCTGCTAAAGAATTGCCAGAAATTCAGTTTGTGATCACAGGAGGTACAGAAGCACAAGTACAAGCATATCAACAACTAGCTAGAGATAAAAATGTAGAAAACGTTAAATTATTAGGCTGGATACTTCCACGGGAACGATTAGTCAGCTTGTTTCAAGCAGCTGATATTTTAGTTCATCCTCACTGCGCTGGAAAATCAGCAGATTTCACGAATCCCGTTAAGTTTTTTCAGTATATGGCTGCTGGCACTCCTATAGTTGCAACTGAGATTCCACCTTTAATGGAATTCAAGACATCACCTTTAATTGCCAGTTGGTGTACACCAGATAACTCGGATAAACTTGCCCAATCTATTCAGCATACTTTAGAAACCTATCCCAGAAAAATAGAGGGTTATGCAGCTAGTATAGATTTTGCCCAGCAATTTTCTTGGGAGAATAGAATTACCAAAATATTAAGTTACGTAGAAGAAGATCAGCGTCCACCAATTCTAGGGTAACAGTACAAAAATTAACTGAAAACTAACTACGAATAAATACGATTTATGACTATCAAAACTGTTGGGATGATTAGCAGTTATTCAGGTCTTGCTAAAACCAGAGACTGGTTATGGCAACAAACCCCGCACTCCTTTGGTATTTGGGACAACATTCAAATGTTGAAAATAGCGGAAAAGCCAGACTTTCTGTTGCTATATCAGTTTGATTTTCCCCAACCATCCCCACAAGCATCTTGGTTAGATATTGTTCGTAAACGACAACAAAAACCAGAAATAAATATAGAATCTCTATTATGTGGTGTGCCGAAAGAGCGGATTATTTATTTTCTCCGCGAACCGCCCCTAGATGAGATTGTAGAAATAAGTAAGCGGAATTATCAGGAAGCTCAAAAGTATTGTGGTCATGTTTCCGGCCCCGATGACTTTGCGCCCAATCCCGATTATATGCCTGCTATTTGGTATCATGCCAAATCATTTGAGGATTTAAATGAAATGCCAATCCCGGAAAAAATTGCTCCATGCAGTTGGATTACTTCGGGAATTAACCGGACAGCTAATCATCGCCAGCGCTTAGACTTTTTGAAATCATTGCAAGCTAGCGGCACTAAGTTCGATTTGTATGGGCGGGACTTACCTGCATGGTCGCCAACAAAAGGTGAACTTGGTCACAAATGGCATGGAATGGCACCATATTACTACAATCTGGCAATTGAAAACTATGCAGAAAATAGTTGGTATGTAAGTGAAAAATTGTGGGATTCTTTGCTGGCTTGGTGTCTGCCAATTTATTATGGTGGGCCAGCTGCTGATAAATTATTGCCACCGGGTAGTTTTTTAAGATTACCCAGTTTAGATGAAAAAGGCATTGCCTACATCCAAGAAGTGACAGCTACACCTGATGCTTGGTATGCTGCTAAAGATGCGATCGCAGAAGCACGTCAAATCATTTTACGCAAATTAAACCTGCTTAACTGGTTGTCAAACTTTGTTGCTGAACACTCATAAATTATGAATGGTATTTGCACCCTTGCCAATGATTATGTTTTCGATCAACTGGTGGCTTTGCTCAACAGTATTGATATTATCTTGGGTTCAGAAACTCCTGTTTGTATCTATCCTTTCGATGATCAGACACAGCGAATTGCTGATGAAATAGCTAAACGCCCTAATGTATTTCTTTACGATAATCAAGAATCAATCAATCTCTGGGATCAATTTATGCTGACAGCAGCACCAGAACGATTGAATCGCAGTAAATTCCGTTTGTATGGCGCTCACCGTCGTTTTTGCGCTTTTGATGGCCCATTCGATAAGTTTATCTATTTAGATGCAGACACCTTGGTGATGAACTCACTAGCGACAGTGTTTGAAAAACTAGATAGTTATGATTTTGTTGTCTACGATTTCCAATTTAAAGACGTTAGTAAAATATATAATGTTAATTCTCCAAAATTAATAGAAGTTTTCGAGCAAAAACGCATTGATTCCGAAATATTTTGCTCAGGCTTTTATGGCGCAAAACGGGGAATATTTAACTCAGAACAAAGAGATTGGCTGATATCCCATTTACAAAATGGTGAAGCGGAAATTTTGTATGGCGGTGCTGGCGAACAACCACTGATAAACTATATGGTAATGAGGTCTAATCTTTCTATTTATAACTTTGCTCGCCAACTGCCAGATAATAAAAAAACAGGATGTTCTGCCACATCTAAGCATTTCGAGGAACGAGAGCATCTTCTTTATGACAAAGGTAATCGACTAACTTACATTCATTACATTGGTATTCCTCCTAATATCAATCAAGCAGTCTGTGCTGGAGAAAATATCGAGTTTCCCTATCGAGATTTATTTCTCTACTATCGTTATTTACACGAGCCGGAGAAGCATCCAGTCTTTAAAAATCCTCCTAAGAGTTATAATGACGCTCCAACACCAAATTTACTTACAAGAGCTTTGCGAAAATTTAAGTTAATTACCCAAGGATAATTTATGAGTCGGGGCATTTATATTGTTGCGAATGATCGTGTTATTGATAATGCGATCGCTTTACTCAATAGCATTCGTTACTATGACCGAGAAGTGACTGTTTATCTCATACCTTTTAATGACAATTATCACAAAGTAGCAGAACAGCTTGCTACTTTACACAACGTCAAAATTTTCCCAGATTTAGAACTTATTGAGAAATTTACCAAACGCATCGGAGAAATTTTTGACCGAGATTTCCTCGCCTTACCCAACAAAATGCGTAAACTGGTGGCGTGGTTTGGCCCTTTAGATGAATTTATTTATATTGATACGGATATTGTCGTTTTTGAAAAAATCGCCGAAAATTTAGACAAGCTTTCAGAAGTAGATTTTTTCTGTTGTGATTACCACCATGCTAATGACAAGCTGCGAAATATCTTTTCCCCATTTGTGAAAGAGCAGCAAATTTTTTCCGATGTCGAACTTCAAGATGTTTTCAATAGTGGCTTTTGGGCTTCGAGAAAAGGAGTTATTACCGAACAACAAATGGATGAAGCTTTGCGCGAGTGTGCTGTGCATCGGGAATATTTTGATTTTTCTGAAGGAGTTACAGACCAACCAATTTTAAATTATCTTGTTCTCAAACTAATTTCCAAACGTGAAAATCTCGTCAAAATTCCTGGGGGAGGGCCTGGTAGTTGGGCAGGTTCACAAAATTTCCAACAGCAAGAATACGCCCTCTATGACCGAGGACAACGACTAAAATATCTTCACTGGGCTGGGACGCGAATGAAAACTGGTAGTCCTTATTGGCAATTGTGGGAACACTATCGCTATCTCCATGAGGGTAAATTCGCCTTCATTTCCAAATTAACTCGCCGTTTATTTCCCTTTGTTGCTGCCCGTACTTAATATTAGGAGTATTCCAATGACCGATGGCATTTACATCTTAGCGAATGATGTTGTCTATGACCAATTAGTAGCGTTACTCAATAGTATAGAAGCTAATGCTGGTAGAGAAATTCCTGTTTGTGTAATTCCATATAATGAGCGGTTAGAGAAAGTAAAGGTAGAGATTGCATCTAGAGATAATGTTACTTTATTTGAAAACCCTGATTCCATAGCTTACTGGGAGGACTTTGGCTCTCGTATCTGGAAAGCTCACCCAAGAGCGTTAAAGTTGTGGCAAGAATATGGTTTGCCAGAAAATTATCGCATAGAAAGGCATCGAAAACTTTGCTGTCTAGATGGCCCATTTGACAAGTTTATCTTCTTTGACGGAGATACGCTGTTAATGAAATCACTCGATGATGTTTATCAAAAGTTGGATGAATATGATTGGATTACGAATGACTTTCAATATAAATCCGATTTGAATTATATTTTTAACTGGTCAGAAGATAAGCTAAAAGAGATTTTTCCTATAGAAAATATCAGCAATCACGTTTTTTGTTCTGGTTGGTTTGCTTCTAAAAAGGGTGTTTTTGACGATGCTAATTTAGCCAATCTATTAGAAAAGTTAGAAGCAGGTGAAGCTGACGCACTGGCATGGGCAGATTCCGATCAAACAGTTCTCAACTATTTAGTTTTACGTAGTGGAATTTCTTACTACAATTACGCCTATCACGGTACAGCGACTGGTTGCCATTGGGCTTCTAAATTTGATGTGGTAGATAATATCTTATACGACGAAGGACAGCGGCTGACATATCTGCACTATATGAGTATAAGTTCATCAAACTTTGCTCAACTTTGCACTGGTGAAGATGTTAATATTCCATATCGAAATGTGTTTTTGCATTATAGGTATTTAAAGTCGCCAGAACAAAGACCCAAAAGCTTTAAGCGTCAGAGTCCACTAATCCGTCTGCAAAAGACTACTACAAGTTTTTTAAATCAAAAAATTAACAATATTAAGCTTAATTATCGTAACTTCAAGGATAGAATTACTAAATAATTAAGCAAAATTAGACTTAAAATTTGTTTAATTTATAGCTGAACTATTGCCCAATTATCGGTAATAAAAATTAAAGTCTTTCAAAATTTTAATTCTTAAACGTAGTAAATTCTATAAATACTTAATAATTTTATTTATTTTAAGTATAGTTCTCTGCAAAATGAAGCGTTTGGGGTATTCTAGCTTTGCTTGTTGCTCAAAGTATATTGCCATGTCCTCCATTTTCGACTCTCTGTTTTTGATTCTGACGAATTCGATTCTATTCTTAAAGAAAGAGATACCCTCCATTGCACTCCTCTAACAGGTAAACCTGCTTTAGCAGCTGCTAAACCTTGATGCACGGAGAAAGATGGAGCGGTTATACCCGACCAGCTCATCTCACCAAGCATTGTTGGGTTGACAGACTACTAGCCGCTCAATAGTCAAAGCAGGTGTGAAATGGGGATAAGTAAAATTTATCATTTTTCCCTATTCACCTAACAACGCCACTCAACTCTATAGCTACTTGACTAGAATTGCAATAATCAATCTGTTAAATATTTTTTTAAGATGCCATTATTTCTTTTATTCTACGAACAGTACTCAAAAGAAATTCTTCATATCTATTAACAGATTTAAGCTTTTCATGAATTGTGTTGTAAGTATTAATACATAGATTCATGCGAGTGAAGAATTCTTGCTCAGTCATAGCATTGACGTAATCAAAGAGATTCTTTGGACTGGAAAACTCACTATAATCTATAAAACTATTTTTCGGAAAATCTTCATATATTTTATTTCCCTGCCCAAAATAAATTGGCAGACAATAGCACCGAATACTATCCCAAATTTTTTCTGTGCAGTAATAATCAAAATTTGTATTTTCAAAGCATAGATTAAAGTTATATGGTTTTAAAATCTCAACTTTTCTGGATATATAGTCTCCTTTTCTTGAACTTTCTAAAGATATATTATCAGGCCAGCCTGGCCCATAAATATCTACCTTTCCTAACTGATACCCTGCCAATGCTATCTGGGTTCTAATATACAGTAAATCCAACTCCTTATCTGCTCTTTTTAGACTTGTAGTTTTCTGATTATTTCTATATCCTGCAACTATGACAATTTTGCGATTGTCTAATCCAGTAAAATTAAATTTATCTAGTGGCTTTAAGAATTCTTTCCAATATTCTCTATAAAAATCATCAAAGAATGGAAGAGTGAAATTATTTATAAATATGTCACCTGTATAAATGTTCATGATCTGGGCATCACCCATTAAGAAAAATCCTCGGTCTATTTTTTTGAATGTAACATCAAATCTAGGTTCACTTGTCCAAACAAGATACTTTTTCTTTTTTCTATAAGCTATTCTTAAAGGTCTGAGAACACGCAGATTAGAAGCTAATATGATGTCGGCTAAACCTATATCTTCTGTCATTTCAATCCCTTGATTTTTAAAAAATTCTAATTCATCTTTTAAAACAAAGGGAGTATATTGCATTGGTAGAACTTTAAATATTTTAATTGTCACTTTAAACTCCTGAAAAATTTTATGGTAAACCTGCTTAAAACTCTTACTCCATATTAATTACAGTATTTTTCGTTAGCCCCTCAGATTTATACAGCAGATTGCAACTTAGTTTCAAAAAAAATAGACGTACAATTTTTAGCACTTTTCTAATGTGGTGCAGGTTTTATTTAAAAAATAAAATTTGACTGAAGCTAACATCAAAAATACGTTTAGAGACAGCAAAATTATGCAGCTTGTTCCGATTTAAATCAAACACTATATTTACATATATAATCCGGGTACTGACTACTGTAATAATACCTATTTTTATCCGATTACTAAATATCCCATTCAAGCCCTAACAGATGTGAATAAGTGATTAATGGCATCTCTACAAAGCCTTGACAAATCCTCATACCAGAAGTACAAATGCTCACCAGCAATGGTGAGCATTTAGGTTGATTTATATATTAGTAAAGTGTCCTAGATATCAATACAGTTCAGTTAATCAGAAATTAACCGTATTGTTTTAAATCTATGACATAGAATCTAAATCTAAAGATTGCATACCTTCACGTTCTATAAAGGTCATCATACTTCCCAGCTGCAACCAAACTAATAAACAAGTCAGCAGACTAATTGGTAGACCTACTCCTAAAGCTAAAGAGGAGGGAAAGCCAAATATTTCTAAGCCTGAAGACAGAAATAGACAAGTACCACCAGTTATGCCGATAAATGGCACAAGTAATTGTTTCAGTGAGGAACGCGGTTTAGTATTTTCTGTGCGCTCACTTGGCCATTTCTGCACAATTACTTTCAAAGTGCCAGATAATGCCAAACCAGATGTTAATGCTGTTAGAAAGCCCACAAGTAACAGAAAATAAGGTGGTTGCAGAGGATAATAGTACATGAAAACTCCTAATTCATATTAAAGATTTTTTACTTTTTATTTGTTGACTCGTTCCCAGCAAAAGAGCCAAGTGATCTAGCTTTTGGGAGGATAGCAGCTGCGCCTTCTCTGGATAACTCTGTTAAAATGCCGATCGCTACATTTAATAAACGATCCGGTTTTAAGTCATCTTTAACCAGGTTCCACAGGCGTTGGACATCTTCGGTATGGAGGCGGTCATCTTCGGTGAGAGCAAGCACCATCTGTCGCCGCAGAAATTTCCCTTCTTCCGACATTAAATATTGGAATCCCATCTGGGCTGTGGGCAATACATCAAAGTTGCTATCGGTACGAGCGATCGCAATCAAATTTTCTAAGCGCTGCCACTGGAATTTACCATCTTTGAACAACACATTCAATAATCGCCGCCGTAATTCCGGCGATTCCCCGGTCAGCAACCGCCCTGCTATATAGGGATAACCCACTTCAACAATTTTGAAATTCGGGTTGAGGCTAAGGGCAATACCTTCCTGAGTCACCAGGGAACGAATAATCAAAGCAAACTTTGCCGGAACTCGGAAAGGATATTCATACATCAGTTCCGAGAATTCATCGGTAATAGTTTTGAAGTTAAAATCCTTGACATTTTTGCCAATAGCGTTTCCCAGCACCGCTTCTAATGCTGGCACTATCGGGCAAATATTCGTGTCTGGAGTCAGAAATCCCAATTTTACAAAATCTTCGGCTAAGTCGGTGTAGTCTTTATTCACCAAATGCACTAGCGCATCGACCAGCGTTTCTTTGGTGGTTTCCTCCAACTGATCCATCATGCCGAAGTCAATGTAAGCCATACGTCCATCGGGTATGGCAAACAAATTACCGGGATGGGGGTCAGCATGGAAGAAACCATGTTCTAAAAGCTGTTGCAATCCCGAAGTAACACCAATTTGGATAATTACTTCTGGGTCTAAACCTGCTTCGCGGATGCGTTTAGTATCTGTCAGCTTGAAGCCATTAATCCATTCCAGGGTTAAAACGTGGGTATTGGTATAACGCCAGTAAATACCTGGAACTTTTACTTGCGGGTCGTTGCGGAAGTTGCTAGCAAATTTTTCGGCGTTGCGGCCTTCATTAATATAGTCAATTTCTTCAAATAACTTCGTGCCAAACTCGTCCACAATTAAAGTTAGGTTGTGACCGAGATTTAAAGGCAACCAAGGAGCTAACCAACCTGCTCCCCAACGCATCAGATATAGGTCGCGTGTGATTACCGGGTGTAAGTTGGGGCGTTGCACTTTCACTGCGACTTCTTCGCCACTGATTAGACGACCCCGGTATACTTGACCCAAGCTAGCAGCAGCGACTGGGTTAGGTGACAGTTCGCTAAAACTTTCATGAATTGGACGGTCTAATTCAGTTTCGATAATCTGGTAAGCGATCGCATTATCGAAAGGTGGTAACTGGTCTTGTAACTTGATCAGTTCTTCTAAGAAATCTTTGCGTATCAGGTCTGGTCTGGTGGAGAGGGCTTGACCAACTTTAATAAAAGTCGGGCCGAGGCGGGTGAGCAGTTCTCGCAACTGGATAGCTCGTTTACCCTTGTTTTGCTCAACTTGATCTTGCCATTCGTCCCACTTGAGACTGAGTATAAATCCTGCAAAAGACCAGATAATTCTCAGCAGTCGCCCCCAGGCTAACCAGGGACGGTAACTATAGTAGCGAGCGATCGCATCTGGATTATAGAGTTGTAGTTGAGCAGGTTGATACTGACCCACGCCTTTTTTTGCCTCTTCAACTGAAAAATTTACAATGATTGTTTGTCTCCTGACCCACAACTTACTTGCAAGTTCAGGATAGCGGTAGTCTTTTATCTAAAACAACTAGAACTTTACCCTTTTGGGGATAGTGTTCGAGGTGATTTTAGCCTCTGTTACTGCCTAGATTTGTTTATCTTTTTCTTAATTATACTTTATAAAACTACAACTACTTATCCAACTTTCAGATCATTTTATTTTTTCTTAACCATTGTTTATAAAAATATAAATATTTATTTATGTCTAAATTATGGAAATTTAAAAAAACTCCGATCGCAAGTAACTTTATTTACTAACAGTTATATGGAGTAGTAGTACTATTACTGTCTTGGATTTAATCATTTGAAAAATTACAAGACCCATTTTTTTCTATTTATTGCTTCATAACGCTTCTAGGATCGCCCCCCGGAAAGTTAATTAATCTTACGTACTGATGGATTTGCTGCCAAAGAAAAACTCGTAATCAGCATAATACTACCTGCAACAGTAAAAAGAATAGTCAGATTGAAATTAACTAAGATACCAGCTAGAGCAAAGGAAAGAGGAGCAACACCAAAGGCAGAAAACATTCCTAAACTCATAACTCTTCCTAACATTTCAGGTTAGGTTTGTTTCTGAATCCAGGTAATTCCTACCACAGTAAAAATACAGCTGCAAAACCCTAGTACTGCAATTGTTATACTAGCTAGTACTATATTGGCAATAAAGCCAAGTAAAAATAAACCAAAGCCTTGAATACTCGCAATAGTCAGCAGTAAAACTCCTATTTTTGGAAGATTTGGGATAAATTGAGGTGTGAGTGTCCCTAGTAAACCACTTGCGGGAATTACGGAAGTATTGGCGGCAAATCTGGATACAAATAAGATCCAGATCACTATAGTGGGAACAACACAGTTTCCAAAAGTCGAACTATTTAACAGCGATGAAGGTTTAGTTTTAGGGGTGACACCAACAACACCTGAAACTCAACCATCAGCCGATAGCCAGAAACCTAATGAACCAGATATTGAACTAATTGTTACGGCGCAAAAACGATCGGAAGACGCACAGAATGTACCCATTAGTCTTATGGTAATACCTCGCCAGGAAATAGAAGATGCTCAAATCAATTCTTTTGTTGATATTGCCAATCAAACGCCCAACTTTAACTTTCTTACCACATCTTCCGGCGGTACTGAGTTTAGTAATTACAGTTTGCGGGGTTTGAACAATCAAAATTTCCTTACCGCTCAGGATAGCGTAGCCTTTTACATCGATGATGTTCCAATTGACTATAACGGCTTTCTAGACTTGGCTTTACTCGATTTAGAACAAATAGAAATCCTCAGAGGCCCTCAAAGTAAGCTATACGGTCGAAATAGTTCTGGTGGGGTCGTCAATATCATTTCTAGACAAGCAACTCCAGAACCAGAAACACGAATTAGTGCAAGTTACGGTAGATATAACAGCTGCGAATTCCAATTCTCTCTCAACGATGCTTTGGTTGACGATAAACTATCACTGCGAATTGCGGCAGCTTACAGAGGACAGGATGGATTTATTAAGAACCTGGCTATAAGTAATGAAATAGGGGAGCGATCGCGGTTAGCTGCACGAGCGCAACTTTTATTGATACAAATCATTTATTTTTCTTGCTTCCCCTGCTTGCCATCTGTATCAATCTTCAGGTGAAACGGTATTAGGTGGAAGAATCAACCCGCAAGTCATAACAAAATTATTATTTATCGGTGCTATAAATTTGGTAATTGGTAGTGATTTTGTCGCACTTACCAATTACCAATTAGCTACTTTTAAACATCATGCAATGCTATTTAGATTTAGCCTCCAAGTTTTCTAAACGGCTTCTTAATTCTTGGTTTTGTTGTTTGAGTTGGTCGAAATCTTCACGCAATTGACGCAGGTTTTTTTCTGAACCAATGTTCTTTTGCACTTTGGAAATTTCTTCTTCAGCATAGCGACGTACACGCCCATCGGCTGTTTGTTCGGCTAGCGATCGCAAAACTCCCACTGCTGTAGGTATTTCCATTTGTCCTAATGCTGCTGCTACCGCCACTTGGGTTAAAAAGAAGGTTTCTTTGGCTAGTTCTATTAATTTCTCTAAAATCCGTTCCAAATTAACCGGACTTTGACCTACAGAAATCTTTCCTAAAGCGCGAATTGCTGCTAAACGTAGAGGTTGTGGTACACCAAGTTTGGTGTATTCGATTAGGAGATTTAAAGCTGCTTCCGAGGTTTTCAATTCAGCTAAACCGGCAACTGCACCACTCCGCACAACTTCATTCCAACCCGCCTTTTTTTCTAAAACGGATTTTAGCAGCTTTAATACCTTATCTTCCTTGGGCTTTTCTTCTAACTTTGTAGATGCGTAGGGGAAGCCCGTCGCAGACATCGCCCCGATCGCACGAGATGCTGTTGCTTCCACGTAGTAGCTGGGATCGCCTTTTTGCAATAACCCTTTGACAACTTTATAGCTTTCAGCAGTTTTGATTTGACCAAGTGCTTCCACTACAGATCGTCGCACGTAAGCATTTTGATCTTTTAACCCAAGAACTAAGCCATCAAAGGTTTGGTCTAAATTAATTTGGGACAGTTGTTTCGCCACTTCCACACGCACACCCCAGAATAGCTCATTTTTTAGCGACGCAGAAAGTGCAATGGTAGCTTCTAACCCGCCTTTTTTCGCCAAAGCTACTGCTGCATAGATGCGCGAAATCGGGTCGGTATCAAATTCTAACTGTGCTTTTAACTCCGATATTGGATACTCTAAAGTTACTGTTTTCAGGTAATTATTCCCCACATCAAAACTGATAAATTGGGGCTTATTTTCTAGGGGAAAGTAGAAGCTTTGTTCACGTTCATTCACCCGCACTACAAAAGTTTTTAGTTGTGAGTTATGAGTTATGAGTTGAGAATTATTTTTAACTCCTAACTCCTCACTTCTCACTTCTTCCTGTTGCGTATAGCCAAAACCAATAGGTATTTTTAGATCAAACAAATCCTTACTGCCATTTTTATCTTCAGCAGCTTGGGTTTGAGTTACCGTAATTTTTGCCAAATTAGCATCCCCATCCCAAGAGTAAGCCACTTTAAAATCGGGATGACCACCACGATAAACGTATTGGTCAAAGAGGAACAAAAGATTACGTCCAGTAGCCTTTTCAATCGCCCTGAGTAAGTCTATTGTTTCTACGGTTTTGTGGGCATTATCTTCGATAAATGTTTGAATTGCTTGCCAAAATAATTCATCTCCCAATTGGCCCCGAATCATGTGATAAACACAAGACCCTTTTTCATAGATGTGGCGATCGTAAAGTTCAATAGCTTCCCGGTAAATATGTGTTACCATCGGCCGGCGGTAGCGGCTGCTATCTTCACTGAAGTAACGACCAGCTTGCAATAACCGATAGTAAGCTGCTTCTTCTGAACTATATTCCTGTTCTGTCCACATCACCTCAGAATAGGAAGCCATCCCTTCCTTAATCCAAGCATGAGACCAATGCTTAATCACCACCAAATCACCAAACCACTGGTGCGCCAGTTCGTGGACGACTAAACTTTCAGTGTTGCGGTTATCTAAGGCGGCGCGTTCATCCAGCAAGCATCTATCTGTTAACAGGGTTGTGGAGGTGTTTTCCATCCCGCCAAAGATGAAATCATCGACACAAACCTGAGCGTATTTTGGGAAAGCATAAGGATAGCCATACTTTTGGCTCAAAAATTCGATCATCTGGGGAGTTTTGCCCATGCTGCGTTTAGCATCTTCCTCCCGTCCCTTTTCTACGTAGTAGGTAACAGGTTTCCCCTGCCACTCGTCCCTAATTTCAGCAAAATCACCTACTGCCAAAGTCATCAAGTATGTAGGATGAACTTGTTGCTGTGACCAATGGTAGATTTTGTAATCACCATCTTCTGTGGTGTCAATCAATTCGCCGTTGGAAATTGCCACCAGAGGGTTGGGAACACGCACGCGAATTTCGGAAGTAGACAGTTGTCCTGGATAGTCAAAGCAGGGGAACCAAAAGCGAGAGTCTTCGTCTTCACCCTGAGTCCAAACTTGGGTGGGCTTGTTTGGGTAGTGCTTGTCTGGTTGAATAAAATAAATACCGCGTTGCGGTTTTGCCACCGAGTAGGCGATCGCAATTAGCAAGCGTTTACCAATCTGGGTCGCCTTAGAAAGTTGGATAGAAAGCTGTTCGCCGTCGTAGTCAAAATTTTGTGGTATCTCGTCCACCTGCACAGACTCGATATTCAGGTTGACAGCATCCAAAGTCAAACGGTCAATGCCATTACGGATTGGCAAGAGGCGAATCCTGCAACTGCCCTGATAGCTTTGCTTGGGGATATCCAAGCTGAGATCGAGAAAAATATGCTCTACCTGTCCGGGGCGATCTGGATTGTAGTGTGGTCTTGCTCCCGGTAACTCAAAACGCTTGTGTCCGTTATTATCTGTATCAAAATAAGACTTCGACATTGATCCTTACTGACCTTGTAATTCTGAAAAGTCTGGCTTGGCTGGATGTAGTTAAGCAAAATAGCGGTGTCTAAATGTATTTCCCAAATCAACAGGGCATTATGGAGGTGAGAACTCCCCTTTGGGAATGGGGGATTGAAATTAATCTCACCCGAATTTCCAAAGGTCGGCTGCCGAGCCTTGGACTTCTTTCCATATCCCTCCCGCATTTACTTTTCCTGATATTTTGCACTTTTTTGTCATCGGGTCAAGAGTCTCTTACACCTCGATATATTCTCATTAAGTACAAATAATCCTAATTATTCTTATAACTTAGGATAGCTTGCTGCTGCTGAACAGCCTATTTTGTTTGAGATGAACAGCATATCATTTGCAGATTCACTCCTCATTCCTTGGGAAATATTTTTGAGAGTAATTTTAGACCGCTAACTTATAGAATACTAATTTTATCAGTAAATACCGATCAATGAGCGGAAATGATTAATAAATCCGAAAACTCTCCAATGACACTTGTATAAATCTGGGTAACAATCTGAGCAAAAGAGGATAACAAAATGCCTGAAACTAAATCAAAGTTTTTCATTCCTGCTGTTGGTGCTGCTGTAGTTGTAGTTGTAGCAGGAAGTATAGCGGCTTATACGTATTTTAAAGGCCCATCAGGAGGTAGCTCAGATGCTCTAGGCAGTGCTAAATTAGTACCTTCAACAGCATTGGTGGCAGCTTATATTACTACTGACGCTGGAGCTTGGGCAAAGTTACAACAGTTTGGCACTCCAGAAGCACAAAAGTTAGTGGCAAAAAATCTGGAAGATTTCAATAAGCAAATCTTCAGTGAGAGTAACGTTTCTTATGAAAAAGATATAAAGCCTTGGGTTGGTGGTGTGATGATTGCTGTACTGCCGCCAAATCCTGTGAAACCGGCGCAGTTAAAAGTGCTGTCTGGGGCACCTAATATACCAACAAATTTACAGCAGAAATCGAATATCCTGATAGTGGTGGGAATCAAGGACAAACTCAGTGCCTTGAATTTTGCTAATAAATTGAAGTCAGAAAAAGGGGTGAAATTCCAGGAATCTGACTACCAAGGTCAAAAAATTCTCGAAACTACACAAAATGGCAAGCCGACATATAGCGTAGTTTTAAATAATAGTCACTTGATATTAGCCCCCGAAAAGCAAGCTGTAGAACAAGCAATTGACACGTTTAAGGGACAGTCTTCTTTTGCCAGTAAAGAAGGTGCCGGTAGCATTCTCAGCAAAGGAGTGGATGTCAAAAATAGCCTCGCCCAAATTTATCTACCAGATTATCCAGGTACGGTACAGCAATTAGCAGCCGCAAGTCAGCAGGCAAAGCAGTTACCTCCACAAGCCCTGACGCAACTTAAGCAGATAAAATCTGTGGTGGCGGGTGTTGGTGTTGATGACGCGGGAGTGCGGGTAAAAGCGATCGCCAATTTAGATCCGCAACTAAATAAATTTCAGTATCAATCAACTCCTGGGAATATAGTAGGGCAATTTCCGATTGATACCTTTGCTCTGATTAGCGGAAGTGGCATCAGCCGTGGTTGGGAAACGGTAGTAGAACAGTCAAAAGATTATCCACAAATGAAGCAAGCTCTGGAACAAGCGCGCGGGCAACTAAAATTTGTGAATATAGACCTAGACAAGGATATTTTTGGCTGGATGAATGGGGAATTCGCTTTTGGTGCGATTCCATCAAATCAAGGGGTGTTAGCGAGTGTTGGTTTTGGAGGTGCTTTAGTATTTGATACTAGCGATCGCAAAACTGCCGAAGCCACCTTGACAAAATTGGATACCCTCGCCAAAACCCAAAAAATCAACATCGCCAACAGAAATATTGGTGGTAAAGACGTAACTGAATGGCAAATCCCCCAACAAGGAGCTTTATTGGCGCATGGTTGGCTTGATCAAGATACTTTATTTGTAGCTCTTGGTGGGCCAATTGCCGACGCAGTTAGCGATCGCAAGAATCAATCTCTGGACAATAGCGACAGCTTCAAAGCTGTTACTGGTTCTTTACAAAAGCCCAATGGCGGTTATTTCTACCTAGATATGGATAAAACTAAAACTGTGCCCCTAGTCAATAGTTTGATCTCATCTAACGCCGATACCATTAATATCCTGGGTTCCATTCGTGGTTTTGGTGTTACCGCCACTAGCCCCGATAAATCCACCAGTGAATTGGAGATGTTGTTAGCTCTCAAGCCCACTGCAAAATAGGGGATTGGGCATTGGGCATTGGGCATTGGGCATTGGTTATTAATTCTTCTCTCTCCTGCTACCTCATCCCCCTCATCTCCCCCCACTCCCCACTCCCCACTCTCCAGAATGTTTTCCAATTTGCATCTAGACTGGCCTCCAGCAAGTATGTCATAAGTACAAAAGGCTGTTACTGCAAACTGATTTATGACCGCTGCTGTAAATACTAATCCTGGCTTCGCTTCCCGCTTGGTAAATGGCATATTGGCAATCAAGCCTTTAGCTAACCTAGCCAAACATCAAGCTAGACAAATGATGATTAAACGTGCTGAGAGAATTGGTGTGCTTTGGACGCAAGAAGTCGAGACACTACAAGCGCGTGATTGGAGGGCTGATCTAGCTCAAGTACAAAATCCCCACCTTTCCTACCCCGATTACTACGTCACCTCATTCCATGCGTACGAAACCGGAAATCTCAGTTGGCAAGCCGCTTTTGAGGTAGAATCTGCTGCCTACGCTGTCCACGCTAAGATTTGGCAGAGCGCTGAAGCCCAAGGCGATCCGATGCTGCGCCAAAGTTACCACAATATCCTGAAAAGTCAAATCCCCAACGAGCCACAAGACATCTTAGATGTAGGGTGTAGTGTTGGCTTGAGTACTTTTGCGCTACAAGCAGTTTATCCCCATGCCAAAATTATCGGCTTGGACTTATCTCCCTACTTTTTAGCCGTTGCCAATTACCGCGCCCAACAACGCCAAGCTAAAATAAACTGGCTTCATGCCCAAGCTGAATCTACTGGACTACCAGATGCCTCTTTTGATTTAGTCTCCATTTTCCTGATGTGCCATGAACTGCCCCAATCAGCAACCCGACAGATTTTAGCTGAAATGCGGCGCTTGCTGCGTCCGGGTGGCTACTTAGCAATCATGGACATGAATCCCAAATCTGAAGTTTACAAGAAAATGCCAGCTTACATTTTGACGTTGCTCAAAAGTACTGAACCGTATTTAGATGAATATTTCGCTTTGGACATTGAGCGAACTATTGTTGAAGTAGGATTCAAAACTCCCACTATCACTAACAATACCCACCGTCACCGCACAATAATTGCTCAGGTGAGTGGTTGATTTCTTTCTACTGTTGTGGGCAGCAATACCACCGTTGCTGCTGCTAGGCTACTACTACTGTCGGGTGCCATTTGCCCCACCTCTATTAAAGTTACTGATGTTCTTTATCATCGGGGCAATATCTGGGATCTTAGCTCTTAGCCTCGAATGGATTTTTGAAACTGTAGCTAACTTTTTTGTAGACTGGCATCAGATCAAAGGATGTCTGGCGACAAGCTTCTGCGCGTCTACGCTTCCTGGTATAGCCTTGCGGCAACTTGTGGAAGTAGGCCCAATTGAAGAAGGCTGCAAATTGGCAGCAGTTGTTGTCCCAACCTGCTATCTACAACGCAGGTATCGATTACTTCAATCTACCGTTTTCCTCTTCACTATAGCCGTTGCCCTCGGATTCACTGCCGAGGAGAATTGGATTTACCTTTTTCACGGTACAGCATCAATTCTTGACCGGACTATCGGCACGCCAGTCCACGCCATATTCTCTGCACCTTGGGGATATGCTTTAGGAATTTATATTTCCTCCCACACTCGGTTAAATCGAGACAGGAAGTTAATTTTTTGGGCTTGGCTAAATTCTGTAATCTGTCATGCTCTAGTTAATCTCCTATCTAGTGCTGGACGTTACTCAATACTTCTACGTTTCCTGAGTTATGGTTTATTTCCGTTTCTATTGTGGATGTTTTGGCGACTGGAACAATTACTGCGAAAAATACAAGGTAAACTTGTAATTACCCTGATTTCAAACCGTACACCCCAGCGTCGTTACTGGCAGAGGAGTTTAGTCCTGTTTGCCCTCATGCTGGGTGGAAATGCTATTTTTGGGCTATTTCTCTTAGCTAGGACTCTTAGTCCTTTGAGTCCGTCAAAGCTTTTTGATACTGATATTTTGTGGTTTATATTTAGTCGCTTTTTACTAAATCTCTTTTTTGGAGTTTTAGCCTGGGGCATTTATCGCTATTTGCGACATTCCGCCCGTCGTCGGTATTTTTAACTAATTGGATTTGCGATTCTATACAGAAAAAATTTGAGGTTTATCGTCGTGAGCAGGCTGCATTAAAGCTAGCAGTTACTTTATTTAGTCAAGATGAATTGACAAGTCCTTTGCTACCTGGTTTCAACTGTTTAGTTAGTAAACTTTTCTAGTTTTAGATTCTTTTCATTCATCGGGCATGAGGCATGGGGATGATATAAATTCCCTATGTCCTATGTCTTTTCAATTACCTAAACTCGTGCGAATACTGGCTGATTCACAGCTGCACTGGCTGAATCTGATTCTGACTCAGTACAGTAGATTTCGCAGGAGTTATTGGGACTTTCAATCAGTTTCACTTTATAAAGTTTAGCTCCCAATTCCTGAATAGGCGATCGCAGTAAATTACTAATATAAAGTGCGATATTCTCAGCAGTGGGCACAACTTCTGCAAAGTAAGAAATGTCTTTGTTTAAAAAGGTGTGATCGAATGGTTCGATTACATAATCTTCTACCACTTGATTCAGGGCACCTAAATCAATAATCATGCCGGTGCGTGGGTCAATTTTGCCTTTGACAGTGACTTCTAGATGGTAGTTGTGTCCGTGACCGTGAGGACGAGCGCACTTACCATAAACAAGCGTGTTTTCTTCGTTACTGAGGTTAGGATGAGCTAGCCGATGGGCAGCGCTAAAGTGAGTACTGATAGTGAGGTAGGCTTCCATTGCGTTTCCCATATAATCTGCCCAAAGTTCAGGATGTTCAAATAACTGTACACGCACTAAAGGCAAGTGCGGTGCTAGCCTGTGCCAGATAATCCGTGCAATATTCTCAGTAGTGGGGAGAGTTTGTTGAAATTCTGCCCAGACATCGTTGAGATAAGAGAAGTCCAATTGACTGGTAACTTCCCGTTTAATTACGTGTTTTACATCAGACAAGTTCAGCACCATGCCGTATTCATCCAATTCCCCGGCTAGGGAGATGAATAAGACATAGTTATGCCCGTGTCCCGGAAATCTAGAGCAAGCACCAAAGTTCTCAATATTCTCAGCTTCACTCAGCTCGGGCAACCAATAGCGATGACTTGCCGAAAACTGGGCGCGGCGATTAACAATACATTGCATGAGTACACTGGGAGCAGAATTTAAAATTTCTTAATCTTTTTCTGTTTCCAGCATAAACTAATTCCTAAGTTCTGTGTCATTCGTCATTTGTGAATCAGCGAAATTGCCCAATGCCAAATGACTATGTAACAGACGCTTGCGCCTCACAGTGCAATCTTGTAGCTATGCGGAATAATTCATGACCTGTGTGTAAATAACGCTCATCGTAGTTCAAAGGAAAATAACCTAATTCATCTAGTCCATCTGCTACTTGATCGAGGCTGTAATAGAGGTGAGCCGCCGTTCTCGCTAGACTGGGGGGATTCGGTAAGGAGCGAAAAGTAATTTGTGCTTGCTTGAGGTCATCTCGACAGGTTTTTAAATATTCCTGAAATTCATCTAACAACTCATCATCAAAGGGATCAGCCGCTAATTGCTCCATTTGTTCTTCTAACGAATAAAGAATGGTACAAAGCAAGCGATTTACTGGTTGGTAAACTTGGCGCAGCCATTCCTCAACTTGCTCATCAACATCTCGTCCGGTTTTTCGTCTTGTCTGGTAATGCTTTTGCGCTGATGCTGTACGCTGTTGGCGATCGCTATTTAATTTTTCAGAGTCATCTTGCAGTTGTTGGTCATAATTGCGGCGATTTTGATTGTCGCCTAAAACCTCATAAGCTGCATTGATGCGGATAATCTGCTCGTGATCGGCTGTTTCCTGATTACTGTCAGGATGAAACAACTTTACCAAGCGCCGATAAGCTTGCTTAATCTCTGCAAGGCTTGCACTTGGACTAACTTTGAGAGTTTCGTAATGGTTAGAAACGTGCTTAGAATTGACCATTAATTCAATGTATCGTTAACTGACGCTAGCGGCTAACCTTGCCTCCAGGTCTTGGAACAACGGCGTACTCAAATACCTCTCACCAAAACTGGGCTGAATCACCACAATTAAACGTCCCTTATTTTCTTGACGTTGGGCAACGCGAATTGCTGCACATAAAGCTGCTCCACTGGAAATGCCAGATAGTAGCCCTTCTTCTTTTGCCAAACGCCGACTGTAAGCGATCGCTTCTTCATCGGTGACAGTAATCACTTCATCAATCAATTTTATCTTTAGTACTTGGGGAATAAACCCAGCGCCAATTCCCTGGATTTTGTGGGGCCCTGGCCGTCCCCCAGATAAAACTGGGCTATTGGCTGGTTCAACAGCGATCGCCTTAGAACTAGGCTTGCGTGCTTTAATCACTTCTGCTACACCAGTTATCGTACCACCTGTGCCCACCCCTGCCACAATTATATCTACTTGTCCATCGGTATCTTCCCAGATTTCAAGAGCAGTAGTTTCCCGATGCACTCTTGCATTGGCTGGATTGCGAAACTGCTGCAACATATAGGTATTTGGTGTAGTATTAACTATTTGCTGCGCTCGTCCAATTGCCCCACTCATGCCTTCTATACCTGGTGTTAGTTCCAGTTCTGCTCCATAGGCCCGCAACATTGCCCGTCGTTCCCCACTCATCGTCTCTGGCATGATCAAAATTAACCGATAACCCTTAGCTGCTGCTGCCATTGCTAGGGCAATTCCTGTGTTTCCAGAAGTGGGTTCTACTAATACTGTCTTAAGAGGAGTAATCAGCCCTTGCTCTTCGGCGGCGTTAATCATACTCACCCCAATCCGGTCTTTAACTGATGCCGATGGGTTCATACTTTCCAGTTTCACCACAATTTCCGCAACACATCCTTCTGTTTGAGGAATGCGGTTCAACTGCACGAGGGGTGTACAACCAGCCAGTTCTGTAATGTTACGAGCTATTCGCATAATTTAGTCCTTAGTTATTAGTTATTAATTATCGAACAGAATAAAGATGCCAGTCGTCAGAATACAGGAAAGGTATTCTGTACGACTGGTGGATGAATAATC
>NZ_JAQYWQ010000155.1 GCF_029379315.1 Nostoc sp. S13
TTCGTTAAAAAAATTGACTTTGACAAAGAGTTTTAGCCTTAACCCAAGCGTATTGGGTTTTAGCCTAGTTTATCTTTGTTTACATAGTTTGGTTTTATTATGCCAACTTACTTAGAGCAAATCTAAGCATTAATGGAACTGGACAATATCATTGTACGTGTGAATTTAAGTGTCAAGACTGTATAGTATTGAGCGCTTAGAATTTTTGTATAAAATTTATCAACCTCATCCGGCAACAGAGATAAGGTTGCTTTATCCCGGATTTTTCACCACATTTCTCAAAGCCTTATAAGACCCAGATTTGTACCTTTGACACTGTACCAAAATTCTTACAGTCAAAAATGCCCAAAATATAGTCTGGGTAAAGGTTCTGCTCAATGCGATGCCTCGGTTGGGCTACGCCAACGCAGTGCTTGTAAGAAATGCAGGTTTAGGCAGATAAAGATGAACTTGATATTAATTAAATTAGTAAATTTACTGAAGGCAGTTATTGTCTTTCCTTCATAAATTGAGTAATTGATTACTCTCCGGTGATCAAAAAATCTTCACCTTTACTTTTCCAGTTAATTTTTATTAAATTAATCTGGGGAAAAAGTCATAGGTGCTGCTTGACAACGAAAGTTTGTTGTTTTTCGCCAATCAATAGTGATGGTATCAATCCCCGATATTTAAGAATTTGTAAAAAATAATTCAGAAATTTAAAGTTTTTTTGATTACACAATCCTTCATGAGGGTATTTACTTAGGAAAACATTTGTGATACTTTCATGTCAATTATCATAAATTAAAATATCCGACGCTTAGTTTAACAACCGCGTTTATGTGTCTTGGTTTAATGATAAATATCCATCTTGCATACTTGCAATGCCAAATATTGATTTTAAACTTGTATAAATTAACGCGATGTGCGACTTATTCTTGTCACGCCGCTTCCATAGGAACCATGTGATACGGATGCAGATCTGCAATTAGACGAAGCTACCCTTTGTGCTTTTAGATATTCAGGCACACTGAATACCAGAGAAATCTTGCGGGTGCTGGCATAAAACCAAACACTGCTACTGTTAAAAAAAGAGATACTCGCTAATATTTTCGACTTTATTGCTCACTTTTACCTTTGAATTGTTTTATATGACTTACATTAAGAACACTTTTGCCGAATTTCTCACTACCGTAGAAGGGTTTAATCACCTACCAGATGCAGCGATCGCCAATCTATCAGAACAGCTACAAGCCTGGCGCTATCGCATCGGTCAGAAAATCATTGGTAAAGAAAGTCTCCCGCAACAGATCACGATCATTTATGAGGGACAAGTGCGCCTGTTGGGATATGACCCGCAGACGCAAATGCCAATCACCCTAAAATTATTGCAACCGGGGGAAATTATTGGCGAAATTGGTTTGTTGCGCGATGTCGCCTGTGAAACAGCGATCGCTTCCACCGAAGTAGTATGTTTAACCTTGAATGCCTCGGCATATTTTAGCTTTCTGGGTTTATATCCAGCTTTTGCTGATGCTCGCAAGAACCGCAGTTATTTGGTGGAAGTTTTCGATATTCTCAGTTCGCATTGGCAAAAGCAAGCGATCGCTACTTTAAATCTCAGAGAACTGACCGAAAAAGCCTTACCACAG
The DNA here is from genome assembly GCF_029379315.1 of Nostoc sp. S13. GTDB lineage: Bacteria > Cyanobacteriota > Cyanobacteriia > Cyanobacteriales > Nostocaceae > Nostoc. Next base: position 1,632 of record NZ_JAQYWQ010000155.1, read on the forward strand.
GCGAAAATACATTACCTCCCTCCCGGAAAAACTTCATTCAACCAACTAGATAGCGAAAGCGTCTGGTTTGTGAGTGGCGGTGGGATAGTAACGAATTTATCACCGGGCGATCGCTTAGAATCGCACGATGACAGAGACAATATCCAAGTCATAACTCAAAACCCCGCACGGTTGCTTGGTATACATCCGTCAGATTTGATCTTGGAAGATAGTAATCAGATCGAACTTGTGGTAAGTGACAGCAAATCAAATAGTGCAGAGGAACAAGATATTCCCTACGCATCGGCCGAAATAGTTCCACAGACAGCCCCCCAGACCTTAAAGAGTTCGCTAAAAACCAAATACCCCTTTTTTGGTGGTAAGGGAGAACTAAATACAGCCTTCGCCTGCTTCCAAATGATCGCGAAGCACCTAGAAATGCCGTTTCGTCGAGAGGTGGTTCGCCGCATTTTAAGTGAGCAAGTCAAACGTCAGGGTAGTATATCGTTTCAAGTTACTGCTTACCTGGCAGAGTTAATCGGGCTTAAGGCGCAGTTGATAGAGCTACCAGTCGCCTCTGTGACGCGCATTCCTACACCGGCATTGATTCGCTATGGTGATAGTTTTGCCGTTTTATATGCAGCAGATGCGAATACTATGGTTGTGGGTGTTCCATCCGAAGGGATTGTGCGCTGCAAACCCTCTGAATTGGTTGAAGAATTAGATGTTGATCCAACCAACTTTCCGCCCCAAGTTAGAGTATTACTGCTCAGTCCTACCAAAGAGACGCCCCAAGAACGCTTTAGTTTACGGTGGTTTCTCCCCTATTTGTCACGCTACCGTCGAGTCCTGATAGAGGTCTTTGTGGCTTCTTTTTTCGTGCAGTTGGCAGCCTTGGCAAATCCTCTGGTTGTTCAGTTAATTATCGACAAAGTTATCACTCAAAATAGTATTGGTACTCTACATATTTTGGGGGTTTTGCTATTAGTAGTCGGGATATTTGAAGCAGTCTTGACTACCTTACGAACCTACTTATTTGTTGATACCACTAACCGGATTGATATGGGTTTAGGGTCGGAAATCATCGACCACTTACTACGTTTACCTCTGCGCTATTTTGAACGCCGACCGGTGGGCGAACTTTCGACTCGGATCAACGAACTAGAAAATATCCGCCAATTCCTCACGGGTACTGCTTTAACAGTGGGGTTAGATGCTCTATTTTCAGTGGTTTATATCGGTGTGATGCTGATTTATAGTTGGCAACTCACCTTAGTAGGGTTAAGCACAATTCCGGTGTTTATCATTGTGATTTTAATTGCTTCTCCCACCATTAGCAGACAGTTACGTGCCAAAGCCGAACGCAACGCTGAAACTCAATCTTATTTAGTGGAGGTGATGTCAGGAATTCAAACAGTAAAAGCGCAAAATATTGAATTGCGATCGCGCTTTTCCTGGCAAGAGCGTTACGCTCGGTTTGTCGCCGCTGGTTTTAAAACAGTTGTAACTTCCACCCTCGCCAATTCTACCAGCAACTTCCTCAACAAACTCAGCAGCTTACTAGTTTTGTGGGTAGGGGCTTATTTAGTACTGCAACAAGAATTAACTTTAGGCGAATTAATTGCTTTTAGGATTATATCCGGTTACGTCACCAGCCCCATATTGCGCTTGGCTCAACTCTGGCAAAGCTTCCAAGAAACTGCCTTGTCTCTAGAGCGTTTAAGCGATATTGTCGATACACCACAAGAAGGAGAAACAGACCGTTACAACATACCCTTACCTACAATTAAGGGAGCAGTCAAATACGAAAATGTTTCCTTCCGCTTCGGCACAAGTGGCCCTTTGCAACTTTCTAATGTCACCCTCGAATTTGATCCAGGTAAATTTATCGGCATTGTCGGACAAAGTGGGTCTGGTAAAAGTACGATGATGAAGTTACTACTGAGACTTTATGAAACCGAGTCCGGCAGAATTTTAATTGATGGTTATGATATTGCCAAAGTCGAACTTTATTCACTACGACGGCAGATAGGTGTAGTTCCCCAAGAGACATTATTGTTTGACGGCAGCGTTCAGGAAAATATTGCTCTGACGAATCCCGATGCCACAACCGAAGAAATTATCGAAGCGGCTCAGGTTGCTTGCGCCCACGAGTTTGTCATGAACTTGCCCAACGGTTACAACACGCGAGTGGGAGAACGGGGTTCTGCACTTTCAGGTGGACAACGACAAAGAATTGCGATCGCCCGCTCTGTTTTACAAAGACCAAAATTATTAGTTTTAGATGAAGCAACGAGCGCATTAGATTATCCTACAGAACGGCAAATATGTCTCAATTTAGCTAAAGCATTCAAGGGTGAGACAGTATTTTTTATTACCCACCGACTGAACACCGTGAGTAATGCAGATATGATCGTCGTCATGGATAACAGCAGGGTTATAGAACAAGGCAGCCATCAAGAACTAATGGCTATTAAAGGTCATTATGCTTACCTGTATCAGCAACAAGATGTCAACTTATAATTATTCATTGCTGGTGGAGACATGGCATGAGAAAATTCTCTGTTTGACCACCATTCCATAGATGCACCAATCAGCGTAGAGTAGGCAATGTCACAAATATTAAAATCTAAGTTTTTGGCATTGATCAATAGTGCCCACCGTACAAAAAATCCCAAATCGTTCGACTGAACGCTCACGACAAGTCCAAAACCCAAAATTATTATGACTAAACTTAATGGTAATCACCTCAACGGCAATGAGAAAAACCGAGTAAAGCAAGATTCACAGGTACTTACAAAACAACATAAAGCTACTCAAGAGTCTTTAGCTAACTCAAACAATCTGGCATTTGAGCAATCTATTGTCTTGCGCCAATCTCCAATTTGGTCGCGTACAATCATGGTTACTCTCATGCTACTAGCCTGTTTTGGAATTGGTTGGGCTTATTTAGCAAAAATTGAGCAAGTAGTGGCAGCAACAGGGCAATTAAAACCACAAGGAACAGTCAAAGAAATTCAGGCTCCTGTGAGTGGCGTGGTGAAAACGGTTAATGTTAAAGATGGACAAGAAGTAAAGCCAGGAGATTTGTTGTTGACTTTTGATTCCATCGCTTCTGTTGCTGAATTAAATTCTTTGAATAAAATTCGCCTTGCATTAATTAAAGAAAACCAGATTTATCGCCGATTGATGAGTGCAAGTAACGCGACGGGATCGGAACTGTTATATTTGCGCGGTAATTTACCACAAGAAACTGCTTTTCTGCTGAAAAGTCGGTCAGCGCTAGTAGGAGAAAATGAATTATTGCGGACTCAATTAAAAAATTCCGGTCAAGATAATGCGCTAGGCATTGATGAGCAAAAACTTCTACAAGTTGCCAAAAAAGAATTAGATTCTCGCAGTTTAGCGGCGCGATTGGAAGTAGAAAAAACTAAAAAACAACTTAGTCAAAATCAATTTAAGCTGGAAGATAGTAAATCAAGTTTAGCTATTCAACAGGGGATTTTAAATAAGCTGAAGACATTAGCAGAAGAAGGTGGCATTTCTCAACTTCAGTATCTCAACCAGCGACAAGAAGTACAAAACCGCACGGCGGAAGTAGCGCAACTAGGTGAGGAAACAAAACGTCTCCAGTTTGATATAGAAAAAGGACGACAAGAGTTAAGCAATACGGTGGCTGTTTCTGATAAAACCATTTTGGATAAGATAGCTGATAACAAACAGCGCATTGCCGCTATCGATAGCCAATTCATGAAAGTTGTGCTGGATAATGAGCAGCGTTTGGCAGATGTCAATAGTAAAATCTCTCAATCACAGTTAAATGTTAAATATGAAGAACTTCGTGCGCCTGTAGGTGGAAAAGTTTTCGATTTACAAGCAAAAAACCCTGGATTTGTAGCGACTCCAACGACAAAACTGCTGCAAATTGTCCCCAATGAAAACTATATAGGTGAAGTTTTCATTACTAACAAAGATATTGGTTTTGTGAGAAAAGACATGAAGGTAGATGTCAGAATTGACTCTTTTCCTTACAGCGAGTTTGGCGATATCAAAGGAAAAGTGATTGACATCGGGTCAGACGCATTACCGCCAGATCAAACACATCAGTTTTATAGATTTCCGGCAAGAGTCTCGTTGGATAAACAATCTTTAGTAATTAAGGGTAAAAAAGTCAACTTGCAATCAGGTATGTCTATCAGTGCCAATATCAAAGTGCGCGAAGAACGGAGTGTGCTGAGTTTATTCACTGAGATGTTTACCAAGCAAGTTGATACTCTTAAAGAAGTACGCTAGTAAGCTAATCGGCATTCAAGTTGCATAATTAAGGCGGGTAAGACTTCGGCGTGAGCGCTCAGTCGAACGCTGCCCACCCCACAATATATTGAGAAAATTCTCATCTGTAAATTAGATGGATTTTAGCTTAGTTGTAGTCAAAGAATTTTAAATTTTGAATTGTTAAATGGTTAATTCTCAGCGCATCGAACCCGTTCCCGGACAAGAATCAGTTTGGGATTATCCCCGTCCTCCTCGTCTGGAGGACACAAGTAAACATATCCAAATCATCTTTAACGGAGTAATAATTGCAAATACTCACAACGCCAAACGTGTTTTAGAAACTAGTCATCCTCCTTCTTACTACATTCCTCCTGCGGATATCAAAATGGAATATTTGCAACTGATGCCGCAGTCTAGCTTTTGCGAGTGGAAGGGAAGTGCTAATTACTATACAATCCGAGTTGCTGAAAAAGAAGTCAATAATGCTGCTTGGTTTTACCCTAACCCGACACCAGCTTTTGGTTCTCTCAAGGACTATGTAGCTTTTTACGCTCATCTCATGGATAATTGCTACGTGAATGGCGAAGAGGTGCAACCACAACCAGGTAACTTCTACGGCGGTTGGATCACCAGTGATATTGTTGGCCCTTTCAAAGGCGCTCCTGGTACTTGGGGATGGTGAGCCAATTTTAAATATTAACCCAAGTTGCTAGTTATTACGCCGTGTGTAACTTTTACTGAAACCTAACCCCCTAGCCCCCTTCCGTTGTAGGGAAGGGGGAAAATTCAAAGCTTCTCTTCTTTTAACTTACGCACTCAAAACCTGAAACCTAGATCCCCCCTAACCCCCCTTAAAAAGGGGGGAATTTTAAAAGCCCCCTTTTTAAGGCAGGGCTGTTTCGTTCCCTAAAAAGCTTTAAAAATCAAGGGTTATAGCAATTAAAAATTAGTTATTTTGTTACCAGCGTGCCGATAAAATGAACTATCTTACTGATATTTAAGTGCTTAAATGTTCATCTCAGGGTCACTTTTACTTACAATTTTCTCGCTAACCATCTTGACAAATCCTGTTTGAAATGGAATGAAACAGCCCTGCCTTTTTAAGGGGGTTGGGGGATCTCTTGTACGTAAGTCCTATTTTAGCTATCTTTGAGACAGCGATCGCTCTCTGGCTCAACCTAGTCCCCGATATTTGCTCTACGCTAATGCCGCTACCTTCTCTAACAATCCCTGAAACAACCTCAACCCATCGCTATTCCCCAGCATTGCGTCAGACGCCCTTTCTGGGTGCGGCATCATTCCCAAGACATTGCCCCGACGATCGCAAATCCCGGCAATGTTATTCAGTGAACCGTTAGGATTTTCCCCTTGATAGCGAAACACAACTTGCCCGTTATCTTCAATTTCTGCGAGAGTGGCTTGATCAGCGTAGAATCGCCCCTCTCCGTGGGCAATGGGCAAAGTGATAACTTCACTATTGGTATAAGCTTGCGTCCATGAGAGATTAGTCCGCTCAACTTTCAAGGGAATGCGATCGCAGATAAAATGCAAATCCAGATTTCTAGTTAACACCCCTGGCAAAAGTCCAGCTTCAGTTAATACCTGAAAACCGTTACAAATACCGAGGACAAACTTACCTTTTTGGGCGTGTTCGACAACCTGCTGCATCACGGGTGAAAAACGTGCGATCGCACCGCAACGCAGATAATCCCCATAACTAAAACCACCAGGTATAATTACGACATCCAAATCAGCAATGTCTGTTTCTTGATGCCAAACCATGCGAGTTGGTTGTAAGAGCAAATCTCTGGTTACATAAGCAACATCGCGATCGCAATTAGAACCTGGAAAAACAACAACGCCGAATTTCATGATTAGTTAAGGGGAGATGAGGGAGATGAGGGAGATGGGGGAGATGAGGGAGAAAGCAATGCCCCATGCCCCATGCCCAATCCTTAAAATACCCCAGTTTGGGTTTCGACCTCAATCAAATCAAAGCGGTAATTTTCAATCACGGGATTTGATAGCATTTGGTTACAGATGTGATCGAGGTCTTGACGCGCTTTTTTCTCTTCAGTTGAAGTGATGGTGAGTTCAATGTACTTGCCAATCCGCACCTGGTCAACGTTATTGTATCCCAGTTGCTGAAGACCGGATTGTACAGCCACACCAGCAGGGTCTAAGACTGAAGGACGAAGCGTCACGAAAATTTTGGCTAAATACTTGGTTTGCACGGGCTTTTGCTGAATGGTGCGATCGCTATACTATAACTTTATGCTCTAACTGAGTGAAAATAAGATTACGAAGCGGTTAAAGTTAATTAATCAATTAGCCCATCTAACAGCTTCAACTACAGTGGCATATTTAAATAATTGTCTATGAGAGCCATACGCACCCGCAGTCAAGAGCGTATTTTCAACCTATTGAAAACCATCAAAAAAGGCATTTCCGCTCAGGATATTTACGTAGAACTACGTAACACCAATCAGAGCATGGGTTTAGCGACAGTTTACCGTTCCTTAGAAGCCTTAAAACTCGAAGGCATGGTACAAGTGCGGAATTTGGCTAACGGTGAAGCCCTATATAGCCTAGCGCAGCAAGACAAACACCACCTTACTTGCTTACAATGCGGTGTTTCAATTCCGATTAATCAATGCCCCGTTCATGACTTAGAAAACCAGTTAGAATCGAGCCATAAGTTTAAAGTTTTTTACCACACCCTAGAGTTTTTTGGGTTGTGCAGTCAATGCCAGATGAATCAAGCGACTGGATAAGTCAAGCTACTGCGATTGATCAATAGTCATACCAATTTTATCTGATATCAATTCTTTATGAAGCTGCGCTAAATAAAGCTACGGTAATCATTGACAGTATGGAATAACCACGGGATATTTAATTAAAAACTATTGCCTTTTAGGAATAACGTTCCTGATTCCACTTTTAGTAGAGACACTATCACCTTTGTAACGAGGGATGATATGAATACTCGCGTGCATAATATTTTGACCGGCGGCTCGGTTGATATTCATTCCTACATTAAAACCATCAGGTTCAAATTCTGTTTTGAGAATTTCTTGTACTTTGTTCACCATAAACCAGCAAGCAGATTGCTCTTTAAATGGTAGCTCAAAATAACTACTAACATGACGTTTGGGAATAATCAAAATATGTCCTTTACTGATAGGATAGCCATCAAGAATTGCATAAGCAGTTGCTGATTCAGTTAATAGTTTTAGAGTTTTATGAGGATTACAGAATATGCAATAATTAGATGAATTAGGCTGATGATTATAGTGAATATACTCATATAACTCACGATATTCATCTAAAATAACTGAGGTAAAGGGAAGTTTTACAATACACTGATAGGGGGGTTTTTTGTGAACATAATGTTCTCGAAAACCTTCTTTTTTGATATCCCTCCTTACAGCATAATAAGCTTTACCTCCGGGTTTTAATAAGTGTGATACTTCCATAAGAACATTAACTTGTTCTTCAGTAAATAAAACATTTAAAACATAAAAGCAAATTATTGTATCGAATTTATTATCAGGATATTCTGGAAAATAATAAGGGTCATAGCCTGTAATATCACAACCTTTTTGGCGTAGTATCTTAACGTCATTGCCAAAACCACAACCAAAGTCTAGTATTTTGCCTTGTAACAGGTTTTGATTTAATAAAAACTGTGCAGGAAATGACAGATAACTTCTTTCGATCGCAGTAAGATAGCTGAATTGATTTTTTTGCTGTTTCATGGAATTTTGGTGCTGATGTCCCAAATTTATTATTCCCAGCATCCGTTGAGGTTATGCGATGTCTACGATGGTCACTGACTTGTACTGAGCGCAGGCGCAGCCTCTGGTAGAGAAGTGCGCGCTACGCCTACGCATCAGGGTCAATACCTAGCTCACGTAACTTAGCTGCTAATATATCAGCGCGTTGGCGTTCCTGTTCAGCACGTTGACGTTCCTGTTCAGCGCGTTGGCGTTCTTGTTCAGCTTGTTCGCTGCTCCACAATAGCAAATTTCCTTCTGTATCCCACCAGCGCAGCCAATTCATGGTTTGGCATAATCTTTCACCTTGCCAAATTCCGAGAAATAACTCTAACTCAGGAATCCAGTAACGTCCATTGGCGTCTACTTGCTGTAAAATATATTGTCCATTCTGCAAGCAGCGTATTTCTATGCTTGGTTCGTAAGGGTCGTAGGTTACGTAGGTTGGAACTTGGAGAATCTTTTCGTAATAATAGAGTTTACCGTAGGGTGGAGTTGAGCGGACTGATAGTTCTCCCCCTTCTGTGTTTGAGAGAAATTCCATCACTACAGCCACAGCAGCGCCTTCTAAATTCGGGGTATAGCTGCGACGAACTACATTTGTTCCTACAGACTGGACTTGAGGTACGTAAAACCAATCAGGGGCTTTAACGACAATTTTTTTGTTGACTGTGGCTACAAGTCCAAAATTAGAGCCAATCAGCATCTGGGGTTGGATGCGTCCTGTGCTTCCCAAAGCATCGGTAAGCGCAGCAGCGATCGCGGGTTGTTGAATATTTTCCACTGGATCGTCAGGTAAAATGAAGTCGGCTGGAAGTGCTTCCCAAGTAACAATTGGTTCTTTTTGGATGGGGTTAACTTGTAGAACCATAAAATTACTCCTAATATCAATGCAGAGTATATTAGTTATTTTTAACAAATCTTCAGCCAGCATCGCTCTTAACTTAGAAGACTCAGAAATCTGGAAATATTCCTGAAGCTAGTGTATATACTCGTAGTCAAGCACTTAGCAGGCGTGAGTATGATATTTGAGTGGTTCACTCTCTGGATAGGTCAAAAAGCAGTTGGATTTCTTGTCAAAACTATTATCAGCGAAGAGTTTGTCAAGGATTTACTCAAAGACTACGCTAAAGATTTTTTCAAAAATATCTTTAATAATGCTATGGTCGCGCCTTTTAAGCGAGAACCCCTGGAGAAAGCTGTTGTCATGGCTGTAACAGAATTTTTGCAACTCATGCAGCAGGATTTAGATGATAGTGAACTTGCTGAAGATGAAATTAAAAAGTATGAGCAGCCGCTAAATAAATTTCTGAAGCATCCAAAAGTCAAAGGAATTTTGGGAACTGCTTTTAAAGATGATTCTCAAGCTATAGATACCAAGAAATTAGAAACAATTTGGTATGAACTTAATGCTTCATACCCGTTACCGGATGATTTTAACTGGAAACGGATTGCTAAGAAATATTTGCAAAAGATTAAAGAGATTATTAGAGGAGTTCCTGAACTGCGAGAGATTCTGGATTCCCGAAATTTAGACAAAATCCAGAACAACACAACAGAGATAGCCGGGATTATTCCTGATTTTGATTTGGAAAGATACCAAGAAACTATTAAGGAAACTTATAGCAATCTTAATTTAGACAGCTTAGATACAAGTACCTATGATTATCGAGATAAACTCAAAGTCTGGGATATATTCATAGAACAAAATGTCCGCGAAATTCACCAAGTTATTCCCCGAATTCACGAACTGCCGAAAGAACATCTCCGAAGATTGCGAGAAACTAACGAACTGGAAGCAGAAGTTGAGTTAGAAGAATTAGAACGCTACAAACGAGTTTATTTAGAACAACCGAAACGTTCTGTAGTGGATATTGTAAATGAGCAGCGGACTAATAAATATATCGTGATTCTGGGCGACCCTGGTTCCGGGAAATCTACTTTATTAAAATACTTGGCATTAAATTGGGCTAGGAGTCCGTTGAATAATTCTTTATCTCTACCGATTCCTGTGCTGATTGAGTTACGCACTTATATGCGGCGGCGGGAGGATAAAGAGTGTCATAATTTTCTCGAATTTTTTCATAAATGTAGTGGTGCGATTTCTCACCTCAACCAACATCAACTGCACGAACAGCTAAAGAGTGGTAACGCTTTAGTCATGTTCGATGGTTTGGATGAGGTATTTGATCCTGCTCAACGAGAAGATGTAATTACTGATATTCATCGCTTCACTAATGAATATCGTGATGTGCAGGTGATTGTCACTTCTCGCGTGATTGGCTACAAACCGCAACGTTTGCAAGATGCTGAGTTTCACCACTTTTTACTCCAAGATTTAGAAGCAGAACAAATTCAGGATTTTATTTACCGCTGGCATGAGTTAACCTTTATCGATACTGCGGATAAAGTTAGAAAACGGGAACGGCTGCAAATCGGGATTGACACTTCACAATCCATTGCAGAACTAGCAGGAAATCCTTTGTTGTTGACGATTATGGCGATTCTAAATCGGAATCAGGAATTGCCAAGAGATAGAGCGACACTTTATGAACAAGCATCGCGGGTATTGCTGCATCAATGGGATGTGGAACGTGCTTTGCAAGAAGACAAGAGGTTAGATCCTAAAATTATTGATTATAAAGATAAGCAAGCAATGTTGCGTCAGGTTGCCTATTATATGCAAACCGGGGATAAAGGTTTGGCTGGCAATTTGATTAGTGTAGGTGATTTAGAGAAGATTTTGACTGACTATTTCAAAAGTTTAGAAATCACTCAAGCTAGAGAAATTGCGCGGGTGATGATTAATCAACTGCGGACTCGCAATTTTATTTTATGTTTCTTGGGTGCAGATTACTATGCCTTTGTGCATCGGACTTTTTTAGAATATTTCTGTGCTTGGGAGTTTGTCTGGCAGTTTGAGAAGGAACGCAGTATTACAATTGAGGATCTCAAAACTGAAGTTTTTGGCAAACACTGGCAAGATGAAATTTGGCATGAGGTGTTGCTGTTAATTGCGGGAATGATTGAGCCAAAATTTGTTGGTGAAATTCTTGATTACTTGATGGTGCAAGATGGCGAAAAGGAAAAGTTTATCAACCTGTTTTTAGTGGCTAACTGTCTTGCAGAAGTGAGAAATTGCTCGGTGATTGCGTCAGTGGCTAATAAATTGCTTAACAAGCTAAAAGACTTAACTAAATATGACCTATGGTACTATTACTCTTTCTTTGATGAAGAAACTAAGCTAGTTCAGGAAATTCGCACTCAAGCAGTTGCAACAATCGCCGCAATTTGGAAAGATAACGACGATACTTTACAGTGGCTCAAAGACCGCGCCACTGCTGATAATGAAGCGGATGTCCGAGATGCAGCCATCGAAGCATTAGCCAGGAATTTCAAAGATGACCCGGACACCTGCTCGTTTCTCAAAGACCGCGCCACTGCTGATAATAATGGGAATATGCGAGGTGCAGCCATTCAAGCATTAGCCAGGAATTTCAAAGATGACCCGGACACGCGCTCGTTTCTCAAAGACCGCGCCACTGCTGATAATCATGGGTATGGGCGATTTGCAGCCATCCGAGCATTAGCCAGGAATTTCAAAGATGACCCGGACACCTGCTCGTTTCTCAAAGAC
>NZ_JAQYWQ010000156.1 GCF_029379315.1 Nostoc sp. S13
AAACCTCTCCGTATTCTCTCTTAGTCTTGTTCAGAAATCAAATAGGAGTCCTATATAACGATAAAGTATCTTGGTACAAGGTAACGGGTGACAAAGGTTGGTATGCCTACACTGGTAAGAATTATACAGGTACAGCATACTATCTAAAACCAGGCAGCAAAGGTAACTTATACGGCTATGCTAACAACAACTGGGAGTCTGCCAAACCTGCATATTAACTCGGTTCTATTTGATACCGCAGACTAGAATCCTGAAAAACCTAAAATAGAAAAGAATGCTCTCACCTTCGCTTTTAGCTGAGTAACACTCTTTTCTTCTAGTTCGTAGGGGCGAGGTCGTTTTCGCTCCTACTTTTTCATTTTCAATAAAGATAGCACAAATAAACCTAAATGGTAATACCCATAGCTTGATTGAGCGTAGGAGTACGCGAACAGCATGACAGTCAAGTTGCACAGGGACTAACCAAGTAATCCCCGGATTTTTTATGAAATATCAGGTTGTTCTCCAACACAGTGAAGAAGATTGTGGCGCTGCTTGCCTTGCAACTGTTGCCAAACATTACGGACGCACTTTGACTCTGAGCCGGGTACGAGAAGCGGTAGGCACGGGAGCGCGAGGTACTACCCTACTTGGTTTAAATCGGGGTGCAGAAGCTCTGGGATTTAATGTCCGCCAAGTCAAAGCTTCTCCTCAACTAGTTGACAGTTTAGATAAAGCTCCAATGCCCGCAATTATACATTGGAAAGGCTACCACTGGGTAGTTTTATACGTGCAAAAGGGTAAACAATATGTAATTTCAGATCCAGGTTTTGGTATCCGCTACCTCAGCCGTAAGGAATTAGTTGAGGGTTGGAGCAATGGGATTATGCTGCTATTGATGCCAGATGACACCCGTTTTTATGAGCAGCCGGATGACAAAATGACTGGCTTTGGACGTTATCTAGTGCGTGTTTGGCCTTATCGCTTCCTTCTAGGCCAGGCGATCGCCATCAATATTGTAATCGGACTTTTGTCTCTGGCCTATCCTTTGATGATGCAACTCCTCACCGATGATGTCCTAGTGCGGGGAGATACTCAACTATTAACTACCGTGGCAATTGGAGTAATTGCCATAAACTTGTTTAAAAGTGGAATTGGTTTGGTACAGTCTCACCTGATCGGTCACTTCGGTCAACGGTTACAATTAGGACTACTGCTGGACTACGGTCGAAAACTTTTACACTTGCCCTTATCTTACTTTGAAGGACATCGTAGCGGGGAAGTCGTCAGCCGAATTGCCGACATTCATTCGATCAATGAGTTAGTTTCGCAGATTGTCCTTGGTTTACCTAGCCAATTTTTTATTGCTGTAGTTTCCTTGGGCTTTATGGTGTTTTTGAGTTGGCAATTGACTCTGGCTTCTATACTTGCATTTGTCATCGTCACCTTAGTTAACCTACTTTTCTTACCCGCTTTGCGCCAGAAAACCCGTAAGCTGATCGTTTTAGGCACTGAAAACCAAGGCTTTTTGGTGGAAACTTTTCGTGGCGTCCAAGTACTCAAAACAACCCAAGCAACTCCCCAAGCTTGGCAAGAGTATCAAAGCAATTATGGTCGCCTCGCTAACTTGGGTTGGAGTACGATGAAATTGGAGCTATACAGCAGCACATTCACTAATGTTCTTTCAACTATAACTAATATAGGTTTACTCTGGTTAGGTAGTTATTTAGTAATTAATCACACATTATCTATTGGTCAGCTACTAGCCTTTAACGGCATGAGTGGCAACTTTCTCGGTTTCTTAACTTCAGTAATTGGGTTAGCTGATGAGTTTATTACTGCCCAAATTGTCATCCAACGGATGTCAGAAGTGATTGATGCTACCGCAGAAGACTCGAATGAAGAGAAAAAGCCTTGGGCAGAAATATCCACTAATGCGAATATTATCTGCACTAAAGTTAACTTTCACCATGCTGGTAGAGTTGACCTTTTACAAGATTTTACTTTGACTATGCCTGGTGGTAAAGCTATTGCTTTAATTGGTAAATCTGGTTGTGGTAAAAGTACCCTAGCCAAACTGATTGCTGGTTTATATTCCCTCCAGTCAGGCAATATCCGTTATGGCATCTATAACAGACAAGACTTATCTGTAGAATGTCTGCGACAGCAGGTAGTCTTAGTCCCGCAAGATCCGCACTTCTGGAGTCGCTCAATCTTTGATAACTTCCACTTCAGCTATCCTGACGTGACTTTTGAAGAAATTGTCACAGCTTGCCAGATTGCAGGAGCTGATGAATTCATTAGCGAATTACCTGACAAGTATCATACCGTCTTAGGAGAATTTGGAGCGAATCTTTCTGGTGGACAACGGCAGAGATTAGCGATCGCCAGAGCGATAATTACTAATCCGCCGATACTGATTTTAGATGAATCCACTGGCGCTCTCGATCCGGCCAGTGAAGCTGAAGTATTAGATCGACTGCTTACCTATCGCCAAGGCAAAACGACAATTTTAATTAGTCACCGTCCCAAAGTCATCGGGCGAGCCGATTGGATTGTATTACTAGAGAAAGGACGTTTGCAAATCCAAGGTTCTCCAGAAGAATTGCGCCAAATTGCTGGCGATCACTTAGGCTTCCTAGACGATGTTCGCTCATCAACTCCTAGCTTACTAGTGAATTCCGGCTCTCCTGCTAATGGCAAATACGTCACCATCAGTTAACTAATTCGTAATTCGTAATTAATTCTGTTTAGGTACTTGTTATGGTTAGTCAATCTAATTCTGTCGTACTTCCCCAAGCTGAAGAAAACGATTTTCTGCCACCACTTGGTAATTGGACTACTATTGGTGGTGCGATCGCCTTGGTTAGTGTAACAATAGCAGTTGCCGTCGCCTCTGTAACTCAATACAAAGTCACCGTTCAAGCACAGGCAAGCCTGCGTCCAGCTGGTGAGTTGCGGCTGGTTCAGGCTGCTACGGAAGGCCCAGTTATACGGATTTTTGTGAAAGAGAATCAGGTTGTCAAAACAGGAGATGCGATCGCTACTATTGACGACTCCCGCCTGCAAACCAAAAAGAGCCAATTACAAAATGGCATTGGGCAAACAAAATTACAACTGGTGCAAATCACCGCTCAGATTCATGCTGTTAATAACCAAATTCTAGCCCAAACTGACAGCAGTAACCGTGCGGTTGCGGGGGCTGAAGCTCAATTGAGCAGTCGCAAGCGGGACTATCGAGACAAGCAAATTACTACTGTTAGTGATGTCCAAGAAGCCTCTGCAAACGTCAGAGCAGCAACTGCTGGCTTAACAGCAGCCCAGACAAAGCGAAACCGATATGAGAGCGTAGCCAAAATTGGAGCTTTGTCACAAGATCAATTCGAGGAAGCACAACTAGCTGTTCGCCAGCAAGAACAAGTACTTGAGGCTGCCAAAGCCAAATTGCAAAGCTTACAAACTGCCCTGAATCCAACTTCCGCAGAAATTGCGATCGCCCAAGAACGCATTGCTCAAGAAAAAGCTACAGGGCAAGCTAACATCGCCACATTAGACAAAGAACGTAACGCGCTTATTCAGCAACGGATTGAAACACAAAAACAG
Source organism: Nostoc sp. S13 (assembly GCF_029379315.1). GTDB lineage: Bacteria > Cyanobacteriota > Cyanobacteriia > Cyanobacteriales > Nostocaceae > Nostoc. The sequence goes on from NZ_JAQYWQ010000156.1 coordinate 3,583, forward strand.
TTTGAACATGATGGCCGTGAACTTAAACAAGTGAATATCGAGCTTAAGGAGACGATCATTTCTGCAACAGCAGACGGTGTGATTTCCAAGCTAAACCTACGTAACCCCTCGGTTTATAATTCCGCAAAAACTCTATGGACGGGAAGCAGAATTAGAGACGCTATTGGCGGCTTTCCTTCGCATTACCAATGGCACTACTGAACTGATGTTGGTTGCAGGCTATTCTGGAGTGGGCAAATCAGTTCTAGTTAATGAGGTTCATAAACCTATTACAGCCAAACGCGGCAATTTTATTACTGGTAAATATGACCAGTACCAAAAAAATATTCCCTACTACGCGATTTCTCAAGGCTTCAATTACCTGTGTAATCAATTATTGACTGAAAGCGAATCAGTTTTAAAACAATGGCAAGAACAAATATTAGCTGCTGTTGGCAATAATGGACAGGTTTTAATTGATGTTATTCCCAATTTAAAATTGGTGATTGGCGAACAACCTCCTGTAGCTCAGGTAGCTGGACAAGAAGCCCAAAACCGTTTTAATTTAGTCTTCCAAAATTTTATCAAGGCTATTTGTCAGGCTGAACATCCCCTCGTTTTCTTCGTTGATGACTTGCAATGGGCTGATAGTGCTTCGCTAAAACTGCTCAAGATTATTTTAGGCGATCGCAACATTCAAAATTTACTTATCGTTGGAGCTTATCGAGATAATGAAGTAGATTCCATCCATCCATTAATGATGACTTTGGATGAGATTAAGAAAGAGGGAGGATTTGTATCCAAGATTCATTTACAAAACCTGACTCCAAAAGATGTAAATGCTTTAATTGCGGAAGCATTGGGCTGTTCAACTATCTTTAGTCAGCCATTAACTAATTTGGTTTACGAGACAACTCAGGGTAATGCCTTCTTTATCACTGAATTTTTGAAATCTCTCTATACAGATATGTTACTCAGTTTTGATTATCCCAAAAAGCAGTGGTGTTGGGATTTAGAGCAGATTCAAGCTAAGGACATTACTGATAATGTTGTGGAATTAATGACAATAAAAATTGTCAATTTAGCAGAAGTGACTCAGAAAAATTTGCAGTTAGCTGCTTGTATTGGCAATAATTTTGATTTGTCTACATTGGCTGTGATTTCTCAACAATCAGCCAAGCAAGTATTAGACCACTTATTACCAGCACTACAAGAAAGTTTAATTGCCCCGACAAATAATCAATATTATCTGAGAAATTTTAGGGATGAGAAAAAAGCTAGTTATAAATTCCAGCACGATCGCGTCCAACAAGCTGCCTATTATTTGATTCCAGAAGCGCAAAAGAAAGCAACCCACCTGAAAATTGGGCGACTGATATTGAGCAACACATCAGCAGCAGAGCAAGAAGAGAAAATTTTTGAAATTGTTAACCAATTAAATATTGGTGCAGAGTTAATTGACACTGAAAACGAACAGAATGAATTAGTCAAGTTGAATTTATTGGCAGGAGCTAAAGCTAAGGCATCTGCTGCTTATGAAGCTGCTTTGGGATATTTTTTAATAGGCAGTAAATTGCTAGCAGTAGATTGTTGGCAAACAAACTATGACCTCACATTAACATTATTTGAGTCAGCAGCAGAAGCAGCACTTCTGTGCAGTGACTTTACACAAATGAATAGATGGGTAGAAGAGGTACTGCAACACGCCAAAACTTTGTTAAACAAGGTGAAAGTTTATGAGATCAAAATCACAGCCCTTACACTTGAGGGCGAGTTGCAAGCAGCTACCACAACTGGTCTAGAAGTGCTACAAGCTTTGGAAATTAACTTTCCCTCTCCTTTGAGTCCCTTAGAACTGGGCAAAGCGCTACAGCAAACAGCAGATCATCTGGCAGGAAGGGAAGTTAAATACCTGATCAATTTGCCTCAAATGCAGTCAGATCAACAACTAGCAGCGATGCAAATTATTTCTAGCATCGTGTCACCTGCCTTTCGGGAAGGACATGAGGTACTCCCATTCTTGGTTTTAAAGATGGTGAATTTATCTCTGGAACATGGCAATACGGCACTATCAACAATTGGCTATGTGATGTACGGTTTAATTCTCTGTGGAGTCTTAGTAGAGATTCCATTGGGCTATCAATTTGGTCAACTTGCTTTGAGCCTGCTAGAACTTTACGATGCTCAATATCTGGAATGCCACATCAACTTTGTCTTTAATGTTTGTATCTGCCATTGGCAAGAACCAGTCCAGAAAACCATCAAGCCCTTAAAAGAAGCCTATCAAATTGGTAGAGACCAAGGAGATATAGAATTTTCCCGTCTTTGTGTTGTTTATGATAGCGTGCATTCCTTGGTGTGTGCAGAAAACTTGGTGGAAGTTGAACGGCAAATTGCTAGCTATCATTATAGCTTCCGTCAAGGCCAAAACAAAATGGCTCTTGAGTATCTAGCTATTTATTGGCAATTAACCTTAAATCTGCTGGGGGCAGAAAATACTTGTCTTTTAAGTGGGGCAGCTTATCGGGAGGAGCAAATGCTACTTTGGCATCAGCAAGCTAACGATCGCACTGGACTAGCACTTCTATATTGCTCAAAGCTTATTCTCTGCTATCTTTTCCAAGATTTCCTGCAAGCCGCAGCCAATGCCCAAGAGTTGGAAAAGTGTCTAAATGCAGTAACCGGAACCATAATCGTACCACTTGACAATTTTTACGATTCTCTAACGGCATTAGCAATATATGCTGATGCACTGCCGTCAGCACAAAAAGGCTTATTAGAAAAAGTCACAGCCAATCAAGCCAAAATGCAGAATTGGGCGAATTACGCACCAACAAATTTATTGCACAAATTTTATTTAGTGGAAGCTGAACGGCATCGAGTTTTAGGACAAAAAGCTGAGGCAATTGAGATGTATGATCGCGCGATCGCTAAAGCGACAGAACATGAATATCTTAACGAACAAGCGATCGCTAATGAACTGGCTGCTAAATTTTATCTCCAATGGGGCAAAGACAGAATTGCTCAAGATTATCTACTCAATGCCCACTATGCCTACACTCGCTGGGGAGCTAAAGCAAAAGTAGAAGATTTAGAAAAACGCTATCCCCAATTTTTCATCCAAACCGCAAGAAACTCTCAATTTCCAACCTCTCAAACTATCTCTACTAATACTACCCGCTCAACTTTCTTAGATTTAAAAAGCATCCTCAAAGCCTCCCAAATTCTGGGGCGAGAAATCAAGCTTGATACTTTACTGACCAAACTAATGACAATCGTCATTGAGAATGCTGGGTTAATAGTGGTTAAGTATATTCGGGAAGAGTTGAAAAATCAAATTGTGCGGGTGATTTTACGCACAGGACAACCAGGAGATGCACCAGAAGAATCGGTGATTTTGAACTATGATATTAATGATTATAAGCTGAAGGTGGAACTGACTCGCCAAAAGTTAATTACAAGTGTGATCGCGGCTTTAAGATCATACCGCGATTTAATCACCATAGAAAAACAAACAGCACAATTAACTCAAGCATTGCACGACCTGCAACAGACACAATACAGTCTCGTGCAAAAGGAAAAAATGTCGGCACTGGGGAACCTGGTTACAGCGATCGCCCACAAGATTAATAATCCAATTAACTTTATTGCGGGCAACTTGAAACCTGCTCAGGAATATATCCACGACTTGTTCGGACTTATCGACCTTTATCGGCAAACCTTTCCTGAACCGGGAGCAGAAATTGAGAAAGCGATCGCCACAATTGATTTAGACTATCTCCAAGAAGATTTACCTAAACTCATCTGTTCCCTGAAAGAAGGTAGCGATCGCATCCGTGGCATCAGCGCCAGTCTCCGCACATTCTCTAGAGGAGATAGCGATCGCAAGGTTCTTTTTAATATTCATGAAGGCATTGAAAGTACATTACTCATTCTGAAGCACCGATTAAAAGCCAATGAGCATCATCCTGTAATTGAGCTAGTCAAAGATTATGGGCAAATACCTCAATTAGAATGCTTTCCTGGGCAACTCAACCAAGTGTTTATGAATCTTATTGCTAACGCTATTGATGCTTTGGAAGAATCTAACAAAGGGCGTAGTTTCCAGCAAATCCAGAACAATCCCAATCGCATCACAATTCAAACCACCTTGTCTGAAGATCAGCGTCACGTCTTAATCAGAATTCAAGACAATGGCGAGGGAATGTCGGAAAATGTCAAGCAAAAACTGTTTAGTTACTTATTCACCACCAAGGCAGTAGGGAAAGGTACAGGTTTGGGATTGTCAATTTCCCGGCAGATTGTGCAAGAAAAACATGGTGGACAACTCACAGTGACATCTGAGTTAGGTAAAGGTACAGAATTGGCGATCGTCATTCCAGTCGGGAGTGGGGAGTGGGGAGTTAGGAGTTAGGAGTTAGGAGTGGGGAGTTAGGAGTGGGGAGTTAGGAGTTTGAAGGGAATGCCCAATGCCCAATGCCCAATGCCCAATGCCCAATGCCCAATGCCCAATGCCCCATAACTAATTCCAATCCTGTTCCTCTTTCTTACCGCGACTTTTGTAAATTCCCCCCAAATCATGAATTTTGCGAGTTTTATCAAAAAGCTCGGCTTCGGTCAAACCCCACTGCTGCAAAACTTTATCTAGGTCTTTTTGGATATCTCTCGCCCCTGGAAACCCTTGATAACGCATTCGCAGTCGAGCTAATTCTGCTAAGTTATGGTCTGTCGCCTCTTGAAGGAGTAAAATATCAATAACAGGGCGATCGCGGTTATAAAGAGGATGCTGTTGGTCTTTCCCTGCGGGTGCATCGGTCATCTTGAGTTAAGAGTACTGAGTTCTGAGTTTTAAGTTTAGCCCAGAGCAGAGGAGCAGAAAAGGCAAAAGAAAATCATCTTCTGCACTGAAAAATTAATTGTAAAATTGATAACTCCTTACCTACTTATCAGTCCGAACTTATCACTTTTAACTCCTAACTCCTCACTCATAGTAGACGGCAACTACACCTGAGGTCTTACGGCTCTCACCACTGCCACTTAACTTTAAATAAAGTTACATTAGTCGTTAAGAAAATACAAAAAACTTTAGATGAGGGTGAATTTTATCTCACCCAAAGTCCAAGCAGCTAGGGAGCAAGAACCCGCTATGTTTGAACACTTCACTTCCGAAGCCATTAGAGTAATTATGCTAGCTCAGGAGGAAGCACGTCGCCTGGGACATAACTTTGTAGGAACTGAACAAATTCTCCTGGGTTTGATGGGAGAAGGAACTGGGGTTGCTGCTAAAGTGCTGGCCGAGTTAGGCGTTACCCTCAAAGACGCACGTCGCGAGGTAGAAAAAATTATTGGTAGGGGTTCTGGCTTTGTACCACCAGAAATTCCTTTTACCCCGAAGGTGAAAAGCCTCTTCGAGCAATCGTTTAAAGAAGCTCATAGTCTGGGACAGAATTACATCAACACTGAACACTTACTCTTAGGATTGACCGAAGCTGGTGAAGGTGTCGCCGCCAAAGTACTGCAAAATCTAGGAGTTGACTTCAAGAGTGTCCGCAGTGCCATAGTTCGCCGTTTGGGTGAAAATGCACCGGCTTTCGCTGGTAGTGGTAGTCAAAAGCGCACCCAACCGCTAACTATGGAAGAGTTTGGCAGGAATTTGACCAAATTAGCACAAGAAGGCAGACTCGACCCCGTAGTCGGTCGCCAGAAGGAAATTGAGCGTGCCATCCAAATTCTTGGTCGCCGCACTAAGAATAATCCAGTGTTGATTGGAGAACCAGGAGTTGGTAAAACTGCGATCGCAGAAGGTCTAGCTCAACGTATTATCAACCAGGATGTTCCCGAAAGTTTGCAAGGCAAACAAGTTATCAGCCTCGATATGGGGTCATTGGTAGCTGGAACTCGCTTCCGTGGCGATTTTGAAGAACGGATCAAAAAAGTTGTGGAAGAAGTCCGCACTGTGGGCAATATCATCTTGGTGATTGACGAAATTCACACCTTGGTTGGTGCTGGTGGTACAGAAGGTGGCTTGGATGCAGCCAACATCCTGAAACCTGCCTTAGCACGAGGTGAACTCCAGTGTATCGGCGCAACTACCATTGATGAATATCGTAAGCATATCGAGCGTGATGCCGCCCTAGAGCGTCGCTTCCAACCGATTATGGTCGGGGAACCCTCAGTAGAGGAAACCGTACAAATTCTTTACGGTTTGCGCGGTGCTTATGAACAACACCACAAAGTCACAATTTCCGATGCGGCACTTGTAGCAGCAGCAGAATTATCAGACCGCTATATTAGCGATCGCTTCTTGCCCGATAAGGCAATAGACTTGATTGATGAAGCAGGTTCTCGCGTTCATCTGCGGAACTCTCAGAGTTCTCCAAATAAAGAACTTAAGCGTGAGCTCGCTGGCGTTACCAAATCTAAAGAAGCAGCAGTCAGAGTCCAAGATTTTGACAAAGCTGGAAGCCTGCGCGACCAAGAGTTAGAACTGGCAGAACAACTGGAAGCAACCTTTACACAAAATGGTCAACCTGTCAACTCTAATGTAGTTAACGAAGAAGACATCGCCCAAATAGTTGCCTCTTGGACTGGCGTACCAGTTAACAAACTAACTGAATCTGAATCAGAGTTGCTCCTACACCTAGAAGACACTCTGCACCAACGAATCATTGGTCAAGAGCAAGCAGTCTCGGCTGTATCTCGTGGTATCCGTCGCGCCCGTGTCGGACTAAAAAGCCCAGATCGTCCCATCGCTAGCTTTATCTTCTCTGGCCCCACTGGAGTCGGTAAAACAGAATTGGCGAAGGCACTAGCTGGCTACTTCTTCGGTTCGGAAGACTCGATGATTCGCCTAGATATGTCCGAATACATGGAAAGTCACACCGTCGCCAAGCTGATTGGTTCGCCTCCTGGTTATGTGGGATACGACGAAGGCGGACAACTTACAGAAGCCGTGCGGCGGAAACCTTACACAGTGCTGCTATTCGACGAAATCGAAAAAGCACACCCCGATGTATTCAATATGCTGCTGCAAATCTTGGATGACGGTCATCTTACCGATGCCAAAGGTCGGAAAGTGGACTTCAAGAACACGCTGATCATTTTGACTTCTAACATCGGTTCCAAGGTGATTGAAAAAGGTGGTAGTGGTTTAGGCTTTGACTTCGACACTCAAGCCGACGCTAGTTATAACCGCATCCGCAGCTTGGTAAATGAGGAATTGAAAGCTTACTTCCGTCCTGAGTTCCTCAACCGTCTCGATGAGATTATCGTCTTCACCCAGCTTTCCAAAGATGAAGTTAAGCAAATCGCTGAAATTATGCTCCGCGATGTTGCTAGCCGCTTGACGGAAAGAGGAATTATCCTAGAAGTTAGCGATCGCTTCAAAGAACGTGTGATCCAAGAAGGCTACAACCCCAGCTATGGTGCTAGACCACTACGCCGGGCAATTATGCGCCTCCTAGAAGATTCCCTCGCCGAAGCAATGCTGTCTGGTGAAATTACAGATGGAGACACAGCGATTATCGATGTTGATGATGACTCTCAGATAAGAGTTAAAAAATCAGAAAAACGAGAATTACTGTTGGCAAATGCTGGCTAATTTTATACCTGATCGCTTTTTGCTGTAATATTTGAGAAATACTCTAGCCTCTTATCTAAGTAGAGGTACAAGCAGGGGCATCTCCGATAAACATCAAGTGAAATGGTATTATATCTCACCCCTGGTAGAAATACTGGGGGCTTTTTTTATCCAATGACTTTTTAGTGGGCAATACCCACCTACCCACAGGTGTTTATAATCAGTTTAAGATATATAGGATTGATATTTGATTTTTGAAATATACGTAGGGTGCGTTACGCCAAAGGCTAACGCACCACCTCTGATTCCAGGTGCGTTACGCTACGCGATAACACACCCTACATATACTTAGATTTTTTCACAAATCAAATCGGATTGCTATAGCAGCAATATGATTTAAAATCAGAATTTTCACATAGTTAAAGATACTATCAGAACTGATGACAAAGGACGTTTATTATCCAAAATAAAATTGGCTGTATTTTTGATTTAGAGGAAGGATAAGAAATCAGGCGTTGCTGAATCAAGGGATGATTTTTGTAGGGTGGGCCGAAAAGCGCGCCCCGAAATACAAGGGACGGGCTTTTCGGCCTATCCCACAAAACTAGCAAAATCATCCCGCTTTCTCTGCAACGCCAGAAATCATTGTTAATCAAAAATACGAATATAGCGTTTTTTTGCGGTAGAGATAATATCTTATTTTTTTCAACAAACTCATTGCGATATTGATTCCTCTGCCAGGAATTCTGATACTGCTTCACCATCAACAGCATTATCGGAATCACCAGATTTAGAAAAACCATCTGCTACATCTTTGATAAAACCAGCTATAGGTACCGCAACTACCAAACCCAAGACTCCAGCAACATTGGTTCCTACAAGCAAGGCAATTAACACCCATATTGGTCTAAGCCCAGTAAATTTACCTAATAATCGTGGTGCGATCGCCTGATCAATTAACTGATCAATCACAACAGCTACCGCAGCAACCTTCGCTGCTAACCAAAAATCATGTATGGCTATTATAAAAGTGATTACAATCAGACTGACGACATCACCAAACGGAATTAAGCTCAAAAGCCCAACTCCCAAACCAAAGAGTAAAGCAAACTGGACTTGAAAAGCTAAAAACAATAATGTTACTGAAAAACCCATCAGTAAAGCCAAACTTCCCTGACCAATCAAGTAATTTTGGAAGTTTTGCTGAATAGACTGGCTGATATCTTGGGCAACATTTCCAGGTAACTTCTTAAATATCGCCTCCCAAATTCTTGGCCCATCTAACAACAGATAAAAAGTCAATACAACTGTGATTAATGACTCAGAAATACTATCAATAGTATCTATAATAATGCTTAAAAGCTTATCGGAAATAAACTCTAATTCATTGGGCAATTTGTTGGTTATTTGTGTTAGTAACTGACTAAGATTCACATTTAATTTGTGCCTAAAAAACCAATCATTTAAAATCTGAAGTTTTTCTTCACTAGAATCAATCCATTGGGGAAGGACTTTAACCATCTCATTAAATTGCTCTACAACAATAGGCAATAAAGTGATACCCAGAGCAACAACAATTACCAATGCTAATATAAAAACTAATGCTACTGCATAGCCTCGTTTAACTCCCCGTTGTTGGAGTATCGAAACAGGATAGTTTAAAACGAATGCAAGCAAAGTAGCTAAGACAAGAATTGTGACGACAGGTTGAAGATTTTTAACAAGCAAAAATGCTAGCCAAGCATTGAGAAAGACTAGAGGAAATAGCAGCGTAAAAATTAACCATCTAAGTAGTTGATTCAGTGAAAAATTCATCATTAATTTAGAAATCGAAATTATTCTAGTTACTAGATTGAACCTGAAACTTAAATATGCCTAATGGGAAGTAATTGAAGAAGAATTCAGAAGTCAGAATACATTCGTCAGAATCAAGACGCTCTCTGCGAGACGCTGCGCGAACGCGGACACGAGAAAGCGTGACGCTATCAGTCGGGGATTCAGACCCGCGA
>NZ_JAQYWQ010000157.1 GCF_029379315.1 Nostoc sp. S13
GACATACAACGGGAAGAGTATCTCTATCTTATATTTAATTAAGTTGACCTACTTAAGCTATGGTTGATTGAAACGCAGGCTGCTGTAAGCGATAGTATGATTGGCGTGGTAATTTAACCTCATATAGTTGAATAAGACAAATATGATTAAAATCCTTCATCTCTCCGACATCCACATGGGAAGCGGCTTCTCCCACGGACGAATTAATCCCGCAACTGGATTAAATACACGATTGGAGGATTTCGTCAGTACATTATCTATATGTATTGACCGAGCGCTGACAGATACTGTTGATATGGTGATATTTGGTGGCGATGCTTTCCCGGATGCCACACCACCACCCTATGTACAACAAGCTTTTGCTAGTCAGTTTCGCCGTTTGATGGATGCCAATATTCCAACAGTGCTGTTGGTGGGCAACCACGACCAACACTCCCAAGGACAGGGAGGGGCAAGTTTAAATATTTACCGCACCTTGGGAGTACCAGGATTTGTTGTCGGTGATACATTAACTACTCACTACATCAAAACCCGTAATGGCAAAGTGCAAGTAATCACCCTCCCTTGGCTGACCCGTTCCACCCTGATGACTCGCCTAGAAACTGAAGGTTTGTCTTTGGCGGAAGTCAACCAACTGTTAACGGAACGTCTGCGAGTTGTTCTAGAAGGGGAAATTCGCCGTCTTGACCCCAATGTGCCAACTGTTCTTTTGGCTCACTTGATGGCTGACAATGCTACTTTAGGCGCAGAACGCTTTTTGGCAGTAGGTAAAGGCTTTACTCTACCCCTATCTTTACTGACGCGACCTTGTTTTGATTATGTAGCGTTGGGACACGTCCACCGCCACCAAAATCTGAATAAATCTAACAACCCGCCGGTGATTTATCCAGGAAGTATTGAGCGGGTAGATTTTAGTGAAGAAAAAGAAGACAAGGGTTATGTGATGCTAGAACTTGAGCGGGGGAGCGCTGAATGGGAGTTTTGCCCCTTAACAGTTCGGACTTTCCGCACCATTGAAGTGGATGTCTCGAAAACAGATGATCCGCAAGCGGTATTAATGAAAGCGATCGCCAAGTATGATATTCAAGATGCTGTAGTGCGGCTAATTTACAAACTCCGCTCTGAACAGATGGATTTAATTGACAGTTCCTCTCTACATACTGCTTTAAGTCCCGCTCATACCTACACCATTCAAGCAGAATTAGTAAGTCAATTAGCCAGGCCCCGTATTCCTGAATTGAGTGCAAGTAGCAGCATCGACCCAATGGAAGCTTTGAAAACTTACTTGAACAATCGTGAAGACCTCAAAGACATAGCAGCATCAATGCTGGATGCAGCACAGAAGTTGCTAACAGATGATGTGGAAGTCTGGCTGGAAGCAGCAACTAGTGAGTAAGATAGATACCAATTATTCTTTGACAAGTTGCTAGAACCCTTTGATGCATTGTCCGATACAGGTTAGGATAATCCATCAATTAGCAAAAAAACTTCAAGCACGCTTAATCGCGCTGTAACATGACAATCAGCCAAATTTGGATTTGGGCAGATTCTTGAGGAGTTTGCTACTCTACTATCAATTGTGCTTTTCTTCTAGCCAGAGGAAATTTTGAATTCAGTAAATTAAGTTATCGAGCCTTGAATAAGCTACTGTTTACAGGTAAATCTTTTCGTTTTATGGCTTTTGTCCTACCGCTAATCATCTGGTGGGAATACAAAGAAGTACAAAACCAATTTGTACAGCCGCAAGCAGTTGTAGTGTTGGGTGGTTCAACCAGACGTTTAGAGCGAGAGAAGTTTACGGCCGAATTTGTCCGCCAGCATCCAAATATACCAATTTGGATTAGTGGGGGTAGTCCACCTAGATTCACGCAACGAGTGTTTACCAAAGCTGGTGTTGATCCCAAACGTTTACACTTGGACTATGAAGCCGTAGATACAGTTACTAATTTTACTACGTTGGTGGATGATTTGCAAGCTCGCGGCATCAAGAGCGTTTATTTGATTACTTCAGACTTCCATATGCGCCGGGCTTGTGTCATCGGCGAAATTATTTTGGGTAGTCGAGGTATTTATTTAAAACCAGTCCCAGTTCCTTCAGAAAAACCCCCTGAATCTATCAAAAAATCTATTCGCGATGGAGCTAGAGCAATACTTTGGTTAGCAACTGGTTACACAGGTGTGGATGTAGCTAAAAATAAACAATAAATCAAACCAATTTTAGATTTTGGATTGAAAATCTTCAGATTCAGAAGGTTTCTCAATTTGAATAAGACAAACTATTCTAAGTTGGTATCATTTATGAGAATTTGCATGATCTTGATCTAAGTCAATACAGGCAAATTAAGAGAATTAATGTTAATCATCTTGACATTAACTAAGTAATAACAGACACATGAAACTACAATTATCGAAAAGCTAGTGCAACGCCAACCTGCAAACAACACAATATAAAAACCAATTAAGAATTTTTGCTCATTTGGTTGCTTGGTGAATACTTTGCGTCCCTCAAAGTTTCGAGCCGTGGCTTGGGTAACTCGAATTTATCTGTGTAGTTCCGGGAAAAAAACGTCCCAATCCCCTCCACAATTTGATACCCTAGCTTAAACAGATTTGAGAAAAGTTAAAGCGTGGAAATTCAACTTGGGCGGGGAAAAACAGCTCGCAGAGCTTACGGAATAGATGAAATTGCTCTAGTCCCCGGTAACAGAACACTAGACCCCAGTTTGGCAGAGACTAAGTGGCGGATTGGCAATATTGAGCGAGAAATCCCGATAATTGCCAGTGCGATGGATAGCGTAGTAGATGTTCGCCTGGCTGTACGTTTGTCACAGTTAGGAGCATTAGGTGTCCTCAATTTAGAGGGGATTCAAACTCGCTATGCTGACCCAGAGCCAATATTAGATCGGATTGCCTCTGTGGGTAAAGATGAATTTGTTGCCTTGATGCAAGAACTCTATGCCGAACCAATAAAGCCAGAATTAATTGAACTACGTATTCAGCAAATTAAACAACAAGGTGGCATTGCGGCGGTGAGTGCAACTCCAGCCGGTGCAAGTAAATACGGTGAGGCGGTGGCAAAAGCTGGGGCAGATTTATTTTTTGTACAGGCTACGGTAGTTTCTACTGCACATCTATCACCAGAGTCTTTAGTACCACTTGATTTAGCAGAATTTTGCCGTTCGATGCCCATCCCCGTGGTGTTGGGTAATTGCGTGACTTACGAAGTTACTTTGAATTTGTTGAAAGCTGGGGCGGCTGGGGTACTGGTGGGAATTGGGCCTGGTGCCGCTTGTACTTCTCGTGGAGTGTTGGGTGTGGGTGTGCCACAAGCGACTGCGATCGCTGATTGTACTGCGGCACGAGATGATTACTACAAGGAAACTGGTAACTATATCCCGATTATTGCTGATGGCGGTTTAATCACTGGTGGCGATATTTGTAAATGCATCGCCTGCGGTGCCGATGGTGTGATGATTGGTTCACCCTTTGCCAGAGCCGCCGAAGCCCCAGGACGAGGTTATCATTGGGGTATGGCGACTCCCAGCCCAGTTTTGCCCCGTGGCACCCGGATTCGCGTTGGCACAACTGGTAGCCTAGAGCAAATCCTCATTGGCCCAGCAGGACTAGATGATGGCACTCACAATCTTTTAGGAGCCTTAAAGACGAGCATGGGCACCTTAGGAGTCAAAAATATTAAAGAAATGCAGCAAGTGGAAGTTGTGATTGCGCCTTCCTTATTAACTGAGGGTAAAGTTTACCAAAAAGCTCAACAATTAGGTATGGGGAAATAGAATTTGGGCATGGGGCATGGGGCATGGGGCATCGGCATAAGGGAGACAAAGGGAACAAGGAGAATAACCAATGCCCAATCCTCAATGCTTAATTCTTCAAGAAATTTTTCCAGCCCCCTAAACAATTGCTGGAAAAATTCGATATGTCGCCTACAATAGAGATAGCGGAGACGCATGTTTCCGTTCACTCCTCACACCACACTCCGCCCGGACTACTGTTCGGGCGGTTCCTTATGTTTGTAAATAAATTCTACAGCTTCTTTGCAAATGTACATCCTCTACTCCCAAGCCGAGGTTTTTGCTATGGTAGAATTTTCACCAAGTTCAGATATTATTGGCGAAGGTTTTAGGCATGTCAACAGCCGCACAAGTTACCGATTCTAGTTTCCAGCAAGAAGTACTCGACAGCGATGTACCCGTTTTAGTTGACTTTTGGGCACCCTGGTGCGGACCATGCCGTATGGTAGCTCCTGTTGTCGATGAAATCTCCGAACAGTACAAAGGTCAAATAAAGGTCGTAAAAGTCAATACAGATGAAAATCCTAATGTTGCTAGCCAGTACGGCATCCGCAGCATTCCCACATTAATGATTTTTAAGGGTGGACAAAAAGTGGATATGGTGGTCGGCGCTGTGCCTAAAACTACATTAGCTTCCACTCTCGAAAAGTATCTTTGAAACTCAATCGGCAATAAACTCCTCTTGAGTTATCCATGTTGTTCTAACTTTAGGTTAATTTTTATAAACAAGTTTGAGAGACAAAAAATTCGCGTCTCTCAAGCTTGTTTACATTTGTATACAGTTTCAGAATATTTTTAGGAGTTTTCTACCTCAAAAACAACTCCCTAATTTCTGCACTACCAATTTTTACCGCTATAGCATTGCCAACAGAAAACCCAAAAGCTGGCGTAGTTTGCTTAAGATAAGGGGTACGCTCCGAATTCAAAAGTCAAAATTCAAAATAAATTTAGTTGCTCTGTAATAGAAAAATATCCATAGCAGACAGCTTTTATCAGGGTTTGATCACAACACAATCGCAATCTTACTCTGTTTGCTAGAACCCAGAGTGAAGATTAAGATCAGCAATAAAACAAGTCTGTTAAATAAAAGCAATGCTGACGCATTTCTAATTAAGTACCACAGATGTTGAATTAACGATAAATTTGATAATCTATCTTTCATAAATCAACTGTTCGTTGTTGAATGTATGAAGTCTTATTTAGCCGCCGCTATTCAATTGACCAGTGTGTCCGATCTACACAAAAATTTGGCACAGGCAGAAGAATTAATAGAGCTTGCCGTGCGTCAAGGTGCTGAATTGGTAAGTTTACCAGAAAACTTTTCTTATATGGGAGAAGAAAAAGACAAACTCGCGCAAGGCGATGCGATCGCTGGTGAAAGTGAAAATTTTCTCAAAAAAATGGCTCAACGCTTTCAAATTACGATCTTAGGCGGCAGCTTTCCACTTCCGGTAGACAATACAGGCAAAGTTTATAACACCACTCTACTCATCGACCCAAACGGTCAAGAACTTGCCCGCTACTACAAAGTACACTTATTTGATGTTAACGTCCCTGATGGCAACACCTATCGCGAATCCAGCACGGTTGTGGCTGGTACGCAACTACCCCCCGTCCATTTCTCAGAAAAATTCGGTAATCTAGGACTTTCTATTTGTTATGATGTCCGCTTCCCTGAACTGTATCGTCATCTTGCAGATAAGGGAGCTGATGTTATCTTTATTCCCGCCGCCTTTACCGCGTTTACTGGCAAAGACCACTGGCAAGTACTACTACAAGCCAGAGCCATCGAAAATACCGCTTACGTCATTGCTCCTGCCCAAACAGGCAATAACTACGCCCGCCGTCTAACCCACGGACACGCGGTCATTATCGACCCTTGGGGCGTAATTTTAGCCGATGCTGGAGAAAAGCCGGGAATTGCGATCGCTGAAATCAACCCCACTAGGCTCGAACAAGTCCGCCGTCAAATGCCCTCCTTACAACATCGGGTATTCTAGGCACTGGGGATGAGGGAGTGAGAATTTTAGATTTTAGATTTTAGATTTTGGATTTTGGATTAAAGAATTGAAATTTAATCCAAAAGACGCGACGCTCGAATACTCGCTAACGCTGCGCTATCGTCAATCCCTTCTCCCTTCGCGTAGCGTCTCCAAGAGTTGGGGAGACGCTGCGCGTAGGAAGATCCCGAAGGGTACGGCTTGGTGCAGTCACTCATGGGAAGCCACTGCGGTGGACGGGTTCCCCGGCATAAAGGAGCCAGCCGTTCTTTCGGGTCTCCCGACTTGAGCGGACTGGCGTCAAGTGGCGTGGAAACCCCCTACAGCCCTTCTCTACGAGACGCTCCGCGAACGGGCATCCTCCGGCAGGCGCTAGCCTCTCCCTTTGGGAGAAGACCGCGCTGCTTCACCAAAATCAAAAATTCAATTGCCCAATGCCCAGTCCTGATGAATAAAACAAAAAACCGGGTAAACACCCGGTTTATGCCAATATGAGAATCCTCACTCTTTTAGGAGCATAGCAGCACTATGCTCCTATTTATTTGTTGGCAAAATTAAACTTTAGCGGCTGCTTTAGTGACAACGTTGAGTTCACCTTTAGCATACTTAGCAGCAAAATCTTCCAAAGAAATTTGCTTAATCTTGCTTGCGTTGCCAGCCGTGCCAAATTGCTGATAGCGTTCAGCACAAACCTTCTGCATATATGTAATGGAAGGCTTGAGGAAGTGACGGGGGTCAAACTCCTCTGGTTTTTTAGCCAAAGCTTCACGTACAGCAGCAGTAATAGCCAAACGGTTATCGGTGTCGATGTTTACCTTACGTACACCGCTCTTGATGCCTTTTTGGATTTCTTCTACAGGTACGCCGTAGGTTTCAGGAATTGCACCACCATACTGGTTAATCAGTGCAAGCAAATCTTCAGGTACAGAAGAAGAACCGTGCATTACCAAGTGGGTGTTAGGCAAACGGCGGTGAATTTCTTCAATGCGGCTGATGGCCAAAATTTCGCCAGTGGGCTTGCGGGTAAACTTGTAAGCACCGTGGCTTGTGCCAATGGCAACAGCCAAAGCATCTACTTGGGTTGCTTCTACGAAGTCAACAGCTTCATCGGGGTCGGTTAGCAGTTGGGAGTGGTCGAGCGTACCCTCAAACCCGTGGCCATCTTCAGCTTCGCCAGCACCAGTTTCTAGAGAACCCAAACAACCGAGTTCACCTTCAACGCTGACACCCAAAGCATGAGCTACATTTACAACTTCGCGGGTAACACTGACGTTGTACTCGAAGCTAGCCGGGGTCTTAGCATCAGCTTCTAAAGAACCATCCATCATCACGCTGGTGAAGTTGTTCTTAATTGCTGAGTAGCAGGTAGCAGGCGCATTCCCATGATCTTGGTGCATGACAATGGGAATGTGAGGATAGGTTTCTACGGCTGCCAAAATTAGGTGGCGGAGAAAGTTTTCTCCTGCATAATTACGAGCGCCACGAGAAGCTTGCAAAATTACAGGGCTATCTGTCTCGACAGCAGCCTTCAGGATCGCCTGAATCTGCTCCAAATTGTTAACGTTGAAAGCTGGGATGCCGTAACCGTTTTCAGCTGCGTGATCCAACAGCAGCCGCAGTGGTACAAGCGCCATAGATAGTCCTCCTAATGTGGTTGTCAGCTAGTCGGTGTGAGAGAAGCGTAATTATTACGCTAAATCTTAAGAGTTTTTTCAACTTATAGGAAATTATAACTAGTGTGGTGTGTCATGTTGAAAAAGATCACGCTATGTTTACTATTATAAATATGCCCTATTTTTGCTCTCTACTGCTGTACTATAACCCCCACTGTCGCATTTACTACTGGGATACTACAGAACTTAGGCGCAAGCGAAGAGGTATTTTCTGAGGTTTTAGGATTCGAGGGAGTAGATAAGAAGTAAGCGGAGTGTCTTTGCTCAACTGGTACACCGGATCAATGAAGACAGCGATCGCTTGTGAGTTTATACTTACAATCAGATTTAACTGAGTGATAATTATTCTATAAATAGCTCGACCAATAGATATCTCATGATCGATATTGGAAATCTGCGTTGCTTTGTTTGAGCAAAACTTATTTTATTTTGTGAAAATTTTATGGTAAAAGGATTCAGAGTTAGTATGTTGCTATTGGCAGTTCTGGGAAATCTAGCATGGTCATTTAGTGCTAAGGCAAATTTTAACGGCAAACTCAGCATAGAAATTGATGACTTGAAGAATAAACAAGGACAAGTTTGTGTCAGTATATTTGCCAGCAGTGAAGGATTTCCTAGCGATCGCGATCGCGTCTTACAAAAGCAGTGTAGCAAGATTACTGACATTCCCTTAAGCATTACCTTTGAGAACTTGAAAGCAGGTAGTTACGCCGTTGCTGTCTTCCACGATCAAAATAATGACTACACTCTCAATAGTAATATTTTTGGTATACCAAAGGAAGGCTTTGGATTTTCCAGCAACCCAGAAATTCTCACAAGAGCGCCCAAATTTAGCGAAGCCGCATTTTTGGTCGCAGGCCCGGACACCAATATCCAAATCCAGTTGAAATATTTTTAGACTTATTCTTGTGAATCGTTGTGTAAATCCTCCGGTAGACTCTGTTGTTCCGGCAAGCCACGCATTCGATTCATCTGAGTCAAAGCATATCGTGCTGTTGCTTGCACTTCCGCATCTGGGTCTTCTAGTGCATGGCGCAACATCTGACTCATTTGACCCATCATATCATAAACACGCGTCAGGTCACGGATCGCATTTTGCCGCACTTGTGGACTTTCATCTTGGATTGAAATTGCTAGAGCACGATTCATCGGTTTGAGTGTGCGGATACCAATTTCTGCCAAAGCTGCCAAAATTAAACTGCTTTCTTGAGAATCAGCATCAATCATCAGGTCAACCATTGGCTGAATTGCCCGCGAATCTCCCTGCTGACCCAAATCCCAAATAGCTTTGCGTCGTTTCATTGGGTCAGAATTGCGTAGGTCTTGAATTAATTCATCAACGATATTCAGTTTAGTCAGTCGGGAAGTTTTTTCTGGTAGCAGTAGTTGTGTGGTAAGTGGTGGCGTAGCTGTTTGTGGACTAGTTACAGTCTCTGGTAAGAGTGGTGTCATCAGGTCTTTCTTAGCTTCACTCAAGCTTTTAGTATTTGATATTTCCGACTTTTCCACTTGTTTGACCTGACGAAACCACCTCAGCAGGTAAACAAGTGCGCCAATACTTCCTAGAACTCCAATGGCAAATATTAACCACCAGACAAAACCTCTCTCCGTTGGCTTGGGTTTTACAGTTGGTTTGGAAGTCCCAGCATCAGAGGTGAATATTCGAGAACTGATAATCTGATTTTTAGCCTCCATTGCTGCTTGCAGTTTCTCGTTAGTTGCCAGACCCGTAATACCATCTACTTTTAAACCCTTTGCTTTCTGGAATTTAGCTACAGCGATTTCCGTACTGGCGTTGTACTGTCCATTTACCACGCCACTGTAGTATCCCAACTGCTTTAATTGAGTTTGTAGTGTCTGCACATCTGACCCTTGACTACCGAGCATCAAAATAGCCGGACTAGCAGTAACTGTCGAACTAGCTTGTGCAAGTTCTAAAATTTCAGGTGCTAGGTTAGGTGTGGCTGTACTTGCGCGATTTGGGTAAAAACCCAGGCAAGAAAAACAGGTGAATATCAAGATTAAGGAAGGGCGTAGCCTCATATTGCAAGTTTCAGCCTGAACGTGCTTTTGAAGTATTCGATACAACAATAACAATTCAAAATTCAAAATTCAAAATTCAAAAGTGAACAGAGTTATTGCTTATGGCAAAATTTCTGGTTCAGATTCTCTGACTGCTAGGGTTATGGGGTGCAATTTTTTAACAGATGTTTCTAAAACTGGTTGCGGTATATTAGCTATTTCGCCGACAGTAACTGTATCGTTTTGTCGAGCTAAAGTATCACGTTGGTTAATCAGATAGATACTGATTAAAGTGAGGAAAACACCGACCCACTGCAACGGACTGAGGACTTCTGAGAGGAAGAGATTGCCGAATAGTAGGGCAAATACGGGTGTCAGGAAGGTGAGGGAACTAAGACTGGTGAGACTGCCACTAGAGGCAAAGTAGAAAAATAACCCGTAGGCGATCGCACTGCCAAATACGGTAGCATAACCCAAAGCCACTAAATCAGATCCTCCTAGATTCTCCCACTGCTGGGATTCGACAACTGATGAAATTCCCCATAGTGGCAATCCACCTAAAATCATGTGCCATCCTGTAGCGCTTACTGGGTCAGCATGTCGGCACACAAACCGAATCAACACTGTTCCCACTGCCATTGACAGTGCTGCTAACAGCATCAACCACTCGCCACTAGCAAACAAATCTTGCCAGTTGCCAATTGTGATATTTGCGCCTGAGTCGAGAAAATGTAAAATCCACTCATCAGGTAAACCAATTAAACTAATGCCTGTGATTCCTAATCCTAACCCCAGCCATCCCCAAAAACCAATGTGTTCTTGGAATAGCCACAACGACAGCAAGGCAACAGCTAAGGGTTGGGAATCAATCATCACAGACCCTAACCCCGCACTGGTTTTGACTAATCCCTCAGCCAAAAAGCCTTGAAACAGCGTCCCATCTATCAAGGCAAATAAGGCAATCCACAGCCATGCAGCCCAACCCTTCGGCTGGGGTTTACCCATGAATGCGGCTGCAATCAGAATTAACACCCCTGCTGGTATCAAACGCACTCCCGCCATGAATAGCGGTGTGGTGTGGGGTATCACTCCTTTCATGGCTACCATTGCCGTCCCCCATAGGAAAAAGGGGGCAATTAACAAAAGAGGGGCGAAGGGAAGTTGAGATGCACTGAGTTTCAGTTGCATGGGTTTGCTGATGCCTTTATTTAACAAGCGCAAAAATTGCTTTACCCAATTTTACCGAATTATGTAGTTTTGCGATCGCATAGCCTCTAGGAGAGAAGGAAAGAATACTCAAGTGTCAATTCTCTGCGTGCCCACCGTTCAGCGTCTCGCCGAATTCCATGCGTGAGAGGCTAGCGCCTGCCTCCCCTGTTCCCGCGCTGCTTTCCCTTTGCGTTTAAATTTCAACCCTCAGTTCCCCACGATTTACGCAGAAAGCTTTATCCGGTAACAAGCACAAACGTTTTAAATCAGGCAAATAGACACTAGTATTTATACGTAAAAATCCTACTAAAGTGTATTTTTAAGCTAATAATGTAAGTGATTGATCTTTGAGACACTTTTTTGCGGTTGGTGTAAAGGGTGCTGATATGAATATCCTCAAACAAATTTCTTCTCCTGAACGTCCAGCAGTTATGCTTAACGGCTTAGATTTTCGTGAGTTGTTTGTCTGGCTTTCTGCGTCGATGAAACGGGTTTATAGTCGCAAAGTAGGGCAGGCTATAGCTTTACCGGCTATGGGATGGGGTCAATTTACCAGTTAGAGGAAATTTTGTGAATTGGAAAGCTGTTGCGCGTTCCGCGATCGGAACAAGTCATCAAAACCAGGGTATAGTTTGTCAAGATTATGGGGATTATCGCATCTTTGATGATCTGATTATTGTAGGCGCGGTTGCTGATGGTGCTGGTAGTGCTAAATATTCTGATATTGGTGCTAAGTTGGCGGTAGAAACCGTACTCAAATGCTTTGCTGATATTAATGAATCTCCTCAGAAGGAAGAAGAATTTGAGCCAGGTTTTTCTCAACCACTGTCTAAAGAAGAAGCTGAGAAACTGTTTGCTAAAATTGTGAAAAAAGCTATTACAAATTTACATGAGCAAGCAGCCAAAGAAAATCATTCTGTTAATGATTTAGCTTGTACATTGTTAGTTTTCGTGGCTACTCCTGACTGGGTTGCAGCTATGCAAATCGGGGATGGATTTATTGTAAGGCGTTCCCAAGAGTCAGAATATCAACTGTTATTTCAGCCAGAAAAAGGTGAGTTTGCTAATGAAACGACTTTTATCACTTCAGCAAATGCAGTAAAAGAAATGCAGGTTAAGGTTATTTCCGAAAAACAAGAGTTTATTTGTGCTTCCACTGATGGACTAGAAAAAGTAGCAATTCGCTTGAGCGACTGGGAAGCGTTCTCACCTTTCTTTAAACCTTTGGAGGAATACTTGCACGAACCTGTTAATGGAGAGGAGAAAGATAAATATCTGACGGAATTCCTCAACTCTGAACGGCTAAATTCTCGCACTGACGATGATAAAACTTTACTTTTGTGCTTCTTTGATAGAGAGTAAAATTCGATGACAGTTTTCACCTGTGCAAGTACGGGTCAATCGATTACTTTGCTGGGTGAAACTAAAATTAGTGGTGAAGCCAAGGTTTGGTAAACTAATCACAATGGTTACTTAGCAAAAATTTAACACTCGCAAACTCCTGAGCGTGTGCAAAAGTTGGCGGTGATGATAGCGCACCGACCCAAAGAGCCAAACTCTCACCTGAATCATATTTCTTTTGCTTGGCCTAAGTCGTTACTGAAAGATGCTCAGGGTGATTGTGTGGATTTTTTGATGCCGTAAATTAAGGAAGGAAAAGAACTTATTGATATCTTATGCTCAAGCTAAACCGACACAGTACCAAATACCATTGGATATTTTAAATTCAGCCAAAGAATACTGGGAAGCTAATAATATTGCTCTGAAATTTTTACTTATAAAAAAATAGGTCAATTTAGGCTTGAGACAAATTAAGATATAGTCCAATCTTCTAAACGCAAATTAGGTACTTTATCAAAATCTTTCAGGTTGCGGGTGACTAAAATCCCATTTACTGACAGCGTAATTGCCGCAATGCGTAAATCTTCAGTCCCAACGCGGATTTTTTGCTTAACTAATTCAGCGCAAATTTTGCCAGCATCATGACTAAATAGCAGCACATTGAGAGTATTTAAGTCTTCTAATGTATCTTTTAATCTGGCAGAAGCAAAGACTAATTCATTTAATGAATCAGCCCTGTTAATAATATTCATTCGTCCCCGTAGTTGTTCAGTAGCTGTAACTATAGTTATGGCAATGTCTTGAGTATTAAATGTATTTAATCGTTTGATAATAAATGGATTACCTCTTTACATCAATGATAGGTGATCTGTATCTAGTATCCTTACCTCATTCACCTCGCTTCATTGTCTGCATCCAATTCACGTCGATATTCTTCTATAGGAATCCTATTTGAGTTTTGAACAAGCTCCGTACATCTGAAGAGTGGCAAAGTCAAA
>NZ_JAQYWQ010000009.1 GCF_029379315.1 Nostoc sp. S13
TTTGACTTTGCCACTCTTCAGATGTACGGAGCTTGTTCAAAACTCAAATAGGATTCCTATAATTAACATAGTTACATATATTACCGCCTACCTATCTTAAATGTAAGTAATTTTATTTGCCCACAAAAAATTGTCAGGGTGTAAATATTCTAAAATTTACTTAAAATAACCAAAATTCTTGCTGATCCTTTTTAAAGGAGATTAGTATAATTAAAGCCAATCAAGGTATATGCTTGCTATGTTATTTAAATAATCCGATCTGACTTCATTCAGCAATCAAGTGCAGCGACAGATGAATTGACCAACAAGCAAACTTCCGATTTGGGCTACTAATTATTGTATGTATATTATAGCACTTAGTACTAAAATATTAGTAAGTAGTATTTTAGCGCTGCTACCCTTAGAAGCGTGGATTCACAAAACTTCTGTTTAGTAGGTGCAGCATTTGAGTGCGTAACGCATCCTAATAAAAGCTGTAAGTTATTACAAGGCTTTGCAAATGATTAGACCACAAATCGTCGGGTGGGCAAGTTGTCATTCAGCAATAGTTAGGAACAATTTAATGAAATCTTTAGTGTGTAACAATGAAGCAGCAAGGCTTGAGGCTCTGCGTCAGTACCAGATTCTCGACACTCCACCAGAAGAAACATTCGACGATCTAGCGTTCTTAGCCGCACAGATTTGTAACACACCGATCGCCTTGATTAATCTAATTGACGCTAACCGTCAGTGGTTCAAAGCTAAGGTGGGGTTAGATGTACAGGAAATGCCACGAGATACGGGGTTCGGCTCGATTTGCATGGAAAGTGGCGAGGTTTTGATTATTCCTGATACCTTAGTTGATGAACGATTTGCTACCAATTCTCTATTCAGTTATGCTGAACTTTGTGTGAGATTTTATGCAGGCGTACCTTTGTTAGCACCAGGAGGAGAAGCGATCGGGACTCTGTGTATAGTTGATCGCCTACCACGCCAAATCAGTTCCAAACAGGTAGAAGCATTGCAAAATCTTAGCCGCGTGATAGTTAGACAACTAGAGTTCCGGCGGAACTTAGTTGAACTAGCAAGCATCAAACAGAAATATAAAGAGGCACAAGAAGCATTACACCAAAGCGAATCTACTTTGGGCAGTTTGTTTAACAGTTCACCGATGATGATGGGAATTGCCGAGTTGCTAGATAATGACATCCGGCATATTTCAGATAACCCCGCCACAGCAAAATTCTTTGGACTCACGCCAGAAGCAATGCAAAATCGCCTAGCGCGAGAGATGGGTGCAACAGATAAGCGTGTATCCGAGTGGATTCATCACTACCGTCAAGCAGAACGCACTCAATCACCAGTCAAGTTTGAATATTCTGACGATACTCCCCAAGGTCAAAGATGGGTGTCAGCGACAGTCTCAGCAATTGCGGTAAGTTGCGGTAGCCGTCCGCAATTCGCCTATGTGGCTGAGGACATTACCGAACGCAAGCAAATAGAACAAAAAATTCGCGAGCAAGCGGCATTGCTGGATATTGTCAGTGATGCAATTGTGGTGCAAGATTTGTCTAACAAAATTTTATTATGGAACAAAAATGCTGAGAAACTTTACGGTTGGAAGTCAGAAGAAGCTATAGGCAAGCAGTCAGATGAACTTTTGTCCACTGAATTTTTGTCGCAAAACCTAGAAGTTTGTCAGACTGTCTTAAAGGATAGATATTGGCAAGGTGAGTTCCAGAAAACCAGCAAATCTGGCAAAAAACTGATCATTGAAAGTCGCTGGACGCTGATAAATGATCAACATTCTCAAACCAAATCAATCCTTACCGTTGATACTGATATTACCCAGAAAAAACAACAAGAAAAAAAGATTTTACATGCTCAACGCATGGAAAGTATAGGCACTCTTGCTAGTGGCATTGCTCACGATTTAAATAATGTGTTATCACCAATTTTGATGTCAGTGCATCTGCTCAAAGCTAAAACCGACGATCAACAGATTAACCAGATGCTGTCAATAATAGAAAGTAATGCCAAACGTGGTGCTGATTTGGTAAAGCAAGTACTGTTATTTGCTAGAGGAATTGAAGGTGATGTTCAAGGACAAGTCGCTACGCGTCAACACACCCTGCTTCAAGTCAAACACCTGATTTTAGAAATGGAGCAAATTATCTCACAAACATTTCCCAAATCAATCGCAGTATGCATAGAAATTCAGGAGGAGTTGTTACCTATTTGTGCCGATAGTACCCAACTGCATCAGATACTAATTAATTTGTGTCTCAATGCGCGGGATGCCATGCCTACAGGCGGAACTTTAACAATATCTGCTGAGAATATTTGGATTGATGAAACATATGCCAGTATGCATATAGAAGCTACAGTTGGTGCTTACATTGTCCTGACAGTTGCTGATACAGGGCTTGGAATCAACAGTGAAATATTAGATAGAATATTTGAACCATTTTTTACAACAAAAGAGTTGGGTAAAGGTACAGGACTTGGGCTATCAACAGTAATGGGAATTATTAAAGAACACGGTGGTTTGATCAAGGTGTCAAGTTGTGTAGGCAAGGGGACAAAGTTTAAGGTGTATTTGCCAGCAGTTAATCAAGTTCCAATTCAGTTGTTAGAAGATATAGAAATACCAACTGGATCGGGAGAATGTATTTTGATTGTAGATGATGAAGCTGCTATTCAAGAAATTACTAAAACATCCCTAGAAAACTATAATTACACAGCAATTACTGCTAGTGATGGTATGGAAGCATTAGCAATTTACGCCCAGCATAAAGATAAAATTAGTGCCGCAATTATTGATATGATCATGTCGAATATGGATGGAGCAACTACCATTCGCACATTGCAAAATATCAATCCGTTATTGCCGATTATTGTTGTCAGTGGACTTGCAACAAGTGAACAAGTACCAATCGACAAAACATCTGAACATACAGCCTTTTTACCCAAACCTTACACAACGCAAGAATTATTGAAAACTCTACATGCAGTTATTAGTCAATAGTATAATCTGCATTATCTAGACGATCGCAGTCATATTTACCTTTAATCTCTTGATTGAAAAAGCTGCCAATTGAATCAGAGGAATGTAAATCTTCCCAAGTATCTTTGTCTACACCTAAGTACTGATAAACAGCTCCACTTTGAAACTCAACTTGCAAAATGTGTTCGTTGCGATCATACCCTACACTCATGGCCATTGAGGAGATAACTGGTAGCATCACAATTGGTTCTTCTTCTAAGGGTAGTAAAGTCGTTTCAGCGATAACCTCATTAAGTTCTTGCAATCCTTCATAAGCTTGTATCGGCGCGGGAATTTCCAAAAACTCCAGTTCATCACCTCGATCGAGCAACAACTGCAAATATCCCTCAGAGTGAGCGATCGCTACTAAACTGCTCAAGTCTACCTTAGATAGCTTCATTTATTTTGTGCCTGTTGGCGTAGTCGTAAATGTTAAAGTTTTATGCAACACTGAAGTGCTTTTATAGTACAAATATACTATAAAAGCACTTCGCTGTCAAGTTTTTTCACTAAGCGAGAATTTACAGCAATTTTCGTCTTAAATAGACCACGCGGTAGGGGCACAGAATGGAATTCGCGGCTTAAGAGAACTATTGCTTTCTCCTAACTACTCAACGCCTTTAAGAACCGTTGCAAACTCTTAAACACACTGGGCTTTCTCTGTGGTGTCGCATCTGTTGTTGTTTGTGGTTGTCCTTTTGAAAGGATGAGATCCAAATCATCACCCGATGGTTTTGTGGGTAATTCGGCAATTCTTTGATATTCGCCGCCGGTTTCCAGCCAAACTTCCCACTGTCCTGGGTAGCAGCGATATAGGGCACTTTGATCGTCGATGGGGCGCAGGTAATAACAGGATTCAATGGTATTGGTGAAACGCTCACGAGTTTTCCTTGCTGAATAACCAATGCCCACAACCCCGGAATCTTCTAAGCGGGGATTTAAAAAGACTACAGGGCGATCGCCTATTTCTTCACATAACTTTTCTAACTGCGGTACTTCTACGGAAGTGGGGGCAATGAATAAGAAAATTTCATCCTCTGGCTGAATTTTTGTCTGCAAGGAAGCAGCCCTACCCGTACCAATATCCGAAATCTGAAATGGTGCATCTGCCCAATTGCGGCGGGCTAAGGCCGCAGCCCCAGCGTCAGCAAAGAAAATCTTCAAACGGGAATCATATTCTGTAAACACGGGTAGAAATTGTTCTGCCACCGGCATATACTTGAGTTCTGGGAACAGGAACTCAACTTGTAAACGAGTACAGCCATTTGCCAGGGCAGCTTGGACGGCTACACGAGATTGGGCGATCGCATCTTCAAGACTATTGGGAAGTTCGCTCATGGTTTATATGTCACTTTAGCATTACTTCCATTGTTTCAGTATTAGCTCTGATTTTGGCGTTGCTAAATTTGAATATGAATAATTTGATCTTGATATGGGAACCTTAAAAATAAAGTATTGATATCAAGGTTTTTCATGAAACCTGTTTTGCGTAAAGGTAAATTAACAAGATGGAAGGATGACAAGGGTTTTGGCTTCATTCGCTCCAGTGATGGCAGTCAAGACGTTTTTCTTCATATCACTGCACTTAAAGAAACAAATCATCGTCCACAAGTTGGTGATGTGATTTGCTATCAGCTAACGGTTGGTAAAGACGGCAGAATTCATGCTTGCAATGCCTTCATTGAGGGAGTTGTATCCAAATCTATACCGATAACCTCATCTTTGGCAATCGTGAAAGAAACATTCCAGCCTCAAGCAAAATCTTCTTTAATGTTCGAGGTAGTGCTCTTATCTTTATTACCAGGTTTAGGAGCAATGCATTTTGCATTGACTACTTTCAACCCAATTCCTCTGATTCTGTATCCTGTAATGAGTTTTATTACCTTTGCACTGTACGCGGATGATAAATCTCGTGCAAAGCAGGGGCGTTGGAGAGTACCAGAAAAGAGATTACATTTGTGTGAGTTCATGGGTGGATGGTTGGGAGGATTCATCGCCCAACGAAGATTACGTCACAAAAGTAGGAAGGTTTCATACCAAGTTGTATTTTGGGTAATAGTAGCTATTCATCTTATATTTTGGTTGGATTGGCTTTTCTTCGGGAAAAGACTGGTGGGTTTATTTCTCAGCGTTGTTTTTAGAGGGTAGCAGAAAACTTTTGCAAAACAAACTGCTCAGTCGAGATTCCCTGACTGCTTGCCCATTTTTCAATTTTCTGCTGAAGTTGAGGAAGAAAGTTTATAGGAGTAAACGCAAAGGTGCTTCACATACCAATTTTAGGAGTGCGTAGGCGTAGCCCGTCGTAGACATCGCATAGAAGACACACTTCAGAATTTTACCTGTTAGTAAAAGACCCATTTAAGGCTTTCAGCGACAGTTATATAAAGCGCCAATCAGATAAAACCTAGATATTTTGATACGCGATAGCCAAGCCAAATCCCCACAAGGCCACCAATGACACCCAAGAATATCGAGGTGAACGATAGCAAACTTCCACCCCACAATGCAGGGATGTAGCTGCCAATCGTAGAGCCAAGAAACATCCCAATTCCAATGATGGTTTTACTCATTCAAGAAAAGCCTTAATCAAAAGTAATGAAAATAAGTCATGCTTGAACTCCTTTATGACTCAAAATATTACCTTTTGGGAAAAAACGTAGTTTTTCACTTTCGGCCGCGTTACTGATTAGATGTATGAATCTTGTTGTAGAGACGCAAAATCATTGTGGTAAAAGCGTAAGCGCCACGGACACTTACTTTTCCTGTTAGGAGACGCTCTTGCTAGCTTGTTTAAGAGTAGGGGTACAACCGGGGAAATCCCAGCAACGCAATTTTATGACACATAGCCTATTCACAACTACTCAACCCAATTTTCTAATAGGAGCGTAGGAATACGAGAAAACTCTCCCACATTATTGGTGACGAGGGTAACTCCTAAACTCAGCGCATGAGAAGCAATGAGCATATCCATTGCACCAATAATAAGTCCTCTACTTTCGAGATCGCTTCTGATGCTGCCGTAAATCGTTGCAGATGCTTGATTAAATTCGACAATTTCTAGAGGTAGCAGAAATTGCAGCAGGGCGATGCGGTTTTTCTGTTGCTGTTGGACGCTAGTTGCTTTAAGTCGGCAAAGCCGCCCAACGCACTAGCTCCTTTTAGCAACTCCATATTCGAGTTCAGCAACGGTGATGGAGGAGATACCGATATCATAAATGCTAAGGGTTTGGAATTTATCCAGTACTTTTTGGGGTTTTTGCTTGATGAGGTAAATGCAGATATTGGTATCAAGTAGGTATCGCATTTAAAAACTTTCTCTAGTATCAATAACTGGCTGATCTCTAGAATTCATGAAGTCATCGGAGAAATTATCTAGACTATCAATGAGGGATTCCCAAGGGTTGTCTTTGGCAATCAGGACAATGGCGTTACCAATTTTTTTGATGTAAACTTCAGTCCCAGTAAGTTGAAATTCTTCGGGCAAAATAACGATTTGGTGAGTGCCATCAGTGGTGAGTTTAGCAGTGTTCATGGTGGTGTTTAAGGATTATTAATACATAAACCAAAACATGGGTTATGTTGCTGATATTGAATTTCTACAGAAATCAGAACGGCACACGCGAATTTTCTCATTCTTTTGATTAACTGTCAGCATCATCCCTCGTGTTCCACACCGAGGACATTCGGAACCAGTTATTTTTCTCTCTTCAAGTAGTTTGATTGAGTGATTACAGGAGTGACACTGACGGTAACGCTTGTTAGACGGACTAACTTTCATTCCTATCGTGCCGCATTTTGGGCAAATATCGCCTTGAGTATAAGTGTTGCTGTGTTGTGTTCCACTTCCACAGTGAATACAGATGTAATAGTTCTTTTCTGGTGACTGGTATCTGCTTTCTCTACTATCAATTATTTCACTGCATCCCCAGCAGTCGTTTAAATAAATATTATGGTCATGACTTTCTCCCTGTTTGCAAGAAAAAACTGTAACTATAAATCTAGCACTAAATTTAGAATATTCTATATTGTGTGGCATTATATCTTCACATACAGAACACTTAAGTCTTAAGCGAATTTCGTTAATGCGATTAATCCACCCTGATAGTTTTGGTAAGTAATCCTCCGGTCTTTTCAAATCAGGCATAGATGGCACAATATCTACTGCTTTAAAAAGTTCTAGTAAAGACCAGTTTTTCCAATCTTGTGAACATTCAGCAGATAAACGCGCTCCATACAAACCAAAATTTGAATTTGACCTTCTGTTTGGTTCAAATAAATTACTGCTATAAAACTCCACACTAATTTAATTTGATCTTCTGGAAGCAAAAAATGGAATGATTTAAGGATTGGTTCTTTGTATTTTACCCATTCTGGAAGTTGGTCAATTAATTTTATACGTTTTTCATTGGAAACATCATTAATCACATTTCCAATTCTTTGGATGAAATCTTGATTTTCTAATTTATATTCTTTTTTAAGCTTTGATAACAGGATTAACATTTTTTCTTTTGGCGGCAGAAACTCTAATATTTCATCCCATCTTTTAACGCTCTCTGGTAGTTTAGATAGCAAAAATTAAAGTTCATCACTTGAAGATTTAGCAAGTATTTTTGCATGGATATAGTTTTAGCATTTTCACTAATATTAGTGTTCAGCCTTTCCCTCAGAATAGTAATTTGTTCAAGAGCAGGTAGGAATTTTAAAATTGCGTCGTGAGATTTAACCAAATCCTTGTGTCTAAATATAGAAATTAGTTTTGTGATATTTTCTTCTGTTGAATCTTCAAGTATCTCTGCAATTTTAAAAATATTATCTTGATAATTTATCAGGTAAAAGTTGTAAGCATAACTCTAACTGCTTATCATATGGTAATATTTGTCGAATATTTCGAGCTTGATAGTGCAGTAGAATAGCCTATGGTATGTAATCTAAAAAACGTTTCTTTTGCCACGGCAGAAAAATTTTTAACTTTTTATACGCTAATGAAACAGCTTCTTCGATTGAGTTATTGTTGAGATATCCCCAAAATGCCAAGGCACAAAATTTAGGATCGCTATGTTTCAAGCAGCATTCAATAATATCTGAATCTTCTTCTTCACTTAAATTAAGTAAATGTAAATTACTTGCTCTATATCCGTTGCCATATATTCTTAATTCAAACTTTACTAGTGTTCCTTCTTTTAAATCAAATTCTGAACAATAAATTTCTGTTCTGTGCACCCATATATCATCTCTTCCCTGACATTCTACAAATTCATAATCATTTATTTGACCTGTTTGATTGTTGAAACCACCAAACCATTTAATTTTGCCAACTTCTTTAAATGACTCCACCACTCCAACTTGTCTCATAGCGCACCTGTGTTTAACTAGCTTATACGGCTAGTATTCCCACAGGTATGCGATTTGTCACACTTGTTTTAACGCTTAACTAAAGATAAATCCGGTGTTAGCCTTTGCAAAACTTGCTTCAATACCATCACTGTCCAATCTATATCAGCTTCGGTGGTATCACGCCCCAATGTGATCCGAATTCCCCCCAAGGCAGCTTTTTCGGAATAACCCATCGCTAACAATATCGGACTAGGGCTAAGTTTACCACTGTGACAGGCAGCACCAGCACTGATGCCGATGCCAGCAAGGTTTAGCTGTCGTACCAAGGTTTTACCGCTAAGTTTTTTCCCATCGGCGTTTTGTAGGCACATGCTGACATGGTGAGGTAAACGATCGCAGCCATCCCCTGTAGCAATTAAACCAGGAATCTCAGCTAATTGGGCAAAGGCGCGATCGCGTAACTTGATTAACCGTGGTGTTTCTGTAGCTAATTCTTGGGCTGCTAATTCTGCTGCTACACCAAATCCCGCAATTATCGGTACTGCTTGCGTGCCAGAACGCAATCCCATTTCTTGTCCACCACCACCCAGCAAGGGCATCAAATCCACACCAGGACGCACGTACAACGCCCCTGCACCTTGTGGGCCATATATTTTATGACTGGAAAGGCTAAGTAAGTCTACGGGGAGTTGTTGCACATCTATAGGTAAGCGTCCCGCAGCTTGCACCGCATCTGTGTGGAACAAAGTACCATGCGATCGCACAATTTTACCCAGTTCTGCGATCGGTTGCACAGTTCCGACTTCACTTTGACCGTAAATCACAGAAACTAAGACTGTGTTATGTCGCAATGCGGCTTTTAAATCTAGGGGATTGACTCTGCCTTTAACATCTACAGACAAGCGCGTAACTTCCCAACCCCACATTTCTAGCAACCGGACTGTCTCAGAAATTGCGGAATGCTCAACGCTGGAGATAATTAGATGTTGAGGAACAGCATATAACCGAGCCACACCCATAATTGCCAAATTATCTGCCTCAGTGCCACCAGAGGTAAAAATGATCGATTCAGGACTGGCGGCGTTAATTAAACCAGCAACTTGGACTCTGGCTTGTTCCACAACCGTTGCAGCCCGTTGCCCCCACTCATGTAAGCTAGATGGATTGCCCCACTGTTGAGTGAGGACTGTTTGCATAACTGCGATCGCTTCTTTTCGAGTGGGTGTAGTGGCACTGTAATCTAGATAAATTTGCATATAACCGATAATGGTGAGAACACAGGTTGATAGTAAACTGCTGATCTTGTCAGCATATACAGTTTGAGTCAACAAATCCTGAAAAAATCTCTGTAATTCTGCGTCAAGCAGTAGATTTTTCCCTTGGTTTGGAAAGCTATTTCTCTACTTAATTCAAAACACAAGATTTTGGGAATGATAAATATATCCACTCCCAATCCACTTTTAACAGATTACAGTGCAACTTATCTCTAGACGAAGATATTTTTTATATATCTTTTTACTGATATTCTCTCTCCCTGGTTGTCAACGAGTCCAATCCTACAATCAGCGTCCAGCACCCTTACCACAAGACCCGTTAGTTCAAGTTTACTTTAACCATTCTGAGTCTTCTGAATACAAAGAAGCTTACCGTCAGCAAACTCGCCTGGGGGATGATTTAGAAAAACAGATTGTCGATGCTATTTCGCACGCTAAATCTTCAGTAGATGTGGCGGTGCAAGAATTACGTTTACCCAGAGTTGCCCAAGCATTGGTTAATAGACAAAAAGCTGGGGTAAAAGTCAGGATCATTTTAGAAAATACCTATAGCCGACCTTGGAGTAGTTTAACATCTACTGAAGTAGGTAAGTTAGATAAAAGAGAACAGGAACGCTATCACGAATTTCGCCAATTTGTCGATATTAACCAAGATAATCAACTCAGCCCAACCGAAATCAATCAAAGAGATGCTTTGAGGATTTTGCAGAATGCCAAAATTCTCTGGATAGATGATCAAGCAGATGGTTCAGCCGGTAGCAGTTTGATGCATCACAAATTTGTGATTGTGGACGATCGCATTGTAATTATCACTTCGGCCAATTTTACTTTAAGTGATACTTCTGGTGATTTTACAAATTCTAGCAGTTTAGGGAATGCAAATAATTTATTGCAGATTGACAGCCCGGAATTAGCGTCTTTATTTACAGAAGAGTTTAACATCATGTGGGGAGATGGCCCAGGAGGTAAGCCGGATAGTCGATTTGGTTTAAAAAAGCCAATGCGTTTACCTAAACAAATAACTTTAGGTAACACCCAAATTACTGTGCAATTTTCGCCTACTACTCCAACTCAACCTTGGAGTAACAGTAGTAATGGTTTAATTGGTAAAAGTTTAGATTCAGCAACCAAATCTATTGATATGGCGTTATTCGTATTTTCTGAGCAGCGTCTTGCCAATATTTTAGAAAAACGCCATGAACAAAGTGTGCAAATTCGCGCTTTAATTGAACCACAATTTGCCTATCGTCCTTATAGCGAAGCATTGGATATGATGGGGGTTGCTCTGAGTAACAAATGTAAATATGAAGTTGATAATCATCCTTGGTCAAATCCAATTACTACTGTAGGTGTACCTGTGTTACCTAAAGGTGATTTATTGCATCACAAATTTGGTGTTATTGATACTCAAACAGTAATTACAGGTTCTCATAATTGGTCAAATGCTGCTAATAGTGGTAACGATGAGACACTTGTAGTGATTGAGAGTCCGATAGTTGCTGCCCATTATGTACGAGAATTTGATCGTCTTTATACCAAAATTAAACTGGGTTTACCACCAGGAATTCAAGAAAAAATTAAATTAGAACAAACACGGTGTCCCCAGATAAAAACTTCTTCATCAACTGAGCTACAAGCAATTAAAAAAGTAAATATCAACACCGCAAGTCTAGAATAATTAGCAACTCTCCCTGGTGTGGGTAAGAAGTTAGCACAGAGGATAATTATTAGCCGTCAACAGCAAAAGTTTACATCTTTAGAAGACTTGGAACGAGTTTCAGGAGTTAGTGCGAAGACGCTAGAAAAATGGAGTGAGCGCGTAATTTGGTAAGGGCACACAGCTAGCTGTGCGCCCCTAGTATGGTTTGTATTCTAGGTAGTTAAAAACATGTAAGATTACAGAAATGCGATATTTAAACGCGATCGCTAGCTAAACCAGTCAAACTGCGGGAATGCCCATTCTGAGAAAATCGTTCTGCTATTATTTGCTGATAAACCGCCTCATAGCCATCAGTCATGTGCTTAACGCTGAAAAGATTTTCGACATGCTGACGACAGGCATAGCGGTCTAACTCTGTTACTTGGTCAATAGCACTGATGCACTCTTGAATATTATTGCAGAGGAAACCCGTCTTGCCGTGGTAAATTACCTCCTCAGTAGACCCCAATTTGATTGCAATCACTGGCGTACCCGAAGCCATTGACTCAACCATCACCAATCCAAAGGGTTCTCGCCAAGTGATCGGGAACAGAGTTGCTACCGCACCTCCCATCAGAGCATTTTTTTGAGCATGGTTGGCTTCACCCAGATACTCAATTTGCTCACCGTCAATCAGTGGTTTGATTTCCTTCTCAAAGTATTCCACATCAACGACATCTATCTTACCTGCCATTTTCAAACGCCAACCAGCTTGTTTGGCAATTTGTATTGCTAAGTGCGTTCCCTTCTCTGGAGATATCCGACCCAAAAACGCCAGGTAGGGCGGATCTTCTGGTTGGGAGTGAAACTTATAACTGCTGACATCAATCCCGTTGTAGACCGTTGCTATAGAGTTCAACCCTAACCTTGGTTCTCGTTGTGCATCGGAAATATTCACGTAGGGTTGTTTTTTAGCAAAACTAAATATCTTTTCGTTGTCAGGGGTAAAAATACCGTGCAACGTGTGAACCGTAGGGGTTTTGACGAGATTTGCGTAAGTCAGTGCTCCATGCCCTACATGGGAGTGAATAATATCAAACTCTTCTGCCCGTTCATATACCGAAGCTAGATTTAGCAATTCGTAAATGCCGTAATCTTTGATAGTAGCATCGAGTCTGAGGGCACGGGGATGAACTGACGTTAGTGTTCCCAGACTAATAGAATCTCCCGATGCAAATAAAGTTACTTCGTGTCCGCGTCGGACTAATTCATCGGTTAGTAACCCCACTACTAACTCTACACCACCATAAGCTGGAGGTGGAACTCTCTCCCACAGTGGAGCTATTTGAGCAATTCGCATCACAAACCTCCTAACAAATAAAACTCGAATTAGAAGTTTTTTTTTCTGTTGTTGGAGTGCTTCTAATTGATTCACTCTGCATCAGAAAGTAACTTCAGATACTAAGCTTATTAACAATTTCCTTCAAATCTTATGCTCTTATTTCTATCTTTTTCGTCTATCCTAGTACGGAAATTACCCACTCCTAAAGAGGTAAATCCATCTAATTTATTAAGTTTTGGTGATTTGGTACAATTTAAAATACAGATTTTTTTATTAAGGATGAATTTTATTTAATCGTCAAAATCTCACCTTAATGATGATATTGGACTAAAAAGCTGTATTATCGCCGGTTAATTATCTGATTTTCAAATGTTAATTCAAGAATAAAGTGTGTAGCCACTTTTTGGGCGGCTTTCCGTACCTAAAGGAAAACCGGGAGCCGCCCAAAGGGTAGATTTTCATAAGATAGGGTAGTTTGAAATCCTTTGCCACATCCTCCAATCTATTGCCAATAGTAAGAGAGTTAGAATTATCCTGGGTGATTTCTGCATTGGTATAAGCATAAGAAGCGATCGCCTTCCAGCCTGGTAAAATCTTACCTGTAATATCCAACTCAATCCCCTGACTTGTTTGCTCTCCTATCTGAATAAGCCGCATTTCTCACAAACAATAAGGTTATTTTTATACAAATCCTAAGAAAAGATTCCCTGCATTTTGAATCAAGCACCTAATTCAGAACTCGTAGGAAATCGTTGCCTGCACATTAAACGGTGCGCCTGGATAGACGAGGGTTCGTCTTGTAGCAGTCTCATAGTATTCCACGTCAAAAAGATTATTCACGTTGATACCAACTCTCCAGTTGTCTCGGCGGTAAAACAAGGCAGCATCAGTACGGACGTAACTGGGAACTTGGAAGTTACTATTGGGAAACTCGCCTTGCTGTTGGTCCACAAAGACTAGCCCAAATCCAAAGCCTAATCCTTTGTAGTCACCGCTTTGAATTTCGTAGGTTGTCCACAGGTTCGCCGCATTTTTGGGAACGTTTTGCAAAAGTTCACCCACTGGAATATCATTGTCTTCGGTAACTCGCGCATCGGTATAAGCATAGCCTGCAATCATATTCCATCCCGGTAGGATTTCGCCCCCAATGGTGAATTCAACTCCTCGGCTGCGCTGCTCACCGATTTGGATCTGGAAATTGATAGGATCAACAGGGTCACTGGTTAGCACATTGGTCTTAGTAATTTGAAAAGCAGCTAACGTGGCAGATAGAGTATTAGTGATGTCTGCTTTGATGCCGACTTCGTATTGGTTGCCCCGCTCTGGCTCAAAGAGTTCTTGTAGTATTAAGGTAGCGATCGCACGACTGAAAGCGTTGGATGATTAGACAATCGCTTCTGTGATTGGCGATGCCTCTGGCAATCACTCCGATATACGCACTAGCAAGATCGCTATATTTGACAATGCGATCGTAACCTTCAGTGTTGTAGACAACCTCATACTGCTTGCGGCTTTCTATATGCTGTTGATGGTATTGTGCTGATGTAATTATCTCCATAGCCTTTGACTGCTCAACCACAAGTATCTTTAGTATCTTGCAGAATGGCGACTTTATTTTTAGTCGAAGCAGTGATCGCTCACCCTACCATTTGTGCTAATTCTAGTAATAAGGTGGGAAAAAGGTTCTTAACACATTAGAGGATATATGGATATCTACACCCACATGTCGTGTTTGAGGAAAGTTAAATCATTGACTTTTTACATAAAATATGATATTTTATGTTGCTATCAATAAAAATCAAATATAAACATGAATATCTCTCCATCTCTCAAAAAACCGCGTGTCTCATGGCAAGCGGTTTTCTCACTGCTGATATTTGTGTTCATGTACCTACCTATACTGGTACTTGGCTTTTATAGCTTCAATCAGTCGCCCTATAGTGCAACTTGGCAAGGATTCACTCTCGATTGGTATAGCAAGTTGTTTAGTGACGATCGCATCTTATCAGCTTTGCAAAACAGTATGATCGTTGCTGGTTGTGCAGTGGGAATTTCAGCAGTGCTGGGAACTTTAATGGCAGTTGGGTTGGCGCGTTACGAATTTCCTGG
Organism: Nostoc sp. S13; assembly: GCF_029379315.1. Lineage (GTDB taxonomy): Bacteria > Cyanobacteriota > Cyanobacteriia > Cyanobacteriales > Nostocaceae > Nostoc. The sequence goes on from NZ_JAQYWQ010000009.1 coordinate 14,724, forward strand.
TAAGAAATTGTATCGCGGTATTGCTTACCTACCGTTAATTATTCCCGATATTGCGATCGCAGTGGCTACCCTGGTGTGTTTAGCAGCCTTTGCAATACCTTTAAGTTTGGGGACAATAGTTGCAGCCCATGCGGTGTTTTGTCTGGCTTACGTCGGACTTGTGGTTGCTTCCCGACTGACTAATTTAGATCCTCACTTAGAAGAAGCAGCACTAGATTTAGGCGCTACACCAACCCAAGCATTCATCAAAGTATTGCTACCTCAATTAATGCCTGGTATTGTAGCTGGTTGTCTCTTGGCTTTTGTCCTCAGCTTAGATGATTTTCTGATTGCCAGTTTTACGGCTGGTAGCGGTTCTAACACCCTGCCCATGGAAATTTTTAGCCGCATTAGAACAGGAGTTAAACCTGATATTAATGCTCTTAGTGTGATGTTAATTTCAGTATCTGCGATCGTTGCTCTTGTCGCTGAATTAATTCGTGCTTCTGGAGAGAATAAAACTTTCAAATAAGAGTTGCAATTGCCAATAGTAATTATGGATGATTTAGTTCTTTGCGAACTTTTTTGGATAGTGAATAACAGCTATATTAAAATCTAGGGTACGTTCGGCTTGCCGTCACGCACCAATATCATGGGAATATTGCCGTAGTTTCTGCTAACACAACGCCAGTTGCTACAACTTTAGGAAAATTCGCAATGCACTAGCTACCCCTACAGAAATCAAGTTTTACACCTGATTAAAATTGTCTGTCCTCTTGACATAATCAAAGGTTTTACATATTATTTATGTAATATAATTTTATGTATTTATATCTACTTGTATTTATAAAAACTCTAGTATAAATAAGTAAATAAATAGATTTTATTCTTCCTTCTCTCCTCATGTTAAAGATAGTTTTAAGCACATAAATAAACTTCCGTGTTCGCTTCTCTACATAACTGTTTTCAATTAGATAATATTGGGGCTAACTTTGGAGAAGATGCTATTTCCGTCTCATTATGCAAATCTGCCAAAATCCCAATTGCTCAAATCCATTCAACTCTGATAGCAATAGATTTTGCGTGAGTTGCGGACAAAGCAACTTTGGCAAATTTCTTAGAAACCGTTACCGCGTATTGAGACTCTTAGGTGAAGGTGGGTTTAGCAGAACCTATGCTACAGAAGATGTAGACAGACTAAATGCCCCTTGCGTCATCAAGCAATTTTTCCCACAATTTCAGGGAACTGGACAACGCACTAAAGCAGCAGAATTTTTTAAAGAAGAGGCTTTTCGGTTGTATGAACTGGGAGAAAATCATACCCAAATTCCCAGATTACTAGCTTATTTTGAACAAGGTACTAGCCTGTATCTTGTTCAAGAATTTATTCAAGGAAAAACTCTCTTACAAGAAGTTCAGCAACAAATCTATACTGAAAAACAAATTTGGGAACTTTTAGCCGATTTATTGCCAGTTCTGCAATTCATTCATGCTCATCATGTCATTCATCGGGATATCAAACCAGAAAATATTATCCGCCGTGCAAGTGATGAAAAACCCGTCTTAATTGATTTTGGTGGGGCTAAACAGGTAACACAAACCAGTTTAGGAAGACAAGCTACAGTAATTTATACCCTTGGTTATGCCCCAACTGAACAAATGGCTGGATTTGCTTGTCACGGCAGTGATTTGTATGCTTTGGGTGTAACTTGCGTGCGTCTTTTAACTCGATGTTTACCTTTACAGGATGCTTCTGGACAGATTAATGACCCTATTTATGATGCTATGAATGCTAAGTGGTTGTGGCGCGAACGGTTACAGCAAAAAAGTATTACTATCAGCGACGACTTAGGGAAAATTCTAGATAAATTACTAAAACATTTAGCGAGTGAAAGGTATCAAACAGCAGTAGAAGCTATCAACGATTTGAAGTTTACGACCTCGAATATTGAACCTGTTGCCCTCAAAATTGTTTCGATATCTCAAGCCAGATTACCGCCGCTACCACCAAAAGTAATAGTACCATTACCCCCCTTAGAAACTTTTGAATTTAACGTAGTGACAGTAGACACAGGTGGTAGAGAAGTAAACCGTATCAACTGCAATGCCAACTTCTTTGCTGAAGAATTGGGTAAGTCTGTCACATTAGAAATGGTATCGATTCCTGGTGGTACTTACATCATGGGTTCACCAGAGTTTGAAGGGGATGCTGACGAACGTCCTCGACATAAAGTTACCGTTGAACCATTTTTTATGGGGAAATTTCCCGTAACTCAAGCACAGTGGAGAGTAGTAGCAGCTTTCCCCAAAGTCAAACACGCTTTAAATCCCAATCCATCGAAATTCAAAGGTCTAGATAGACCAGTGGAAAATGTATCTTGGTATGAGGCTGTAGAATTCTGTCTCAGGCTATCAGAAAAAACTGGACGCGACTATCGTTTACCGAGTGAAGCTGAATGGGAATATGCTTGTCGGGCTGGAACTACAACCTCCTTCCACTTTGGCGAAACAATTACCTGTGAGTTAGTCAGTTGCACTATCGAACCAAAAAGCAAATTCCGTAAAGAAACAACAAACGTCGGTAGTTTTGAAGTCGCCAACGCCTTTGGATTGTACGATATGCACGGGCTAGTTTGGGAATGGTGCGCTGATTCGTGGCACAACAATTACAGCGACGCACCCTTAGATGGAACAGCTTGGGAAGTAGGCGGTGATATACATCGTCGGGTGCTGCGCGGTGGTTCTTGGAGTTTCAATGCAGAACTTTGTCGCAGCGCCAGTCGTAGCTGGAATGAATCAGAAGGTGGACTGAGAATTTCTGGCTTTAGAGTAGTATTTTCCGTAGAGGAGATTATTTAGCAATTTAATTCAGAGGCTATATAAATTATGAACGACAGAATTGACAAAGGTGACATAGTACTTATAAATAAAAGTGGAAAATACTACAAGCAAGTGGGTGAAGTAAGTGAGATTGATTACAATATTTTCTTCGTAAAAATAGTGTTAGTAAAGTTAGGTAATCAAGAAGAAAACTTTGAACAAAAAGATTTGCAATTACAAACTAAAAAGCCGAGCCTGCAAGAAGTAATGGCATCAATAGACAAAATTATCGAACAAGTTACTCAGATTCCCCACTTGTTGACAACAGAGAAAGTAGAGTTACCCAACCGTCTGAAATATCTTAAATTAGATATTCCCAAACTAGATAAGCAGTTGATTAAAAAAAACTTTGACAGTATAGATAAAATACTCTCAGCAACAAGGAAAGCACACTCATCAGCAAGCTTTTGGCAGGAAATAGATCCTAACTTGGAGAAAATAAACTGGTGGATTAGAACAAGTTTATAAACCAAGAAGTAAGTCGGCGAGAACAAATCAGCTTTCTCTCGTTCTCAAACTCTGACTGGGAACGCTTATTATGGGGGTGTTGCCTCCTGAAAATGAGGTGCATTTCCAGCCAGAGGCTGTATAACGAGAATTTTATCTTGTGTTTTGGCTTAACTTGACACGCATAAGCATTGCTGTGCCCCTACCAACGTATTTGGATCATTTTTAAAGTGAAACGGTATAAGAGAGTGCTTCACGTCTTAACCTAACCTTATGAATATTAGAGGTAAAACTTATATTTGACCACATCATAATTGTTACGTTTAAGGTTAAATAATTGGAATTGGACATAATTAAACGTAACTATATTTTTATCATCTTTTATACTTAATGCCTTATGCCTCATACTCTATACTCCATCCTGAACAATGAAATTTATTTTTACCCACTTAATTAATTTTGTATTTGTAACTGTAAAAATTACATTTTTGTATTAACTTGACACTTACTTAATATAAAGTTTAAGATAATAATCTTTGATATTTTGAAGTAGTTGGTTCGCGCAAATGCCTGATTTGTTACATTAATAAAGAGCATTTTTTGAGATAGAATAACTACGAATATAAGGAATATATATGCGTTTTTATCAGTTTGCAGGGATTCTTGGTTGTACTACAGCAGCTTTTATATCAATTACACCCATACAGGTAGAAGCTGCAACTTTTAAAGTCATATCTGGAGTCACTAGCATTGATCGTGACCACGAGGAGATTCTTAGTAGTATCGGGCTAATCTTGACAGGTACTAATAATACAGTCGCACCAATTCCCAGCAATTATTTGGTTGGCTTCAACATCGACTCAGCCACCAACTTCACCTTCAGTGACGAAGGCGGTTTTACTCCGCTCTCAGGTACAATTGAGGATACTGGTACTGTTACCTTTAATAAGGAAATTACTGTTGGTGACTTTTCAATAGGTTTGGCTCCCGGACGTACTGTCACAGGTGCCAGCGGACTTGTTTTAAGAGACACAGTTTCTTTAAATACAATTTTGTTTGATTTAAGCCCTCAGGGACTTGTGGCATTTGATGGCCAAACTTTAACCATCCCTGATGTTAAATTGTTAATTTCTCCAGAGTTTGCTAGTATACTAGGCGAGCCTAATTTGAGCGGTTTGTTTGCTGGAACTGCACGAATTGATGCTCAAGTTGCTGCCGTACCTGAACCTGACAGTGTACTAGCAACTTTGGTGGCAGGTGCGGCTCTCTTGGCAACTAGATTTTCTACTCAAAAAATTAAATGCAGCTGATATCCTGAAGCATAGCTAAATGCTTATTAATAGGTGCAAGTGTATTGGCGGCAATCATCCCACTGGCAGCGACTGCTGGTAAACCAATGCCGGGAAATGTCGAGTCTCCACAGCACATCAGTCCTGGTAGAGGTGTGCCAGGGCCAGGAAACATACCAGATCCTGCCGCAATTGCTGGGCCGTAGGAACCTTGGTGACGGCGGAGAAAACGCTCGTGGGTTAGAGGTGTACCAACAAGCGTGACTTCGCAACGAGAGCGAATATCTGGAATGATCCGCTGTAGCGCTTGCCACATTACTTCTGCACGCGATCGCTTTTGTTCGGCATATTCCTGGTTCCTTCGATCCATTCCCTGCCACAAAGCATACGGCTCATTACCAGGAGTATACACATGAATCACATGCTTACCTGGTGGTGCTAGGGATGGGTCGAGAATTGAAGGGATTGATATCACGACAACATTCTGAGGTGCCTTCACGCCCAATTCCCAGTTATTGACCACGATGTAATGACACCGCAAATTTGACTGTAATCCTTGAGCATCAATGCCTAAATGTAGATGCATGAAGCTATCACACTCAGGCGTTGCCTGTCGTTTGGTGCGGTACTGTTTAGGTACTGCTTTTTCTGGTAGTAGCTTCAGTGTGTCCCAAACCGAAGCATTAGAAATCACTGCCCGACGCGCCCGAATTTCTTGGCGATCGCGCAGACGCACACCCACCGCATGATTACCTTCTACAAGCACTTGCTCCACATGAGCGCCTAATATGAGCTTCCCACCGTGACGCTCCAATCCTTGGACAAGAGTGTCAACTAAAGCACCACTACCACCAATTGGATATTCAAGTACTGCGTCTGGTCGATACCAATCCGCAAACATAAATGCTACCTCTGCGGCACTAGTACCATCTGCTGGCAGCCCAGAAAGCAGAAAACACAGCAAATTGAGCCAGTTTTGGGTAAATGGATCTTTGATAACGCCATCCATAATCCGGCTGAAGGGGCCTGTCAGCTTGATTATATTCGCAACATGTTTTGTCAGAGATGGGAGAAACGGCCCCACAGTTCTAGCTGCACCAAGATCAAAGCGTAATGCGGCTGGTGGTATGGAAGTTGCTGCACTAGCGAATGGTTTCATAACGCGCTGGAGTTCCTGCCATTCGGCTACAGCATCATCACCACGGAATTTCATCAGTACTTCACAAAATTGCTCGGCACCAACCGACGTGTCAAAATCACCTTCTGGTAGACAACAACCCCAAGTATCGTAGGTTACACATGGTAATTCAGAACCAATGGCATCTAGCACTTGTCGCAACGGGTTGGCAGAGGGGCTGTAAGACAGTCCAGAGTACAGGGACGGGCCCGAGTCAAATTTGAAACCATTGCGCTCAAAAGTATGGGCAGCACCTCCAGCAATGGAGTGGCTTTCGCAGACTATCACATCAAAGCCATACCGTGCCAAAAGAGCAGCACAACTCAAACCGCCAATACCGCTACCAATGACAACTATATCTGTGTTTTGCATATCCCTATACCCGATGAGATTTTAATACAGTAGCCACGGCTTTTTGCGGTTTCGTGCAACTGATATTACCACGGAACAAAGTTCTGAGTTCTGAGTCCTGAGTCTGAAGATTAAAGACTTGATTTAGACAAACTGATGAGAAACTTAAACTAGTAACTGAGTTTACTCAAGTCAAAGCAAAACTTTTGACTATTTACTACTCTCAAATTTATCCGTACTATTTTACTAACGACTGGGAACTAGGGAATGGGGAAGGAAGATCACAAAGAGAATAATCAATTTTTAACCGGAGGCGGAGCGTCTCCGGCTCCACTCCTAACTCAGCACTCAGCACTCATCACCCACATGGAGAGAGGAATTTGAAAAATCAGCAATTGGGAAATTGGCAAACCACAGTTTTCGGAATTGTGTTAGCAATACTAGTGATTATCGGACTAAATTCCTTTATCATTATCACCCCTGGACAAGCAGGAGTGATTAGCATCTTGGGTAAAGCTAGAGATGGCGCTTTATTAGAAGGGATTCATGTAAAACCGCCTTTTATCTCCGTGATAGATGTGTATGATTTGACGGTGCAAAAGTTTGAAGTGCCAGCAGAGAGTTCTACTAAGGATTTGCAAAATTTATCTGCAAGATTTGCGATCAATTTTCGCCTCGATCCCATGCAGGTAGTTGAGGTGAGAAGGAAACAAGGAACTTTAGAAAATATTGTATCAAAAATCATTGCACCTCAGACACAAGAAGCATTTAAAATTGCAGCAGCCAGAAGAACAGTAGAAGAAGCAATTACCAAAAGAAGTGAATTGAAAGAAGACTTTGATAATGCGTTAGGCGATCGCTTAGACAAATATGGGATAATTGTGTTAGATACTAGCGTAGTTGACTTAGCGTTCTCACCAGAATTTGCCAAAGCAGTCGAAGAAAAACAAATTGCTGAACAGAGGGCGCAAAGAGCCGTTTATGTAGCACGGGAAGCTGAACAAGAAGCACAAGCAGATGTGAATCGCGCCAAAGGTAAAGCAGAATCTCAAAGACTCTTAGCAGAGACACTTAAAGCCCAAGGAGGACAGTTGGTTCTACAAAAAGAAGCAATTGAAGCTTGGAAGAGTGGCGGCGCTCAGATGCCAAAAGTCCTGGTTATGGGTGGTGACTCAAAAAGTGGCGTCCCCTTCATATTCAACCTTGGGAATGTCCAAAATCAACCGTAAAAGGCAGTGGGCATTAGATAACAAGCTCCAAAATTAGGGAATTTGCTCTGGCCTCGGACAAATTTTACAACACTTGGACGATTCCCAATCCCAAATTTAAAAGCGTTCGACTGAGCGTCTTTGCACTGAGCGTACCCCTACGGGGAAGCAAGCGGAGCGTCTCGTAGAGAAGTCGAAGTGTCACGCCGTTGGCGTAGCGTTTTGCAGGAAAGTCTAAAATCCAAAATGGTATAAGTTGGGCTAGTCCCAACTCAAACACAACAGCAAAATCAACAAGATAATAAACGGAGTTTATGTCAACCCCCAATCATCCCAATCTCACCGCCGAAGAAGCGAAAAAATTACTGAATAAATTCAACTGTCTAGACATTGCGCCTGTCCTCAAGCCATCAGAAAAAGCAGTAGTTCGTAGTGCTTTAATTTTGCTCACCAACCTTGCCGATTATCAAATATTAGGAATTTGTGCTGATACAGCAGAAGAAGGAATACTGGCTATGAAAACGTATTCTCTGGCTTTGGGTTATGAACCACCAAACAATTTACTTACACCTGAAGGCCCAGTTTATATCAAATTAAATGGTAAAAATGGCTTGTGTTATCTCGATTCTTATGCTGGACATCACCGTGGTGTCTTAGTATCTTGCCAATCTGACGACGAAGAGGGAATTAACGAGATGTATGGACATTTACCCTTGGATTTATTTGTATAGAATTCGGCGAATGTAGGTAGGGTATGTGCCTTGCCTACTAACTAATGAAAAATCATTAATGACTTAAATCTTATGAGTATTCTTACACTCCAATCAGTAAAAAAAGACTTTGGCATCAAAGAAATTTTAAAAGATGCTAGCTTTAGCTTAGATGCTACCGATAAAGTTGGTTTAATTGGTACTAATGGTTCTGGTAAATCAACCTTATTAAAAATGATAGCTGGTCTAGAATCCATTGATAGCGGTCAAATTTTAATTAACTCCGGTTCTAAAATTATTTACTTACCACAGCAGCCAGATTTAGATGAAAATCACACAGTTTTAGAGCAAGTTTTTGCCGACAGTGGCGAACACATGGCTTTGGTGCGTGAGTATGAAGAACTGTCAGATAAATTAGTTCACTATCCAGATGATAACCAACTGATGTCTCGCCTTTCTGTCGTGATGCAACGGATAGATGCCAGTGGTGCTTGGGAACTAGAAACTAATGCTAAAATCATCCTGACAAAATTAGGAATTTCTGACTTTGATGCAAAAATAAGCACTTTGTCTGGAGGCTATCGCAAGCGTATTGCTTTAGCATCAGCGTTGCTAGCAGAACCCGATGTTTTGCTCATGGATGAGCCGACAAACCATCTCGATGCTCTTTCTGTAGAATGGTTGCAAAGCTATTTGAATCGCTATCGCGGCGCACTGTTTCTCATCACCCACGATCGCTACTTTTTAGATCGGGTTACTAATAGAATCATTGAAATTGACCGAGGCGACATTTACACTTATACAGGTAACTATTCATATTACCTGGAAAAGAAAGCTCTAGCTGAAGAATCAGCCGTAAGTAGTCAACGTAAACATCAAGGCGTGTTGCGGCGCGAGTTAGAATGGCTCAAAAAAGGGCCGAAAGCCAGAAGTACTAAGCAAAAAGCTAGAATTGACCGCGCTCATGCTCTGCGGGATACTGAATTTAAACAAGTTCAGGGTAAAGTTGATATTTCTACAGTTGGTCGTCGCATTGGCAAAAAAGTTATTGAATTAAATCAAATTTCTAAAGCCTACGATGGACGTACCCTGATTAATAATTTCACTTACGAATTTAGCCGAGAAGACCGCATCGGCATCATCGGCGCTAATGGTGCAGGTAAATCCACTTTAATGGATATGATTACTGGGCGGGTTAAGCCAGATTCTGGGATTGCGGAAATTGGTACTACAATTCACATCGGTTATTTTGACCAACATTCTGAAGAATTGCTCACAGCGTTGAATGAAAATCAGCGCGTGATTGACTACATCAAAGAAGAAGGAGAATTTGTCAAAATTACCGATGGTACTCAAATTACTGCTTCCCAAATGTTGGAACGGTTTCTGTTTCCTGGGAATCAGCAGTATGCCCCAATTCATAAACTTTCAGGTGGGGAAAAAAGACGTTTATTTCTGTTGCGGGTTTTGATGGGTGCACCGAATGTCTTGATTTTAGATGAACCGACAAATGATTTAGATGTACAGACATTGGCGGTATTAGAAGATTATTTAGAGGATTTTGCCGGGTGTGTAATTGTAGTTTCTCACGATCGCTACTTTCTCGATCGCACCATCGACACAGTATTTTCCTTTGAGGAAGGCGGTAATCTCCGGCAATATCCAGGTAATTACTCGATTTATCTGGACTTTAAGAAGGCTGAAGAAGCACAGCAACAAGCTGCTAATACTAAGGAGAAGCCTAAAAATGTCGAAGCTAAAAATGGTGCGGCTTCACCCAAAGATGTAGAAAATCAAAAGCGGCGCAGATTATCTAATTGGGAAAAAAAAGAATTTGAGCAGTTGGAAGGTAAAATTGCCCAGTTAGAGGCTGAGAAAACAGAAACCGAGAAAACACTAGCGAATGTTTCACCGGGTAATTATAGCCAAGTGCAAAAACTTTACAATCAGGTGGAATCTCTCAAGCAAGCGATCGATGTGGCGACTGAACGCTGGTTAGAATTGGCAGAGATGGAGTCTTGATGGTAAGCATCTTACGTTTGCAAATACCTAGCGATTAGAAATCGCGGCTATACAGACTTGTGTTGAGCGCAGTCGAAATATAAAACCCGCCTCCGTGGGTTTCAAACCCTTGATTTTTCCTTAGTCCACGGAGGTGGACTTTGCTTGTATAGCCGCGAATTCCATTCGCCCGGATTTACAAAACTCTCTTTGGTGTCGATGAGCGGCCGATCGCAATTAGTCATAAAATCATCACAGAAATTGTCTAGACTGTCGATGAGCGATCGCCAGGGGTTATCTTTGGCTTCGTTCTCGTCATAATCGTATATTCCTGCCCTTCAACGGAAAGCTTAGTTACATTTGCTAACACCTCCACAAAGCCTTCTAACTCTTCTCTGTTAGTAATCTGTAGTAATGGTAGTATTTGATTGTTCTTCTTGACCACGCTATTAGCTCTCCATAAATAATACTGAATTTATGACCATCCAAATTAACATCGAACTTCCAAATGATGTTTTTTCAGCACTCCGCAGTAACCCAGAAACGTTTGTTCAAGAGATGCGTTTAGCGGCTGCTGTCAAATGGTATGAAGTTGGTATGCTTTCCCAATCTAAGGCTGCTGAAATTGCCGGAGTTAGCCGTCACCAATTCCTAGAAGCACTCGATCGCTATAATGTTTCACCTTTTCAAGTAACTCCTGAAGAATTAGCCCAGGAGTTAGCGCGTGACTAACCGCAGCACTTGCTTTAGAAATTCCGGTGCGGGGAACTCTCGGTGTTATTCTGCTTGCAAAACGGGAAGGTAAGGTCGAAACCGCTAAACCGATTTTTGAACAACTGATTCAGGTTGGTTTTAGAGTCAGTACACAAGTTTTGGAGTCAGCACTTAGACTTGTTGGTGAGTAGTGTAAGTGCAAAAACTCTATAATAAGGAGAATTGAAAATAATCCACCGTCAATTAACAAGGCGAATTGGTGTGATTACTCCTGAATTACAAGAGCAACTGCGTGAGTTATCCTTAACTAATTTAGAGGATTTAGCCGAAGCTTTACTAGATTTTTGCACTGAAGCTGATTTATTGGCTTGGTTGCAACAGCAGCAATAAGATATGTATTCCACCAAGCGCAGGTAAAGCCCGCCGTACCCTTCCCTACGGGATGCCAGGGGCGAACGGGAAGCAAGCTACGCCTAGTGTCTCCTAGAGAAAGCATCGCTCTTTTTTAGTCTTTGTGGTTCATTTAAAATAGCGTAGGCGTACCCTCAAAAGCCAAGCTACGCCTAGTGGATGCACCAGAAGGTATCACCTGTTTTTTCTTAACTAACTATTCGTTTCATCGGAATTTCTATCCAGAACTCACAGCCCTTACCAGCTTCAGAAACACACTTGATATTACCGCCGTGTTTTTCCACAATAATTTGGTAGCTAATAGATAACCCCAAACCAATACCTTGTCCAGGTTGCTTGGTGGTAAAGAAAGGTTCAAAAATGCGCGATCGCATTACCTCTGGAATCCCATAACTATTGTCAGCAATCCAAATCAGAATAGTATTCTCTTTTATGACTTCTGTACGAATCAAAATTTTAGGATTATCAATTTTTTTTCCAGCTTTCTCTGAGTTTTCCAGTGCATCGATCGCATTGTTAAGAATATTCATAAATACTTGATTCATCTGGGCTGCATAGCAGACTACCAGGGGCAATTCACCATATTGCTTGACTACCTCAATAGCAAAAGAATTAGTCTCTGGTTGCAGTCGATGTTGTAAAATTAGCAAAGTACTGTCGATGCCTTCATGAATATTGACTGATTTCATTCCTGCTTCGTCAAGCCGAGAAAAACTTCGTAACGACAAGACTAATTGAGAGATTCGATCTGCCCCCATCTTCATTGAAGTCAGAATTTTGGGCAAGTCATCACTAATGAAATCTAAATCCTCTGCTGCTACTTGCTTTTGAATTTCTCCTGTTGCCTTAGGATACTGTTTCTGATAGAGGCGCAGTAATTTTAATAAATTTTGGGCATGTTCCGTAACATAGGTGATGTTGCCGTAAATAAAACTAATCGGGTTATTAATTTCATGTGCAATACCAGCAACTAACTGCCCTAAGCCTGCCATTTTTTCACTTTGAATCAACTGGCTTTGAGTTTGCTGTAATTCTTTAAAAGTCTGGGTGATTTCTTCTTTTTGACGTTGAGTTTGTTCGAGTAATTCGCCTTGCTGAAGTCCTACTCCTAACTGAGTACCAATCTGCATTAGCAAATCTACCTCATCTTCTTGCCAATCACGGGGTTTGATATTTTGATAAGCTGCTAGCAATCCCCAAAGTTTCTCACCCTGAAAAATCGGCACAATTATATATGCCCTAGCCTCCATTTGTTCGAGCAGGGCAATATAAGGAATAGAATAATCGCTGCTGTAAATATCCTTAATAACAAGAGTTTTACTATTAGTAAAATCTCCACCTTGGGTTTCTTGCAAGTAATTACCTGCGTAGGCGTAGTCCACACTTCGACCCTTCTCTACCAGACGCTGCGCGTAGCTTGCTTCCCCGTAGGGGTACGGCGCAGGCTCAGGGCAGGCAAGCTCAGTGACCGTCGTAGACATCGCAGCTACAATTTCTTTTACTGGTGTCCAACCTTCGGCTAAAGACTCAGCAACAAATTCCCCACTCCAATCAGCCCCGAATCGATAGATTGTGACTCTATCAACTTCCAATAGCCGCCGAACTTCTTCTGTACTGGTAGCAAAGATGGTGGCTATATCAAGAGACTGGCGAATTTTCTCTACTGTTGCGGCTAATGCTTTCTCCCTTTCGGCTGCTTTCCGTTCTCGTTCGGCGGCTTTAGCCAGTTTTTGGGCTTGCGCCTGCACCTGTTTCAATGACTCAGCTTGCTGTAATGCTACCCCCAACTGGACACCAACTTGTGCTAACAAGTTGATTTCCTCATCTTGCCAATAACGGGGCTGGAAATTTTGATAAGCTACTAGCAATCCCCACAGCTTTTCGCCGTGAGAAATTGGTACAAAAACTTCATTACGTGCATACTTACCCGCTTGTTTTCCTTGCACAAGAACGCCTTCCGTTATCGGCTGCGACTTAACCATTGACATCCAGTCATCAACAATGGAATCAGCGACAAATTCGCCACTTCCATTAGCACAGAAACGATAAATTGCTACTCTTTCCACTTCTAATAGCCGTAGAACTTCTTGAGTAGTGGTATTAAAAATAGTGTCAATATCCAAAGACTGACGAATTTTTTCTACGGTGTTCGCCAAAGCCCTTTGTCGTTCTGCGGCTTTGTTAATCTCTGCGGCTTGAATTTGTGTTTGTCGTAAGAATTCCGCTTGCTGCAAGGCTACGCCTAGTTGAATGCCAACTTGGGTAAGCAAATAGATTTCATCTTCTTGCCAATCACGGGTTTTGGTGTTCTGGTATACTGCTATCAAGCCCCAAAGCTTTTGACCGTGGTAAATGGCCAGAATCACATAAGCTTTTGCCTGATAGCTCTCTAATACCTTAATGTAGCAGTCGCTAAAACCTGCACTGTAAATATCATTACAAACACGGTATAATTCACAGTTGCTGAAGCGACCACCCTGTTTATCTTGTAAGTAAGTATCAGCTAATGGGGGTTTAGCTAAATCTTTGGCACTACATGCGCTGATGTTTTCTTTCAATTCTGGTCGCAGCAACTGGTCTTGCATTAGGCAAGACCAACCTTCCGCCACTGATTCAAACACAAATTCACCACTCCAATCTGCATTGAAGCGATAGATAGCCACGCGGTCAGCATTCAGCACTTCTCTAAGTTCTGTGGTACTTGTGTAGAAAATGCTTTCCAAGTCTAGAGACTGACGAACTTTCTCAATGGTTATGGCGATGGTTTTCTGCCATTCTGCGGCTTTTTCTACGGCTTTTGCATGTGCTAGTTGTGCTGATTGTAATTTCACTTGTTCCAGGTAATCTGCTTGCTGCAAGGCAACTCCCAGATGTTCGGCGATTAATTCCACAAACTCAATTTCTGATGCTTCCCATTGGCGAGGACTACTACACTGATGAATACACAGCAATCCCCATAAATCTTTACCTTTAATTAAAGAGGCGGCTATATTGGCACGTACCTGGAATCTTTGTAGCATTTGAACGTGACAATCACTTACATTAGCTTGATATATATCAGCCATTGCTTTAATTCGCCCTTGCTGATATATTCCTGCAAACTCCGCAGCAAAGCAGTGGTCGCTCAGTTTGGCTGCTAGTGCCGAACCCCATTCTGCTCCCACATCTTCATAAATAAATTCCCCTTCCCATCCTAAATCGGGATAAAAACGAAACACACTAACCCGGTCGGTTTTCAGAAGCTGGCGTACTTCAGTGACTGTAATTTTGAAGATGGTTTCTATGTCTAGAGACTCGCGAATGCGGGCAATAACTCCAGATAGAGCTTTTTGTTTCTCACTCTGAGGCAGGGAGAATGTCATATCTGAAGGAGATTGTTGCTGCTCTGAATTTGGTTGAATATTAGAGGCGTTTTCCATTGCCAGCCGGATTTTAAATATTGAAAGTCTTCTATCTCATAATTCCCCTAGACAGTAGAAAGGTAACAATTATTTCCTTAAAATACCAGAAAAACATTGTAGGGACACGATATCATCATGTCCCTACAAAAACATTTTTAACCACGAGAAAATTATCGCCGCTTAGGAGTGGCGCTGCGGGTGGTGCGTTTGTCTTCATCTCGACGACGGCGATCGCGCCAATCTGCCAGGGTCAAATAACCAATACCACCAGTGACTACTAAGAGCAGCACTACAGCAACTAAAACCAAAATACTCAAGAATGGACTTTCCACCATGCCTTTACAGTCCGTTACGTCCCCAGACTACCATTGCAATTGACCAAGTGAACACAACTAACAGTGATACCCAACCTAGTGTCAAAATCTCCATAGTCCCACTTTTCAAATAATTACAAAAGGTCTCTAATAGTTATCATACTGGGAAAGGGCAGGCTGAGATTTTTTTTATCAATGACATTGGAAGTCTTGCAGGCGATGTTTACGACAGGCTAGCTGCTGCAAAGGACACACATCTTTTCTTGGTACGGTAGTACTTTACGTCATAAAAAAGTAGCGATCAGGGTTTTCCACTTGATGGTTTGGGAATACTACGGTTATGGATATATATTTCAAATCCAGCAACCCCTAATATCATGCCGACATTTTTCAACTATCCTTTTCACTCTAACGGTTTTATTCCCCACGGACATTGTTATCTTTGGCAAACTGGATTAGTTTGGCTCCACATTATTTCTGATGCCACGATCGCTCTTGCCTATTATTCAATTCCCTTCCTACTAATTTACTTTATTTCCAAGCGCAAAGACGTTCCTTTTAATGGAGTTTTTCTGTTATTTGGTGCTTTTATCATTGTCTGCGGTACTGGACACTTGATGGAAATTTGGACGCTTTGGCATCCAGACTATTGGATTGCAGGTGCTTTAAAAGCTCTAACTGCCATAATTTCGATATACACGGCATTTGCGTTATTTTTTCTCATGCCTCAAGCTCTGACGCTACCCAGCCCAGCCCAGTTAGAAGTTATCAATCGAGCGCTTTCAACTGAAATTGTAGAGCGCAAGCGCATTGAGAAAGAACTACGTCTTGCAGAAGAAGTCGCTCAAAACTCCAGCCAAGCCAAGAGTGAATTTCTCGCCAATATGAGTCATGAACTACGCACACCTCTCAACGGCATCTTGGGCTTTACACAAATCCTCCAACGCACAGAATCTTTGAGTGACAAAGGACGTAAAGGAGTCAGCATCATTTACCAATGTGGTTCCCATCTTTTAACCCTGATTAATGATATTTTGGATCTCTCCAAGATAGAAGCTCGGAAACTGGAATTGCATCCTGTTGATTTCTATTTGCCTGCCTTTATAGATAGCGTGACTGAAATTTGCCGCATCCGGGCAGAACAAAAGGTGATCGCATTTCACATCCAACTCGATCCTGATTTGCCAACGGGCATTCATGCTGATGAAAAACGCTTGCGACAAGTACTGATTAATTTACTTGGTAATGCCATTAAATTTACTCATCAAGGCAGTGTTACCTTCAAAGTTCAGGTGATTGCTCAAGAATCAAATGCCAATGGACAGACAAGCTACCAAATTCGCTTTGAGGTAATAGATACCGGCACGGGTATAATCCCTGAACAAGCCGAGAAAATCTTCCAGCCCTTTGAGCAAGTGGGAAATCAGAAACGACAATCTGAAGGTACAGGCTTGGGATTAGCAATCAGCCAAAAAATTGTTTTGTTGATGGGTGGTCAAATTCAGGTGCAAAGTACCTTATCCAAAGGTAGCACTTTCTGGTTTGAGGCAAAATTGCCACAATCTAAAGATTGGGCAAAGGTTTCCAGAGTGGTTGAGCAAGGAACTATTATTGGTTATCAAGGACAAAGGCGCACCATTTTAATTGCGGATGACAGATGGGAAAACCGAGCGGTAATTGTAAATTTACTAGAGCCAGTTGGGTTTACTGTTGTAGAAGCTAGTGAGGGCGAGGAAGGATGGGAACAGGCTCTAGTACACAAACCAGACTTGATTATCACTGACCTAGTAATGCCTATATTGGATGGATTTGAGTTGATTATTCGTTTGCGTCAGTCTGAGCAATTTCAAGAGATTGCGATCATCGCTTCGTCAGCCAGTGTGTTTGCAGCCGACCAGTACAAGAGTATTGATGTCGGTGCAGATGTATTTCTACCAAAGCCTGTAGAAGCTGAAACGCTGCTAGAAATGTTACGGCAATTTTTGCAATTGGAATGGATTTTTGACGGTAAGGTAGATGCAATCAAAAAAAACCAGACAGGTGGTTTGGATCAACCAAATGAGATGATTTATCCTGCCAACGAGGTTTTACAACAGTTACTCGAACTCGCACAAGACGGCGATATTCAAAAGGTTTTAGAACTGGCTCAACAACTTTCGGCATCTGATGAGCAGCTAAACGTTTTTGCCGAGCAGCTTGTCCAGCTTGCTAGTAATTTCCAACTCAAACGTTTGGAAAGTTTTATTCAACAATACATTAATTAATTTGAGTTGAATTTCACTTTTAAATCCATCATGAACAAGAACCCAAATACTGGATTTATTTTGATTGTAGATGATAATCCGACAAATTTATCTGTGCTGTGTGAAGCGCTCAATAGTGAGGGTTTTCGTTTCCGTGTTGCAGTCGATGGAGAAAGCGCGATCGCCCAAGCCGAACGTAATCAACCAGAGCTGATTTTGCTGGATGTACAAATGCCAGGTATTGACGGATTTGAAACTTGTTGTCGCCTGAAAGCTAATCCTGTTACCCAAAATATTCCGATTATTTTCACTACTGCTTTAGCAGATACGGAGAGCAAAACGAAGGGATTTTCCCTTGGTGCGGTAGACTATATCCCTAAACCGTTTGCACAAGAGGAAGTCATTGCCAGAGTGCGCGTGCATTTACAACTTAAACAATTGACTGAATGTTTGGAACAACAAGTCAGCGATCGCACCAAGGCTTTGCAACAAGCTCAAGTCAAACTAGTGCAGCAAGAGAAACTATCAACACTCGGAGAGTTAATCGCTGGTATTGGTCATGAAATCAATAACCCGATCAACTTTATTTCTAGCAATATTTTACCCTTGCAAGAATACATTGCAGGAGTAACCAAGTTGCTCTTACTGTATGAACAAGAATATCCAAACCCAACAGCTAAAATTACCACTACTCTTGAGGACTTGGATTTGAACTTTGTTCTCGAAGATATGGGAAAAATATTGAACTCACTCCAACTAGGAAGTGAACGAATTCGCAACCTTTCTAATTCACTCCGCAACTTCTGTCGCTCGGATAGAGATACCAAAATATCTGCTGATTTGCATCAAGGACTAGATAGTACACTAATGATTTTGCAACACCGCCTCAAGGCTAATGGCGATCGTCCCCGCATTGAAGTTATTAAAAGTTATGGAGTAATACCAGAGGTTAGCTGCTATATTGGGCAGATGAATCAAGTATTTATGAACATTCTGGCAAATGCAATTGATGCCCTTGATGAAGCTATAATGCAAGGCAAAATGAGCAATCTAATTCCTCAGATTCAAATTGCAACAGAAATAGATTCTGAAGAAATGGTTGTAATTCGGATTGCTGACAATGGGGTTGGTGTGCCTGAACGGCTTAAAAAACACTTGTTTGAGCCGTTGTTTACCACAAAAAACGTTGGGAAAGGCACTGGACTCGGCTTATCGATAGCCTATGAAATAGTCGTAGAGAAACACAAAGGTGTTTTAGAAGTGAATTCTCAAGCAGGTGTGGGAACCGATTTTATAATCAAAATTCCCACATGAGAGCTACAAAACTGCTCTAGCATTTATCATACTGAAGACTGGGAAAGAATTTTCCCAATACTTCTCTACCTTGGGCTGCGCCAACGACAACGCTCAGTACAAGTACCCAATCCCTAATTTCTATATCGAGTGAATTCAACTTCTTTAGATCCTCAATTAATGGCAGAACGCCTAGAATCCCTCAAAGCTGGAATAATTGGGGGTTTATCTGTGTGTTTCGCTTTTGCGATTGTTAGTGTGTTGAATACTTTTGTATTGGCAAAGTATTTTCAGACACTCGTAAGTCTGCAAAGTGATTTTAACTGGCAGTGGTTGATGAGTGGTGCAGTTGCAACTTTTACTGGTTTGTTATTTGGTGTCACCTACCGCTATATCATCCGCTCAGATCAAAATCCTCAACTCAAAGCTGGTGGTGTGCTGGCCTTTGGCTTGGTGCGGGGATTAACTCAGATAGAACTTGGGTGGAATTCTCATAGCACAATTTTGCCTTTTGTGGTCTTGGCTTTTGAAAGTGTATTATGGTTTGGAATGGCTGCGATCGCTCTTGATATGGCTATTCAACTCCGTTGGGTCAAACCTTTTTCATCAATCTAAATTCCCTTTCCCTAAGTTATTGATAGATATTCTACTTTTTGCAAGTAGTAGATACTAAAGAATTAAGCATTATAGCCATTTTCAATTACGTGAGGTACAGGTATGGAAATAGACCTAACCCCCTAAACCCCTTCCCGCTTCGGGAAGGGAGAACAATTCAAAGCCTCTGACGCCACATGCAACAAGAGTGGCTCGCCGCCCAACGCAGTAGCTCCTCCTTTTAGGAGAGAGGAATGAAGCGAGGTAAAAATTGTACTTCACTGGGTCGAGAACCGCTATAAGGATAAAAATAAATTTGTATTATTAATTAAATTAATCAATCTATTACAGTTCGGCGGAATTCAAAATTTAAGATTCAAACAGGTATACAGCGTAAGCGTTTTATGGTTACTGAGGTTGCCGTTGGCGCAGCCCAAGATAGAGAAGTATTGATTTGGAATCGGTGGTTTATTGGGATTAAAGGAATAATCTAAAATCTAAAATTGTTTGACTGAGTGCGAATTCAAGCAAGGGCAGCTAGAGCAAGAAATATGATAGGGTTAGAAGGGAAGAATGCCTTAATTACAGGTGCAACGTTAGGTATCAGTCAGGCGATCGCAATCAGACTTGCCTAACAAGGGTGCAACATCGCCATCAATTACCGCAAAGACCATAAAGCTGCAACAGACACGGAAAAGATGGCATAGCAAAAGTGTCTCTGCGTCCGTGAAACTATTAAACACCTCCTGTCTCTTAATTGTTCGGGGGTGATTATTAATATTTCCAGTGTTTAGGAAATTATTCCTCGACCGATGTACAGCAGATTTCAAGCAAGGTGAAGTACACAACGATTCGTGCCAAAGCCAGGTATAAACACTGTTTTACTTCTGTTAGCAGAGCGGGGCGTAGTCCATTCACCAATTCTGAATTCTGCTGTATATCATACATCACCGGACAAACGTTGTTTGTAGATTGTGGATTGACTCTGTATGCTGACTTCCGAGAAACTTGGTCAATTTCAGGTAAGCTTGCGTACTTTCCACAACTGAGCCGATACATACCATTAGTGGAATTAAACGCTTATGACTAGCGCGATCAATAATAACAGTTTGCTAGAAGCAGAAGCCTGGAAACTGTTGGAAAAGTCCATAATTTATTACCAGGGGAAACCTATTGGGACTGTAGCCGCTCACGATCCGGAGTTAGAGACACTCAATTATGACCAGTGCTTCCTCCGCGATTTTGTCCCTTCTGCCTTGGTGTTTCTCATGCACGGCAAAGCAGAGATTGTCCGCAACTTCTTAGTAGAAACACTGAAATTACAAAGTCATGAAAAGCAGATAGACTGCTTTGAACCAGGAGCGGGATTAATGCCTGCAAGTTTCAAAGTACATTTTAATGGGAATGAGGAATTTTTGGTCGCTGATTTTGGTGAGCAGGCGATCGCTCGCGTTCCCCCAATTGATTCCTGTATGTGGTGGATTCTCTTGCTAAGGGCTTATGAAAAAGCTACAGGCGATATGTCCCTAGCACGTCAGCCAGATTTTCAAGTAGGAATCAAGTTAATTTTGGATCTTTGCCTGGTACATCGCTTTTCTATGTACCCAACTATGTTAGTTCCCGATGGCGCGTTTATGATTGACCGTCGCATGGGAGTTTACGAACATCCTCTAGAAATTCAGGTGTTATTCTATGCGTCCCTCAGGGCTGCTAGTGAATTGCTTTTACCAGATGGGGATGGCGATAGCTACCTTACCAAAATCAATAGGCGATTGGGATCTTTGAAATATCATATCCGCAACTATTACTGGCTAGACCTGAAGCGATTGGGGGAAATCTATCGTTACAAGGATAACGAATTTGGTAAAGAAATTGTTAATAAATTCAACATCAACTCAGAATCAATCCCCAGTTGGTTGACCGAGTGGTTGCCCGAAACTGGAGGATATTTAGCGGGAAATCTGGGGCCGGGACGGATAGATTTTCGCTTTTTTGCTCTGGGAAATCTGATGGCAATCTTAACTTCTTTAGCCAGCGAAAAAGAATCTCAAAGCATTATGAATTTATTTGCCCAACGTTGGCAAGACTTGATCGGCTATATGCCTGTTAAAATCTGCTTTCCAGCTTTGGAAGGTTTAGAGTGGAGAATTGTTACAGGATGTGACTCTAAGAACAGGGCTTGGTCTTATCACAACGGCGGTAACTGGCCCGTTTTACTGTGGTTATTTACCGCAGCGGCACTAAAAGCAGGTCGAACAGAACTTGCCCAAGCAGCGATCGCCATTGCCGAAAGGCGTTTATTTAAGGATAAATTCCCCGAATACTACGATGGCAACAATGGTCGTTTAATTGGCAAAGAAGCCAGAATTTATCAAACTTGGAGCATTGCTGGATTGCTTGCAGCTAAACAGTTGGTGGAAAATCCAGAGTATTTGGAATTAATCAGCTTTGCAGAGGGTCTTGAAGGCCCAGGCTGTAGCCTATAGGTACTGATTACCCCGCAAGGCTGTAAACAGAAGATGATTTAGGGGTGTAATTATACAGGGTGTTTTTACCAACTAGTACAGCGTGGCGAAAGTCCAGCTGCGATCTCTATTA
This sequence comes from Nostoc sp. S13, assembly GCF_029379315.1. Taxonomy (GTDB): domain Bacteria; phylum Cyanobacteriota; class Cyanobacteriia; order Cyanobacteriales; family Nostocaceae; genus Nostoc. The sequence continues at coordinate 36,334 of NZ_JAQYWQ010000009.1, forward strand.
ACCAAACAATTGATAAATAAGAGGCTTAAGCCCCTTGTTAAAGGTAGGCAAACTTCCGTTTGTACTAGCTAAACGGAGATAATATAATCACAAGCGGTCAAAATATTAGTAAGTAGAAGTTAATAAATAGCAGAATTATGCTATCTAAAATCCTGATCAACAGGTTGCGGCGATCGCACAGCCTCTTCTCTACCAAAAGCTGCGCCAACGAGTTACCCGGTGTTTAAATTCCCTTCTCAAATACCCGATAACTGATACACTATATAGTAAGAGGTATCTGAAGTGTCATACTTAGTAATATCATCAGATAGTCTTTGCATCCTTAACACGTTTTAACGTGTATAAAACATGAAAACTACTTCAGATTTAATTCCAGAATTTGAAAAACTATTCCGACAAAAATTACAACTAAATAATTGTAAGCTCAGAAAGAAAAGACAAGAGAATAATTATGAAATTATTACTCCAGCGAAAGACATTTTTTTGATGTATTGGTCTGAATTCCCCGAAGTTAACTTAATATATCAGCCTATAGGGGTACGCACTCAGCAGACTGGAGTTTATGAGCGAGCTATCCGCTCCCACATTAGTTTTTGTGTGAGTAGTATCAAAGAGAATCCTCACTCGGAATCACCATTACTAGTGAACTAACTAATACTCAGATAACACAGAGAATACTTACCGCTAACAGTAGTTCTAAATAAACTCTCGCCAGTTTTTGTCATATAACTGGCGAGAGTTGATCACTGAAAAATCTGTTGATCAAGAGATAAAAATGCAATTGGAAAAAAATCAAGATCAAGATCAGCTAGATTATAAAACCTTGTTAGTCAATGCAAAGCAAGCTTTAAAAGTTGAATATCATAAATCAGCTGCTTTAGCGTCGCAATTGCAAGCCATAAAAACTCAGTTAGAGCAAGTTCAGGCTGAAAACAAAACTCTAAGGGAGAGTGCTTATGAAGATGTAATTAAGCACTTTGAGGCGCGTACTCAAGGAGCAGAAGCACTAGCACTAAAAACAGAAGTGCGCCAAAAGTTCCTTGAAGCCAATGGTTGCAAGGATGATCAAAGCTTCGATACTCTATGGGACAGCATTAAAAATAAGATTCAGATCCAAGACGGTGAAGTGAGAATCGTTGCTCAAAATGGCACTCCCAAATTCACCTTAACGGGCAGCATGATGACTTTGAGGGATTTTATTCAATCTCTCAAACAAGACCCAATCTCTGGAAAATTTTTCTTGAACTAGAAAGCAAAATTAATCAAAGCCTCTCGCTAAAAGCGGACTAAGAATTGTCGCAGAAAGTTATTCATCTTCGTCTCCTGGCGGTCGTTCACTCTCGCTTTGTTGGGCGTTCCACTCCAAAATAATCCGCTCTAACATCTCAGATTGCGTACAGTTATTAACATCGGCGTACATTTTAATCAACTGCCTTACTTTAGGACTAATGTGGCGAATCTCTAGTTGGTTATCTTGTACCATGTCCATTAACTTTTAGTGTCTATTACATATGTTGAACTATTAAACTATGGCTGTCGCAATAAATTTTGTTAACAGATATCTTGCAAAAGCTCCCCAACTCTACAAGACGAGGGGCTTCTTTTTGTTTATACAAATTACAAATAACGAATTACTTTTAACTTTTAACTTTTGACTTCCCCAAAGGCGCTGGCGGGGCTGCTTCTTCAAAGGGACGGATAATCGCAGGGGCTGGTGTAACTTCTGGTTTAAAAATTCCCTGCAATGCTTGTTTCAAAGTTTGTGCCATGACAATCCGGTTTTCGTAAGCCACGACGACTCGCACCAAAGTTGGCAGACTATTCTGTGTGGCTTCTAGATAGATTGGCTCGACATACAGCAGCGATTGCTCAATAGGAATTACTAATAGATTGCCTTGAATGGCTCTCGATCCCTGGCGATTCCACAGAGAAATTTGCTGGGAAATTACTGGGTCTTGGTTAATCCGTGCCTCGATTTGCTCTGGCCCGTAAACCAGGCGTTCCTTAGGAAAGACATATAGTACTAGCCTACCGTAGTTCTTGCCATCCGATCGCGCCGCTAACCAAGCGATTAAATTAGTCCGTTGTCTGGGAGTATAGGGCAGAAGCAGAATAAATTCTTCTCTACCTTGGGCTGCGCTAACAAAGGTTACGGTGGGTAGACTAGTAATCAAATAATACGGCTCTACCGGACGGGGTTCACTGCCATAGATTTCGTTAGGGATTTGCCACTGGTCTTCCCGATTGTAAAATACCTGGGGATCAGTCATGTGATAGGTCATCAACCGCTCAGATTGAATTTTGAAAAAGTCCACCGGATACCGGGTATGACTGCGGAGATTGACTGGCATTGTACTGAGCGGTTTGAACATGTTGGGAAATATCGCTGACCAAGTGGCAATTATCGGATCGCTCTGATCGGCAATATAAAACTTAACAGTGCCATGATAGGCATCAATTACTACCTTGATAGAATTGCGAATGTAGTTGATTCCATCGCTACCAGTGTCTGAGTAAGGATAGCGATCGCTCGTCGTGTAGGCATCAACAATCCAGTAAAGATAACTGGGATTACTGGGGAAATCTTGATTAGCAGCAGCAGCTACTAAATAGGGGTCGCTGTCAAATTTGAGGAAGGGTGCGATCGCTTGAATTCTTTCCTTGACATTTCGCCGAACTAGCACTTTTGTCTCTGGCAAAAAGTCCCGTGTTAGTACCATCTGCCAATCTTTCAAATACATTGCAAATAACCAGCGTCGCCATGCTGAACCAATTTCAACGCCACCCAAACCATCGTAAGAGTTGTAAACATTGTCACTACCACTGGGGTAGTCTAGCTCTCTAACTTTTGTGCCAGTCATCACATAAGTATTAGTAATCTCGCCGTAATAAATCCGGGGTTGCCCAATGGGAATACTGTCACGAATCGCTTCATTAGAAGTTGTGAGGGCGCTACTATCACCGCTAATATCTTTGACAAAATATTCTGGTAGCCCACCCGGCCCAACTGTATTAACTGGACTAACAGTAAACCCGAACCCGTGGGTATAAATTAAATGGCGGTTCACCCATGTTTGAGCTTCCTGTGGTACAGCGCTGTAGTCTAATTCTCGTCCAGCAATCAGTACCTGCCGCCGTTCTGTTGGTTCAATTGGTTCCGGCTGAGGTTCTGGTGGTTTTTGGGGAGCAGCAGGTCGGCGGGAAGTTATATCTGTTACTAGAGTGTAGCGATCAATATCGGCATCGGGAAACCGATAGTAGGGCCGAATTTGTTGCAGTTGACGGTTAGTTTCTAACAGTGGTCGCTGATCCCAAAGGCGAATATTCCGAATTGTCAAGTCATTCTTTTGAATATTAGCTTCGGTCAATCTTCCTTGCGGGTTGAAGGTTCTAGCATCGATCGCCTCTAGATCAAATGCTTGGCGAGTCAAGGCAATAGTACGCTGAATGTAGGGTTGCTCTCGTTGCAACTCATTCGGTTGGACAATTAAATATTGCACCACAGTAGGTACAACGACATCAGCTGCTGCAACCATTATTAGATAAACCCCTAACCCGTAAAACATCAAGGGACGATACTGAGATTGGGGTTTCCAGAAAAACGTTCGCCAAAGTAGGTAAGTTGCGATCGCTACTGCCAGGATGCACAAGACGGTGTAAGTTGGCAACTGGGCTGTCACATCCGTATAGCTGGCACCATAACTTACTCCACGCGTAGAATACACGAGTTCATAGCGACTCAGCCAATAACTTAAAGCTACTACCAGCATCAACAAGCCAGCCATACTGTATAAATGACGCTGTTGCTGGGGCGAAAAACCGGAGAAAATTCCCTGACTCAAACTGTCCCCTGACAGGAGATAAGTGAGAGTAACAGCGACGAAACCATACAAACATAATCCCATCAGCCAGAGTTCTAGCAGTTCCCAAAAGGGTAAGGAAAATACGTAAAAGCTGATATCTTGACCAAATAAAGGCTCAGTGCTGTTGAAAAGGGTGGGGTGGAAATATTGCAGCACCTTTGGCCAGTGGCGGAATAGGATGAATGCAAAAATGGGACTGAACAAAACTGCGATCGCTGTTAATAAAAATTGGGGATAAATTAGGATTGCGATCGCTACTCCCACAATTAAACCGAGATACCAGACTTGAAAGACAATCTGCCTTAAGAGTTGCCAGATTGTCTCTGGTCGAAATAGGGCGGGAATAGGTAAAATACCCTGATTAACTGGAGAATGCCAGTATAAAACAGCAATTTGACCATAGTGAGCCAGCATCAACCCGATCAACAAGCTCAGTACTAGAGTTAGAGGTAATAACCAGCGCAATTTTAATGGTTGAAAACGTTGCGGCGCAAGTATCCGGGTTTCGTTGCGTCTGGGATAATCAGGACTGAGAAAATTTGTTAATTCACTGTTGAGTTGTGCTTTCTCAATCTTTAGAGACCGGGGATATTTCAGTCGTTGTGCTAGAGCCAGGTTTAGCAGTAGATAGGCAGCAGTTATCCCAGCCACCACTATCCACAAAACACCACGAGTTACCACCCTCAACAGAAATACTTGCAAGTAGCCGACTTCCTGAAACCAAAAAATCTCTGCTCCCAGGCGGGAACCCAGATCCAACAGTAGCCACAGCCCCAAGAATACAATTAATAGTCTAAAGCCCCATTTCCAATACATTGATATCTAATTTTACCCCCCTAAAAGGCTTTGGGAAGTCCAGGTTGTTTCAAAACTCCGTTAGCGGTATGGCGTGACTTGATGGTTCCGTCTACAACAAATAGACGATCTGTGATTGGACTGTACCAGATTTCATGATCTTTTTTGCCTTGCCGTTCAAAGTAGCACCCAACTTCTGAAAGCATCTTTTTCAACTCAGGAGTAAACGACGCACCCATTTATGAAGCCACCTTAATCAACTCTTCTCGATAGCTAGTTAACTCAAAGGTGATAGAACCCACATAGTCAGGAGGGACAATTTTGTTCAGAATGATCAGTTCTGGAATTATTTCTCGCAGCTTTTGCGTCAGAACCTCAATCGTAGAAGCTTCTGTTACCAATCCAGGTACGTCATCACTAGTTGCTACCCAAACTTCTGCGTCTGAATCCCAAAATGCTTCAACCTTAAATGTGATTTGTGCCATCATCGAGTGCTTACAACGTAGTTCCACTTTAGAATATACGAGTCATTAGTAGGGGCACAACATTGTTGTGCCCTTACCACGTGTTGCATCCCAACGCGAATTCATATTTATGACATAACACACGATTTTAAATCAAAAAGGGATATCAAACAGGAAATCTTGATTATCAGAATTACGTTGCGGGTTTTCTGGATTATCTGCCCAACGCTGGGGATTATTTAAAATATATTGTTGGATATTATCTACAGATTTTTGCTCTCTTCCAATGTGTTCATAAAAATTGCCTTACCAGATTGATTGTCCTTTGGTCTGCCAAATTATATTAATGCGTTTGCTGACAACGCCTTTATAGCTGCGAATAACTGTAGAAATAGAACCAGGTACAGGTTTACCGAATTGTTCTGTGTTGCAGTCAAGATGTTGATTGAGGGCACTACAATGTTGTGCCCCTACAGGTTTATCTGTGATGATTAAGATGCCGTGTAGATGGTTAGGCATGACCACAAAGGTATCTAATTCAATGTGGAGAAAATGATCGGGTATTGTTTGCCAGCAGTTGAAGGCAATATGACCCAAAGAATTTAATTGCATTTCGCCCTTAACTACATTACCAAATAAACATTGCCGCGCTTTGGTGCAAATGGTGATGAAATATGCACCAGGTTGGGTGTAATCGTACCTTTTCAAGCGAATAGAATGGCGGTGGTGTATTTGTGGATCATAGGGCATTGATTTTTACATACAGTTATTAGTAATATGTGTTTATTTTAACTAATAATTTATATTGCCATTGATATAAATAACGTAGGGGCACGGCAATGCCGTGCCCTCCTACCCATTTGGCATCTCAACGAAAAACAATATTGTTTTGCACAATGCGTATTACATTTGAATGATACTGATAATTTATATTGCCATTGATATAAATAACGTAGGGGCACGGCAATGCTGTGCCCTCCTACCCATTTGGCATCTCAACAAGAAACAATATTGTTTTGCACAATGCATATTACATTTGAATGATACTAATTCCTCTACGGAAAATTACAAATAAAATGTTGGCTGCGGTGAACAGTTCTATCAGGGCACAACAATGTTGTGCCCCTACGCAAGATATTTGTGGTAGCTTTAGTTTGCAGGTTTGTGAAAATGGGATAGTAAGGTAAATATTTGCCTTTTAATCACCATCATTCACCCTTGGATCTCGGTTGTTGCAGTTCAAAGGTCGAAATTCCAAGTAAAAAGGTCGAATTTCCGAGTAAAAAGGTGGAAGTTCCGAGTTCAAAGGTGGAACTTCCGAGTTCAAAGGTGGAACTTCCGAGTTCTGAAGGTGAAAACTGGAGTTCTGAGCCTCAACATTGGAGATTAGAGGTTTATTTCTCCTGTTTTCTTTGTGCAACCACTCTTGCAAAGCATCATCTAATTTATCCAGACTGGTTATGCCGCGTTCATTAAAAACTCGGTCAGCAACCGATTGATTTCAGCGGGTCGTTCCTGCTGAATCCAATGTCCGGCGTTTGGCAGCAATACCTTTTTTCTCAAGTTCGGCACTGTTTTTTCTAAATTGTTGATGAGTTCTTGATTTCTCGTCACGACTGCATTGAACTCTCCCCCAACAAACAAAGCAGGTTGTTGGAGCTTTGCGCCACTCAAAAAGCATGTGAGTTCCCAATCTCTGTCCAGGTTTCGATATCGAGCTAAACCGCCTCGAAATCCGGTTCGCTCAAACTCTTGGGTGAAAAAATCAAGGTCTTGCTCACTTAACCAACTCGGAAGCTGCTCTGGTTCTGTTAAAGTGTTTAGGAATTTTTCTGATTTGTCGAATAGAAACCGCCATCTTTCTTCAGGAGGTGGATCTCCGGCGGCAGAATAGAGCATCATGCGAAGAGACTTACGAACGTCAGCTTCTAGTTCTGCCTCCGCTTTACCAGGTTCCTGAAAATACAACATATAAAACTGTTGCTCACCCGACATCAGTTTTAACATTTCTGTTGGCGGTCTACTTTCCCAGGCTTTAGCGCGATAAGGGACACTTAGTAAAGCGATCGCTTTAAATAAATCTGGACGTAACAACGCACAATGCCAAGCTAAAATTGCACCATGATCGTGCCCGACGATAATGGCTTGTTCTTGGTTGAGAGCATGAACCAGCCCAACGATATCGCTAGTTAGCTCAAGGATATTTTATGCCTCAACTGACTCTGGTTGGTTGGTTTGCCCGTAACCACGTATATCTGGCGCAACAACGTGGAATCCAGTGCGATCGCTGCAAGTTGATGTCGCCAAGAGTACCAGCATTCTGGAAACCCATGACATAGAATTACAAGGTTTCCTCGACCTTGTTCAGCAATATGCATTTTGATACCGTTAGTCTCAATCAAGCAATGATTTATTGCTTGCATCATTCCTGTTGTTTGATGACGGGTGCAGTGGTTGGATGTTCAGTCCAATCAGTTGAACGAATTTTGTAATCGCTTCATCTCATCTTAATAGATGATATTCACGATTTTTTTGAGGATTATTAAACTTAAATAATTGGTTTGACCAAGCCCCGTTGGGGCGGGGTGTGGGGTGTGGGGAAAGAGATAGCCCCAACAACCCTTGGGTTCCATGCAAAGGCTGAAATCGTGGCTTGATTGGCGGTAAAATTTGCCAGCCACTATTATCTAATTCTGGAACCAAACCCGCTTGAACTACAGAAGATTTACCACTCCCGGAAGCGCCAATAATTGCGACAAAGGGGTTTTGTGTGAGTTTCGCCAGAATTTTCCTTATTACCTGCTTGCGTCCAAAGAAAAACCTCCTCTCTTTATTTGCTGCTTTTATAACCGCTTGCAATTGAGTGGAGTGCAGACCCTCGTAGGGGCATGGCAATGCCGTGCCCTTCTTTACCTGCCTACTTACTCCAAACATATTTACGGCAGACTTCGCAGGCGGCTTTTGCTTCCTCTGTTTGCGGATTCGTGAAGATGGGATGGTAACGTAACCTGTCACAACAAACTTGCAACCATGCACGCCAGTCACCGCGCCACAACCGCACAGTGCCGTCTTCACCGCCACTAACAATCGTCTGTCCATCGGCGCTGATGGCGACAGAATAGACATAACCCTCATGACCACGCAATGGTTCCGCTAAGGGAATACCTTGGAGGTTCCACAACCGCACCGTGCCGTCATCACCGCCACTAACAATCGTCTGCCCATCGGCGCTGATGGCGACAGACCTGACATAACCCTCATGACCACGCAATGGTTCAGCTAAGGGTAGACCTTGGCGGTTCCACAACTGCACCGTGCCGTCAGTACCGCCACTGACAATCGTCTGCCCATCGGCGCTGATGGCGACAGAATAGACCCAACCATCATGACCACGCAATGGTTCAACTAAGGGAATACCTTGGAGGTTCCACAACCGCACCGTGCCGTCACTACCACCACTGACAATCGTCTGCCCATCGGCGCTGTTCCCATCGCGTTGCCCAGCAATGGCGACAGAATAGACATAACCCTCATGACCACGCAATGGTTCAGCTAAGGGAATACCTTGGAAGTTCCACAACCGCACCGTGCCGTCACTACCACCACTGACAATCGTCTGCCCATCGGCGCTGTTCCCATCGCGTTGCCCAGCAATGGCGACAGAATAGACATAACCCTCATGACCACGCAATGGTTCAGCTAAGGGAATACCTTGGAAGTTCCACAACCGCACCGTGCCGTCACTACCACCACTGACAATCGTCTGCCCATCGGCGCTGTTCCCATCGCGTTGCCCAGCAATGGCGACAGAATAGACATAACCCTCATGACCACGCAATGGTTCAGCTAAGGGAATACCTTGGAAGTTCCACAACCGCACCGTGCCGTCACTACCACCACTGACAATCGTCTGCCCATCGGCGCTGTTCCCATCGCGTTGCCCAGCAATGGCGACAGAATAGACCCAACCCTCATGACCACGAAATGGTTCAGCTAAGGTCAGACCTTGGCGGTTCCACAACCGCACCTTGCCGTCAGTACCGCCACTGACAATCATCTGCCCATCGGCGCTGTTCCCATCGCGTTGCCCAGCAATGGCGACACAATAGACCCAACCCTCATGACCACGAAATGGTTCAGCTAAGGTCAGACCTTGGCGGTTCCACAACCGCACCTTGCCGTCAGTACCGCCACTGACAATCATCTGCCCATCGGCGCTGTTCCCATCGCGTTGCCCAGCAATGGCGACACAATAGACCCAACCCTCATGACCACGAAATGGTTCAGCTAAGGTCAGACCTTGGCGGTTCCACAACCGCACCTTGCCGTCAGTACCGCCACTGACAATCATCTGCCCATCGGCGCTGTTCCCATCGCGTTGCCCAGCAATGGCGACACAATAGACCCAACCCTCATGACCACGAAATGGTTCAGCTAAGGTCAGACCTTGGCGGTTCCACAACCGCACCGTGCCGTCACCACCGCCACTGACAATCGTTTGCCCATCGGCGCTGATGGCGACAGACCTGACATTACCCTCATGACCACGCAATGGTTCAGCTAAGGTCAGACCTTGGTGATTCCACAACCGCACCGTGCCGTCACCACCGCCACTAACAATCGTCTGCCCATCGGCGCTGATGGCGACAGAATAGACCCAACCCTCATGACCACGCAAAGGTTCAGCTAAGGTCAGACCTTGGTAGTTCCATAACCGCACCGTGCCGTCAGTACCGCCACTGACAATCGTCTGCCCATCGGCGCTGATGGCGACAGAATAGACCCAACCCTCATGACCACGCAAAGGTTCAGCTAAGGTCAGACCTTGGTAGTTCCATAACCGCACCGTGCCGTCAGTACCGCCACTGACAATCGTCTGCCCATCGGCGCTGATGGCGACAGAAGAGACATCACCCTTATGACCACGCAAAGGTTCAGCTAAGGTCTGACCTTGGTAGTTCCACAATCGCACCGTGCCATCAGTACCGCCACTGACAATCTTCTGCCCATCGGCGCTGATGGCGACAGAAGAGACATAACCCTTATGACCACGCAAAGTTAAGGTCAGACCTTGGTGGTTCCACAACCGCACCGTGCCGTCATAACCGCCACTAACAATCGTCTGCCCATCGGCGCTGATAGCGACAGAAGAGACACCACCCTCATGACCACGCAAAGGTTCAGCTAAGGTCAGACCTTGGTGATTCCACAACCGCACCGTGCCGTCAGTACCGCCACTAACAATCGTCTGCCTATCGGCGCTGATGGCGACAGAAGAGACATCACCCTTATGACCACGCAATGGTTCAACTAAGGGAAGACCTTGGAGGTTCCATAACCTTACCGTGCCGTCAGTACCGCCACTGACAATCGTCTGCCCATCGGCGCTGATGGCGACAGAATTGACATCACTCTCATGACCAGGGAAAGGAATGGAGACTCTTGCTTTATTCACGACCCGATTCAAACTGTTCTGAACTGGTGCGAGAATCTGCTGGGGTAGTTTCTCTTGATTCTCACCCATAGCTTGAATTGCCAAAACTAGACTATCTAGGGGTTGGAAAGACAGTAAATTCTGTACTCTTGCCGCCTTTTCTCGCAACTGGGATTCAGTGAGTGCCCTTTCCAGTTCGGCAATGCGGTCTTTTTCATCAGCATCACTGTGCTGGTAAAAAGCTTCAACTTCCTGGGGTGATTGTAAATGGGGCTGTAATTGTTGCCAGCTATCCCTCACTTTTGCCAGCAGTCCCTCTTGGATCAAATGTTTATCATCCGGCCTTTTGTTCAACCATTCTCGCCGGGTATCTTCTAATTTGTCACTCAACCCCCGCAAGTCTCGGTCTTGTTGTCGCCACTGGGCCAACTGCTGCCAGCTTTCAATTAAAGCTTCATGGGCTAAATCAATCCAGACTTCTCCTTTTTGATCTTTCCCACTGACTAATAAGCGTCCCTTAACCAATCCCGCTTCACCATCTAGCAATTCACTCAGGTCTTGCTGTTGATTGAGATCATCACCTGTAATATTTAATAGTGTGGCTTTTGGTTGGCGCTGTCGGGTATCTTTTTCTCCCTCTCCCGTTCGCACTAACCGCAGAAAAATCTGCTTAATCCATTCTTTTTCCTGTTGAGTGCGTTCTTGGGTTGGGGATTCCTCCTCATAATCTTGGTAGTGATAAACCTTTTCTGCATAAAGATTTAACGCCCCAGTTAATCCTCCCAACTTCTCATACTGTTCTAAGGTGAGTTGATCTTTGTTTTGATCGCGTTTTTCCCAGAGTTTAGTTGAGGCAAACTCCAACAAAGGCAAGAACTCTGGTTGCTGTTTAACATTTTGGAGAATTTTTAATAGTAGTGCTTTTTGAACACTATCAGCCTGAAGCTTGGTAGGTTCGGTGATTGTCTGCTTTAAATCAACCCCGGTTAAAGGCGGCATAAAAACTGCCTCGGTTTTAATCAGGTGAGTCAGGGAGGGAGATTCCAAATAGGGTTCCAGAAAATTCGCTGGCATAGTAATCACAACTGCTAACCGCGAATTATGAATCTCTACTACCTGAGTCAGTAGTTCAATGAATCTCTGTCGTTCTTTGTGATCTGCACAAACTGTAAATACTTCCTCAGATTGATCTACTAACAGCAAAAATTTTTCTGTGCCATGAAGATTTTCGAGATCATTAGTATGTTTAGTCAGACTGTCTATACTGTTGTCATACTGAGTAATTTCAACGACAAGGGCGTATTGTGTCATCTTATTTTGTTAAAACTATTGGGTAATTCGTCTATGTCTACTAAGATACCCAAATCAAGAAGTATTTTCCTCAGTATACTTAACAACTCTAGATTCAAAATTCCACTATCAGTTCAGCAACACGTGGTATTAGCACAAGATTAAAGTTTTAGTCAATGGGATAATCTCTATACCTGGCAGTCCGCTAGTAATTACGGAAGCGATCGCTCCGACGGGCTACCCTACGTCTTTGACTCACCATCATTCACCCTTGGATCTCGGAGTTCCAAGTTCAGAGGTCGAGGTTCCGAGTTCAAAGGTTGAAGTTCCGAGTTCAGAGGTCGAGGTTCCGAGTTCACAGGTTGAAGTTCCGAGTTCAGAGGTCGAGGTTCCGAGTTCAAAGGTCAAAGTTCTGAGTTCAGAGGGCGAAGTTCCGAGTTCAGAGGTCGAAGTTTCGAGTTCTGAAGGTGAAAACTGGAGTTCTGAGGGTCAACTTTGGAGATTAGAGGTTTATTTCTCCTGTTTTCTTCTCATTAATCCCCGCTTTTATCTTCTTCTTTACTCCAAACATATTTACGGCAGACTTCGCAAGCGGCTTTTGCTTCCTCGGTTTGCGGATTGGTGAAGATGGGATGGTAACGCAACCTGTCGCAACAGACTTGCAACCATCTACGCCAGCCACCACGCCATAACCGCACCGTGCCGTCTTCACCGCCACTAACAATCGTCTGCCCATCGGCGCTGATAGCGACAGAATAGACATAACCCTCATGACCACGCAATGGTTCAGCTAAAGGAAGACCTTGGTGATTCCACAACCGCACCGTGCCGTCACCACTCCCACTGACAATCGTTTGCCCATCAGCACTTATGGCAACAGAATTGACATCACCCTTATGACCACGCAATGGTTCAGCCAAGGGAAGACCTTGGCGATTCCACAACCGCACCGTACCGTCTTTACCGCCACTAACAATCGTCTGCCCATCGGCGCTAATGGCGACAGAATAGACATAACTTTCATGACCACGCAATGGTTCAGCTAAGGTCAGACCTTGCAGGTTCCACAAGCGTACCGTGCCGTCTCCACCGCCACTGACAATCGTCTGTCCATCGGCGCTGATAGCGACACACCTAACATAATTCTCATGACCATGCAATGGTTCAGCTAAGGTCAGACCTTGCAGGTTCCACAAGCGTACCGTGCCGTCTCCACCGCCACTGACAATCGTCTGTCCATCGGCGCTGATAGCGACACACCTAACATAATTCTCATGACCATGCAATGGTTCAGCTAAGGTCAGACCTTGCAGGTTCCACAAGCGTACCGTGCCGTCTTTACCACCACTAACAATCGCTTGCCCATCGGTGCTGATGGCGACAGAATTGACCCAACCCTCATGACCAAACAATGGTTCAGTTAAGGGAAAACCTTGGTAGCTCCACAATCGCACCGTGCCGTTATTAGCGCCACTGACAATCGTCTGCCCATCAGCGCTGATAGCGACACACCTAACATAACCCTTATGACCACGCAATAGTTTAGCTAAGGGAAAACCTTGGCGGTTCCACAACCTTGTTGTGCGGTCATTACCGCTACTGACAATCATCTGCCCATCGGCGCTGATGGCGACAGACAAGACATTACCTTTATGACCACGCAATAGTTCAGCTAAGGGAAAACCTTGGCGGTTCCACAACTGCACCGTGCCGTCATTACCACTACTGACAATCGCCTGCCCATCGGCGCTGATGGCGACAGAAGAGACATAATCCTCATGACCACGCAATAGTTCAGCTAAGGGAAAACCTTGGCGGTTCCACAACCTTACTGTGCGGTCATTACCGCCACTGACAATCGCCTGCCCATCGGCGCTGATGGCGACAGAAGAGACATAATCCTCATGACCACGCAATAGTTCAGCTAAGGGAAAACCTTGGCGGTTCCACAACCTTACTGTGCGGTCATTACCGCCACTGACAATCGTCTGCCCATCGGCGTTGATGGCGACAGAATAGACCCAACCCTCATGACCACGCAATGGTTCAGCTAAGGAAAAACCTTGGTGATTCCACAACCGCACCGTGCCGTCATCACTACCACTGACAATCGTCTGCCCATCAGCACTTATGGCAACAGAATTGACATCACCCTTATGAGCACGCAATGGTTCAGCCAAGGGAAGACCTTGGCGATTCCACAACCGCACCGTACGGTCACGACCACCACTGATAATTGTCTGCCCATCGGCGCTGATGGCGACAGAAGAGACACTACTCTCATGACCACGGAAGGGTTGAGTCAGGGGATGACCTTGCACGTTCCACAACCGCACTGTGCCGTCTCCACCGCCACTGATAATTGTCTGCCCATCAGTGCTGATGGCGACAGAAGAAACATTCCCCTGATGAATACGTAACCCTTCAGCGAAGGGAAGGCCTTGGAGTTTCCACAACCGTACCGTGCCGTCTTTACTGCCACTAACAATCGTCTGCCCATCGGCGCTAATGGCGACAGAATTGACATAATCTTGATGACCACATAAAAGAATGGAGACTCTTACTTTATTCATCACACGATTCAAACTGTTCTGAACTGGTGCGAGAATCTGCTGAGGTAGTTTTTCCAAATTCTCACCCATAGCTTGAATTGCCAAAACTAGACTATCTAGGGGTTGGACTATTAATAAATTCTCTACCCTAGCGGCTTTCTCTCGCAATCGTGATTCAGTGAGTGCCTTTTCTAATGTAGCAATCTGGTGCTGTTCATAAGCATCACTACATTGATAAAAATTCTTGGCTTGAGGTGATGAGAAAAACTCTAGCTTTTCCCAATTTTCCCCCACCTCAGCCAATAATCCTCCCTGCATTAAGTATTTTTCATTCTCCCTTTTATTCACCCACTCGCGTAAAGCATCTTCTAACCTATCGCTCAACCGTCGCAAATCTCGGTCTTGTTGTCGCCATAGGGCAAATCGCTGCCAACCCTCAATTAAGGCTTCATGGGCTAAATCAATCCACGCTTTTCCTTGTTCATCTTTCCCAGCAACTAGCAAACGTCCTTTCACTAATCCTTCATCTAGCAATTCACTTAATGCTTGCTGCTGTTCTTGCTCATTACCAGCAATGTCTAACAGTTCAGCTTTTGGTTGGCGCTGTCGCGTATCCTTTTCTCCCTCTCCGGTTCGCACTAATCGCAGAAAAATTTGCTTAATCCAGTCCTTCTCCTGTTCATTTCGTTCTTGAGTCGGGGAATCCTGCTGATAATCTTCATAAAGATAAACATTTTCTGCATGAAAATTTAGCGCCCCTGTCAATCCTTGGAAGTTTTCATACTGTTCTAGGGTGAGTTGATACTTTTGTTGGTCGCGTTTTTCCCAGAGTCTAGTTAAAGCAAACTCCATCAAGGGCAAGTATCCCGGTTCTTTACCAACATCTTCTAAAATTTTCAGGACTAGTCTTTCTTCAACACTATGACCTTGAAGTTTAGCAGGTTCGGTTATTGTCTCTTTTAAATCAACTCCAGTTATACGAGGTATCAAAACAAGCTGATTTTCAATCAATTTATTTAAAGACGGATAGTCTAAACATGGTTCGAGAAAATCCGATCGCATGGTAATCACAACTGACAACCGCGAATCGGTCATCTCTACTACCTGAGTCAGCAATTCAATAAATCTCTGCTTTTCTTCAGCAACAGAGACAGTAAATAGTTCCTCAAACTGATCTACTACCAATAAAAATTTGTCTGCACCTGTGAGATGCTCCAAAATTACAGGTAAAGGATTCGGTTCCTGAGTAATCAACTCCCAAAGCAATCTTTCTTTTCTCGCCCCCGGGAAAAATGCTTTCAGAACTCCTCTCAATTCCTGCAAAAGCTGAAATCCTGGCTTGATTGGCGGTAAAATTTGCCAGACACTATCATCTAATTCTGGAATTAAACCCGCCTGAACTACAGAAGATTTACCACTCCCGGAAGCGCCAATAATGGAAACGAAGGGCTTTTGTGCCAGTTTCTCCAGAATCTTCCTCACAACCTGCTTGCGCCCAAAGAAAAATTGTTTTTGTTCCGCTTCAAAGGCTTTTAAACCTTGGTAAGGACATTCTTCC
Source organism: Nostoc sp. S13 (assembly GCF_029379315.1). Taxonomy (GTDB): domain Bacteria; phylum Cyanobacteriota; class Cyanobacteriia; order Cyanobacteriales; family Nostocaceae; genus Nostoc. The sequence goes on from NZ_JAQYWQ010000009.1 coordinate 52,290, forward strand.
TTTACCTCAAAGGTTTGAGCTTGTCTTTGATTGTTGTAGGTAATTAGAGTAATGGAACGCCCCCAACCCATGCGGATTGGTTCTTGACCACTGTTTTTAAGTTCTGTGGTAAGTATATCGAAGAGGCGATCGCCTGTCACCTGTCCGCGATCGTTAGTATTCTCTGGTGACAAACCAGCCAGCAAAGCTGTTGTAAAAATACTGTGTTGTTCGCTTTTTTTGGCATAGGCTTGTTGAAAACCTCTGCAAGCAGCAATAAAGTAGTAATCGCGCTGTGAAATAAAGGCGGTAAGAGTTTTTTCGATGAGATTGCGTTCCAGAAAATCACCGCTATGACAGCAATCTAACAGCACTACTAGACTACTCAAGTCGGAGTCTCTAATTAAATTGTTCAGGCTGAGAAGACTAATCCCGCCTGTTTGTTCAATAATTTGTTTACCTTGAGTGACAATTGTCAAGTCAGAAGTGGCTAGATATGCTTGTTGTGTTCCTAAGCTGTCAGATACGGTGATGCCATGCCCTGTAAAGTAAATTAGCGCTTCGTTTTTAACTGCTTGTTGTTGCAAAAGTGTTTTTAAAGCTTCAGCCAACTTAGTTGTACTAACTTTCCCTTTAAGAACAGCGATATCCTCAAAATCACCATGCGCCTTTAGTACCTGTTCTACCGCTTCTGCATCCGTAGCTGGTTTTGTGAGGTTGGAAAGCTGATTTGTATAATCTGTAATGCCAACTACAAGCGCGTAACGAGCCATCTATACATATTTAAGTTGTCTGTTACAGAATAAGATAACGTAAATACACCTAAAATCTGAGGGCTTGATGTCGAACATAGAACGTTTAGTCTTTGAAGAAGACGGGGAAATCTATACAATTCTGTTCGAGTCAAAGGAAACGCCAAATATACCAGAAGTTGTCACACCGGAGGTTGATGAAGATAAAGAATCCTACGGCTGGCGGGAAGAGGCATTTGTCAAGATTGAGGAAGTTCACCATCAAATTCGAGCTTATACCAAATATGCCATTGGCGCTTTTAAAAATTTAGGTACTGCCGAAGTTGAAGAGATTACTTTAAAGTTTGGCTTGAAGATAGGCGGAAAAACTGGCATCCCCTTTGTAACTGAAGGTTCGGCGGAGAGTAATTTTGAAATAGAGGTGAAGTGTAAGTTTCCTGAAAATAAGCAAAATTCCAGCACTTGAGGTTTTGTTTTAGCAGGGATGGGCTTTATACCTTTAACTCTGCTAAAAATTATAGAAGCGATCGCTCCGACGCGCTACGCTTAAGCTCTCCACTCCCATCATTCACCTTTGGATCTCGGATGTTGCTGTTCAGAGCTTCAAGTTTCGTGTTCTCATCTCGAAATTCCATGTTCAGAGGGTGAAGCTTCGAGTTCAGAACTCGGAACGTCGAGCAATTTACTCCAACATCCGAGTTCTGAGCCTCAACATTGCACCTTAGAAGTGCAATCACCGAGTTATTTTCTACAACGCTGCTGCTTGAGGCTTGACTTTCCGAGATTTACGGGCGAACCTTTGCCCCATTTCCTCAACTACTGTCTCTAAACCCGCACCTTGTCCACTAGCTTTGGCATAAGTATACACCTGCAACGCGGCTGCATAGGCTTCACTACCCACCGCCAAAAATGTATCATCCACCAATTCTTGGAATTGTGTCAGCGACAGCAATACTGGATACAACGCCTCAAACAATTGTACATCCTTCCGCATTTCATCGAGGTCAAACGATCGCGGTAAAAACTCTGGGTTCTGTGTCGCCACTTCTAATGCTTTGCTGACAAAGGCGCGGCTTTTATCTCCCATTTTGGGTAAAGCTTTCCGTTCCTCGTTACTTAAATCAATCAAAAATGGTAGCTTTTCTTTAATTGTAGCGATCGCTTGTAACACAGCATCTCTCTCTGATTGCGCTAGTGTTGCACTAATTGGGGCTGTGGACATAGAAATTAGTCTCCGGTATGTTTCTTAAATTTAGAGTGCCCACATATACAATTTAAATTTCTATGACACCAATAAAGATTACCAAGTAGGGGCACGGCAATGCCCATTGGTGTCAACTTAAGGTGAAAGCTTTTTAAAACCTGGTTTCCAGCCAGAGGCTCTTAATGCACCTCATCGAGGCTCTGCCGCAAGTCTTAAGGCGGCAGCCCTCTCGGAATGCATTAAGAGTCGGAGACTGGGAACGAGACAATCACTAAGATGTTCTTAGTGATACATCATGAGTACAAAACGCCCAGCCAGAATTGGAAACCCCGACCCGCGGCAGCAAAAACATGTACCAGCGCCGCCAATTGAGTAAATCGAGACAGAGATATTTTCACTACTATCTCCCCTCAACTTTAAACCCCTGAGATTGTGTGAAAACAAACAACAGAAACTAGTTCCGAGATAGAATATTGACCTTGCCAATGATGATGTGAGCCGATCTTTTTGGCGATGGTAATAGGAGGCAGAAGCAATAGAATCCTCTGGAATATCAGCACTGTTGAAATAGCTCCTTAAAGCTTTTTAAGGCTGCTTCCGGTTTGGCAACAATTTCGACAATTTTATTGCGTGCATCTGGTTCAAACAACGCCTCAACAGCAACTTGGGCAACTTTTTGCCTGGGGATGCTACCGTCAAACAGTGTATCTGCACTCTGCATCACGATGGAGTCGGGGTTATCTTCATTCTTCAACCCACCAGGCCGCACAATCGTATAGGTAAGACCACTTTTCTGGATGTACTCTTCAGCTTGCTTTTTCCACAGCAAAATCAGCCAAAACAAGTTCAGTGGATGGAATAACCGCGAAGTACATAAAGAAGAAACTAAGACAAAATGCTCAATTCCCTTTGCCTTAGCAGCATTTACTAAATTTGTAGTCCCTTCAAAATCCACTTTATAGGGGCCAGTGGGGTCAAAGCTAGGTTTTGCTCCAGTAGCAACCAACAAAACTGTGCTATCTCCCAACACAGCAGTCAGACTTTCTGGTTGTAACACGTCGCCTACTACCAATTCTGCTTCAGGAGACAGAATACCTCTAGCTTTCTCTATATCCCGCACCAAGGCTCGGACGGGAATATTCCGCGCTATCAACTCTTGCACAATCCGGCGACCTGTTTCACCCGTTGCCCCTGCTACAAATGCTTTCATGAGAAATGCTATCCTGGGAAACTATTGTGTGCTTGTTCAGTTCCTTATTTTAGTAATTCTATGGACTTGATGGTAGATTAATGAGGTTTCGGTGAAAATGGGATACTAGTACGAAATGACCCAAGCATCTGGGGAATTATTAATATAGACGAACGCCAAAGTATACAGTAACGTATTTATGCTCTCAACAAACGGCGAATATAAATCCTGGCAAATAACAGAAGCAGTTTTACCTGTAGCGTCCAACCAAGAAGAAGGCGATGACGTATTAACACAAGCAAATGTACCGACACTCACAACATTTTCCGGTCGTTATCAAGATTTTATGGAAATGTCTGCTCCAATAGAGAAGGTTGCTGAGTATCTTAATGCTCACGCCTCATGGTTTTCTCATTGCGCTGAACCCATGAAAGTGCAATCACTTGGGGAAAATGGCTACGCTTTAGTAATTGGTCGTTTTGGTGCTTTTGGTTATGAAGTAGAACCGAAAATTGGTTTGGAATTGTTGCCCCCAGAGGAAGGTATCTACCGCATCCGTACAATCCCCATTCCTGATTACCTTCCGCCTGGTTATGACGTAGATTATCGGGCATCTCTACAGTTAATAGAAACCGATGCTTCCACTAGTATTGGTGAGGTGACGAGAGTTGAATGGGAATTGGATTTAATGGTTTATTTGCACTTTCCCAGGTTTATTCAGCGATTACCCCAGTCTATAATTCAATCTACAGGCGATCGCTTACTTAACCAAATTGTCCGCCAAGTCTCCCGCCGCTTAACTCGCAAAGTTCAGGAAGATTTTCATAAATCTTTAGAAATACCCTCTGGTGCTAATTCTCATAAAAAACGGTGAGTCAACAGTCATTTGTCAGTTGCTATTAGTTTATCAAACAGAATTCAGGAGTCAGGAGCCAGAATTCAGAATGAATTTTGTGCGACTGGTGGATGAATAAACCGCGTTTTTGCACCCCCACAAAACAAGAAAATTTGGTGGTCAACTTTCGTAGTGGCGGGTCTGAATCCCCCACTGATTGCATTCTGACTCCTGAATTCTGACTTCTGAATTCTTCTTCAAGACAACTGACAAATGACTACTTACTATGCTTTAGTGAGAAGTCTTTGAACAATTTGCACGCCGGTGACAGCCTGCCAAGCAAAAAGTCCCAAAAGCGTGAAATTTAACAGAATGTGAGTTGCACGCGCCCAATTTGCCCCTTTCTGCATATAAGGGGACAAAGCAGCAGAAAATGCTATTAGACTTGTCATGCCCAGTCCTGCTAACAGGTGAGTCCCAACAAATAACTTACCATTATTGATGTAGGTGACAGCCATAGCTCCGATCGCACCTACCACCATCAAAGCTAGGAGTATAGACCCCATTTGGTAGTGTTTGAGGTTATATTTACCTTTAATCAGTTGTTTCTTTTCTTCCCCCTGAGCATTTCTGGTACGCTGTACTAGCAGTCCCAAATAGGCAGCATAAATTGAGAGTGCTAATAGCGCCCACATAAGCACCGGATGGATGAAGTTCAGCCAATATTTCACCGACGCAGAAAGTTCCAAACTCATCGTGTTCTCCCTTAATTATTAAATCTTCATAAAAATTAGCATAACTCTATTTTCTGTGCTTAAAGTTGCACAAATTAAAAGAGAATAAGGAAGATTTTGCTTCCTGATCTCCCTCATCTTCCCCTGCTATTTTTCTTCACCCTCTTGCCAAAGTGGATAAACAATCTCAGACTGAATTTTGAGGGTAGACGAACAAAACCCCCTGTGTGGGATCTCATCCATGACTGAAAACAACGATACTTTGCTGCTAAAAGCTGCTAAAAGTGGTGATATCAAGGGACTGTGTGCGCTACTGGCTGCTGGTGCCTTGGTAGACGCGTGCGATCACCAAGGCACGACCGCGTTAATGTTTGCTGCCAATTTAGGCTACACCGAAATTGGGCGAGCGCTGCTGGATGCTGGGGCAAATATTAACTTGCCCAGAAAACTCTATGGTTTGACGGCTTTGATGTTGGCAGCTAGTGCCAAACAGCTTGACATTGTGCAGCTTTTATTATCCAGAGGTGCTGATGTCAATGCCACTAATGAAGATGGCAGCACAGCTTTAATGGCAGCAGTACTCAAAGGTCATATCGATGTAGTACCAGTCTTATTGGCTGCTGGTGCCCAAGTTAATATCGCAGATAAAGATGATGATACTGCGTTGAAACTCGCCGTTAAGCAGGGAAAAATAGAAGTTATAGAAGCAATTCTCCAAACTAGTGTCGATGTCAATATCCCAGATGAGGAGGGTGAGACACTCTTAATGCTAGCGGCAGACTTGGGACATCTGGAGATTGTGGAAGCACTATTGGCAGCAGGGGCTGATGTGAATGTGAAAAACGCTGATGGTGGAACTGCCTTATCAGCAGCAGCTGCTGCTGGACACAGTGCGATCGCAGCAGCTTTACTAGATCGAGGTGCCGAGATTAATCTGCAAGATCAAGATGGTGAAACTCCCCTACATCTTGCCGTTGTGGAAGGCTACATTGATGTAGTGCAAGTGTTACTTAACAGGGGTGCAGATGTCCAAATTAGCAACCACCTGGGTGATACGGCACTGCTTGTAGCAGCATTGCAGGGACACAGCCAAATTGTCGAGGCACTGCTGCATTCTGGGGCAGATATTACTGGGAAAAACCTTGGTGAAGTACCTTTGACTCTGGCTGCATCACAAGGACACACCCAAACAGTGAAAGTGTTGCTAGACTATGGTGCTGATGCCAACACTCCGGGGGATGGTGGCAAAACTGCTTTAATCAAGGCAACCGAACGCAATCACACAGAGATTATACATTTGCTGCTGGCAAAGGGGGCAGATGTGAATTTTCAAGACTCAGCGAGGGCAACATCATTGATGTGGGCCGCGTCAGCAGGTTATGACGAAATTGTGCAGTTATTACTCCAAGCTGGGGCAAATGTGAATTTGAAAAACCGGGGTGGTTATACTGCTTTGATGATTGCAGAATTTAATAGTTATAAGAATGTCGTGCGGAGTCTGCAAAAAGCTGGGGCGCAAGAATAATTATCTGAATTCTTCATCTAAAATATTTTCATAAATATCTTGACAAATCATTAAATTAAGGTTAATAACTTAAATACCAAGGAAGTTTAAAACAACCAAATCTAGACGTGAGAAACAAAGAAAGCAAAACTCCGTCGTAGCTGTTGTAAACTTGCTACGGCGGAGAAAGGAAAAATTAAAACGCCAAAACGGAGCAGGCCAAATGCTTGTGTCACAAGGATCGAAAGAAAGCAAAAATGAAGAATTAAATTTACTTTTTACTTTTTACCTTGTACTTTTTAGCTTTTACCTACTCTCCCCCTCGGCGTTTCCTACTGTGCTAGATGTGCAAAATATATAGTTTTTGCTTGAAGAGAAAAGTATTCTAAGCATCATTTTTTATGTATCATCTTCAAGGCTAAATACAAATAAGTCACAAAAAGGGTTGATGTGCGACCATTTAGGCGATCGCTAGGGAAAGTCAAAGAAAAATAAATAAAAAATTTAATCCCTGTGGTGAATCCCTAGTCACAATAAGTTTAAGCATTGACTGATGACTTGACCAAACAAAAATGTCTAATGACTATAAAATTTGGAGAACAACTAGTGTCATATCATCAGTGTTTTGCTTCTCATCACCAATGAATTGCTGAACTTGGTCAAAAAGGTAATCCACAATCTCCTGTGGGCCATTGCAGTACTTACAAGCCGTATTGAAGCCAGTGACAAAATTCTCTTCATCGAAGCGATCGCCACCCGCAGCAGCGGCATCGGTCAAGCCATCTGTATAATAAATAATTGTATCCCCAGGCTCTAACTGCACCTGGGCATCTTCATATTGGCTGTTAGCATCCAAACCGATTAACATTCCGAGAGTATCTAAACGGCTGACAGTTTTTGTCGCTGCGTGCCACCACAAAGGAGGATTGTGTGCCGCATTACTATAAGACAAAATTCGGCTGTGGGGGTTATATTCTGAGTAAAATAGCGTTACAAAGCGGTGCGAATTTTCCAAATCCGCATACATAACTCTATTTAAGTTTTGCAGAATTCCGGCTGGGGAATTACCATGTAGCACTTCTCCCCGTAGCATTCCCCGCATCATTGTCATAATCAGCCCCGCCGGGACACCTTTGCCCATGACATCTCCAATAACCAAACCCCAGCGACTAGTTTCCGTGCCGCCTTTGGTCTTGGGCTGAATCCGATTATGATTGGTAGCAATAAAATCGTAGTAGTCTCCGCCGACACGATTAGCAGGTTTACAGCGTGCCGCTAGGACTGCACCAGGGATTGTAGGGCATTGACGGGGTAGAAGTCGCCGTTGAATTTCTGCGCCAATTTCTAGTTCTTGGTCTAGGCGTTCTTTTTTTCTTAGTTCTACAGCTAGTTCATCGTTTTCGATCGCTACTGCTGTTTGGTCTGCTACTAACCTAACTAACTTTTGTCTAGTTTCTGTCCAACTATATTCTGGATCGCGGCTCAAGACATAGAGCCATCCCCGTTCTGTATGCTTCACCAGAATCGCTGTACCAAAGATTTGCACATCTGGCCCCAAATAGCGATGCATCTGGTCATCCAAAATCCCGGTGGCATTCGCTAGAGGGGCAGTATTGGGCACAAGCGTGATTTGACTGCTGGCTATTTCTAGCGCTTTGCGGATATGCTTTCGCTGGCGACTATCTTGCCAATGTAACTGCTCTAACCTGACTTGACCATTAGGTTTATAGAGAAACAGGGCGCTGCCGTCTGCATCTGTCACTCTTGTTGCCATCAGCGGGATCAGTTCCAAAAACTGATTCAAATTATTGAAACTTCTCAGGGCAAATCCTAAAGAACTTAGCAAATCTTGAATTTTGTTCTGTTCCCGGTGCAACCTTGCCACGAGTTCTTTGAGTGCTACGACTGGTGTGACATCCGTCGCGGCACTACTATTGTTGTCAGTGGGTTGAGAAGGCAGTTGAGACACAGGCACAGGTACTATTGCACTTTATATTGGCTGATTTTAGATTACTTATAAATCTTTTGGCTTTGGTATTGCTAAACCATATTTAGACAAGACTTGTCATTTTAGCAAGAGTATAAAGACGTAACAGGCAAATTTTATAAGTATTTTATTTGCTTATTGTATTTCTAATCAAATATTAGGAATTTCAAATCATGTATTTTTAGTCCAAATCCAACCTGTAAAAATTACTAGTTTCGGTGATAGTTCAGAAAGTTTTTCATTTTTTCATAACTTAATTCCCAAAGCATATCTCTAAAGTCATAAAAATACTCTCTTCAAAGAATAATTCATCACGTTTTCAGAGTGACTGTTTGGGCAGAGGCAACTAGGAGACTAGAAGTCTTTTGAGTGAAAACCTCTATAAGCGCTCAAATCCAGCTTGGTTTGGGAAAAAACAGACTTACACTCATTCCCAAACCTGAGAATATGTAAATAAGTCTTCAAATACTTAATTTGTATACCATAATTGCCGGGATAATCGCCAAGATTGAGCTTTTCCATTTTTAATTTCTCGTTTTGCAAATTTGGAATTGCTGAAGATGCAAAACTTAAACCCATTGAAACGGGATAAAAATGAGATAACCCTATTTTTTGAGTCAGTGGTAACAGACTTAAACCATTAGCCTGTAATTGATTTTAGGGGGGTCAGAAGCCTTCCTTTTGTTGAGGTAGGCGCTGGGCAAACAGCTGACGCTCGTATCCTTACTACTTTCTCAAGCTAGTAATCAAGGGTTTGTAGTCAGTTAGCGCCGGAACAGGGGGTTTCCACGCCAGTTGCTTCTCCTGTTCAAAGACGCTACGCATAGCTTGCTTCACCGCAAGGGTACAAGTGGGGCAAAGCCGCCCAACGCACTGGCTCCCCATGAGCGACTAACTTTACCATTTTCTAAGCACTAAAGTGCTTACTACGAACTTCGTGCTGGCTCCCCAACGCACTGCTCACCGCTCAGACTGCTGTCCATCCCACAATAGTTGTATTTGTGGGGGTGAGCATCTCGCCTGCCCTTTAAATTGCTGCAAAATGGGAGTTTAGGGACTTTTGTGTGTCACAACTAAATTCCCGTGCTGCTACATTTAAAAAGCCCATTCGGGGTGTGAACAAAGGGCATTAGCTTGAAATTTTAGCAAAAGTCACCCATTGATTGTGACAAACTTTAGCACTTGAGCTGTTTCCAGTATTTTGTTTGTAATTAGTTCAAGTGATAATACCAGATCAGTCAGCCCTAAATTTATCAGTTTGTCAAGAAAAATTTTTAACCCCAAATTTTTCAACTAGCCACTCAAGAGAGCTTCGACAAACTCATAGCTAGAAAAGGGGCGCAGGTCTTCAATTCCTTCGCCAGCACCAATAAAGCGAATCGGTAAACCTAGCTGTTGCACTACGGCAAGGGCAACGCCGCCTTTAGCGGTGCCATCTAGCTTGGTTAAGACAACGCCACTTAGTTGGGCAGCTTGCGAAAAAACTTCGGCTTGCCGCAGTCCATTTTGACCTAAAGTGGCATCTAGAACCAACAGTGATTCTACTTTGGCATTTGGGGCTTTTTTGTCGATAATTCGGCGGATTTTGCTGAGTTCGTCCATTAAATTTTTCTTGTTTTGTAGTCGTCCAGCTGTATCCACCAAAAGTAATTCTGTTTGACGCGCTTGGGCGGCAACGATCGCATCAAACACAACTGCTGCCGGATCTGTATTCTTTCCAGGATTGGCAATTACTTCCACACCACTTCTGCTACCCCAAACCTTTACCTGTTCCACGGCGGCAGCGCGGAAGGTATCTGCTGCCCCAATCAAGCATTTATAGCCAGATTTTTGTCCCAAGTGGGCAATTTTGCCGATGGTGGTGGTTTTACCGGCACCATTCACCCCGGTGATTAACCAAATGTTTAAGGTTTCTTTTTCTGGGGTAAAGCTAGTTTTATGGGATATTTTGCTCGGTGCATCCAGCATATCCCGGAGGATTTTTTTCAGGTAAGCGATCGCTTCTTCTGGTGCGGTAACTTCTTCTCGAAGTTTTTTCTGTAGGGCATTGATAATAAAGTCTGTCGCCTCTACACCCACATCAGCTTGCAGGAGCAATGCTTCAATTTCCGTCACAGCAGCTTGGTTAAGCGGCCCTTGACCGACGATCGCCTTCAGTTGGTTGAGAATACTACGACGAGTTTTGTCTAACCCTTGTCGGAGCTTTTTCAGCCAGGTAATTTCTTCAATAGAAACGTCTTCTGCACTTCTACCTTGAGCTGCGAGAACTTTCGCCGACCAGACAAACCCATCATCAAATACCAGTCCGGGAATTTCCTCTGCTGTCTCTGAGGTTGCAGCTACTGGCTGTACTACCTCCGTTTCTGGGACTTCAATGGCGGTGGCTACTAGTTGTTCCAGCTTGGCTTGCCGTTCTGCCGCCGCCCGTTCTAAGAAAGATAGTGCTGTTGGCTGTGCTGCCTCTGGCGTAGCTAGTGGTTCGGTGGGTGTTGGTTCAACTTCACTTGCGGTTAGTTCTGGGCTTTTGATATCTGGCTGTTCAGCAATTGCTGCCACTAAGGAATCTTCTGTACTTTCTTCCTCAGTAGCAGCTTGGATAATTTCTGGCTGTGCTGTTTCTACGGTTGTACTAACAGGTGACTCAGTTGCTTCTGGTTCGGTGATTTGGGCAATTGCCGTTTCTGGGGTTTCAGGTTGTGCTGATGGTGCTGAGGTATCTGCTGAATCAGGCGGGGTTTCTACTACCTCGGCTTGTTGTTTTTGCTGAATGTTTTTGTAGGCAGCTTTAGCAAACGCCAACAAGTCTGCCGTTGTCTCTGGTACAGTTTCAGCAGTTGGTGTTGACGTTTCGGCTGGCTCTGGTTGGGGTTCTTGTGCAGGAGGAGTTTCTTTCTGCTTCTGATCAGAGGGAGTATCAGACGAATTGTTATATTGACGACGGAACCAATTAAAAACCATTGCAGCAGTATTGGTTATATGAGTTTATAAGTTATAAGTTATGAGTTTAATTTAACTTGGGGCATTGGGCATGGAGCATTGGGCATTGGGCATTGGGCATTGGGCATTGGTGATTCTCCTTGTCTCCCTCATCCCCCCTCATCCCGCTCATCCTCCTCACTATGACAAATAAGTATAAAAAACTACGCACTTTTTTTCTGGTCACTGACTCGGCGCAAAACACCGTTAATAAACCGATGACCATCTTCTCCACTGTAGCGTTTGGCTAGTTCCACAGCTTCGTTGATGGCGATACTGTCTGGAACTCCTAAGAACTTCATTTCTGCCACAGCGATTTGCAGGATATCGCGGTCAATTTGGGCCAGGCGAGTTACTTGCCAATCTACTAAGGCACTAGAAAGGAGTTCATCTATAATGTGTCGATTTTCGTTGATGGTAATCACAAGCTCTTTTGCGTAATTACGGACTCCCTTATCCTGATTAGCTAACTGAATCAATACTGGGAAATCAACTGCCGTACCCAACTGATTGATTGCTGTCTGGGTGCAGGCGATCGCTTCTTGCAGCATTGTTCTGGCAGTATCGAGGTCGGAGGCGCGAGTTTGGCTACTTAAGAGGCGATCGTTACTGCGTTGCAGTTCACCTGCGGCATTATCGAGGGTATCTTGCACTTCTGAAGTTAGGGTGCGTACTGCTCCTAGCACCAACTTGGATACTAATTGATCGTCTTCCAATTTATCTAATTTCTTTGGGTTGACTGGTAATTGGCTAAGGCTTAAAAGCGCCAATTCACGAGCAATTTGCTGGGGTTTACGAGGTTGCATAAAACTGAGGGGTGATTGTGCGAGAACTGATTAACTAGGCGGGACAAACTTATAAGTGTATCAACTTTGGCACAGTCAAACAACAAGATTACGAATTTGCTTGTGACTATGCCAGATTGATTTTAAATTTCTTCAACGGGAATAACCTGCTGCTTGATTTCGTCGTGTTTCACTTCCAGTGTGGACTCTTTGGCGAAAACCAAGGGCGTATTGGGGGCGACAATCCCACCTGATACAACTATTTTAAAGGCATCTTCAATAGACTTATCCGGAAATGAGAACTTTATTTGGCTGAAACCTAGCTCTGGAGAGGGTTTTAGAGGTTCCTGTTTTATATAAGCTAAAAAGCCAGCTATGTAAGGGTTTCAGCTATTTTGAGGTTTATTTGTGGATAAGTCTAATGGACATGGAAAGGTTCACCACCTCGTCTTCAGGAACGACTGCGTACCATCCAGTAGTAGGATTCGGGGTGGTGGGGATAAAAACACTTAGCACCGGGCGAGACATCTGGGCTTGGATATCACTGCTGATTGCACCAGTGACAAAGGCGATCGCCCAAATTCCTCGGCGGGGATACTCTACCAAAATTACACGGCGAAACTTACCATTAGAATCTTTTAAGATTGTTTCTAAAAGCTGTTTGAGGGTTTTGTATACCTGCCCCGCTAAAGGTATTGCCTGTAATAATCGCTCACCAAAATCTAACAACCACCGCCCAGCAATATTGCGAGCCATCAAGCCCATTAACAGGATACTTAGTAAGGGTACAGCCAACCCTACTAACAAATTCAGTATATTTACTAGAATTGGGTTTAACCCATCAAAGGGATTCAGTTGTTTGGGAATTTGGGTGAGGAAGTTGATTACCCAAGTAGCAATGGTAATTGTCAGCCAGATAGTGGTTGCTAGGGGAATTACTACCAACAAACCAGCAATCAGGTCGTTTTTTAAGTCCTGTTTTAGGCGATCGATTACCAAGCCCCGATTCTCCTGTTTTAAGCTAGAGGAATTTTTGTTATTGGTATGTATATCAGCAGATTCGTTAAATTCCGGAGACTTTAACTTTGGCAGCTTCTGCCGCAACTAACTGTCCAAAACCTAGCACCTTGGCTGCTGCCGCAAAAACACGTACTTGTTGCGGAAATCAGCTATTTTCTTACAGCATACACATAGACATCAACCAATCCGATGGCGACTGGTTATTTTTAGAGGATGTTACTTTTCTTTGTAAGACTTGTAATTGACACTCTCAGCACGCTTGGTAACTGAGATTCTTAAGAGATAAAACCCTAGTGGATCTTGATTCGTAACGGCTGTGCCAAACAGCCTCTAGACAGTCCGGTAAAACCATTCTGCTTACTTTTTCTTCCGATATTCGCAGCCCCATTTGAATCTGCATTAACCAGATGTCCATATGTACTCTGATACAACCCCCTTTTTACTCGCCTACCAGAAAACTCGTATGTAGCAGGTTTATCAGCGTTGTAAACGGGCAACTCGTCACTATCCAAAGCACTAGCCTTGCTAGTGTAAGATTCCTCTTGCTTTTGATAAATCAAACCTATTACTAATCTACCGCGCTCAATCAAAAGCTGCTGATGATTGTGAAAGTACCACCGGGTAAACTGAGAAATTATTTTATCTGGTCAGTCACTCACATTTGAGCCAAGATCCCCGAGTTCTCAAAGAAGGTGGGGATCTGTCTAGCACATCTATGCGGCCGTACTGATTTTGCGATCGCGTACCCGCCCACCATAGACGATCGCTGCTTTTGAATCAAAACTTCTTCATACTGCATCAGCCTGTGTAGTTTCTGAATCCGTGCACTGTAACTGTTGTATACTCTCCTGTGCCAGAATTGCTGTTGCGTCTAAATTAGGTTTTGGTAGATACTTCATTTCCCAAACTTTGAGCAAAATCAGGTATTCGTAGAATGCCTGCAATGTACACCAAGCAAGTCCAGCGCGTCCATCTAAACATCCGCCTAAGATAAAATACATATATATAAACCGTAGCAACGGTCTGGCGGGTAAACGCAAAGACAAATCTTTCAGGGCGCGGCGTTTTTCGATTTCCGATTTGCCAAAGAATAAATCTCGCCAGTTTACGTTTCCTTGCTCTAATTGATACAATGTTTCTTGAGCTTCATCTGTAGAATAACGGTTGTGTTTTTCAATCCAGCGACTCAAGCCTTTACTACAAGTGTAGTGAGGGTATGTTTCTTTTAAAAAGCTAGTTGTACCGTCACAAACTTCCCGCTCAGTATGACCGTAGTCTGTAAACCACACTTTACCGTGACGGAAGAGGCGCATTTGGTAACGGGGATACTGTGTGCTGTAGCGAATCCAATGATTCATGAACATCACACGTTCAGCCACGTAGTAACCGATGTAGTCTGGATTCTGACTTGCCTTTTCGCATTCTGCGAACAGTTCTGGTGTCATGCGCTCGTCAGCTTCGAGAATGTAAACCCATTCGTGCTGTGGGGATATAGACTCTAACATCCAGGTGCGTTGGCGTCCGTGACTTTCAAAAGCGTGTTGGACGACGCGAATGGGATAGCGACTGGCGATTTCCACAGTGCGATCGCTACTGCATGAATCCACAACAATGATGTCATCCGCTAGCATCGCCGATTCGATACAAGCAGCAATATCTAGTTCTTCGTTATATGTCAGTATGTAAATTGAGAACATTAGTCAAGTTTTATAGTGATTTTACTCAGTGATAATTGCCTTTTTATTGTTATTAGATGCATGGCAGTATCAGCCGTCAACAATTATTGGATACGTCCTACTGCCATGCCAATAGTCGATTAGCGTGCGGTAGCTCTAGGTTTACCACCTTGTACGGCACCTCTACCTCTTAAGCCTGTCCAGCCAATGATAATGTAACCAATGGACAACAGCAAACTGCTAATCCCAATTCGCAGTCCAGACTTCCAAGCAGTATCTTTAGCTTGTTGCTGTGCTTCGTCTCTGCGCTGGCGAAGTTGGCTCAGTTGTTGAGTTTGCAGCGTCTGAATATCTGTTTGTTGTTCGATAGCTTTGTCAAGTACTTGGGGATCTTTTTTAGCCTTCTTCAGTAACTCTTTAATATTTGCGGGAATTTGAGAGCTTTCAAGTGCTTGCTTATATTTTTGATCATCTTTGAGGATTTCACTAAACTGAGCTTTGGTTTGGTTTCGCAGCTGCTCTAATTGAGCTTTTCCTTGCTCAGTAGTCAGTTGTGCTTGCAATTGGGATAACCGAGTGTTCAGTTGATTTTCTGCCTGATCTGCTTCTTGAGTGATGCGGTTGACTGCTTGAGTCTTAACTTGATTCACGTTATTGAGGTGCAGGGGAAAAATCAGCAAGAACATCAATCCTAAAATACTTGAGAGGATCAGGGCGGGAAATCTTAAATCGATACCTTGGGGGCGATCGCTTCCGGCATCAGCACTATCAATCCAATAGGCAGCAAACAGAAGCCCCAAACCTACTAAAGGAACAATTCCCCGATCAACTAGCGCTGTTCCCAAGTTGATTTGCCATAGCCGATCAGTAGGTTGAAAGGGTAACAATAGAATCAAAAAGTCAACGAAAAAGGACAAAATGCAGATTATTCCAACTACCTTAACTGTAAGGGCAGTACTCACGGAAGTAAAACGGTTAACCATAATTTTTCAAACTGGCGGTGAATACGAGTGATGTTCATATTTCAAGCTACTTAAATATTGTGCCCATGACCGTGACTATTGTGTAAAAACACAAAGTAGATTTAATACTGGTAAAGGCTATCTGCCTCTTGGTTTTCAACTAGGCCACAGTAACATTTGTTATGTGCAGTGTCTTCAGGAAATTCCTAGTATTTGAAGATACGAAGCTAATGCGGGGCTGGAGGAAAAGACTGAATGAACTACCCGATTTCCCTTATTGCAGTTCCAATCGGTCGTAATACAGGGATTTTTTCTATACCACAGATGTGCATACGTTCAAATTAAAAGGGCGGTTTCTAACCGCCCTTTTAACTATATCTCCCTCATTTTTCCATCTCCCCTGCAAGGGCTTGTTCCCAAATCGGCAGATCCTCAGGTCGGTCAACATCAGCTAAAGGCGACAAGTTCACATGTGATAAATTCAGTTTGTGGGCAATATCCACGGTTTTCTGGAATACTTGAGCAGTTCCCCACTCGATGTTAACGAATAACTCCGGGATGGGTTGGCGCAAACCAATTAAGTAATATCCACCATCGATCGCAGGGCCAAGTACGAGGTCAAAGGTGTGTAATTTCTCAAAGGCTATTGTTAGAATCTGGGTATTCAGTCCAGGGCAATCTGTACCGATGATAATTACTTGTTCTGCACCAGATTGAAAGGCATTTCTAAGCGATCGGGCCATCCGCGAACCTAGATCGCCTTCACCTTGAGACTGATAAACGAAATCCAACCCCAGCCAGTCTTGCATGAGTTGCAAATCGCCACCTGTAAACCGCACTTCCACAGATATGGCAATGGCTTTTTGCAATTCTTGAACCTGAAATATTGTATATTCAGTCATTTCTCGTTGAAGATTGGCAGCACCAAGAGTTCCCAAAACAGGTATCAATCGGGTTTTGGTCTTACCTGGTTCTGGATAGCGAGTGAAAATAATCAAGTGCTGTTTTGGGTTTACTGGTAAGTTCAGCACACAATACCTTGTTTGAATCAACAAGAAATATCTTAATAGCTAATAGCAATACTTGTCGTCTTTAGCTGTAGTATGCTCCTTTGCCGTTCGCATTTCCCCTAAAATTGTAGAAACTATTACACAACGTTTAGCTTTACCACCAGACTTGCTGGATAGCGTGATCCTTCCTAAATTTTTAGCATTACCTCTGTAGTCAAATTCAACTTTGTGTATATCATTTGACGCTTGCAAGGTTGTTTCCCCATCTAAACGCACATTAGAATGTAGATTATTCCAGTTAGCGGCAGATGGTTTTACGGTAGTAGGATGAACCGCCCATTGAACAATACCGTTTTGTTCACGAAAACTAGCTTGCCAAGTCAATTTTTCCTTAGTAGCTTGTCTTTGGGCTTGGCGCATAGCAAGGTGAACTTCGCTTCGGGCAGTGTTGAGGTGTTGAGTGTTCACAAAAGCCAGCCAGTTGGGTATTCCCTGCGTAGCTAATATACCAACTAATACAATAACTACTAACATCTCTGGCAGTGTGAAACCACTGTTAGAGCGATTATTAAAGAGATATTTTGTATTAACTAGATACAAAAAATGCACTGGGGTATTCATTGTTATTTTTTAGTTAGTTTTCAACTAACCACATATTTAAGAATATTTTACTTTCTTAGCTTTTCTCTTGATGCTTGTTAGTAATGTTGTGGACAAAGTAGTGGGTAGTATAAAGATGACGGCAATTTTAAATAAAAGTTTTAAGATTAGATTTATTCGCTGGAACCTTGAAGAGTCGTTGAGTAAATACTTCCAAAGAAATATGGCTGCTACTGCACCTTTATATCGATTTAATGGCTGTCTTAGGGCTTTGCATGTTAGGTATATATAAAGGTTCGTGAGACTTAAGCTCCAAATACTTTTATCAGTTAATGGTCTTACCTGATAGGCACGTTTAAGAACTTGCAAACAGGCTTTTTCCTGCCTTGCAAGATTAGAAGAAACTGAATTAGGACTGATTCGGTATAATATTTGTACAGATGGTACACATACAAAATCGAACTTGCAAGCTAATCGCAGCCACATATCCCAATCCTGAGCAGCATTTAGTGATTCATCAAATCCACCTAATTCTATTATTGCTTCTCTAAGAATCAAGGGGTTGGAACCATTTTCTAGAAAATTACTTACTAATAGCTTTTCATAAACATCACCATTGACAGTAATATGCATACCTGAAAGCAAGATTTCATCATTTTCATCGATATAATCAGTCCAGCTATAAGCAACTTTAGCACCTAAGTTTTCTTGCAGAGCCTGCAACTGGCTTGCCAATTTATCGGCTGTCCAAATATCATCTGCATCTAAAAAACTAACAAATTTTCCCGTAGCATGTTTTAGCCCACGGTTCCGACTAATATTTCCACCAGACTTCTCAAAGGAAAATATTTTTATTCGGGAGTCTTGAAAATTTGAAATAATCTCTAGTGTTGAGTCTTTTGAACCATCATTGATTATAATTAATTCTAAATCTGAAAAACTTTGATTGAGAACGGATTCAATTGTTTTTTTTATAGTTTTCTCGCTGTTATAAGATGGTATTATTACAGAGATATAAGTCATATATTTGCTTTTATTAATTATTACTTTTTCATTTTATATAGTTATTCATTGGACAAAAAATTGCCTAAGATAAAGCTTCAAAGAGTAAAAAGGACTCATCATGCTAGCCAAGTAAAATTCCATTTCAAAAAGAGCAATTAGATTATTTTTTAATTGCCCTCTATACTGAATAAAGTGCCTTAATACTCGGCGTAAATTTCCTAAAATAGTTTTCACAAACACTATTGGTTTTTGCCAATTTTTAGTATTTATCAAGCGTAACTGGAAAACACACAAGCCACAGCCGCGTGCCAGAGTTAGGAGGTAATCTCTCTCAAGTCGCCAATGTGGTATTTGATGATAACTATGCATAGTAGGGTTATACCAAATTTGCCAGCCTGCATAATGTATGTAAAGCAATGGTTCATAGTCATCACCCTGCACCAAAATACCAGGCAACTTCCCACTTAAAGTAGGTCGTTCTGGTACATTTTCACACCATACTTGTTTCCGAACAACAAGCGCCGCACCAGCAGGAAGTCTTAAATTATCCGCATCAAACAAATGTGGATTTGGCCCATGTTCTGTTACAGCTAAAAAAGCTTGAATTCTTTGAAAGTTTTCTGGTGGTTTTACTGCGTATTCAGCATGAACTTGACCGCCATATGCTCCGGCGTGAGGATACTGTTTACCAAAGGCTACAGCTTGTGCAACCCAATCAAGCGCAGGTAGGACATCATCATCTAAAAATCCAATAAGCTGACTTCCGGCTTCGCGCACAGCCCGCAACCTTGCAAAAGCGGCTCCCTGTTTAGTTTCTAGGAAGTACCTTAAAGGAAAGTTATTACTACAGCTTTTTTGGTAATCCTGAATTAACTCGGCTGTGTTATCGGAACTATTGTTATCAACAATAATAATTTCCCAATTGAGGTGTTCTACTCCTGTTTGATTCAAAAGTAAATCTAATATTTGAGGTAATCGGTTTCTCCCATTATATGTAGGAATAGCTACAGTAAAGTCTAAAAATGGATTTTCAATTAATTTATCCATCATAATTACCACAACTTGTATGTTTTTTATGATAGTTTATGATAAGGTAATAACTGGTTAGGGCTTTTCCTAAGCAACTGAGGGATACCCCAATCTTTTTTACCAAGGTTAATAGCTTTGAAAAGGTACATCAGCAGGTCGGGAACCGCTATATTCAAATATCTTTTTTTAAGTAGGTAAAAAGGACTGATAAAGCTACTCATGAGCAGTTCAATCTCGCAAGCAGCAATTAAGTTACTTTGAAACGTACCTCGATATTTGAGCGCGTAAAGTATAATTTGGCGTAAATCATTAACTAAATGCGCTAAACTTACCAGAGGTCTTTGCCAAGGTTGTATTCTCAACATACGAAGGTGATGCCGACTTAAACCCACACAGCGAAATAAACTAATTAAATATTTTCTTTGCAATCGCCATGCTGGGATTTTATGGTAAATAGACATTTCTGGGTTGTACCAAATGTCCCAACCTCCTAGCTGGATATGTAGTACTGCTTCTAAATCTTCACTAGCTAACCCAGCTTCTCTACCTTTATGATTTAAAACTAGATTTTTAGGAACTGTTCTCTCCCATGCCTGCTTGCGAACTACTAAGCCAGCCCCTGGAGGTAGCATTTTCATGGGAGCTTTGTATTGCAGGGGTTTTGTACCTCTCTCGGTAATGGCTAAAAAACAAGCTATTTTCTTAAAGTTTTCTGGTGGTTCAACTTCAAACTCACCATGAACTTGGCCACCATAAGCACCGGCTAAAGGATGCTGTTCACCAAAAGCATAAGCTGCTGCTACCCAGGTAGATGTTGGGTAATTGTCATCATCAAGAAAACCTATAAATTTGCCTTTAGCTTCTTCAATTGCCCTTTGTCTGGCATATGCTGTTCCCTGTTTCGTTTCAAACAAGTACTTTAGTGGATAAGGACACTGCCAATTTTGTTGATAGCTTTGAACAACTCTCTTCGTGTTATCAGTGCTGTTATTATCTACAACTATAATTTCCCAAGATAAATGTTCTGTATATAGTTGATTTTGTAGTCGTTCTAGTAGTTCAGGCAAACGACTTTGACCGTTATAAGTTGGGATAGCTACAGTAAAGTCAATGTTTTCAGTCATTTGACAAAAGTTATATTTTATTAAGGCGATTTTTGAGAGATTTAAAATCAGAAAACTGCGCTAGATGTTACAATTTTGCTCTCAAAGTGCAGTTTTACGTTCAGTATTATTTCGTATTTTTATAAATTTTAACTATGAAGATTACTTAACTGCATTGGGAGTCTTTTGCTGTGGCCATTGAGCCTAAGAGAGTTTTCACAATGACGCATCGCTTCACGCTACTAGGCGATGTAGAATTTGCAGAGCTTGGTAGAGCTACCACTATTTTTAACCCAGGTGGATCTGTCGAAGGCGATACAGGTGTTCCCAAGTTATTTGGCAAAGTCAGAGCTCCCATATAGTCAAAGGTAATTTTTGTGGGCGTAATTGGGAGAGGATAGTGTACAGTAGAATCAGTAATACTGGCAGTGTTAACAGCATTTTCGCCATTGAGATTTGCACCCAGCAGTAATTGATTAGAATTGGCTCCCACATCCGATCCTAATGTTTTCCATGTGCTGATTCCAGCATTAGTACTATAAATAGCAACCTCCACATTTTTGGTTGCGCTATTTTTCTGAAAACTGACACTGTAACTAAGTTTAGTTTTTTTGGCTTGGCTCTGTGCTTCTTGCAGTGCGGCGAGAACAGCGTCGTTAGCCTTATTTACCTGCTGTCGATTTACAAAGGAAAACCAACTAGGAGCTGCGATCGCTGATAAAATTCCGATCATCAGGATTACTACGAGTAATTCCAGCAAGCTAAAGCCAGCATCTTGTTGGGTGTATCCAGAAGCATAGCCCAGTCTGTTAACTAGACATCGCTGTTTACCGGTTTCATTTCTACTGTTTAGGTTAAATAACTTCAAACTTAACTTTTCCATAATGGCTGCCATTAAGTAATCCTTTGAACTTCAGCATTTATTTAGTAAATAAGTATCCGCGTCCTTGTACTCGTATACTTGCATTTGGAAAATAAGTTTTGCTGCTATCTTTATAATTAAGGTTATCGTTTTGTATGCGTGCGAGTGCATTGCCTCGTAAAAATACTTGTGCTGTTGTATTAACTCTATCAACACAAGCATAAAAACTAGTCATTTTAGCTGTATCACGAGTGTTGAAAGAAGCTGGTACGCTGAAAGAGGCTGGTACGCTAGTGAGAGAGCAGACTGCTGTTGGCGCGGGATTTGAAGCGTCGTCAGTTTTGGTTTGATCAATAAAGTCAACAAGTACTGTGGTATCGGCAGTGTAACTTGCTGTAGCTTTTGTCCAAGCATTCATTTTTTGTGTTATCGTGCCTGCTCCATCAAGTTTAAATAGAGCAAAACCTGGACTAGGACAATATTTATTATTACTGTCAGTGACATACTTTCCAGTATATCCAGTACAAGCTTGTCCACCGGGATCTGCTACACCATCCTTAATTTGCCATCGGGCGATACGAGCAGCGTTAGACCAAGTAGTACTACTGTCTTTAATTAAATAGTAGGCAACTAATGAGTAAACAAAAGTATCATCTTTTTGAGTTCCTGTAATTGTAATTGCTTGACTAACTAATTCTCGTTTCCAAAAGACAAGCACAGGAACTCTATCTGTTGCAGTTGGGCTAGGTAGTTGATTTGTACTTGCATTTGGGCAAGTAGTAGTATCAACAGTACCGGTTAGACAAGCAATTCCAGTAGCATCATAAATATAGATTGCCTGTTGTAAATCACGGGCAATGTAATCTAGTGAAGCTTGAATTTCTTGCTCAGAATTTGCCTTGGCTTGTTCCTTTCGGTCGGTGTCCAGAATATTAACCATGAATCCTAGCAACGGCGTGATGATCAGGAAGGCTAGGATCATGCCTACCAACAATTCAATTAGGGTAAAACCATCAACTTGCTGAATGCCCTTGGAGCGCTTCAGCTGTATACTGAGCATAAATTTTAGTGTCATGATCATACTGCGGTATTCTCTTTGCTAATAGATGCACAGCGAGCAATCGCATAAAGAGCGATCGCTGAGGTAATATAAACTTGCCCAGTTTTTTATTGACAACTTTGATTTGTTGCAGTACCTAGTCGTTGACATAAAGCCTGAAATGTAGTGGTAGTGTTGCTGATGTCGGTTGTCATTTCAATTAATGGTGCTTTGCGGCTACCTAATCCAGCAGTGAAAGGTGTTTGTGTGTATTTAGTATCAACAGTGCTGGCTATTAAGGGAAAGTCAGCATCTGCTCGATAAACCCTAATTCCCAGACGATAGCCATCCTTTACCCCAATAATTTGACCGGCTTGAATGTAAAACTGATTGCTTGAACAATCTGTAGTACTAATAGTGCCATTCTGGTTAAAACAATACAGACCAGTTGCTGATGTGGGAGCAGCCATATTTGTAGTGTTAATTAAATAGTCTTGTGGTCTACCTGTTACGGCTGGTATAGCAGCTACAGCTGGTATAGCTGGTGTACTTCCCGTAGCAGCTACAGCAGCTACAGCTGGTATAGCTGCTACATCTGAAATGCGTCTGGGTGCATCTGATGTAGGAGCAGTAAGTGTAGTAACTGCACTTGGCGCTGTAATAGCTCCAGTTCTGATGCCATCAATGAATGTTTTTGCCGCTTGGGTTGCCAGTTCCACTCGTCGAGACTGAACTCGCGTTGCTGTTGCTAGGACGATTACAGGCGCGATCGCTGTTAGTAAAATAGCAACTACGAGTAGTGCTACCAGTGACTCAATAATCGTAAAACCAGGCTCATCAGATGTTTGACTTACTTGCTGTTGTTTGCGCTTAATCATAGTTGCTCACCGTTTCTAGGAATTAAAGATTAACTACAGCTAGTATGATCGCCAGCGACGGCATAAGTACTGTCTGAGGCTTTTTTGGCACACAACAACGTTTGCACCCATGCATCATCTCGACCAACTTCCCGGAAATACTCATTGGGTTTGTCATCTGGCGTTATCGCTAACTTTTGCGAAAATGCGTCTGGTGATTGCGACAGCAAGGCGACATCATAACCCCACTGCCGTTTAGGAGGTAGTAAAAAAGGTATTTGACCACTAGCATTAGCGATCGGATATGGTGCAAGAGATGAGCCGGCATTACTTAAGTATGCTACAATTGGCGCAGTAGCATAGACACTACGAGTTCTTTGGATAAAAGAGCCGTTAATCCTAGCTGTAATAGCATCGCCTGACCCTCCAGTTGGGTTCCAATTTTCCAAGAAGCGGACAAAGCTTTGTAAACCACCATTCTCTTCTGTAGGTCGAGCTGGGGTGTCTCCCCCTGCTACGACTAAGTTAAAGGTAGTACCCAAACTTGATGCTTGTTGCATCCAGTTACTAACCAGTGAGTTATTACTTCCGCCAGGACCCAGTTTGTTATTACTTGATATTGGTGATTCATCTTCATTAATGTTGAAAGCCACTTTAATTTGTAACATTGGCGATAAAGCTGGTTGATCGCTTGTACCTGAGCCTAGAGTAAAGTTTGGCGGTTGATTATCGTCATTGGCAGCACTTGTTAGGAACCATAGAGCATTAGCTGTGGGATCTGGTCTATTGGTAGAACTAAAACTACTCAGTGGAAATGAAGTTATTTTCCCGCTCTGGATACCTATAATGATTGGTTTAGGATTAGTACTAGCATCAAGCGTAAGTTGTCCCAATGTACCAGCAGATGTACTACGGAGAAAGGCAACACGGCGAGGATAACCTAGATATTTAGAATTAGTCGGTGATTGTGCTGTTGTACCTGCTAAATGGGTACTCAGAGAAAAAGTCTGTCCAGGAGTACCAGTAACATCCGAGGCTCTTAGACCTGCTGGATATGCAACAACATCAGCGGGTAGTGCTACCCACCAATCAGTACCCGGATCGCAAGCTGAAACAGGTAGTTTTGGACATACTTCCATTAAATACTCTGGGGCAGTTCTCCTTCGCTGGATGGGTGTAACAAAGTTATTCAGGTAAGAACTGTTTATAGTGGCAACAGGATAGACATTATTAGAGGTATTGGTAGGGTCATACCAGAGAGCATTGACGACATTAGTGTTGTTGGTAGCAAACCCATTCTTCTGAAATCCGGGAATAACAGGAGTAACACCACTACCAGTACCGGTAATGGAATTAGTATCACCCAGGTTATTATTTAGGTCATAGTCTCCATCGCTGCGGTAGCCAAACTGAAAGTTATTAGAAAGAAGGGTGATCGCATCTGACAAAACGCTGGCAGGTCGCCATGCGTCCCCAGTGGTACAGTTTGGTAATCTAGCGTCACCAGTACGACAAGCAAAGTTTGGATTACGGTCTGTTGCAGCGCGAGAGTAGAAATTGTTCAAATTACTACTTAGAGCTGTATTAAACTCTTCTTGGGTATGTTTATTAAAGTCGCCTTTAATATATACAGGCAAGTTAGAGGCTAAAATCAAGCCTTTTTCTGCATCTCTGAAACCCAGAACACGCCAGATTGGGTCGCCGTTCATTAACATAATGGCGTTGGGACGACGAGTCGGATCAAGTTTGAAATCTACAGGACTACTTGTTTTTTGTGCATCTATGCCACTACTAGAGCTGGCACTTAAATCCAAAAGTGCATCATCACGAGTAGCGTAAATAATACCGCTATTGGGAATTAAGTATTCTTGTGATGTTGCTGTGCCATAAGTTGTTGCCCGTAACTTACTAATGTCTAATACAGTGGCGCGAATTTCCAGGGGTTGGCGGGTTTCTTTGGCGAGTTCATAGTCTGGAGCCGTGGAACCAGCAGATGGATCTGGGACACTTGGGACACTAGCAAAGGTACCTGTTCCATCTCCATTTACACCATCAGCGTTGGTGAACGTTTCTACACCAGGTGTTGATACATCTTTATGAATTGCCTTAATCTGTCTTGCATCTAAAAAAGCAGTTTCGTAAATTGCGCCGTGAGGGATAACGCTAGTACTTGGAGAGCCGATACTACCATCTAATATTTGGATCGCACAAATAGCAGCATGAATAGCAGACTGCTCTGAGAGTGTCCGAGAGGAAGCTGCTTTTGGCAGAGCGGTTTTCAGTAGTTCATTCACCAACCGCCCATTGGGATACTTTAAACTAGCTTGGTAGGTTAGTAAAGCTAAATAGTCAGAAACAGCCTTTGTTGGAGCTGCGTAGACAATACCATTATTGGAGTTGCCACCCGTATTGTTATATGGAAGAGTTGTCAGATTCTTAGCTGTAGTGCTATTAGTGGGGTCATAGTAACTACTTATACAAGCAATGGGTGCAGGGTTTGTCGCACTGTAGCCACTAGCTTGGTAGTGATACACTGCTGTAGCCCGCATCCGTAAATATGGTTGAGTTGATACTTGGATTGTTGAGTAGTTAAAACCGCCTATTATACCTCTAGCATCAGCGCTTGTTCCAACGGTAGCTGTTCCCGAAGGCACTGGCATCATATCTGACCAGATTCGGGGTGCAGGTATGCTGAAGCTTGGACTACTAACAAATAAATCATTAGGTAAATAAATCCCTGCACCAGTTACTACCCGTAAGCCGCCTACAGAATCTTGGGGAGTACTTGGTATTGTAGCTGCTGTTGATTCCCAGTCTCCATCTCGGTCAACAGTTCCTAAATCAGCCAGTTGCTGTACACGACTGCGGCGATTGCGAGTTCCATCCCCGTCGTCCCAGTTAATACCTGTAATATCTTGGGTATCTGTGCTATCTGAACCAACAAATGTCGATGTCGTCGTGTTCCACCATAATGCAGGTAGGTTATTACCAAGCAAAATGCGATCGCCAACGTATTGTTCTTTACCCAGTTTTTGTTGCTTAGTTGTTTCTGTGGCTTTAGGTAGCAGATTAGAACCACTAATGTTAAGTGTTAAATTGGCATAAATTAAAGTGCCATCATTTTTACTTTTACCATCACTAGCTTTAAAGGGATAAACCCAAGTGTCTGGTGGACGAAGTGAGTCACCACTTCCTTGTAGGACTGTAGTAGTCGTATAATTTACACCAGTCGTCTGTTGTATTGCAATTCCACCAAAACCAACTTCACCATAAGGTACACGACGGGTACGTTTTTTAAAGTAAAGTTGTAGCTGGTTATTACGGATAGTAGCTAGTTGCGATGCAGTGGCAGTGGAAGTAGTGAGATTTAATACTTTTAGTTGCTGTGTAATACCATCTTTGACTTCCTGTGGATCACTAGATTCAGCGTTAGCCGTCTGTGCTTGTACTAAAAGATTGATGCGCTGTACATAAGCTAAACTATTGTAGGCAATATTATTCGGTGTTTCAGGACTGATTGATTTGTTAGCAGTAACACCAACATTTTGAATAGGGTCAACTCCTTGGCCTTGGAATAAATGCACCGATGTACTGTTATTTAAATCACCTGTACCAGTGAAAACACCTGCTGCTAAATTGCCACCTACAACAATTTTGGCATTGTCATCATCGTAAAAACAGGAATTTTCACTACTAACCTGATAAAGTGTTACTCCAGAACCATTAGTACCAGTGAGTAAATTACTATTAGTCAATATCCGTCCATTTAGGTTAAATTCGACACCAGGGGTAATTTCTATATCATCGTCATAAACCACCGCATTGTTAACTAGCGGTAATTGTATACGGTCTTGTTGATACTCTAAACCGGAAAAACCTTTATTCCCTTGAAAAACTTCGTATTTACCTGCATCACTTCCAGTGTTAGGTGGGTTAGTAGTGATGGGAACATTAGCAGTGTAGACAAAAAAGCTTTTTTTCAGCTTACTAGCAATATTAATCCAGCCCGTATTCCCTACCAAAGTAGCACTTGTTCCCAAAGTATCTTGACAACCGGTGCTTATATTACCAGAGGTCATGGGTGGAGTTCTGGCCTCTAGAGGATTTCTAGCGCGGCTGTATGTGCCACCACTTATGGGCGGAGTTTTGAAGTAAATTCCATAAAGAGTATAGGTGTCAAATTTCCCATTGTTATTTGTATCAACAGGGAACATCCATGCAGTTAGTATAGGGTCTGGCTGACCTTCTACTGGTGGAGTTGTATAGGTATAAGACACCTTTAGTGGAGTTTCGTCTCCAAAAGTATATTCAGGCAAATTAGCAGTACTACTTAAGGTACTCTCTAAAACTTTATCTGAAGGTGTGGCTCGTGGAAGTCGGCGGTCATCAAATAGCTTGTCTAATTTTGCTCTGGCACGATCAATCGCTGGGGTAGCAGCATTAAGCACAGCCTCATTCACGCGGACATTACTAGCGTTTTTAGAGCGCTCAAAAGACCGAAATAGAATTGCAGTTGTTAACAGCACGACAACCAACGTTACCATCGCTACTGTTGGTAAAATAAAGCCAGCATTCACTGAACCGGGTCTTCTCCGAGTGCCAGAAATAGTCCGCAGTAGCCAAATGATTTGCTTATTAATTGCAGATAAAAACTGCTTGCTAATTTGTCTAAAGGTTTTTTGAATTACCTTGAATAACTGACCTTTTCGAGACATAGCTGCTTCCCTGTCAAGTGGTTTATAACGGATTGTTAATTTTTTATCAAAATTGATAATTCTGCCTAAAAAATTAAATTTTAGGCAAAGAATGAAACTATATTTATGTAACTATTGCATCTGGCTTTACTAACTTCTAAATCAAGTAGCTAAAAAAAAAGATAATTTATTAAAGTTATATCATTTATAAGTTGTTCATCTTATCCGGTAAATACTGATTTTTTGAGAATTATTTAATCCAATTCCAGAAATAATAATAGGATGTTATAACAGTATAATTGCGTAAATATGCATTGTTTAAATGTATTTTTATGTAGACGTTGTTAGCATGGCAAGCTTATAATACCCACCTGTTATAGGAAAGATATCAGTTGGGTGCAAAATAATCAGAGGTTCGGCTTAGATTCGCCGCGATCGCGACCAAAATCCAGCTAAGTTTTCCCGTAGAGATTCTGGCTTACCTATAACCTCAAAAGGCATCCGCATCGCCTCGTCAAGTCGCTTTGCTCCAATTAAAAATTAAAAATTATTAATTAAAAATTGCAAGACGCTCGAGGACTCGCTAACGCTTCGCTATCAGTGGTTGCTCTGAACCCCAAATTAATTAAAAATTATTATTCTTCTTAATTTTTAACTTTTAATTTTTAATTAAAAAAAGGTCAATCAGTTTATTGATTCTTTTGAGTGTCTTCTTGTCTTGCCCTTGCCAGTAAAGACAATCAGCCCAAACCTTATCCTTCCATGCCAGCATTCTAGTCATTCAGCAAATCTGGTTCTACCACTTTCCCCTGCTTAAATTGAGCAATCGAACGTTCCAAATGGGCTGCATTTGTCGGAGACTTCAGTAAATACACAGTCTCCATCAGACTATTGAAAAACTCCAGCGACATCACCACCGCATCATCCGCATCTCGTCTGGTGATGATCGTATAGTCGGCATCTTCCGTCACCCGATCTAAAACCGTCTTCAGGCTATTTCTCGCCTCGCTAAAAGAGATAACTTTCATCTGGCGCGAACCTGTACTCTTTCTTGTACAAGTATCGGGTTTTCTTCAATTTGTTTCCGGAAAAACTTTATAAAAATTTACTTTTGACAAATGAAAATAATTTTCAATAAGTCTGATAGGATATCTTCAGGCTTATTGATATAAATACTCATTAAGTCACTGATATATTTCAGCTATTTGCAAACTTTTTCAGGAGATAACGCTATGACAAGCGTTGCTGTTCAAACACCGGAGTCGATTCCCTGGTGGGCAGGGAACGCCCGGTTAACCAACCTTTCAGGTAAGCTTTTGGGCGCTCACGTTGCTCATGCGGGATTAATTGTCTTCTGGGCTGGTGCAACAACCCTTTTTGAACTTGCCCACTTCAACAGAGCGCAACCAATGTACGAACAGGGGTTGATTTTATTGCCTCATTTAGCAACCCTCGGTTGGGGTGTTGGAAGTGGTGGACAGATAGTAGATACCTATCCCTACTTCGTCATTGGAGTATTGCACCTAATTAGCTCCGCCTTCCTGGGATTTGGCGGTATCTTTCATGCCCTACGTGGCCCCGCCATCTTAGAAGAGAGATTTTCCTTCTTTGGCTATCGCTGGGAAGATGCGAATAAAATGACCACTATTCTGGGTATTCACCTAGTATTGCTGGGTCTAGGAGCCGGTTTATTGGTTGCTAAAGCCATATTCTTTGGCGGCTTGTACGATTCTACGGTGGGTGAGGTGCGCGTAGTTTCTAGCCCTACTTTGAACTCCGTCGTCATTTTTGGCTACTTATTTGGTGGCGGTGGCAAGCATTGGATTGCTGGAGTTAATAACCTGGAAGACTTGGTTGGTGGTCACATTTGGGTCAGCATTCTCTGCATTGCTGGTGGTATCTGGCACATTACAACTCAACCTTTCGGCTGGGCAAAGCAGCTTTTTATCTGGTCAGGAGAAGCATACCTTTCTTACAGCTTGGGTGCTTTAGCTCTCATGGGTTTGATTGCTGCCTATTTTGTCTCTGTTAACACACTAGCTTACCCACCGGAATTTTATGGGCCACCCCTGAGTATTGGGTTTGACCGTTTTCCCTACTTCCAGAGTGGAGATTTACTCTCCTCTCGCGTTTGGCTGGCGAATGCTCATTTCTGGCTAGGTTTCTTCTTTCTTCAAGGGCATCTCTGGCACGCTTTACGTGCTGCTGGATTTGACTTTCGCGCTTGGAGAGTCGTCCGTTCAACTCGTGGGGAGGCAATCTAACAATGGTAACTGCAACAATAACGACCCCAGAATCGGGTTGGTGGGCTGGCAATGCCCGATTTATTAATTTGTCGGGTAAGCTTTTAGGCGCTCATGTTGCTCATGCTGGGTTGATTGTCCTGTGGGCAGGAGCAATGACCCTGTTTGAACTCACCAACTATAATCCCTCCCGACCGATGTATGAACAGGGGTTAATCCTGCTGCCCCATCTAGCAACCTTGGGATTTGGTGTTGGCGACGGCGGCCAAATTATTGATACCTATCCCTA
Source organism: Nostoc sp. S13 (assembly GCF_029379315.1). Taxonomy (GTDB): domain Bacteria; phylum Cyanobacteriota; class Cyanobacteriia; order Cyanobacteriales; family Nostocaceae; genus Nostoc. The sequence goes on from NZ_JAQYWQ010000009.1 coordinate 82,624, forward strand.
TTTTGTCATTGGTGTTTTACATCTAATTAGTTCTGCTGTACTGGGAGCTGGTGGCATTTACCACGCCGTTTTAGGCCCGGAAGTCTTAAGTGACAACACCTCTTTTCCTGGCTTCTTTGGCTACGACTGGAAAGATGAAGACAAGATGACCACTATCATCGGCATTCATCTGCTGTTATTAGGGTTCGGGGCGTGGTTATTGGTGGCAAAGGCGTTGTTTTGGGGTGGTCTTTATGATCCGGCAGTAGCATCTGTACGAGTAATTACTGAACCGACTATTAACCCTAGTCGGATCTTTGGCTATCTCTTCGGTGCTTTTGGCAAACAGGGGATGGCAGCAGTTAACAACCTAGAAGATGTCATCGGTGGACATATTTGGGTTGGAATACTTTGCATTGTTGGAGGTTTTTGGCACATTCTCACCAAGCCTTTTGATTGGGCAAAAAAGATACTGTTTTGGTCTGGTGAGGCTTACCTATCCTATAGCCTGGGCGCTCTGGCTTACATGGGTTTTTTGGCAGCATATTTTGTCACGGTAAATGATACCGTTTATCCCACAGTTTTCTATGGCCCGTTAGGACTGAGTACTACTGCATCGGGAGTAATTACGGTTCGTACTTGGCTAGCAACCAGTCACTTTGCTTTGGCAGTTGTATTTTTAGCGGGTCATATCTGGCACGCATTGAGAGTACGTGTCATAGCGGCTGGACTTGATTTTCAGCAGGGAGTTGTCAATCCTGCCAGAATGCCGGAAATGGGCAATTTTGATACCCCAGTGAATGCTTCCGATATCACCTTAAAGTTATTGGCAAATCTTCCTATTTACCGTCAAGGTTTATCTCCTTTTTCACGGGGGCTGGAAATTGGCATGGCGCACGGCTACTTTTTGATTGGCCCATTTGTCAAGTTAGGGCCGTTGCGGGATACGGAGTTGGCGAATCAAGCAGGGTTACTTGCCACAATTGGTCTGGTATTGATTTTGTCTATTTGCTTGTGGTTGTATGGTAATGTGTCATTTCAAAAACGCAAACCTGCTCAAGGGGAGCTACCGGAAAACATGAAAACGGCTAAGTCTTGGAGCGAGTTTAATGCTGGCTGGACAGTGGGTAGCTGCGGAGGAGCTTTGTTTGCCTTCTTGCTGTTAACCAATAGCAGTTTGTTTTTGTAAGTTGCATCAACTTATGTCAGGTTTACATACAGGACAAATAGCTATTTTTGCATAAGTCCTTTTGATTGATCGCAAAACTATTTATCAGGTGAGAATATGTCGAAAAAAATTGGTCTGTTCTACGGTACTCAAACCGGCAACACTGAATCTGATGCTGAAAAAATTCGGGATGAATTTGGTGGTGATGTTGTAACATTACATCCCATTTACGAGGCCGATACTACCACTTTCGATGAGTATGAATTGCTGATTATTGGCTCTCCCACTTGGGATATTGGTCAACTTCAGAGCGATTGGCAAAGCTTTTTCCCCGATCTAGATGAAATAGATTTTAAGGGTAAGCTGGTTGCCTATTTTGGTGATGGAGACCAATATGGCTATGCCGATAATTTTCAAGATGCAATTGGAATTATCGAAGAAAAAATTTCTCAGCGCGGTGGTAAAACTGTTGGCTACTGGCCAACTGAAGGGTATGAGTTTGAGAACTCTAGAGCTTTGAGAAATGGCAAGTTTGTCGGATTGGCACTTGATGAAGGTAGTCAATCTGACTTAACGGACGAGCGAATTAAAACTTGGGTTGCTCAGTTGAAGAAAGAATTTGGTTTGTAGAGATTTGGGGCGTACAGCTAGCTGTGCGCCCTTAGTGAAATCGAGAATTTAGAAGTTATAGGTATTTATGTCTGATTCATTTGATGTTTTGTGGTTAAGTGCCAGTCCTGTTTTGCAGCGTTTTGATAAACCATTACTTGATTATTTATCTGGGTATATAAGAATCGCCCAGTGGGAATACCAGCAAACTAAAGATGAAGGCAGTTCCATAGAGCAAGCTGTGGAGTTGCTATCTGATTTTTTAGAATGGCGCGATCGCCCCGTGCATTTAGGAGGTCATGGTGTGGGTGGTGCGATCGCCTTAAGCTATGCCCGTCGATTTCCTCAAAAAGTGCGATCGCTCACCCTGCTAGCTGTAGCAGCTCAACCTGCAAACAATTGGCACGCTCACTATTACTTTCAAAGACAACTTTTTAACATCAGCCGTGAACTAGTTTTGGCAAGCAGCGTTCGCAGTCTTTTTGGAAATCAACCACCTCATACCACTAAGAAGTTAGTAGCTGCCTTAGATAAAGATTTAGAACAATCTCCCTCGCAACACTCTTTGTTTAAGTTAGTTTATTTACCCAAGGGTGGAGTTTCTATGCCAATGATGGTATGTGGTAGCAAGAGTGATCCGGTAGTCAACCCACCTGCATTGAATGACTGGTTGAATTGGTTTAAGCCAGAAGATAAACTTTGGGAATGCCCACAAGGGTATCATTTTTTTCACTACTTTTATCCTCAACAGGTTGGCGAACAGATTTTGAGTTTTTGGCAACCCCACCATCCGCATCTACTAGAAGCATCTGCACTATCTCTAAGCACTTCTACATATTTATAAAGGCAGAAGGCAGAATAACCCACATTTAAAAACTAATATTTACTTGCATAGTTCGAGCGGTGATAGTTACTATTATCGCTCCGCTTGGGCTGCCTATTTTTCTTCTAGTTTTAATAATTACATTTTGTAAAGAGACTAGCTAAATAAGAATTACTTTCAATAAACTAAGTTTTTAATCTCAATAATTAGTAATTAGCTTCAATAAGTCGAGGATGTGGCAAGAAGTAATATCTGACGACAATCGGTAACGCCTGCGGTGAATCGGAAGAAGCTATTCTCGTTCAGGTAAAAGCTTCACGTCTAGTGTGGCAGCACTCACGCGACATTTAACTACTGAAATAAGAACTAATTAATTGAGTATTATTGGCAACAACTATTCATTGTTTAACAATGCAGACATACGGCAATCCCAACGTCAAATTTGATTGGTGGAATGGTAACGCCCGCTTCGCCAACCTCTCTGGCTTATTTATATCGCCTGTATTGATTTTGAGCCTAAAACTTCTGCTTGTAATGCTTGCAACAAGGGACGGCGAAAGCTTTGTTAAATTTATTTGATTAATTGTTGAGTAAGATACAAGAGTGCGTAAATGATAAGTCACCATGTCATCACCAGACAAATTCTATGCCATATAGTCAGTTCACTCTCAGCAAGGCAAGTAACGAATAGTCAATCGTAGATATTCTCCCGGCGCAAAGCCTCATCAGGCAAGCCTGGACTGTTAGCTGAATGACTTGCAGCCCACCTCCTCCACTTTGCCGCTTTCTCTTCTGGAGACAATACGCCTGAACGTTCAGGACGCAAAATCAGTATATCTCCCTGAACTTCTAAGCTGTAGAATGTGCCACGTTGTAGTTTTCCCAGCACCTCAGATGGTAAATACAAATCGCCATGTTCGTTAACTTTCAGAATATATGTCACTGCCTTGATCTCCCATAGGCTTTGAACATTTATAGATTCCCTTTCTTACATCTTAAGTTGTCACGACTTATCCTCAACCACCAATGTAGACTCAGCAGTACGCCCAAATTCTTCTGGTGCATATTGCAGGTGAACTTGGGCACCAGGCCAAGAAAATGTCCCAGGAGTCACAGAACGGACTAAGTAATGCAAGCTATAAACTCCTGGTTCCAGGTGGTCGGCATAAGCGATAATGCGATCGCGGTAGATATTTTTAAACCCAAGTTGCCAGCTATCGGCTTTTGCTTGTAATGCAGCTGTGGTAGTTTGAAAACTTGCATCCACCGCCTCAAAACCTGATGGTAAAGGATCTTTAATCACCACATGATCCACAGGATGATCGGCGATGATCTCTAAACCAATATCAAACACCTGTCCAGAGGCTAAAGTCAAGGGTTTATCGAAAGCATAAAGACCTGTTTTTTGTAAAACTTTCTCTTTATTTACTTGACTAATTTCTCGTGTTATGCGTAAACCGTTAAATCTGCCTGGTTGATTTCCCTGCAAGCGATAATTATAAGCAACCAGATAGTGCAAACTGCCATTACCTGATTTTTGCAGCGTTAAATCATTACGACCACGAGGTAATTTATTCATCCTCACATTTAGCTGTAAACTAGGATTTTGATAGCCTTCAAAGCGATTTTCTCCTAACTTATTACCAGCTAATTGCACTGTGGCAACAAAATTAGGCGGCGTGGGTTGCAGTTGACTATATTCTACCAAAGCTGTTAAGGCTTGAGCATTATTATAGTTAGTTTGCCATGTGCCATACCGTCGCAATGCGAGAAGACTTTGGAATAACTTATCTATAACTTCAGGTTGACTCTGCTTGGCAATAAATAAGCGTAAAGCTTCCGCCTGCGTCGCGGTAGATGAACTCATCCACCCCCAACTACCTGGTAAACTTACAACTGCTGTACGACCAGTTTCATAGATATTCTGTTGCAGTTTGTTCACTAATTGTTGAGATTCGTCTTGCCATTCTGGGAATTGAGATAAGTATCGCGCCAATTTAATTTGAGTTACTATATCAAAGTTATTGCGCTGTTCATAAATATCTGCAAAAAAAGTATTGCGTTTTTCACCCAGTTGTGCAAGTGCTATTAAAGCATTAAGTTGCAGTTGCCTTTTACACAGTTCCTGTTTACAAAACTCGTATTCTCCAGGATTCGCCAGAACTTTTTGCAAATAAACTTTTAGGCGAGACACTATTGCAGAATCGACTAAATTAGGGAACACCTGACTGGCTTTAGCCAAAGATTCACCCGCATAAGAAGAAACCCAAGGGTCAGATTTTTCTTGTCCGGGGAAAGTAGCAAAACCACCATCTGCTATTTGGAGTTTTTGTAATTTCTCAATTGATTTACTTGCCTGTTGGCTAGGATTAAATTCTGCAAATACCTGACCATATTTTTGGGCAATAGTTTGCAGATTGGTAGCAATTATTAACTGACTTGCAGCCGGTTCTGTAAACGGTAAATCATCATCTTCTAACACCTGCTTTGCTGGTGCTTGAATCTCCGGTATCAAAGTACTTGCCAGCTGAATATCTAAACCTCCCGCATCAGGGAAGGTATTTTTATCAACATTCAGGGGAATCTTCACCTGTTTTTCAGTGACCCCAGTTTCAACGACTTGTTCTGTAATTTCAATTGGCTTAATTTCCAAAGGTACTTCAAAAGCATCTGCGGCTGTACCATTTAGCTGAGTGCTAAAGCGAACTTTACCAACTCCCACACTATCCGCCACCATTGGAAAGCGATAAGCGTGAGTTGCGGATTCAGCTTTGGTTTGCAAAGAAGTAGCTGTGGGGTTTTTATCGGCAAACTTCACATTACCGCTAAGTTCGCCATTAATTGAGAGATTTGCTGTATTCCCGGTGTTGTTAGTTACAGATAAACCAGCGAGGATGCGATCGCCTGGACGGGCAAATTGTGGCAAGATGGCATTAGTTAGCAGTGGCTTTGTGGTGATAAACGTCGCGTCCCCATTACCGAAGCGCAGATTTCCATCGGTGGCCACAGCCATCACCCGCCATGTAGTTAAATCATCCGGTAATTTAAAAGTTATCTTTGCATTACCATTTGCATCGGTGAGGACAGAACCGTTGTAGTAAGCTAAGGCTTGAAAATCGGTGCGGGTACGAGTATTGGCCGCACCAGTTGAGAAACCACCGCCATAACCCCAACCTTTAGGTTTAGCTACATCTTGTGGTTGTAATATTACATTCGGTCGATTATCGCTAAAGCGGGTAGATATTGGCTGTTCTGCATAAACTGTATCTACTAAATTTGGCGGACGATAACCAGAAAGTTGTAACACCGCTTCATTTACCACTATAACTGTAAACTGTCCTTTGGTGGGATTGCCTTGATTATCCTTCAGTTCCAGTTGTACCGTTTCTTCTGCACCAGGTTCTAATGATGCTTGTACTGGTTTAACTTGCAGTTTTAAATACTTATCCTCTAAGTTAACTTTAAAAGGTGTAAAACCAATCTTCACCAAGTTATCTAAACTTCCCGCTTCCACTTGGTTGATGGGTTTACCTTGTCTGACTAATACAGCTTCTATCGCTGCATTTGGTAGCATTTCTGGCGTGACTTGAAACTGAATTTGTGGTGCGCCTCCCTGAACTTTCGTAATCTGCTGATAAAGTGGTTTGTCTTTAATTACAGCAAAGTACAATTCGGCATCTGGATAGGGGGATTGAATTAGTGCAGTAGCGGTTTCACCAGGTTTGAACTCTTTTTTATCTAATTTAACTTCTAAGACATCTTTTTCTCCCGAACCCCAAAATACAGGATTTTCTCCAGTTGCCCAAATTTGTAAATCTGTGGCACTTAATTCGCTTTTGGCATCGCTAAAATTAACTCTAATCCGATATGAAGCAGATTCCAGTGCTGTCAAACTTACGGATTGCGGATTGCTAGCAGATGTAATTTCTGCTTGTCCCACTGTTTTATATTCAACTTGATTTTTTGGTGTTCGGCTACCTTCCACCAGCTGCGTGACGCTGCTGTATTTAATCTGTTGTAATTCCAGCCGTACTCGTTGACCTGTTATCGGTTTTCCTGTAGGATCAGTAACAATCACTTCAATCGGAAAAGCCTTACCAGCATCAGCGATAAAATTGCTTTTTAACCCGATGAGGCGATTACTTGGTAGGGCTATAAAAGTTTTAGAATTCGCTACAGACAGATTAGAAACATCTGCAACTTGTACATCCACTCGGTAAGTCATCGGATATGGTAAATCCTTAGCCACATTCAGAGTTTGACTACTTTTACCATTAGCATCTAACTGGGCATTAGTTTGCAACACGTCACTAGATATAGTCGGGGTTTCCTCCGGCCACAACCATTGTCTACCAAATGTAAATTCGTCCCAGCCTTTAGGAACAAAATTAGATTGCTGGCGAGTAATAAAGTATTTTGCTTCTCCACCTTCTACAGGCGCACCAAATAAATAATTACTTGTAGCATTAATATCTACTTTCTCGTCAATGAGAGCAAATTCTTTATCTAAGTTGAGTTCGACTTTAAAGTTGGGTGGCTTAAACTCAGCTACCCGAAATTCTCCAGAAATTTCTTGCCCGTTCTTTCCCTTCGCCTGGATTGTATGGTAGCCTAAGCGCTGAGTAGTATTGATTGGCATTTCCAAAGAAAATGTACCAAATTCATTTGTAGTTTGCCTACCTAAATTGGTCTTTTGTCCATCAGGATTTACCAAAGTTAATTGGTAAACAGCATTTTTATCTTGTTGGATTGCACCATTTTGTAAATAGTCAGCAAAACCAGTAAACCAAGCTTTTTCACCTGGTTGATACAACTGTCTATCTGAAAAAATTACCCCGCGTGATTCAGGTTTACCATCTTGCCAACCTGCATCAATACCGTAGCCATAAACACCGCTATATTCCTCTGTTCTGGCAAATGCCCAATCTTGATTTTCACGTGCAATTACTAATAATTGTGGTGATTTACTAGAACTTTTATTCCCAGAATAACATTGCGTTAATCCTTCACGAACAATTCTAAAAATTCCATTTTCATCAGTTTTACCCGTTGCACAAGGTACAGGTGCCGGGCGAGATTTTGCCTGTAATTTTGATTGATAAATTTCCACAGCAGCCGCTTGAACTGGCGAACCATCTGTAAGATGATTGACGCGAATTAAGCCTGACTCAGGAAACCACTGAGTAAATATGCCCAAATCCGTCAATTCAACTAAGCCATAAGTCGTAGGTTCTCGCCACAGTTCCTTACCATTCTCCTGATATTTATTAGTGCGTGCTTGCACTCCATAAGCTAGCATTCCCGTCGCACCACTTATTTTTTCCCGCAGAGGAACAGCAATGTCAACTGATTGATTTTTCTTACCCGATACCTTAAAGCTTTGCCATTCAGAAGGTTGTGGTAATAAATCACTACTATTATTAAAATAAACTAAATCTGTCGGTTTAACTACTTTATAAGCTGCTTTGTAGTTAGATTCTGGCAGATTTCCCGCACTAATATTTAGCTGTAAATCTTTACTTGTGGGGAAAATATTCAAATCTGATGGTACCCAAATATCCCCAGCTAAATCTCCAGTATCATATTGAAGTGTGACAAGTTTACCCAAAGTTTGCCCAAACTTATCTTTGAGATTAGCGCCGATAGTAATTGTATAACTCTTCGCAGGTTCTAGCGCATAAGGATTGATGCCGACAATTTTATCTTCATCATTTACTTGTATAATTCTCGAAATTGCTTTTGGTGCTGGATTAATAGTAATATTTTCTTTAGCTGAATCTGCCAGTAAGACATTATTAAATTCTAGCTGCGGACTGCCTTTAAGAAATCTTCCAAAAGTTCCACCTGAATCTGGCTGTCCATAAAAGTTAATTTTCTGAAATGCCAAAGGCGAATAAGTTGCTAACTTAGTGGCAAATTGTTTCTCTGTAAGTAAATTGCCATAAGCAGGACGGATTCCGGGAGAAAATACCAGACGATAACGGGTTGCTTTTTCGAGATTTTGCTGGGGGATGAGGTTATAAATCCAATTGCGTGCTGAAGGGTCAAATTTTTCTAAAGGGTCTTCTTCATTTTTTAATGTTTTTTTTTCTTTGTTTAATTCGACTTTAAAACCTGTACCTTTATTTTTACTTTCGGGAATTAATTGCAAATGTTCTTGTACAGAAGCTAAATCCAATTCTACATTTGAAGTAAACTGTAACTTTTGTTGTAAATCAATTGGTTCAACATCAGCCTTTTCAATGGGATTGACACCGGGTAGACTAGTTAGGTTGATAGATTCGGTATTGAAAGTCCAAGGGAAATCTTTATCTAGGTGATGATTTTTTAAATCGGCTAAACCTGCTTTGAGAGTAACTTGAAATCTTGTCGCTATTGGCAATGCTTTATCAGCTTGAAATCCCACCATGCGCGGTGTTAAAAAACGAAATTGACCGGGTAAAGGCGGCCAAATAGCAAATTTTTGTAATAATTTTTGCTGTTCTGGGCTATCAAGACTTTCAACTGGTATTAAAGCTTCTTTAAAACGGATGCGGATTTGGTTAAGAGATTTTGCATCCCCAATGGGACTAATTTGTTCAATCCAGTCTGGTAATTTTGGGGGTGTGAGTGGGGATACTGTTGGGAGTTGTTCTTTACTTGAGTTGATACCAAAAAAATTACACCCTGCCATTCCTAACATAAATGTAAAGAGAAGAATAAACTGTATTTTTCTCTTGCGCCTTGAAGAATAACTAATTTTTTTTAACAAACCGCTAAGGACACCAAGGATGCCTTCTGTAGGAGACACTACGTGAACGCGCAGCGTCTTGTTGGCGCAGCCTCTTGTAGAGAAGAGAAGGAAGAGATAGAGAATTTTATGGCAGGAACGGAGTAAAAATCTAATAATCATATTTTTATTAATTCAAAATTTACAAATTATAGCTAATAAAAGTTCGCACTCCCTGATTAACTGGGCAATGCCAAGACTAATAAAGGACGCAAGATGACTAGTTATTTATACCCAAACTTTGGATTTAACTATGTTTATTTACATTGATAACTAATTCAGTGTGATTGTTCCAAAAAATAATTACAATTCTTAACTATAAAGAAGTATTTAAATTTCGCAAACATTAATTTATATCTGCTAAGTTAGTAAAAATGAATTATTAAGGATTTGACATATTTACTGATCTAGATGTAAGTAAATCGGCGGCAAAATTAAGGTAAGTTTTTTTAGACAGGGGATTCCCTGATGAAACTAATTTCACGATCGCTAACCAAAATAAAGCACACTAGTAAAGTTATCCTAGCTGTGCTGCTAATCTGCCTAGTGGTACGCCTACTACCTTATTTTGCGCCCATTCGTGCCGCAGATATTGCCCAAAATCAACTGGCAATGCAATTTAGCGATCGCAATGGTTTACCATTAGGAATACTACTCACCCATGACCAAGAGCATACATCAGTAGTACCACTGAATCAGGTTTCGCCCCAGTTTATCCATGCCATTTTAGCCGCCGAAGATGCTAGCTTTTACCATCACGGCGCCTTGGATATGAAAGCTGTTATCCGCGCCAGCAAAGAAGCCATCCACGCCAAAAGAGTTGTTTCCGGCGCTTCCACTATTACTATGCAATTGGCGCGGATGTTAGATCCCGTCCCCCGCAGCTTCTCTGGTAAACTGAGTGAGATTTGGCTATCTTGGCGGTTAACAGCAGGGATGGACAAAAATGAAATCCTGGCTGCATATATCAATCGGCTACCAATGGGAGGGAATATATATGGTGTGGAAGCAGCCGCGCGGACTTATTTTTCCATCCCAGCTAGTGAATTGAATCTTGCCCAAGCTAGTTTGTTGGCTGCTATTCCCAATAATCCCACATACTTTAACCCTTATGAGCATTGGGAACGGCTGAAGCAGCGACAAAAGTACGTCCTCAATCGTATGGTACTAGAAAGTTATATTAGTGGGGCGATCGCAGCACGAACACACACCGAAAAAGTTGTGTTTCAGTCTCGCCAGCGAGGAATTATCGCCGCACCACACTTCTTATTTTGGCTGGCTAGTCAGCTATCCCAAACGCAAACAGAAGAAAATTCCCCCATCCGCACCACTATAAATCGCCCTTTGCAGCAGTTTGTCGAAGCACAGGTACAGCAGGTAATTTCTTCTTTAGCCGCTAACAACGTCCATGATGCAGCTGCATTGGTAATTGACAACCGCACTAGTGAAGTTTTGGCTTATGTCGGTTCACCTGATTACTTTAATCAAGCAAAATTGGGACGTAATGATGGAGTGCAGGCGCTACGTCAACCAGGATCTACCCTTAAGCCTTTTGTCTATGAATTAGCCTTAGAAAAAGGTTTAATTCACCCGAATAGCATTTTACCAGATGTACCCGCTCATTATGCCATTCCCGGCGCGAAACTTTACAGCCCAACAGATTATACCGAACGCTTTCTTGGCCCAGTGCGAGTGCGAATCGCCTTAGCAAATTCCCTGAATGTACCCGCAGTGCGGGTGTTAGAAAAAGTAGGTGTGGAAACTTTCTTAGAACGACTGCATCAACTGGGATTTGAACACCTCAATCAAACCCCAGAACATTATGGTTTGGGTTTGACTCTAGGTAGTGGCGAAGTCAGCCTCTGGGAATTAGCCCATGCCTACCTGACCATAGCACGACAAGGAGATGCTACCTCTTTAGTAAGCACATTTTCCAATTCCCCAATCCAAAATCGTTCGACTGAGAGAAGTCGTACTCCTTCGGAGAAGCAAGCTACGCGTAGCGTTCCGCAGGAAAGTCCAAAATCTAAAATCCAAAATTCGACGACGATATGGCAACTAATCACCAATATACTCAGCGATCGCCATGCTCGTGCAACAGCATTTGGTGTAGACTCAGTGTTAAATTTACCTTTTCCTTCTGCTGTTAAAACTGGTACTTCTTCCAATTTTCGTGATACTTGGACTGTTGGCTTCACTACTGATTACACTGTCGCTACTTGGGTAGGCAATTTCAACGGCGAACCGATGCGACAAGTTTCAGGTGTTACAGGGGCTGCACCCTTGTGGAATCGGATTGTGTTACACCTGCACGAACATCAAGAACCAGCCGGTTTTCCGCCTCCAGAAGGTTTAGTGCAACTACCTGTTTGTGCAATTTCGGGGTTACGACCAACACCAGACTGTACCTCAGTGGTGCAGGAATATTTCTATCCTGAAGATAAAAGTAAGTACGAAGGTGAAAATCAGTTCAATTTACCACCAGAGTATGATGAGTGGTTGGCAAAACAACAGCAATCGAATCTTACTTCTACCAATTTGAGAATTTTATCTCCGCATCATGGCGATTTATTCTTACTGTATCCAGGTGAAGAAGCGAAGCAAAAACTCGAATTTAAGCTAGTGGGAAATAAATCTGCGCCTGTGGAGTGGTGGCTGAATGGTAAAAAGTTAGATACAAACTCAGCTAATTCTTTCTTTTGGTATCTACGTCCTGGTAATTGGACTTTGGAGGCGAGAAGTGGGGAAATGAGTGACAAACTAAGTTTTCAGGTGGAATTAGCTACTCTTAAACCCACGCGTCGGGGATTTTCAATTAGTAATTCTCCGGTAAAGATGAATCGTCCCTAATTAAATAGTAAGTAAGCGTGAATAAATAAACTTATACACTTAATACTTTCAGCGAAAAAGAAGAATGAAGATAGAGGACTGATGTCAGTAACTTAACAATAACTTGTATTTGAGTATCGCCACTTTTTGCTAAAACATGATATTAAATTCTAGGTTACGTAAATTTACTCAAAAATTTTTCGTTAGGAAGTTGAAATATTAGTGAATATACGAGTTACATTTCACTTTTATCTCAATAGGATGTAACCACATATCGGAATTAGACTTGAATGATGATCAGCATACTGAGACTAAAACCTTTGTCTAGCAATTATCTTAAAAAGTTTTCATTAAGGGATTTCCAATTCAAAAAATCCTCAATTAGTTCTTGTGGGGTGGGCCGAAAAGCCCGTCCATAGACCAAGGCGAACTTTTCGAACCACCCTACGAGATTGGATAATTTATTTGTTGGAAACCCCTAATCTAACCGGAGTTGTATATATGCTAGTTAAATCTAACCCTCTTTTGTCACCTTGCGAGAATCCAATCCTCAAACCGTTACGGGACTTTAATTTCTACCTTTTGTCTATAAATTTTAGTTTCTGTTAGAAAATAGAGCCTCAAATCTGGATTAGATCTAAGTCTCAGAATTTGGCTGAGATTATTGTTTTCCGAGAGTGATAAAAGAGGGTTCGGCAAGAGCAATATTAATCAATACAACCTAGAATTCAGGTATTTTTGGGTAACAATTAAACGTTTACAGAAACTTTTAACCCAGTTTCTGTAAGGTTTTTAGGCAAGATTGATATGTCTTAAAACAATGCATCAATGATAATTTAAATAGTTGACAAGCAAAAAAATAGTTTTGTTTAATTGTGACTGCTTGCCCGATTTCGTATGTTATTTTAATTGATGGATAAGCAAGTTCGTAGTCAGAACTAGCTTGACAAAGTACTACTAGAAGTAGTAAATAAAATACTTGTTTTACTTACGGTTAGTTGCAATTAGCGGTCTTTTATCGCTCTCGTTAGAGAATATTAAAACTTGATTTCTCCGTGGTTGGTTGCAAACAAGGATTTTTTGGCTTTGCTGATAAAGCGAGGCTTTGAAAAAGATTCAAGGTCAGCATCTTATTTATCTCTCTGAGGACAGATAAAAGAGCGTTAGTCCTAGTTTGAAACCATCCTGAGCGTTTCTGGCGTTCCTGGCTGCTACAACTAAGACTTTAAACACAGCCTTAAGTCCAGTTATCTCTTTTTCTATCCACATCAAAAGGAAATTGAAAATGTCAATTGTGTTTCCTCTACAGCCAAAACAGTGGCTCGGACAGATAGTGTCTTTGCGGCTAGTTAGTTTCCTCGCCCTGCTTACTACTGTGATGCACTTCGAGGTTCTTTCCACCCCAGCGTTGGCCATCCCACCAGCTGCGTCTGTTGACGTTAAGATTAAGGTGCCTAATACAATGAGCTATTGGCCTTTCAATATTAGCCGTTACTTGAAAGTGCCGCCCAATTTCTACATCACCGTTTATGCTCGGATTGTCGCTGCCCGCTTTATAGCAGTTGCTCCCAATGGCAATCTTCTAGTATCGCAGCCCAGTACCGGTAAAGTACTAATTGTCAGGGCAAATGGCAACAAAGACCCAATTATTTCTGACTTCGTGACAGGTCTAAAGAAACCGCACGACATCGTGTTTCACACGATTGACAACATCACATACATTTATATCTCTGAGAGTAATCAAATTAACCGGTTCATCTACAAATCTGGAGACATAACCGCGCAGAATCGCCAAGTTGTCGTAGCTGGCTTACCAGACAGCAGCACCTCGGAACTCAAAGGTGCTTACGGTCACGAACTGAAAAATATCGCACTTGATGCCAACCACAAACTATACGTGTCCATCGCCTCGACATGCAATGCCTGCGTGTCAGATACTGTCAGTAATCCACGGCGCGGTGCGATTTACCAGTACAACGCTGATGGAACCAATCCGCGGCTTTTTGCCCAAGGTTTTCGCAATGCAGAAGGACTGGCATTCGTCCCTGGTACAAATGACCTCTGGGTAGCCGTTAATAATCGAGACAACATAGCCTATCCCTTCAAGGATGCCACTAACAACTACGGTAAGGTTATCCCGTCCTATGTGGACAATCACCCGCCAGAGGAGTTTACGCGAGTCCGAGATGGCGGCAACTACGGTTGGCCATTCTGCAACCCCAATCCTGACACGTCAAATGGCTCTTACTATATGCCCTTCGACCCCGACTATGAGTACAATGCTGATGGGCATGTTAATTGCAATGCGATGGACAAGATTATCAAAGGTATCCAAGCGCATTCGGCTCCGTTGGGACTAACCTTCTTACAAAATACGAAGTTTCCCAGCCTGTACTCAACTGGGGTAGTGGTAGGACTGCACGGCTCATGGAATCGGCAGCAGAAAACAGGCTATAAAATAGCTTACTTTCCCTGGGACACTACGACAAAGATCCCAGGAAACCAGATAGATTTAGTCAGCGGCTGGGTAGCTCCAGCAACGCAAGAAATCTGGGGACGACCCGTGGATACGGCAGTAGATCAGCAGGGCAATTTGTTAATCTCCGATGATTACAGTGGTACTATCTATAAGCTCATCTACACGCCGCCAGTTGCACAGGTTCAGGTCTACAAGGACGCTAACTTTACTGGAATTTCCCAGTCTTTTCCCACAAGTCCAGGTGTATATAAAGCCAACCAAGGTAACTTAAATATCGTTGGTAATGACACTATTAGTTCATTACGCGTGCCACCAGATACAGTGGTACGTGTATGCCAACGTGAAACTAGTGGTCTATGCCGCAAGTTTAGTCCTGGTGATTATAAATTTGTTGGAAATGACTTGAATGATTCAATATCGTTCCTAGAGGTAAACTAGTACCAAGTTTTTTTAACGATTGTAGCTAAATTTATCTAGGCAGCTGACAATCCTCCCTCGACAAGTCCTGACATGGCACTCTCAACAATTAAAGAAGTTTCTGGCTTGTTGCACAGAGGTTGAATCTCCTCTAACCATGCTGACTTTTCAAGGGATATGAAAAAGGGGGAATGGTTCGCGAACCATTCCCCAGATAAAAATGATTTCCAGATTTCATCCCATTTTCTACAAAACCTGATATATATAGATTTCTTGTAGGGAACATTGCTCATTCGTATCAACTTAACTTGAAAGTTAGTCTAGAAGCAGGATTTAGAGATCAGCATTGCTCTACCCCTACCAACGTATTTGGATCATGGTTAAATTGACACTCCCCGCGCTGAAGCGACGGGGATTCTTGAATCTAAGACATAACTTGCTCAGGCAGGTTTTCACCAACAAGAGTAGAGGCTTCATCTCCCCAAGCGTTGCTTGCGTCTAGCGCAAAGGTTCCGATATGCCCTACCGTACCCAATCCCCGACTAAGGATATTTCTAGCCGCGTTTTCATCTCTATCCATCAAACAACCACATTTACAAGCATGGGTTCGAGTAGATAGTGTTTTCTTAACAACTTCACCGCAACTAGAGCATTCCTGGCTTGTGTATTGCGGATTAACCGCAACCGTGACACGTTTAAATACTTTTGCAAATGTCTGAAGCACGTAAGACATTGCTACGCAATGCTTACTCAGTGGCTTTCAAACTTCCCAATCTTTCTTGTAATATAGGCTTTGGTAGCAGCGCACAGATATTCGCCCTGAGCACAGATGGGGAAAGTCTCAAAGTCTATATAAATAAAGCAACAAACTCAAACTATGACTCAGCAACCAACTGATCTAGACAATAAAGCTGTATTTGAGCAGTTGTGGGGAATTACCAACGAACTCTACCAAAAACTGGAGGCTCGTTTTCAGTTACATCCAGACCCTTCTACACAAGATTTACAGCCATATCGCAGTCTTGATGGCAATATCAACGGATCGCTGACCACTTTTTTTGGGTCAGAAATTGACTGGCTAGTTCATTCGTGGCTGGGAAACCCTGAAACTTCAAACTTCAGCGCCATGCGTCTCACGACTTGGTTAAAGTCGCATATCCAAGTTCCTCATTTAGCGTTTGAGTTTGGCATATTTCCAAATATTTTCTTTTATATAGATTACATCCCCCGGACTGAGCTTTTAACCGATTTGGCATATCTCGATCGCTACTATGAACCAGTTAACCAAACATTCTTAAAGTTGCAGTCCGATTCGCGGCTCAAGTTATTTACCAGCAAAAGTGTGTATATTCGCCTATTTCAATCTCCTGTTAAGTTGTGTTACACAGGCGCACCTACTTTTGAGACTCTCGAACTAATTCGCACACTTACACATGAAACACTCGATCGCTGGCTAACTTGGGTAGATGCAGCTGAACCTGTGCCAGAAGATGCACGGGATGCTCTAGCGGCTCGTGATTTGTGGTTGCGCCGGAGCAGTGCTGAACGCGACGTAGACAACCAAATCGCTGTGCGGCTATTTGGATCGGAATTGACAGATAGACTTGTGCGATCGCTCTGGGGTGACGTAGGCGTAGCCGGCCGTTAGGCATCGCATTCTCTGAATTGGTCAGTTGTCCTTTGTCAGTTGTCCTTTGCTAATGACCAATGACAAATGACTAATGACCAATGAACAATGCCATAGTGTACTAATCCGATCACAGACTCTCGTAAGTGAGTTCCGCATTTGCCCAGTTGGTTTCTGCCAGAAATTCGCTAAATGTGGTCAGAAGTCCAGGAAACTCCTCTTCTCGTAAACGCTGGACATCGGCTTGATAACCTTGTTTGCGATACCACTGAATCAAATCGAACAGTTCCTTTTGTAGCAAGAGTAAGAAAATCCAGGCGGGTGTCTCTTTGTAGACAACTTTCATCCCCTGCGCTTGGGAGAATGCCTCTGTCATCTGAAGAGGAGTCAGCACATCGCCAGCTAGCTCAATTTCTTGACCAATATACTTGGTGGGATGTTTGATTACGTAGGCAGCAACGCGGCCCATGTCCTTCGTTGTAATTAGATGAAGGGGCTTGTCTGGCTGAATGGAAAATGGGAAACTACCTTTGAGGATGGAAGGTCGCGTGTACTTCTTCCAAAACTCCTCCATAAACAAGCAAGCTCGCAACATAGTAGTCGGTAAGCCAGCTTCTTTGAGAATTTTCTCCACTTGGTACTTTTGCTGAATGCGGGGGATTCCGGAATTCCTGTCCGCCCCACCTGCGGAATTGTAGACAAAGTGTTTGATGTCAGCTTGTTTGGCAACTTGTGCAACTCGCTTTGCCCTCTCCACCTCTAACGGGTCAATTTTAGGAGAGTCCGCAGAAGTTGCATGGCAGTAAACAGCCGAAATCCCTGCAAAGGCTGCTATGAGGGAGGCTTCATCGTCGAGATTGGCTTTTACCAGTTCAACTCCGGCATCGTTGAGCTTTGCAAGAGTTGGACGATTAAGATCAATTTCTCTAGTGATGACTCGCATCTTTGTAACTCCCTGTTCGAGAAATCCCTTGACGACATTTCCACCTGTGCCGCCAGTAACTCCGATGAGTAAGACTTTATCGGTGTTTGACTCTGTGCGATCGGGGAAATTTGACATTCTCTCTTCTACCTGGAGTTCTTTATTTAAATTAAGTTTATACAAAGACAGAAGAAGCAAACAATAATTAAGTAGCAACCTGATTTAAACGAATCTGAGTTGAGAGATAAACTTGTGCTATGCCTACAAGGTAGTAAGAAAATTTGGATACAGCATGGCAGATAATACTGATAATCTAGAATCCTACCGCGCTTTGGCCCTCCAAGTTACCTGTTATGCAGTCAACCAGACAAGCGACCGCCACGAAGCGCGATCGCTGATGCAAAACTCCATCAACCGTCTAGCTCAACAAATTGCTGCCAGTATCGCTTTCATTGGCTTTGATTGTCGTTTAATTGTACTGCCAGAATATTTTCTCACTGGTTTCCCAATGGGAGATTCTCTCTTAGGGTGGGCAGAAAAAGCCTGTATAGAAATGGCTGGTGCTGAGTATGAGGCACTTGGTAAAATTGCTCAAAAGCATAAAATATTTTTAGCTGGTAACGCCTACGAAGTTGACCCCAACTTTCCTAGATTGTATTTCCAAACCTGCTTTATTCTTGACCCCTCTGGCTCAATTATTTTGCGGTATCGGCGGCTGAATTCCTTGTTTGCCCCCACTCCCCATGATGTTTGGGATAAATATCTTGATTGCTATGGTTTAGAGGGAGTTTTCCCAGTTGCCAAAACTGCGATCGGTAATTTGGCAGCTTTAGCATCAGAAGAAATTTTATATCCAGAAGTAGCGCGGTGTTTGGCGATGCGAGGAGCGGAGATTTTTGTGCATTCCACCTCGGAAGTATACAACAAAAACCTCACGCCCAAAGACGCGGCAAAAATCACTCGCGCCGTCGAAAATATGGCATACGTAGTCTCAACCAATACCGCAGGTATTGCTAATATTGCTATCCCCATTGCTTCGGCTGATGGTGGCTCTAAAATCATCGACCATCGCGGAATCGTTTTAGCTGAGACAGGTGCAGGCGAGAGCATGGCAGCATTCGCAGAGATTGACCTAGCCGCATTACGCCGCGATCGCCGCCGACCGGGGTTAAATAATTTACTTTCACGCCAACGGTTTGAGCTATACGCCGAAAGTTATCGCCAATCACACTTTTACCCTGCTAATACTATGCTGGAAGGAGAAGTAGATCGCAAACACTTCCTCCAAACGCAGCAAGCCACCATTGAGCGGTTAGCTAAATTGGGGATAATTTGAATCGGGGCATGGGGCATGGGGCATTGGGCACGGGGAAATAAATGACAAAACCAATAGAAGTCCGCAATCCGCGAACTGGCAAATTTGACTACGTAATTATCCCTCCGCCCCCAAAGCTGCTGGTGCAGCAATGTAAGCGCACGCGTAAAGCACAAGTTCGCTGGCAGCAGTTGGGTTTAGAAGGGAGAATTGAAGCTTTACAGCAGTGGAAACAAGCGATATTATCTGGACGCGATCGCTTAACGGAAGCTTTGGTAAATGATACGGGAAGATTGTCAGTCTCAGTATTAGAAATAGATTCTTTCCTCTCTAGCATTGATCGCTGGTGTCGGTTAGCGCCGGAGTTGCTGCAAGAATCTGCAAAAAATACAGCTATTCCGTTTATCGCCTTGCAACAAACATCCGTTCCTTATCCCCTAGTTGGGATAATTAGCCCGTGGAATTTTCCCCTGTTGCTGTCTACCATTGATACCATTCCGGCATTATTGGCGGGTTGTGCCGTGATTGTCAAACCCAGTGAAATTGCTCCCCGCTTCGTAGCACCAATGATTACAGCACTCAACGCCGTTCCCAAACTGCACGATGTATTAACTTTTGTTGAAGGAGCAGGCGCAACCGGATCTGATTTGATTGAAAATGTAGATTTGGTATGTTTTACAGGCAGTGTAGCCACCGGGCGAAAAGTAGCAGAAGCAGCTGCTAAACGGTTTATTCCAGCTTTTTTGGAATTAGGAGGAAAAGATCCGGCGATCGTTTTAGAATCAGCCAATTTAGAATTAGCAACCTCAGCAATATTGTGGGGTTCCGTCGTCAACACCGGACAGTCATGCCTATCAATTGAGCGAATTTATGTTGCTGAATCGATATTTGAAAAGTTTTACCATCAACTAGTAGCCAAAGCACATCACCTTAGGCTAGCCTATCCTACAGTCGAAAGTGGAGAAATTGGCCCGATCATCGCCGAAAGACAAGCAGCAATTATTAGCGACCATCTCCTAGATGCAGTTGAAAAGGGAGCAGTAATTCACTGCGGCGGTGTAGTTGAGGACTTAGGTGGGGGTCGGTGGTGTCGTCCGACAGTTCTCACCCACGTTAACCATTCCATGAAAGTGATGACCGAAGAGACTTTTGGCCCGATTATGCCAGTGATGCCTTTTGCCACAGTAGAGCAAGCAGTCTCTTTAGCGAATGACTCAATTTATGGATTGAGTGCTGCTGTGTTTGCCGAGTCCGAAGCAAAAGCCTTAGAAGTTGCCTACCAGATAGATGCAAGTGGCATCAGTATCAACGATGCTGGACTCACCGCCATGATACATGAGGGAGAGAAAAACGCCTTTAAATTCTCTGGTGTGGGAGGGTCACGCATGGGTGCGGCGGCGTTGAAACGGTTTATGCGAAAAAAAGCTATTTTGATCAAAACTAACGCTACTTATGACCCTTGGTGGTTTGAGAATGGGGAGTGATGCCATCATCACTATGCAACTCATTACCGTAACCAATTGCGTAGCTTGCCGCCGTACCACTTGCCTACGGCACGCTCCGCGAACGTGGAAGCAAGCTACGCAAAGCGTCTCGTAGAGAAGGCATCGCATTCTCATTCTGTTGAAAATATTTATTTTTATGGGTCAATACGCTTCAGTTAAGGCTTAACTCTTTGTCAAAGTCAATTTTTTTAACGAACCGCGTTCGCGCAGCGTCTCCTAGAGAAGGACGCGAACGACTTTGATGAGAAAGCGGTGCCGGTAGCGCGGACGCTGAACTTGATTGCGGGAGATGGGCAGACAAATGTATTGCACCTGAACACCCTGGACTATGAACTGTGGAATGAAGTAACTGCCAGATCAACTTAAGGAAATATTGAAAAGCGCGATCATCAAATTAATTCGTGACAATCGAAAAGAAGTCTCTGAATTTCTGGCAGAAATTATTGAAGACGTGGCAATGGAGCAAGCAATCGCTGAAGGTGAAACAACTGAACTGGTTAGCGTGAGTCTATCTTTCAGCTTTTGGAGCCGAAAGTGTGAAAGTCGAGTTTAGGAAAAGCCTTGGACATTAACCTAACCACTACCACTTAATATCTTGGATTAGCAATGAAAGCAGTTAAAGTCATGGCAACGATTAATGAGCAAAGACAACTAACCTTAGATCATCCTCTCATAACAGATAAAAATAGCCGCGTAGAAGTTATTATTCTAATTCCAGAAGAGGAAGTTCTAGATGATCAATCTCAAGCAGAAGTCTTAGCAGATTTCCGGCAAGCTTGGCACGAAGCTATGACTGGGCAAACTATCCCTGTAGCTCAACTTTGGGAAGGGCTTGAAAATGACTGACCAGCCTTTCAATTCAAGTTGAAGTTTCGCCAACGTTCAACCGAAATCTACGCACTCTTGCTAAGAAGTATCGCAGTATTCGGAATGATATACAACCCGTCATCGAACAACTTGAACAGGGAGAGTTGCAGGAGATCAAATACCTGGGGTTGGTTATGCGGTCTTCAAGTTAAGAGTCCGAAATAGCGACACTCAAAAAGGTAAAAGCGGTGGCTATCGTCTGATTTACTATGTCAAGACAGCAACGGGAATTATTTTGCTGACTATTTATGCAAAATCTGAACAAGTAGATATTGCCGCAGATGGCATTCAGAGCATCATTACAGAATATGAGCAACGGGCGATCGAAGATAAAAAGGATATCTAAACAAAGGATACTAGCCACCGCTTAACTTAGCTCGATGAGAAACGCGATCGCTTGGAGAAAAACGGAATTCGTTATGCTTCACGTCAAATTATAATTTATGCTCTCACGATTGAAGTCTCAGCAGTGGGATGAATACAGAAGCCCAATTTTTCGCAGACTCTTTGCATTGCAGAATTTTCAGTCAGGATTTTGGCACTAATTAACGTGAGTTTGACGGATAGGAGAGTCCAAAAAGGTTGCTAGATATGAATTTGCTCAACTGGACAGATCAATAAGGCGCAACCCCTCTCAATTTTTGGCGGCCACAGCGATGTTATGGCAGCGCGTGGTACTGGTTTTGCCAGTTTATCTTCTAAAGAATTTACGCCAGCGATGATTAAAGCCGTCTTTGATACCTTCCCCACTTCCCACTCATAATATGCGAACATAATTAAGTTGTAGCTGACTTCCCTGTTCTGAATCGCCCAGTAGATGCCACGGTAGAGATTCCTGTTTCTAAAAGTATTACCAATCGGGCATTACTTGTTGCGGCCTTAGCGCCAGGTGACTCGATTTTAGAAAATGCCTTATTTAGTGAAGATTGGCATTTGCTGTCACTGGCTTAAAGGTTCCAGGCATTGTAATAAAAGACTCTGGTTGTACAGCGAAAACTTTTTCCGATTACTTTACTCGATTTTTCCAGATGTTAGAACAATAAAAGGTGAATTGCAATGTCAAATATTCGAGAAGGAATGCCCGTACTTGCCCGTCATGAAGGAGATTGGGTAGGAACTTATACATTAATTGATACAACAGGAAAAATTCTCGACAAGTATGAGTCGCACTTAACTTGTCAATTTCCAGAAAATGGCCCTCATCCTTACTACCAAATCAATCGCTACAATTGGTCTGATGGGAAACGAGAAGAGTATGAATTTCCCGGAAGCTATAAAGATAATAAACTCTGGTTTGACACCGATCGCATTCAAGGAAAAGCTTGGCAAGCTGATGATTCAGTTGTTATTTTGTGGTTTGCTTATAAGACTAACCCAGAAATGACCATATATGAAATGATCTACATTAGTCCTGACAATAACAATCGTGCCCGCACTTGGCATTGGTTTAAGAATAATCAAATCTTTCAACGCACCCTAATTCAAGAACAACGGCTAAAATAGTATTTCTCCCCTCAGAGATAACCACTAATTATTCTCCAATCCGTCTGCGTGGGTTATGCCGGCGGATTCCGTATGACTCTCATCTCAACTTAGTAAGGTACACGCATGGCCAAAGGTGACAAAATAAACTTTTCTACTCCTAGCGGTTTCCCTGAGTTTCTTCCTAGCGAAAAGCGTCTAGAATTTTATTTGCTAGATATCATCCGTAGAGTTTTTGAAAGCTATGGATTTACGCCCATCGAAACACCTGCTGTAGAACGTTTAGAAGTGCTGCAAGCTAAAGGGAATCAAGGCGACAATATTATCTATGGCATTGATCCCATTCTGCCACCAAATCGACAAGCCGAGAGAGATAAATCGGGCGAAACTGGTTCGGAAGCAAGAGCTTTAAAGTTTGATCAAACAGTTCCTTTGGCCGCTTATATTGCCCGTCACCTGAATGAATTAACCTTTCCCTTTGCCCGCTACCAAATGGATGTGGTTTTTCGGGGGGAACGAGCGAAAGATGGGCGTTTTCGTCAGTTTCGTCAGTGTGATATTGATGTAGTTGCTCGTCGTGAACTCAGCTTGCTCTATGATGCTCAGATGCCTGCAATTATCACTGAGATATTTGAAGCAATTAATATTGGTGATTTTCTGATTCGCATCAATAATCGCAAAGTTCTTACTGGTTTCTTTAAGTCAGTGGGAATTGCTGAAAACCAAATTAAATCCTGTATTGGGATTGTTGATACTCTCGATAAAATTGGTGAAACTAAAGTAAAACAAGATTTAGAAAAAGAGGGTATTTTAGCAGAACAGGCTGAAAATATTATTGATTTTATTAAAATTGATGGTTCCGTTGATCAAGTATTAGATAAGCTCAAGCACCTCGCAGAAAATCTGTCAGAAACTGAGCAATTGAGCTTGGGAGTTACCGAATTAGAAACGGTAATTGTAGGCGTGCGTAATCTCGGAGTTGCCGAAAATCGTTTCTGTATTGATTTATCCATTGCCCGTGGTCTTGATTACTATACAGGCACTGTTTACGAAACAACCTTATTAGGACATGAAGCATTAGGTAGTATTTGTTCTGGCGGTAGATATGAAGAATTAGTCGGAGTATTTTTGGGTGAAAAAATGCCTGGTGTAGGCATTTCTATCGGCTTAACTCGCTTAATTAGTCGTTTACTAAAAGCTGGTATTCTTAGTACCTTAGCTGCGACACCAGCCCAGGTGATGGTAGTAAATATGCAAGATGATTTAATGCCAACTTATTTAAAAGTTTCTCAACATCTGCGTCAGGCTGGAATTAATGTTATAACTAACTTTGATAAGCGCCCCTTGGGTAAACAATTTCAGCTAGCTGACAAACAAGGAATTCAATTTTGTGTAATTATTGGTTCTGAGGAAGCAGCAACGCAAAAGTCCTCACTCAAAGATTTGAAAACAGGTGAGCAAGTAGAAGTGCTACTGGTAGATTTAGCTGAGGAAGTTAAAAGAAGGCTTGGCTAATAAACTTTCAAGGTGACTTCTAAAATCTCTTTTTTTCTCTCTGCGCCCTCCGCGTCTCTGCGGTTCAAAAGTTTTTTTATTTAACCACAGAGGCACAGAGAACACAGAGTCAAGAAGTTAAAGAGGAGTTTCTTGAGGGTTAATATTTGATTAACTGACAAATCTTTTTCGTTGCAGCTTAACGAAGTTGGTTAGTCAACCAGTAGTTAAAATAGATTTTATATAGGTAATTTGGATTGGGTTGCACCTTAATCAAGCAAAAATATATGACAATTCTCAACGCTCGTAATTTATCTTTAGAAGAAGTTCAGCGTCTGTTTGACTTTCAAGAACAATACAGTGACTCATTTTCAAACTACTTATCTCTAGAAGCTCTCACAGAAGCAGAACAGCAGGAACTCAAACAAATTCAGCATGACTTTGATAGATATCTTACAGCAGGCAAAGTTTCTGTAGGTCAGGTAAAGTTTCTTGCAGTTGCGCCTTTACTAAGATTAGCTGGTTTTTATCGCTATCCTATTGAAATTGTTTTGGAGGAGAATATTGCTGATATTGAAGTTGAAGATGAAGATATCAAAATTAAAGGAAGATTTGATCTTTTAGCTATTAGTAAAGCTAAACATACAAAACCTCAAACATATTTCTGGATACTGTTAATTGAATCTAAAAATAGTCAGATTGATATATCAACAGGTTTACCTCAGCTACTCATCTATGCTTATAAAAATTTAGATAATAAAAAATCAGTTTGGGGATTAACAACTAATGGTAGAAGTTATCAGCTTGTCTATATTGAACAAGGAAATCCCCCTATTTATTATCTGTTACCTGAATTAAATTTAATGGAAAGAGAGCGTTCAAGTCAGTTGCTACAAGTTCTAAAAGCAATTTGTCAGCTTTAAAATGGAATTTAAATATACATTGAATAATATTAATATTTGAATATTACAATATATCGGTTCTCACTTAGGTGCAATACAGTTTTGACCTCTCTTCTACAAGGAGAGAGGCTTTAAGTCTTACTCCCCAACGCTAGCACCAGTGTACCAGTGGAAATACTAACCACTAGTGTACCGTGTTGCTCCCCTACCAGTGTACCAGTGGGAATAAGCTACTATAGTACCAGTGGAAATAAAGGTTTTCCATACCTCCTCGAAAAATTTCATCCCCTAGCTTGTAATGAAATCCGCTCCAATCCCACTTCTCCTGATATCCATTTTGGTAAGTAGGTAAATGTCCTTGCGGAGAGTTTTTTGTGAAGCTCAGGTCTGAGTAAGATCGCCACCTTTGTGAAGAAAATACCCTTTTTCGTTTTCGCCATCCCACGTGATTGGAAAACTCGAAACTGTCTTTTCCAACACTTTCCCAAATGCGCTTTTGCACACTAAACCCAAAGTGCCCATCACTGTATTTTACCCACAGTTGGTCAATGGTGCGTAAGTCAGTGCAAGGAAAGTTGTAAATAGATTCAATATCAAGCCAGCCTTGTTGTTCTTTGCCAGTGGCTTTGAGCATAACAACTAGAGTTTCTTGATCAGCTTCTTTCCACTGTCCAGCTTTCAGTAAATCGCGCAACCGCCTATAGTCTACACCTTTCTCAGAGAGGAGATCATTATCAGTAGATTGCTGTTGTTGTCGCAGCTTATCGGCTTTTTTTTGTTCTTGTTGTCTTTGTAGCCTATCTGCTTCTTCTTGTTGTCTTTGTAGTCTTTCTGCTTCCTGTCTTTTTAGCCTATCTGCTTCTTCTTGTTGTTCCTGTAGCCGCAGCCTTTCTCGTTCCTGTTGTAGTAACTTTCTGGTTTCTTCTTCTTGTTCCTGTAGTTGCAGCTTATCTGCTTCCTGTTTTTGCCTTCGTTCGTCTCTTTGCTTATTTAGGTTATCAGCAGCCTTCCGAATTCCTCTATGTATATCTGTGAAGGCATCATCTTGATTGTGCCAATTTCTTGACACTACAGGTTCAGCATTCTTAGGCAAAGCTTGAAGTTTTGCAAATGGCGTCCTCTTCCACTCAACGCTTCGCAGAATAACCGGGATAACACAAGCCTCTCCAGCATCGTGACGTTCTATTGCCTTCTTAACTTCGACATCCCAGCAATAATCAGAATCAATAAAGTCTGAACTGACGAGCAACAGAATGATGTCGGCAGTGTTTAAATTATCATTAATTTGGTGATCCCACTCCTCTCCAGGTAGTATCTTGTGATCGTGCCAGCTTGAAATCACACCCTCCCGTATCAAAGTACGCAGGTGTTTAGCTAGTTCATCCCGTAGAGCTTCGTCTTTGTGAGAGTAAGAAAAGAAAAGCTTTAACAATACCTCTGGCATTTTTGGTATAAGGAGTAGGAGAAATTACGCTTTAAGAAAATTATAGTGTTTTTAGCTGATTTGCTTGAGAACTAACGCCCTAAGCCCGATCGCAATACACTTCACCAAAGCTATGATCGGCATGAATCTCAATCACCATATCAACCACTGTTGCATCTTTTACCAACGGCTTGATAAATAATTCCGGGTGAAGCGATCGCCAAAAATAATTGACAAATTCCTCTATCTCTGCATTGTTCATCCCTGATTTCCCCGCAGCAATCATCTGCTGTTCCGCCTGTTTGCGCCACTCCAAAGAACAACGGTAATCGGTTGGATAGAGCAAAATTAAGCTATCTAATCGCTCCCACAGTGGTAAATAATCGTAAAGGCGATGATTAATATCACGGGCAAATGCTTTATCCTCATCTGTGACAATTGGCGGCGGTGCAGTATCAAATACATCTGGATCGATTGGCCGCACACCCACAAACCAACCTTCAAATAGTACAATATCTACACCTGTAACCATTTCTGAAGTAGTGCGATCGCCAGCGCCTCTGTATGCAGATTTATCAAAGCGGGGAACCATAACTGGACTTTGCAACTGGCGGATTTGATCTAGTACATTTAAACCTAAATCTACATCGTGGGTTCCTGGTGGGCCACGCCAAATCAAGCGGGGATCTTGCTGTGTTAAAATCAAGCGATCGCTGTAAGTTTTATATAAATCATCTAAAGATAAACTCAGAGTCCGGTATCCCAACTGATCGAGAATCAAACTGAGAACCTTAGACATTGTGGTTTTCCCAGTACCTTGTCCTCCTAATATTCCCTGAATTAGCGGGCGTCCCAACTGTTGGCGTCCCGATGCTACTTTGATCGCCAAAGGAAGCCACAAGTCCCACAACACCTGTAACATTTCCTGGGGTTGTACCTGAAGGCTAGTTTGGCAGAATTGGCTAAAAGCTGGTAGGACAGATTTGAGTAAATGCGATCGCCTTTCAATCACTTCATCGACATTTTCTAGCGTGATCCCAAAAGCTTTAGCCCTTAACCTATCTACCAGCGCAGCTTCTCTTGCTTGCTGCTTCTTCATCTCCCTCATCTCCCTTATCTCCCCCCCTACGATCCCAGCTTAAAGGCTTCGAGAAACAGACTATAGATGAAACCAACTTTCAAGAGATTTAGTGATTCTACCCAGAGCGATCGCTTCGCGAAAAAGCTCTGACTGTAAAATATCCTGCTGGTAATTTCCGTCAACAGTACTAAAAAACCAGCTGCCACAATATCTAATTCTGCCCGTTGACCAGCTGTAGTGGAAACTGCGTTTCCCAGAAAAAAACCGAACAAAAAACTAATTATCAGCAACGATAGTCGCCGCCAAGGATTTAAAAACCATTGCCCTAAGCGTGTAGCAATGGCATCCAACAAGTTATTCAAACGAGTGTTTTGCATCAGATAGACTTCTGGGAAAAAGTCAAGATATCATGACTTACGCAAACAATAGCCGAAAAGAATGATTTTCTTTTTAGGGGCAATTTATGAATTGCCTCTACAGGGCGTCTAATTTTGCGTAAGTCCTAGATATCTAAAAATATCTCTATATTAAAGAGAATATTGGTTTTAGCCTAAGCTTGTTTGTTAATATTATAGATATAGCTATCCGATTTGACTTGGGAAAAAATTTAAGTATGTCTAGGGGAGCCAGTGCGTTGCGGTGAATCCAACGCTGTAGGCGGATTTCCCGCCGTAGGCGACTAGTGTTAGCGTAGCGGTAGCGACGTAGGAGCGTCACCCGTTCGCGTAGCGTCTCCGACAGGAGAAGGGAGGTTCCCGACGCTCGATTACTCGCTAGGGCTGCGCTATCCGTTGTAGAAACTGGTAAACCAGCGCTGTAAGAAGGTTTCCTTCTGTAGGCGACTGGTGAAGCCGAAGGGCGTTGTGTTATCGCGTAGCGTAACGCACAAAACATTCGGTAGGTGCGTTACAGTTTGCTAACGTACCCTACGTGTATTTCAAAAATAAAATATTTTTTTATGCAAATCAATTGGCTGGCTCGGTATCTAATTTTCTTGGTTTTATCCAAGCCTACGATCAATATCTGAAGTAATGGGTGTCTGTACCCCTTGTTTGTCAATCATCAAGGAAATAATTTCCTCCACATGTTTTTTACTCAAAATGATACTTATAATACATTCGTTTCCCTAATTTTAGGGAAGTCTATATTAGGCTACTTTCTATGATTGCCTTTTAGGATAATAGGCTACTATTTGGTCAAGCCTAGACAAAATATTTATTTCTAATAACTATCAATATGAAATCTTCTATGTATCGTAACGTCGGTGTTACAGCTTGTTGCTTGGGACTGCTTGTTGCTCTACTAGGATGCTTTGGAGTGAGCGTATCCTTTGAGTCCACAAACCCAGATACATCTTCACAACTGCCAACTGAAACTACCCAGTGGGAGACAAGTTCACCTACACCTGTTTCACCTGAAAAAGGTATTTCCGCTAGTCTATCTACTCCAGCAAATACCCCAACCAATCAAGTAGAACATAGCAGCAAAGAGAATACTCACCCTGTCTTGGCAGATCGTGATAAATCAACTAGCAAAGGCAAGGATCAAGGGACTTTACGGATGAGCAATCAAACAAATCAGCCTGTGCGGCTAGCTCTACTGGCGCGACAGTCGGTAGCAAAAGGCTCTGGTACTAAACAGACTAACTATGATGTACCGGCACATTGGGATTTTGCTCCCCAAGAAGGTGGTGATAAAGGACTGATTTTATCCCTACCTGAGAATAATTTAAAGCTGGAGAAGGGAGATATTTTAGTTGCTTTTGCAGAAGATGGTTCCCGTCGTTACTGGGGCCCCTATGTTGTCGGTGAAACTCAATTACCTAAGTGGAATTCCCAAAACAGAGAATGGCAACTAGTGCTGAGTCAATAAATAGTGCTAAGGGACTTCAAACAAATAAATTACTACTACTTGTGGGCCGAAAAGCCGGCCCCATAAGTAGTATTTGAGTATTTTTTATTTGTCAGTCCCTAAGTGCTGAGTACAGAAGCAATTTTTGTAGGCTGGGCATTATTTACCCTTCGCTCAAATTTTTATTTTTACGCGCTGTGATGCGTAAAGCCCCCGTACTTCAGTCGGGGGATATAAGCGAATGTGCCCAACGGCAAAGGCAGTTGCTTTCCGACGCAAGGCGACACGCCACTCCCCTCAACGAGGGGAACCCCCGCACAGGGGTAGCTTAGGAACGCAGTGCCTCACCAAATTTATCGAACAGAATAAAGGTGCCAGTCGTCAGAATACAGGAAAGGTATTCTGACGACTGGTGGATGAATAATCGGCGTTTTTACACCCCCACCAAATTGAAATTTGGTGGTCAACAAGAAAGTCGCGGGTCTGAATCCCCGACTGATAGCGTCACGCTTTCTCGTGTCCGCGTTC